>JAYNYG010000113.1:0-4449 GCA_038102935.1 Alphaproteobacteria bacterium | reverse complement strand
AATGCGCGGCATCGCGGCCGCCGTAACCGATGGCGGTATGCGCGACATGCCGGAAATTCACGGCCTTGGCATGCCAGTATGCTGCACTGCATCCGCCCCGCCGCCGAGCTTCACCAAACTCATGCTAATCGACCAGGACTGCGTGGTGAGTTGCGGCGGCGTAACCGTGTTTCCAGGCGATATTATCGTCGGCGACGATGAAGGCGTTGTCGCTGTCCCGGCTGAATATGCCGCCACTGTCGCAGATGGCGGGTTGGCGCAAGATCATATCGAAGGTTGGGTGAACAAACGACTAGCGAAGGGCGATCCGATGCCGGGCCTCTATCCGCCTAACGACAAGGCGCTGGCTGAATATGAAAAATGGGTCGCTGCGGGCGAGCCAGACGAAGTCTAGAGCATCGTCCGTAAACTTAGGTTATATGCCAAGTGTGATAGGCCTTTAGCCTATTTGGCAGAGCTGAACCATCTCCACATATGGCCCGGCAAGTCCGAATTCCCGGATTGCCCAAGCCAGAAACGGAGAACTACGTAATGACCCTTTCTATCACCAACACACTCGCCGCAGCCGCCATTGCTGGCGGCGCTTTGTTGCTGCCGTTCAGCGCCAGCGCCGCTGATCTCGCCGTTGGCGATTATCTCGGCAAAACTGCAGCCGAAGTTAGCGCAGCTCTCGAAAGCCGAGGGTTCGTTATCAAAGAAATCGAGCGGGAAGACGGCATCCTCGAAGTCGAGGTAGAGAAAACGGCCAGCGGCAACGCGAATGACGCAGCGGAATTCGAGTTCGAGATTGCCCAGGCCACCGGCGAAATCGTCAAAGTCGAAATCGACGATTGATCGCCCTTGGGGGCTCCGCAGCCCCACGGAGCCCCCAGTCCGTTAACCGCAAATCTCACTCGTCCATCAAAAGAGGATCGCGTACCCGCCGTAGTTCTATAGGATCGAATTTCCGAGTGATCCAGCCCAGTGGAAACCGTCGGTGTCCATATCGGTCCTACCCATTCGCCGCGTGAACTTGCTATGGGGCCTCTTATTGCTCCAATCAATCTGCGCCGTATTCTTTATCTATGATGTCTTGTCTGATCGATTTAGCGTCATGCAGGCTTGGCCGATGGTCGAAAACCTGACACTCGAGACCTTGGTTGTCTCCGCATTGGTTTTTGGGCTGATCTTCACAATCCTGGAAATCCGGCAAGTCTTAGGCCGCCAAAAGCGGATGGAGCAACAACTGCGAGCCGCTTCTGGCGCATTTTCGCAGCTGCTTGAAGAGTATTTCGATCAATGGTCGCTGACGCCCTCAGAACAGGAAGTAGCGCTACTGTCGATCAAGGGCCTGTCTATCGCTGAAATGGCCCGTGTCCGGAATACAAAGGAAGGCACCATCAAGGCGCAGTGTAATGCGATCTACCGGAAAGCCGATGTCAATTCCAGAACGCAATTGCTGAGCCTTTTCATTGAGGAGCTATTGTCTGACAGCGCGCCGCTGACAGAACGATAAATGCTCCTGCGGCCGTCGCTCGGCCAGTCATTGAAAGCCTACGAATTCGCCCGCATAGTTTCAGCAATATCGAAACCATCCCGGTCAATCTAGGAGAAAATCCATGCGTGATATTGGGTACGACACAATTACTGATGCCGTCGTCGGCGCCTATTCCGATACCTCCAACGAGCGGCTCCGTGAAATTTTGGGCATTGTGATCCCGCGCCTGCATGATTTGGTGCGGGATATCAAACTAACGCCGGAAGAATGGCGGATCACGATGGATTTTCTGCTACAGGCCGCAAAAGCAAGCGGCGATCAGAGGAATGACTTTATCCTGTTGTCGGACCTGCTCGGCGTCTCCGCAACCGTTGATCTGGTCGACGGGCGGGATGATGAGGGCGCCACCTCTGCAACCTTGCTTGGCCCGTTCTATGTGCCGGGCCAACCGGATCAGGACAGCGGCGCTGATCTCATCAAGGATAATCCGGGCGAGCGGATGGTGGTCCAAGGCCAAGTCCGCAGCGCCAGCGGCGCGCCGCTGCCCCATGCAGTGCTGGAGATCTGGCAGAATGCGCCGAACGGCCTCTACACCGTGCAGGACCCCGATCAACCGGACGACAATCTCCGCTGCACGCTTCGCGCCGATGCCGATGGCCGATATAGCTTCGCGACCGTTAAGCCAGAATCCTACAAGGTCCGTGAAGACGGCGCGGGCGGCAGGCTTGTGAAGGCGGCGGGATGGCACAGCTGGCGGCCGGCCCATGTCCATTTCATCATTTCCGCCGATGGCCATAAGCGCCATGTCAGCCAAATTTTCAACGCGGCTGATCCTTATGTCGATAAGGACGCGGTTTTCGGCGTGCGCGCAGACTTAGTGAAATCCTTCGACAATGCGCCGACGGAGGAAGACCTCGCCAACTTCCCTGATATCCAGCGCCCCTTCAACGTCGTCAACATGGATTGGGTGCTGGCGCCGGTTGAATAAAAGCGCCCCGCATGTCAGCGCTGCATTGAGTTCCCATGAACATTCCATACGGGGCGGGCGGCGATTGGCGCAGCCGTTCAGCCGATATAGTGTTCTAGCAATACCTTTTTTGGCCTCCGTATGACCGGGCATATTTAATGGCGCATGATGAGAAATTGGCTGAACTGGAACGGCGGCGCGCCGAAGCGCTGGCTATGGGCGGTGAGCGGAAACTGGAAGCCCGGCGGAATGCAGGCGTTCTGAACGCGCGCGAACGGCTGGATTATCTGCTGGACGATGGTTCGTTCCTGGAAGCGGGCCTGCACGCCTATTCGATCCGCCCTGAAACGCGGGAGAAATCTCCAGCGGATGGCAAAATTGCGGGCTATGGCAAGATTGATGGGCGTCCGGCAGCGCTCGTCGCCAATGATTTCACGGTGCTCGGCGCATCCTCATCTCAAGTCAACATGAAGAAGATGGGGCATATGAAAAAAACGGCGCGCGAGCGCCAGATGCCGCTCATCCTGCTTGGCGAAAGCAGCGGCGGACGCATGCCCGACCGCATGGGCGCATCCGGGCGCGCCACCATCGGCCAGGACCGGGAGGAATATCGCCGGGGCCGCGAAACGCCTTGGGTCTCAACGCTGATGGGGCAGTCCTATGGCTCATCCACCTGGTATAGCGTGATCTCTGACGTGGTGTTCGCGCGCAAAGGCGCCGTCATGGCCGTCACCAGCCCGCGCGTGACCTCGCTCGCGATCAGCCAGGATATTTCGGCGGAAGAATTGGGCGGATGGGAGCTCCACGCCAAGACCACCGGCCTCGTCGACGCCGCGTTTGATACCGATGAGGAAGTGCTAGACGCCGTCAAAACCTACCTCTCCTATATGCCATCCCATCACAGCCTCCCACCGCCCCGGACCGAAGCCGGCCAAGCCGATGACCAAGAGAAGCTGCTGGAGATCGTGCCGGAAGCGCGGCGGCGTGTGTATGACATGAAGAAGGTGTTGAACGTCATCGCCGACCAGGGGAGCGTCTTTGAACTCAAGTCGCTATTTGGCCGCGCCGTCGTCACAGCGTTCGCGCGGATTGAAGGCCGCGTTGTCGGCTTCCTCGCCAATAATCCGCGCTACAAGGCGGGCGCGATTGACCCGGACGCCTGCGACAAGGCCGTATCCTTCATCGTGCTCTGTGACAGTTTCAACATCCCGCTGATCTCCATGGTGGACCAGCCTGGGTTCTTTATCGGCGTTGAGGGTGAGCGGAAACGCGCCCCCGGCAAGATCATGAATTGGATGAATGCTTTGGCGCAGGTCACCGTTCCGCGCTTCAGTGTGATTGTGCGCAAAAGCTTCGGCCAAGCCTATCTGAATATGGGCGGCGGGCGGAACGCGGACGAGGTGCTGGCATGGCCGACGGCGGATCTGGGCTTCATGGAGCCACGCCTCGCCGTCAACGTGCTCCATGGCGTTAAAGCGGACGAGGACCCGGAGCGATTTGAGGCCCTAGCGGCAGAACTTGACCGTGATACGGAAGCCTGGGATCTGGCAGGCCTTTATGAGGCCCAATATGTCATAGACCCTAGGGAAACCAGGGCGCATCTGGCCCGGCTGCTAGAAGTATATGAGGGTAAGCAGGTTGGCGGACACTACTTATCGAATTGGCCCACAACCTTCTAAGTCTTTGTACAATAACATTTCCTTGATTCTACGTAGAATATGATGGTCAAAGGCTGCCGGTGGGCAATTCTTGCCTGCAGATATTGCCGTGCATAATTGCCTACCCGGCACTTATTGCCGCTATCTGGCCGCCGCGCGATTCCAAAGCCACCGAAAACCGGCGAATTCTGCCGTGTGGAATTCTGGCAGGCAATTGGCGCCCGGTTTGCAATACAGATTTTGCCTGAGGATGCATGAAGCATCGACCGGGCGGGGACCTGAAGCCAGGAAGGCATATGGCCCCCTGCGGCATGAAGCCCAAAAACACTCCAGGATGGAGAATTCGA
>JAYNYG010000112.1:0-4592 GCA_038102935.1 Alphaproteobacteria bacterium | reverse complement strand
CGATGCTCTAACTACGCCAACAGCTTGATGCGGAGATTCATGAAGTGTGTGAAGCCTTTGGTGAGCGTGCGGTTGATCCGACCACGCGGTTCAAACCCGACTGCCTTCAGCACCATCGCCATCGCCCGCTCGAGGTGTTGCGGCTGATAGAGCGGGGCTGCGCGCAATAAATATTCTTTAGCGCAGCGCTTGCGATCATATGGCGCCTGATCATCATTGGCCGCATAGAAGGCATAGGCCAGTTCATCGTCTTCACTCTCGGCGATGCGCGATACAGCGATGCGCAGACGGCGGAGACGGTTGGGCCGTTCAACTTCTAGATAGCGCTTCAACGCCTTGTAGAACATGGCATAGTGACGCCATTCATCTGTCGCAATGCGACGGCAAATTTCTCGCAGAACCGGCTCTTCAGACGCTTCGGCGATGGCTGTATAATAGGAAGAGGTGCCGACCTCGACCATGCAGCGCGCAATTAACTCGCCTGAGCGGGAGCCACGGACGCTTTTATCGCTTTCGACTTCGATGCTGTAGCCTTCGCGGAACCGCTGGAAGCGGGCGTCATAGTCAAACGCTTCATCCGCCATTTTGGCCCAGCGGCCGAGCACCACGCCGTGCTGGACTTCTTCCGCAGCCCAATGCTGCGCTAAGTCTTGGAAGGTAGGGTCATCGTGGAAAACGTTGCAAAGATATGTCGCGTAATCCTGCGCGTTGGACTCAACCAACGCCGCCGCCTTCACGATCTTTACAAGTTCACTGTCGACAAGATCCGCACGGAATTTATCCCACGGAATGTCATCGACAGACCAATGGGTCGACACGATTCTTCTCCTTCGCAGAGTATCCGCAAAACGTTTGGCGCGCGCAATGCCGCCGCCACAGCGTTTAAATGCTTAACGCCGTAGTTAGTTGCGATCAAGCCTAACTGCAAGGCCGCAATTGTGGTGATTTAGCGGCGCCACCGCGACCGGGAACGGTTCGACATTTAATAACGGCGCCGTGATCCCAAGAGATCAGAGGAGTCGCTAAGGAATGGCCAGAACCAACCGCTGGTGGATCAATGCAATGCGCTGCGGCGCACTGCGGCAATCTGGCCAAGGGCGACGTCAACGCGGCGTTCGGCGTCAGCGCGAGCGCCGTCATCGCCAGCGCCCGCCAGGTCGTCCTGTGCTGACTGGAGGTTCTTCTCTGCACGGCCGACATCAATGTCAGCGACGCGCACAGCAGATTCCGCCAGCACGGTGCAGCGCTCGCTCGTAACTTCGGCGAACCCGCCAGCCACGAAGATACGATCGCTGACCTCACGGCCCTCGTAAATCTCGATAACACCCGGACGCACCGAGGCGATCAAGGGAGCGTGGCCATGCAGAACGCCGAAATCGCCTTCGCCGCCGGGCACGACAACCATGTCGACCGGCATTGAAACAACGAGACGTTCTGGCGAAACCAGCTCAAAAGCGACTTTATTGTCCGCCATATCTCCCAATCCTAACAGGCTGTGCGCGCGGTCTTATGCCGCTTCTGCCGCCATTTTCTGCGCTTTCTCGATGGCTTCCTCAATTGGGCCGACCATGTAGAAAGCTGCCTCCGGGAGGTCATCATAGTCACCGTCACAGATGCCTTTAAAGCCCTTGATGGTGTCTTCGATGTTAACAAATTTGCCAGGGCTGCCCGTGAACACCTCAGCGACGTGGAACGGCTGGCTCAAGAAGCGCTGCAATTTGCGCGCGCGAGCAACCGTCAGTTTGTCTTCTTCGGACAGCTCATCCATGCCCAAAATCGCGATGATATCCTGCAGCGCTTTATACTGCTGCAGAGTTTCCTGCACCGCACGGGCAGTATTGTAATGCTCGTCGCCAATGACGCGCGGATCCATGATGCGCGACGTGGAATCGAGCGGGTCAACCGCAGGATAGATGCCCAATTCGGCGATGGAGCGGTTCAGAACCGTCGTCGCGTCCAAGTGGGCGAAGGTGGTTGCAGGCGCTGGATCGGTCAAATCATCGGCAGGCACGTATACGGCCTGAACTGACGTAATCGAGCCCTTGTTCGTGGATGTAATCCGCTCCTGCAGGGCGCCCATGTCTGTACCAAGCGTCGGCTGATAGCCAACCGCGGACGGGATGCGGCCCAGAAGCGCGGACACTTCAGAACCGGCCTGAGTGAAGCGGAAGATGTTATCGACGAAGAGCAGAACGTCCTGGCCTTCTTCATCGCGGAAATATTCAGCCTGGGTCAGGCCGGAGAGCGCAACACGGGCGCGCGCGCCAGGGGGTTCATTCATCTGGCCGTAAACCAGGGCCGCTTTGGAATCGCCGCCTTCAAGGTCGATAACGCCGGACTCGATCATCTCGTGGTAAAGGTCATTGCCTTCACGCGTCCGCTCGCCAACGCCAGCGAACACGGAGTAACCGCCATGGCCTTTAGCGATGTTGTTGATGAGCTCCATGATGAGCACGGTCTTGCCAACGCCAGCGCCGCCGAACAGGCCAATCTTACCGCCCTTCGCGTAAGGCGTCAGAAGGTCAACAACCTTAATGCCGGTGACAAGCTGATCCGCTTCCGTCGACTGATCGACGAATTCAGGCGCTGCACGGTGGATCGGCGAACGCTTCACCATGTCGATGGGGCCACGTTCGTCAATCGGATCGCCGATGACGTTCATGATGCGGCCAAGCGTACCTGGACCCACGGGAACCGTGATCGGCTCGCCAGTATGTTCGGCTTTCTCGCCGCGAACGAGGCCTTCCGTCGCGTCCATCGCAATGGTGCGAACCGTGTTCTCGCCAAGATGCTGTGCGACTTCAAGCACAAGAACGCTGCCGTCCTCGCGGTTGATGTGCAGTGCGTCCAGAATCGGCGGAATTTCGCCGTCAAACTGGACGTCGACAACAGCGCCCGTGATCTGCGTGATGCGGCCAACGGCATTGTTCGCCATGGTGTCAGCTCCTCGTCAAAGAAATAGGTTAGGCCTTTAAAGGGCCTCTGCGCCAGAGATGATTTCGATAAGCTCTTTCGTAATCATCGCCTGTCGCGTGCGGTTGTAGGTTAACGTCAGGCTATTGATCATATCGCCTGCGTTGCGAGTGGCGTTGTCCATGGCTGTCATGCGGCTGCCATGTTCGGACGCGGCGTTTTCAAGCAGCGCCTTGTACAATTGGATGGAGACGTTGCGTGGCAGCAACTCTTCCAGGATCGCTTCTTCGGTCGGCTCGTATTCGTAAACCGCACCGCCGAGGTCGACTTCTTCTTCACCCTCAGCCAGTTCCGGCGCTTCTGCCGGGATCAATTGCTGCGCCGTCACGACATTGGCGATGGCGGATTTGAACTGGGCGTAGACCAGCGTGCAGACGTCGAACTCACCGTCAGCGAACATCGTCCGCAGGGTTTCTGCAACGCCATCCGCTTCTTCATAAGAAATGGACTTGCGGCCAAGACCGTCGACGTGATGCACTATCCGCTCGCCATATTCACGGCGAAGCTGGTCACGGCCCTTACGGCCAACGGTCAGCAAGTGAACGGTTTTGCCTTCGCTCTCCAGCTTTTCAGCCAGAATGCGAGCACGGCGAACGATATTGCCGTTGAAGCCGCCGCAGAGACCACGGTCAGCGGTTGCGACGACGATCAAGTGCTTCTGGTCAGACCCAGTGCCGGCGATCAATGCCGGAGCGCCCGGCGAGCCTTCGACGCTGGCGCCGAGCGACGCCAACATCCGCTCCATCCGCTGCGCATAGGGGCGCGCAGCTTCAGCCTGTTCCTGGGCGCGGCGCAGCTTCGCCGCGGCGACCATTTTCATCGCCGAGGTGATCTTGCGCGTGGCCTGCACACTGGCGATGCTGGCGCGGAGATCCTGCAAACTGGCCATGGGCGTCGCTTCCCGTTTCTATCGTTGTTGCTGCTACGGACGCCGGGCGATCAGGCGAAGTTCTTCACGAAATCGCTGAGGAAGGACTTGATCGCTTCCTCAGAACTCTCGCTCAACTGGCCTGTCTTATTGATGTCCGCCATCGCGTCAGCGACCCGATCTTTAGCGGCGGACAGCATGGCTTCTTCGAAGCGCACGATGTCCCGAACGCCAATGGTGTCGAGATAGCCGTTAACGCCGGCATAGATCGAAAGCACCTGCTCAGCGACGGACAGCGGGGAATACTGGCCCTGCTTCAGAATTTCCGTCAGGCGCGCGCCACGAGCCAGCAAGCGCTGGGTGGCAGCGTCGAGATCAGATGCGAACTGGCTGAACGCTTCCATTTCACGGAACTGCGCGAGCTCCAGCTTAATGGAGCCGGCAACTTTCTTCATCGCTTTGGTCTGCGCGGCAGAACCAACACGGCTAACGGACAGACCAACGTTAATGGCCGGACGCACGCCTTTGAAGAATAGGTTGGTTTCCAGGAAGATCTGACCGTCGGTGATCGAAATCACGTTGGTTGGAATAAACGCCGAAACGTCATTGCCCTGGGTTTCAATGATCGGCAGCGCCGTCAAAGACCCGCCCCCATTGGCGTCGCTCATTTTCGCAGCGCGCTCGAGCAGGCGGCTATGGAGATAGAAAACGTCGCCCGGATAGGCTTCACGTCCTGGCGGACGGCGCAGCA
>JAYNYG010000111.1:0-4733 GCA_038102935.1 Alphaproteobacteria bacterium | reverse complement strand
TTCCTGAGCGCGACCGCGAGCGCATTTTCGAAAAATTTGTCCGCGGCGTCCAGCCAGAAACCAGCGGCGCCGGCCTTGGCCTCCCGATCAGCCGGGAGATTGTCCGCCAATTCGGGGGCGACCTTGTATTGCTTGAAGCAAATTCGAAGTCAGGCGCAGTTTTCCAGGTGACGTTGCCCGCATCCTTGCAAGAAGTAGCGGCAGAATAATCTAACCGTCGAGTGGCCGCCGCAGCCGCAAAGCGGTCGCTAGTGTCCCATCGTCCAGGTAATCCAGCTCACCGCCGACCGGCATGCCATGCGCGAGGCGCGTGACCTTTGCGCCCGTACCTGCCAGCCGTTCGGCCAGGTAATGCGCGGTCGTCTGCCCATCCAGCGTGGCGTTCGTAGCGACGACGACCTCTGTTACGCTGTCCGCATTCACACGCGCAACAAGCCCATCAATGCTCAAATCTTCCGGTCGAACGCCGTCCAGCGCTGACAACACGCCGCCCAACACATGATAGCGGCCCCGGAAGGTCCCTGCCCGCTCAAACGCCCAGAGATCACCGACGCGTTCGACGACGCAAATCATTGTGGCGTCGCGTTCAGGATCACGGCAGATATCACATGGGTCGCGCGCATCAATATTACCGCATTGCCCGCAGGTGCGCACTGTCTGTTCGACCTCACTCAGAGATCGCAACAACGGGGTTAGCGCCGCTTCCGGTCGCTGAATTAAATGCAAGGCGGCACGCCGCGCGGAACGCGGGCCAAGGCCGGGCAAGCGTGAAAGATGCTGGATCAGCCGCTCAACAGCGGGGGCGGGCATGGATCAGATCAGAACGGCAGCTTGATGCCGTCCGGCAAGGAAAGTCCGCCGGTCAGCTTCTGCATTTCCGCCTGGGAATAGGCTTCTGCCTTGGCCTTAGCGTCATTGACCGCTGCGACCACAAGGTCTTCCAGCAGCGTCGGGTCCGTCGGGTCCATGGCGTCGGGCGATATGGAAAGGTTGATCAGCTCACCCTTGCCCGAGACTTTCGCTTTCACGAGGCCCGCACCGGATTCACCGTCCGCTTCGTAGGCCGCCAAGCTTTCCTGGAGCTCGGCCATTTTGGCCTGCATCTCCTGGGCTTGCTTCATTAAATTGCCAAGGCCTCTCAATCGTCCAGCTCCCAATCACCGAAATTTATATCGTCATCATAGACAACGTCCGGATTGTCGTAGCCTGATTCGCTATCCGCTGATACGGGCGCATCCGGCATATCGCTATCCAGTGTTCGACCATCCAGTTCCGGCGCATCAAGTTGCGGGCGCCCAACCGTCAACAGCGCCCCCGGAAACGCCTCTAGCGCCGCAACTACGAGCGGGTGCGCCTTGAGTTCAGCATCAGCGGAGGCTTCGGAATCAACCTGGCTTGGCTGCCCCTTCTCTGCGCTGGCTTCAACGCCCCAAACCCGGTCCGTCGCCTTGCCAAGCTCTTCACGCAGCCGCCGTGCGTAATTCTCCGGCAAGTCATCTTGTTGCTCATAGACAATCCGACCGGCGGCATATTCGACCAGCCTGAGTTTACGGATCAGCGACAAACAGCGCGCGGCGCCAACGTCCCCCAAATGCTTAAGCAAGCTTTCGAAATCAGGAAACGCGCCCGGCGCCTCAGCGCCCTTCGGCGGCTCGGGTTCAGCTGTTGGCGCAATCTCTGACGCAGGCGCTGCGATCGGTTCGATTTCAGCGGCGGGCGCAGGCGCTTCTGGCGCCATTGCTTGCGCAGCTTGTGCAGGCTGCGTCCGGGCGCTATCCGCCACACGCATTGACTCTAACGATGTCGCCGGAGAGCCGCTGACGCTTGCTGGCGCGGCAGCGCTCGGCGCAGCCTGCGGCGCGCCTTGTGGCGTAGCACTGCCGGCATTGCTGCGGGCCGCCTCATTATCGATCCGGCGGATCAGGTCATCAGGTGTGGGCATGTTCGCGGCATAGGCCAGGCGGATCAGCGTCATTTCCGCCGCCAGCCTCGGGTTCGGCGCGCCAAGCGTTTCTGAATGCCCTTTCGACAATAACTGCCAGGCGCGCGTGAGCGCCGGCAGATTCAAGCGCTTCGCCATATCGGCCGCGCGCTCTCTTTCAGCGGCGGATGACGCGGCGAAATCAGCGCCCGCCGGGTCAACGCCAAGCCGCGTCGTCCAATAGGCCGCTTCCATCAAATCCTGAAGCGCCGCTGCCGGATCCGCGCCAATGGCGAGCATTTCGCTGAATTGATCGAGCGCGGTCTTGGCGTCGCCGCCCATAGCCGCCTCAAACAAATCATAAGCCGCCAGCCTGTCTGACAGCCCAAGCATGCCGCGCACTTGGTCCGCCGTTACCAGCCCATCCGCTTCCGCCAGCGCGATGCCCTGGTCCAACAGCGAAAGACCGTCGCGGACTGAACCATCAGCGGCCCGCGCGATCATCGCCAACGCCTCGTCCTCGACCTTCGCGCCTTCTTTCTCCGCAATTGCGCCGAAATGCGTGGCGAGCCTGTCTGGCGGCACGCGGCGGAGGTCAAAGCGCTGGCAACGGGACAGCACCGTCACTGGCAGCTTGCGGGATTCCGTCGTGGCGAAAATGAATTTCAGATGCGGGGGCGGCTCTTCCAACGTTTTCAGAAGCGCATTGAACGCCGCGTTCGAGAGCATATGCGCTTCATCGAGAATGTAGACTTTGTAGCGCGCAGACGCCGGGCGATAACGCGACGCCTCTGTAATCTCGCGGATGTTGTCGACGCTGTTATTCGACGCCGCATCCATCTCGATCACATCGACATGGCGGTCTTCGATGATGTCCCGGCATTGGCGGCAGACGCCGCAGGGCTGGATCGTCGGCCCGCCATCCCCATCCGGCCCTTCGCAATTAAGCGCGCGGGCGATGATGCGGGCTGTCGTCGTTTTGCCAATACCACGTACGCCAGAAAGCAAATAAGCCTGGGCGATCCTATCCCGCGCGAACGCATTCGTCAGCGTGCGGACCATAGCCTCCTGGCCAATCAGATCATCGAATGTCTGTGGGCGATATTTCCGCGCCAATACGCGATATGGCTGGGCGTCAGTCGGTTGTTCTGCGTCGGCCATGCGGGAGGCAGCCCATCTCAAAAGACATGATAGCGAACGGCTGGCGAGCGACCCGGGCCGAAACTCGTTACGGCTGCTTCCTTCCGGACCTGACCGAGTTGGCGAGGGACCCGCCCGCCGCCAACCGTCCAGGAATGAATATCGGCGCACAGTCCTGTTTTGTCCAGCCCCAAGAGACCCAAACGGCGGCGCCAAAAGGTCTCGCTTGACTTAACCGCACTGCCCCCTTATCAGCAGCCTTCGTCGCAAGCCGCGCCCCCAAAGCGCGCCCACTCACGATGCGACTGTGGGGCTGTAGCTCAGTTGGGAGAGCGCTGCGTTCGCAATGCAGAGGTCAGGGGTTCGAATCCCCTCAGCTCCACCATGTTGTCCCTATAAACATATGAATAACAATCATTTCTTCATGATTTTTGAAGTTTATCCCACCATTTTTCCCACCAAATAGAACCAACTTCTGCTCAGATCGCTTGTCAGTCTTCTGTTCGGTCGCCACCTAATTACTGAATTGGCCTCAGGCCCCTTGCATCAGGCGGAGCGAAACTTGGCTCTATATCTCGTCGCCCAGCCCCTTAAACACCCAGCGACTCGGTTTTAGTTGGATCCTCCTGCTCTCACCGAGCGCGCTCGAAATACACAAAGGCCTCTAAAGACGGCCTTTCTCTGAGAAGGCATGCGTCAGATATCATTGTGCTATTTGATTGGGGCCCCACTTTAGAAAGAGACCCAAGGGGCGAGGCTAGGTGGCTCCCGATAGGGCCCTCAGGACTTGTTCCATCAAAGATGGGCCCCTAGCCGCGCTCCTATCCCAGAAAAATTTCCGGAAAAATTTTACAGTATCTCAAGCGTGTTTAATTTTGGACCTTTTGGCGCAGGAAAAGCTGCTGCCTCGATCCAACGCGTAGCATGCCTCGCAGAAGCACCTTTCCCCTGGCGCAATTGAGGCGTGGGAGCCGTATGGTACGCAAAGAGCCCTTAACTAGTAGAAATACTATTCGCGCTTACAGACGCGAATTTAGCCATGCGGTTAAGAGCATCGAGCTACCCTCTTTTGTAAGTCTGATACCTCGAGCTATTGGCTCTGCACGTTGTTGCGCGCCTAGGCAGATATGGCATTCAGATCGGCGAAGCCCTGCCGATGAAACATCTACGCAGCTGCCCGGCTGGACACCGCTTTTAGGATGTTAACCAAATTTTTGACATCTGATGCAGGGAATATGCCGCTGACACCTTGGTCATCAAAGTCGGTAAATGGGCTTTCGTACAAGACTCTTGGATCAATTACGCCACGGTCAGTTAGGTAGTCGATGATCAGGTTGATGAACTCGATCTGGTTTGCTGTCAGCGTTCGGCCCTGGATGAACCCGTCGAGGGCGCGCTTTGACGCCTCACGGTCGAGGCCGATGAGGGAGCGTATAAACAGGCCGACACCGCCCTCTTCTCGCAGGCGCGCCAGATCGTCGTCTTCGGCGATCCCTTCCTCGCGGAAGATGCGCTCCAGCTCCGATACGTCCTGCGGCGTCAGCTGTTCGTCGCGCTTCAGCTTCTGCAAGGTGATGTGGTCGGCATGCGCTTCGAGGAAGTGGCGAACCTTCATCTTGAAGCGGGCCATGTCTGTTCCGACGCCCACGTTCTCGAGGTCAACGCCGATTCC
>JAYNYG010000110.1:0-4784 GCA_038102935.1 Alphaproteobacteria bacterium | reverse complement strand
ATCCTCCGTTAAAACGATCCCAATCTGATCCCAAATGATTTGATGATGGACACTTGGCCTGATAGGAATTAGCCACTGTTGACAATTCGAAAAGGCCACGAATATCTTGTTTTATGGGTCCAGCATTAAAGGACTGCATGGCTGATTAGTAAACTCTGGGGATCCTGCAAAAAATGAAGATTTTATTAAGTGCTGGAATGGTGGTTGCGGCGATTGCACCGACAGCCGCTATGGGAATCGAGCGTTTTGAGCCCGAAGACGATGCCTATGCAGCCTGCAAGATCGTTATCCTTTATGAGGCTGCAACAACATTTTCTAAACCAATCAAGGCGATAAAATTCGGTACAAAATTGAAAGTGCACGGATTGGAAAGGATTTTTGAACTTCCTTCAACAGACTTTTTCTCCAAAAAAGTTCTCGAACTAGAGGAGGAAGAGTTAGCATTGGAGCAGGACCGAGAACCAGAGCAAATTTCTCCGGAACGATACACTCGCGCTGCGTGGTTAAAATTTCCCAATGGATATGGCCCAGCATCGTGTTTCGTGAGTAAAAATCTGTTTAAAAGTCAAAATCCCAAAGAGGCTCAGAAACGCGTTGAAGCGCTTGCCGCTAGTAAGGCGAAGCGTAAGTTTTCAGAAGGCGAGAGTGGCGATATGACTGCCATGCGCGGTGCCGCAGGGAAAGCTAAAGCTGGTAAAGCTAATTACGCAGCGATCGACGAAATAATATCTACTTTAGCAACGGCATCAGACCTAAACGCGGACAAAACATTTCGCCGTACTGGAAAGCTAGGAGAATTTAAGTGAGATTTACCAATCATGCTTTGTCAGTCGCAGCTGGCCTCGCTTTAATTTTCAGCGCCGGCTTTTACAGCGCCCAGGCACAAAGTTTTTTGGGCGACATGCTAAAATCCATTGAAAAAGAGGTTGATAATCCTGCTGCAGGATCTGGTTTAAACTTTGGAGGAACTTCAAACGATCTGTTTGAGGCCGCGAAGAACTCACGATTAGGCCCTATGGGCCGTTTTTTCTTGGGTAGAAAGTTATCAGCTCACGTGCTCGGGAAGACAGATGCCATACCGGTTGGCCACCCAATATCTCAGTATGTGAGAAACGTAGCGCTTACAATTTTGGGGTCAAGTAACTATGCAGGAAGTTATAGTGACCCTATTGTTATTGTGTTAAAAGACAATAAAACTATTAACGCGTTTGCTGCCCCAGGCAATTTTGTATTTATTACCACAGGTATGCTGAATTTTCTTAAGAATGAGGATGAACTAGCTTTTGTGCTGGCACATGAAATCGCGCACATAGAACTGGATCATGGGCTTAATGCGATTAAATCAAAACAAGGTGCTGATCTATTTAAGGGTGCGGTTGGCAACGGGGTTATGGACGGTCTAGATGGTCTCTTTAACTTCATGGAAGACGGATTTAGCGCAGAGCTTGAAGGAGAGGCTGACCGCCGTGGGGCTGAGTTAGCAGCGGAGTCTGGATATGACCCCTCTGCAGGAAAATCTGTTATTAAGCGCCTAGAAAACAAGCAAGGCCGCAAACATGCAACCGGTTATCCTGAAGACCGTCAAGCAAATATAGAATTTGTTATTAGAAATAGTAAACCGATTGCGCAGAGTTCTGTAAATTCTCGCGCGAGTCGTTATAAGCTATTTGTTAAGTAGAGAAAAAGTGAAAAAGATGGAAACAAATGGTGCAGATAATAAGTCAGATCTGCAGAGGTTAATTTCTGCGCAAACCGCTTCGATAGAAAGATTAGCTGCTCACTTTGCGCCCGAGAAAATTGAAGAGCAAGACGCGCGAAGGTTTAAAGCTCTTGGCAAAATTCTTTTAAGAAGCGGGTCTTTGACGGCTCTTTGTATTACAGGCTTTTTTGGGGCATGGGAGTTTGGGGTTTACCTAAAAGATTCTTGGGAAATTAGGCAATCTGCAAGCAACTATGCCAACGTAGCGGTGCGTCTATATTACGATGAAAATAATACTACTGTTTCAAAAGAGTTTATAAACAAAGCCCTTAAGCTTCATCCAGATAATGCTGAATATTTATATCTAGACTCTTATATAGACGGAATGTCGGAAGTTCGATTATTATTTAATCTTGATCGTCCATATACAGCTGCGGAGTTAAATGCAGCCCATAGGGCTTTAGCAAAAGCTATATTGCTTGAGCAACAGGATCCATCTAAACCAGAAGCATTCATTTTACGGGGACAGATTTACACAGCGCTAAAAGATTATACTAGAGCTATAAAAGCCCTTGATCGAGCCATCGAAATAGCTCCTGATAACGATTTCGCTATAATGCGACTTGGTGTGCTTAAGTATTTACAGAAAGAATCCGAATTAGCAATTTCATTGTTTAACCAGTCTTTAAAAATTAATCCAAATTCAAAGTGGGCTTTTTTATGGAAAGGGATTGTATTCTCTGATTCGCAAAAGTTAAAGGAGGCTCGGACAAACTTGGAACATGCTATCGCGATTGATCCACGATTCGACTTAGCATTGTACAATTTAGGTTGGATTGAACTGAAGAAAAAGAAGAAAAACTATAGCCTGGCAGAGAAGTATTTTCGTAAAGCACTTTCGGTTAACCCCTCATATAAAGAGGCGTTTTATGGTCTTGGCATGGTTTACGGCTATCAAAATCAGTATAAGATAGCACATCATTATCTTAATAAGGCGCTAGAATTAGATCAAAAATTTTTGACAGCATGGAAGTGGCGTGGAATTGTAAGTTATGAAATGAAGAACTATTCGGATGCCGTTTCTGATTTTTCTGCAGGGCTTAAACTTGATCCTACAAACGCTAATCTCTTTGTTAGACGAGCACGTGTGGCTATACTAACTGGCCAAGACGCTAAGGCATTACCGGATCTCTTATTAGCGAAAAAATTTGACAACTCCAACCCGCGGACATTTTTGTATCTAGGTCAGGTGTACACCAATCTTGGGCAACTGAAGCCGGCGACTGATAGCATTGCTGCAGCGCTTAAAATTAACCCCTCTTATCCTGAAGCACACTCAGCTATGGGGCAAATTTTTGAACAAAAAGGAAATATCACTGAAGCGATTAAGTCTCTTAAAAAGGCGTATGATTTAAGTAGGTACCGCAGAGAAAGATTTGCAGTACCTTTAACGAGGGTATTGCGTCGTAATGGACAACAAGATTTTGCCTTTGAGATCTTAAAAAGCCTTTTTGAAGAGGGCAATAGAGATCTAGAGTTTTTAGTCTTGGCTTTTAATACCGGTCTTGAAAAGAATGAAATTTCTATAGCGAAACGTATTTTTGAGGAGTATGTGAAAGTTGCTCCTGGTTCTAAAAAAATTAAAGAGATGAAAGCAGCTTTAAAAAAATAATTACTCTGCAATAGAGTTTTATGCGGTGAAGCCGTATAAAAAATACAGATTGAATAAAAATGAAATTACTAAGGCGTCTTACATTCTCATATTGTTGCACAAGTGAATATTTTAAATAACGCAAGATGCAATGTGCGAGTACGTTGTGGTTTGATTAGGCTTAAAAGAGTGGTAAATGTTGGTTTAAGATCCAGTTTCATAACTAGCAAGACACCTCGAGAACCCCCTAGTTTTTGTTGGCTGGACGTGATTGATTTTTCTCGTCGCGGCACGGGATATTGTCGGGGATACACAGCCGGGTTCTTTGATCTTGAGCATCGTTATGAGCGTCTGAGCAAGGCCGTCTACCCATTATAGCGTCTGATGTTGGCGGTGAAATTTTAAGCTTTCCGCTACCGGCTTGAGAAGGCGTTGAAGGGTTCAGACGGGTCTAAGCCCGTTAGTCCTCCTTACGACCCAGTGCTGATATTCAAGGTTCTGATCCTGCAAGTGCTATACAACCTTTCGTACGAGTAGGCCGATTATATGATCCGGGATCGTCTGTCGTGGATGCGCTTCCTTGGCTTCGATCTGGGCGGTCCGACGCCGGATGAGAACACAATCCGTCTGTTCCGCAACAAATTGACTGAGACCGGGACGTTGCAGCGCGTGATGAAGGCCTTCGATTGGCAATTGAAGAAGAAGGGCTACATTCCCATTCCCGGGCAGATCGTGGATGCCTCCCTGGTCTCGGCGCCGAAGCAGCGGAACACGGAGGAGGAGAAGGCGGCGATCAAGGCCGGCAAGACGGCGGATGAGATATGGCCCGATGAACCGAACAAAGCCGCCCAGAAGGATACGAATGCGCGCTGGACACTGAAGGCCGGCGGTAAAGTGCGCTTTCGTCCCGATGGGACGCCTTTACCAATGATCGCGATCCCGACCTTCGGCTACAAATCACATATCGCCATCGACCGCCGCTATGGCTTTATCCGTAGCTTCGCCTTGACGTCGGCCGCCCACGGCGATGGCAAAGTGCTGCGCCGGGTCGTAACCACGGACAATGCCAGCGGCGATGTATGGGCGGACAGCGCCTATCGTTCCAAGGCGAATGACGCATGGTTGTCGGGCAAGATGCTGCGCAGCCAGATCCATCTTCGCAAGCCCAAGGGCAGGCCGATGTCAGCGGCTACATCGCGGGCCAATGGCAAGAAGTCGAGCGTCCGAGCCCGTCTGGAGCATGTCTTCGCCTATCAGAAGAACCGCTATGGGTTGTTCATTCGCACCATCGGCCTGGCGCGGGCGGAGGCGAAACTGACCCTGGCGAACATCGCCTACAATATGGACCTGCTCGTGTTCCATGAACGGCGGGCGGCCGCAGTGGTCAGCCCCCACTGAGTGGTCCGGGTGTAATGTTAGTGCATGGACGGTCTC
>JAYNYG010000109.1:0-4804 GCA_038102935.1 Alphaproteobacteria bacterium | reverse complement strand
ATGACATGTTTGCTGAACGGGCTCTTCTGGCCGAGCGATATCTGACGTTTGTGAAGGACGACCAATGAGTGATCGCAACCTAATCGATCACATACGTCGACAGACAGAAAGGCGTTATGAGCATCTGCAGGAGGCGTCCCGGGAAGAATTAGTCGAATTTGCTCTGACTGAGTTAGAGGCATCCCAGCCATTCAAAGATTATCGTGACATCATTAAAAACACGGTGATGAGGATCACTGTGCAGTCTGTCAAAGAAGGCGAAATTGATCTTTTTGATGACTTTAATCAGACGCCTGAGGACTACGATATGATTATGGCCGCCTATACCCAAGTTCTGCTTGAGGGCCATCAGCTCAGCTCAGCTCAGCAGCCTCTAAGGACCTTGGGCAGCGATTGATTGGAAGAATCAAGCGGCCACGCCGCAAACCTGGCGCTAAGCCTAAGGTCAACGAAAACCAAATCATTTGCCGGGTCATCTCAATACTGCAGCGATACGCCAATATACCTCCGAAGCGGAACGAGGCCTCGGACGGGTTTTCTGGCTCTGATGTCGTAGCCGAGGCGTTACAGAGGTCCGGTATCAAAAGTCAGACACCGAGGGGTGTAGCGGAAATTTGGCGGAGGCACGGCAAAGGATTCCGGTAACCGTGACGCAAATTAGAATGCCTAACTTGCGGCATGCATGTCGGAAATATCTGTGAATATTTGTTTGGGTCTTAAACCTTTTGGAGGCCCTGATGAACCCTTTCCTTACCGACGCACAAGTCGCCCACCGCTACGCCGTAACGAGACAATGGGTCTGGTTGCAAGTCAAACGTGATTGCACCTTTCCGCGCCCGATAAAGTTCACTAACGGCTGCACCCGCTTCGCTTTAGAAGATATCCAGGCTTACGAGGAGATAAAGAAAGGCAGGGCATCGATGCTCTGCCCTGAAGGGAAGCCATTAACGGCTGGAGGTGTGCAATGAGCTCCACTGATCTGGACCCAAATATCTCCATAAACGCCCTGACAGTTTCGCCCGATGCTGAGGACGAAGTACCCGCAGCTTTAGCGCAAGAGCAACCGCGCGCCGACAAGGTCGCTGCAGAGGCCTTTCTATCCGACCTAGCCCCCGACGCCACCACTTGGACATTTCAGACCTTCGATGACAACGCTGACCGCAAGGCCGGCCATCTGGCACGGACGCTGAACGGATCGCTAGATGAGCACTGGGACGCCCTGTGCAGTGCGTCTGACGCCGGCGCTGGCGTTTTCGTCACCGTGAACGAGTCAAATGGCAAAGGTCGCAAGGCCGAGGATATCACCAGAGTTAGAGCTCTGTTCGTCGACACAGATGGCGCTGACGTAACTCCTATCAAGAATCACGAACCCGATATATTAGTCGAATCCAGCCCAGGCAATTTTCACGCCTACTGGCTGACCAACGGAATATCACTTGAGGATTTTCGGGATGCTCAGAAGCGCCTGATTGCCGCCTTTGGCACGGACAAGGGTGTCCATGACTTACCGCGTGTGCTGCGGCTTCCAGGGTTCCCGCACCAGAAAGTGGATAAGAAAAAGGGCCTGAAAGGAACACCATTCCCTGTGTTGTATGAGGTGAGAGGCACGCCACGCCCACCACCCATAGGCCCCAGGGATGCGGACCAGACGCAGGCGTTATTAGAAGCGATCAACGGGGGCGCATCTGCCCCTCGCGATCTTAAAGTGGCTATTCGGGACTGTACCCTAGGGGATGGAGAGACGCCGCCGCCGCTGGGGCTTAGCTCTACCGAGGTCAGCGACATCCTGGCCCTCATACCCGCAGCCGGGTTGGATTATGCCGAGTGGTTCAAGGTCGGCGCTGCCCTCCATCATGAGGGTGCACCGCTTGAGACTTGGCTCGCATGGTCGGAGCCTGATCCGCGTTACAGTCGGTCAGTTTGTGCAGCGAAATGGAAGGACTTCGGCAACTACCGGGGGCAAAGTGCAACAATGCGCTCGGTTATCAAGCTGAGCGGCTGGACCGGTGCCCCCTCGCGCGGGGTCGCTGACTACATCCAGAAGCGCTTAGAGACCATCGTCCAACCACTAATACAGAAGCAGTACGCCCGGAAGAGGGCCAACATCATGGGCGGAGTGGCTGACAAGTTCGCCAAGAAGGAGGACGCTGAGGCACCCCCTGAGGCGGACGCTGAAGCCGAGAAAGCTGAACCCCTGTCTCCTGAGGAAGCTTTAAGGCGCCACGTCGTTAGCGCCACCATAGAGACTAGTTTCTATTGCACGGGGGCAGGTCGACCGTTCCAATTCCTGAACCGCGAGGGCGATTTAGTCCAGTTTTCTGAGAGGGACGCTTGGCGGTACCTAACCTCGACCTTCGGCAGTCCCTTAAAGGCAGAGCATATCGACCAGTGGGTCGAACTGGCAGAACCAAGTGTGCGAAAGGACGTTCGCAAGGCCATTGCGGCAGCCGTTCGAGAGCCAATTCTGGATGAAATCAAGCTGTATCGCCAACGCAGCGCCCTGGCATGGCGGGTTGATATGTTCGCCAGGGTGCCCTTGTTCGAGTTGCGCGAGTTCGACGTACAGATAACGCTACCGCATCGTCCACTGCCTCAAGGGCCGTTTGAGCAACGCTTTATTGATGACTTCCGGACACATTGGCCAGAGGTGGACCTGGTGCTGGCCTTCATCGCCGCAGCCCGGTTCGCTGGGGATCGGAAAAAAGCTTTCCTTTGGTGGCTGGCGCAGAGTGACTTCGGGAAAGGGCTTTTCATGAGCCAGCTGGCAGGCGCTGGTGTTGTGGCATCTACGTCTATCAAGGAAATCGAAGCCGCAATGGAGGGCAAACCCGTCGCCCTTGCCGCAGACAATTTCAAACGGGCCTTGGTGCTCTGGATCGACGAGTTCAAAGTCGTAAAAAGTGAATTGAAGCAGCTTCAGAACGAAATCACGCTATCGCCCAAGTATGAACTGCGTCAAAAAGTGGAAATATTTTCCAAGATATTCACGAGCGCCGAGACCGTGAATTCGCTCGTTGGTTCAAACGGGGTTGAGGGCCAATTCGTGAACCGAATGAGCGTGATCGAAAATGCAGGTTCAATTGACAGTCGACCACTGTTTCAAGCCAACCGCGCCACCTACGCCACGAGCCTCCGGAACTGGATCGCGACAACCTTGAATGCCGCTATCGCTAACTATCAGGACATGGGACGCGATCGGGCGACAAATGTTGCAGACAAGGCCCTAGAGAGCTTTCACGCGGAGTGGGGTATCGGCAAACGCTTCGGAAATCTGGACGACAATATCAAGGCCGTTGCGGATGAGTTTGTCGAATACTTGTGCACCGACTTGAGCCAGGAGGTCATCGAACTGGCTGCAGGCGGTTTCATAGCCCCAAGCCGATGAAAAAATTAGTTGATTGGTTGAGCGTCAATTACGCAGATTCAGAATTCTATACGCTGAAACGCAAGGCATCAGAGATTTTGGTACTCGCCTGTCATCAGGGAAAGCCTAGGCAAGCGAGGAAGTCCGTCGACGGTAAACCGGTGCGCGGGCTGGTGCTCCCGCCTAAATGGGAGCCAACAACATGGAACGTTTAGGACTTGACCAACCAGGCTCCCGTTCGGACCTGCGGGTTACATGGGTAACGGCATTTTTCTTATTATTAACGAGAGAGAAGAGACAAGAGGAGGAGGAGGAAAAGAGAGGAATGAGAGCATGTGAAGAATACGGCAAAACCATGTAACCATGTTACTTGGCGGAATTCCGCCAGTTTTCATGTTACCGGATATGTAACTGACGTTACCGACGCACACGATTCAGGGAAAATATGTCGGCTATTGAAGTGGCATCCGGAAAGTGACGAGCGTCATCAATGGCGCGGGTCTTAAGGGCTCTAGGGTGGCTTGGGGCTGAGTGTCTTCCATAGCTCTCCATCAAATCAGCTGCTCTCGCCCCTCACGCCGGCCTCACGGGTCCTTTCTGGCCTATTTGCATTCGGGTAACCCGCAGGTCCGAACAGTAGCCTGGTTGGTGAAGTCCGTTGCTGACGGGAAACAGCGAATATTCCGTCTCTACTGCTCTTGTTTAGTCCGTGAAACTGACTGCAACAGATTAGAAAATATACCAGACACCAGATTCGGATTTTGAGTTATATGTTCGAAAACTTTCTCAATGGTAGTTGTGTTGTGGAGACCAGCCCAATTTGCCATATCCCTCGCACTAGGTGTTGCGTATGCCATTTCCCAATTCTCGAAAGCCCGTGTCTGAATCGGGCTGTCAGATAATACTTTAATATCGTTGTGTCGGTGATCCGATTTTATCTTATCGAAAACGTTTTTGACTTCTGTCTCTTCGCCTTCGAGAACCTGCAAAAAAGTATTATCAACGAAAACCAGCAAACCAGTGACATTCCTCAACTTATTATTTTGTCGAGCATGTCGCAGTATCATATGCAAATGCGATTGCATGAACTTCTGTGCTGGAGCAGATGAATAAACAAGTTGATGTAGCATTGAGATGGTCCTCGAGGTTTCTTCTGAGAGTCCTTTTGAGAATGCGTTTCGGCGGTGAACTTGGGACGAATTGGATGGCACTGGCGGCCTCATCATTAAACAGAAATCCCGGAAAACCGCGAATTCCGCCGACATGCTCAACCTCGCGGCTCGACCGTTTCCGGCCCCCTGGCGCATTTTCAAATCAGGATTTTCCATACACCGGCCTCCCGACCGAAGAATTGTGACTGACATCGGGCTTGCTGGCAACCGTTTCGTGTCCATCATCAAATCATTTGGGATCAGATTGGGATCGTTTTAACGGAGGATT
>JAYNYG010000054.1:0-23660 GCA_038102935.1 Alphaproteobacteria bacterium | reverse complement strand
CCCTAAGCCTCCCTTGCTATGCCGACTGTCCGGTCGAAATGGGGGCCAGTTCATGAACCGATGCGTGGCGCGCAGGCCGTGGATGTTGGTGCGATCAATATCGCTTGAGATTGCAAGCATGGATTTGAACGGGGCAGGGAACGCCCGTAGATGAAATCTGCCTTGGGTGGTGACTGCCGCAGTTAGGGGGCGCTCAGCCTCTGGCGCCGGTTGCGGCGCGCCCTTAAGTTTGCCCAAGCTACCCGCGGCGAAGGCCTTTATCGATTTGAAAAATGGTTGGCCCCATAAGCGACTGCATCACAGTCATAGCGTAATTGGCGACATAAGTGATTGCAACGACGGCCGAATTCGAATGAAATTCGTTGCACTTTTTTCAGCTTTATTTAGGTGTGTCAGTTAGAATTGAAAGCTATATTTAGATGTCTGTAAGCGCATTGGCGTTCGGCAAATAAACCTGCCCATCCATGATGCGGCGTGCGGTACGACCAAGCGTGGCGCGTTCGACCTGATATTCATTTCCAATCAACGCGACGCGCGCCTCTGTATCGATCACCCCTGCCGGATGGCCTATGCGGATGTCCTCACGCGCCATCGCCTCCGGACGAGCGGCTTCGTGCACGATGGTCCCGACTAATTTGCTCGCAACGCCCGTGCATACGGTGCTGGTGCCAGCGTAGGTCTTATGCATCTGCTGCATAAACATCAGCCGCGACACGAAATCGACGTCGTCCGCTTTTACAGTTTCTCGGCCAAGCACGTTCTCGTATTCGTGCGGCGGGGCGATCATGGCGATCAAGGGGGTGGCGGGAGAGAGCGCCTTCGATTGCGCAGCATCCTCAATCATGCCCATTGCGACAGCGCCCGCGCCGCGGATTTTTTCTAGGAGTGCCGTCAGCTCGGTGTTTGCGTCGATCGTGGCTGCTGTTTCAGTTCCGGTCATGCCCACGTCCTTAGCGCGGATAAACACATGGGCGTTGCCAATATCGACCAGCGACGCTTCGATTTCGCCAAAGCCAGGAATGTTCAGTCTGTCGATGGGGTTGCCGGTTGGGAGCAGCCTGTCCGTAGCGCCGCCTGCGGTATCCGCCATATTGAGGGTGATTTTGGCGCCGGTTCCAGGAACGCCAGGCACGGCATAATCGCCCTCCTCAGAAGGTGCGCCATTTGCGGTTAAAGGCACCTCAGCGATGATCAGGCTTTCGAGATTGGTATTATAGATCCGAACCTCGGCGACGGTCCCATCAGGGCGCACCATATTCTCCCAGAGTGCGAAAGCGCCGACGCCCGCCGTTAGGTTTCCGCAGAGCGAGTGATAGTCCACATAGGGCTCATCAATCTCGACTTGGCCGAATGTGTAGGTCAAATGGCAGTCTGGCCGGTTGGCAGGCGGCGGGCCGACGACGCAAACTTTGCTCGTCAGGGGATCAGCGCCGCCAAGCCCATTGATCTGCCGCTTGTCGGGCGAGCCGAATATTCCAAGGATCGTCCGATCCCGCGCTTCTGGATCACGCGGCAGATCGCTTTCCTTGAGATAGACGCCCTTGCTGGTGCCGCCGCGAATGATTGAACAGCGGATGGCTCGTGTCATTGGCTGGCGTCCTCAAAGCGTCTGCCGCAGCAGATCGCGCTGCGTCGAGCCGACATATTCCCTGCGATACCGGCCTCGTCGCTGGAATTCGGGCACGATTTCGTCAACGAATTGCTCAATGGCGCCGGGGGAGTGGATAGGGCTTAGCATGAAGCCGTCGCCGCCTGCGTGATCCACGAAAGCTTCCATTTGATCCGCAACGCTTTTGGATGTGCCGACAAATTGCGGCAGCCCAACGGATTGTCCATGCCGGGCTGCGACTTCGGCCAACGTCATGGATGATCCGTCAGACTTCAGGAAGCGGGTGCGCATGCGGTGAAGCTGCGGCTCAGGTCGTTCCGCCATCAACGCGTCATCAGGGATGTCCGAGAGATCGAAATCCAGATGGGCTGAGAGGATGGTTTTGCCAGCGTCTAGCGGCACGAGGGCGTTATGTTCTTCCTGTAACTCCAGCGCGTGATCTTCGCTCTCGCCGATGATGGGCTGGGCGCCGAATAGGATGGCGATCTGGTCCGGGTCTCGGCCAAATTCCGCCATATGGGCGTGGATGGAATCGCGGTAAGCCTTAGCGTCTTCCGGACGTGGTTGAATGGCGAAAAGCGCGTCTGCATATTTCGCCGCAAAATCCTGGCCCTTGGGCGACGTTCCAGCCTGCATAATCGCGGGGCCGTTTTGCGGCGATGGCACTACATTCAGCGGCCCACGGCTCCTAAAATGCTCACCTTCATGCTCAATCCGGCGAACCTTGGATGCATCGGCGAAGACTGCGCCCGCTTGGTCCATCAATACGGCGTCATCGTCCCAGCTTGCCCAAAGCTTTTGGCAGACTTCCATGAACTCATGCGCCTGCTCATAACGTTTGTCCGTCGGCGCGCGTTCATTGCCATAATTGGCGGCTTGATTGCGGTTGATTGAGGTGACGACATTCCATCCAGCCCGGCCTTCCGTCATGTGATCCAGCGTCGCCCACATGCGCGCGGCGTAGAAGGGATGCTGGT
Organism: Alphaproteobacteria bacterium; assembly: GCA_038102935.1. Taxonomy (GTDB): domain Bacteria; phylum Pseudomonadota; class Alphaproteobacteria; order Bin95; family Bin95; genus VMCJ01. Next base: position 21,074 of record JAYNYG010000054.1, on the reverse strand, counting down.
TGGAGGTGGAGAAGGTGGCGGCGAGGCCAATGCGGTCTGTAACGGCGCCGAGCCAGGCCAGCAGCGGCATCGGGTCATGCTCTGGCGCTTGTGCGGCATAGCGGAGCGCAGGCTCCATCGTGCCGGAGAATGAGTCCGAGATGTAGTTCAGGTCCGCGAAGAACACCATGTCGAACAGGCCGCGCTCACAGGTGCGGGCGATATGCTCATATAGCTTGGGCCGATCCCAGCGAAAGTTCTGGTGGTCTGTTTTGGGGTGCCGCCACATGCCCAAACTGTGATAGCTCGGGCCATGAACCAGGAATTGCGCGAGATGGATCAGTGATTTTTGTGCCATTTGGTCCTGTATGTCCTGGTCTCAAGCGGAATGATCTGCGCGAGCGATCGTGGAACCGCGATCTTGCCGAGCACGAAAACGCGCAACACCTTCGGTATGAGCCATGCGAGCTGCATCTGTTTCAGGGGCACTGAGACGCTCTTCCTTGATGAATTCGTCATGCGCCCATTCACCCCGAACCAGGAGCGCCGTTGGCGTCGGCTCGCCTTCGGGGCGGACATGGGCCGGGATGTAGCTTAGCCCCACGCCAATTCTCCGGTCATGATGATTGTTAGCGCCGCTGGAATGGATGAGCTTAGTATGATGCAGGGACATCTCGCCCGCCTTTAGCGGCATTGGCGCGCCTGTCTTGTTATCAAGCCCACGGATGCCTTGGCCGCGCTTGATCATGTTGCCAGGGCTCAGATCATCGAAATGCTCTTGCCATTCGGAACGCTGCGTATCGGGCAGAACATGCATACATCCGGCTTCAACTGGCGCATCAGAAAGCGCCACCCATGCTGTGACTTGCTCGGCGGGATTGAGAAAGAAATAGGCGCCATCCTGGTGCCAAAGCACATAGGCAGGCGCGCCTGCCTCTTTGGTCCAAAGCGTGATGTGGTAAAGCAGGATATCGGGGCCGATCAGGTCTTCCACAGCGTCCAGCACAGCCGAGTGATGCGCGACTTGATCCGCCCATCTGAATAGCAGATGCGGCTTTGATTTCTCAGGAAAATCTAACGGCGCGCCGATTTCCGCCTCATATCGCTCAAGGTCCGCACGGTATTCTGTGTATTCCGCGCGCGACAGGACTGGAGCCGGAAAGCAATAGCCATGGTCGCGGTAGTGGGCGATTTGGTCTTCTGTCAGTCGCTTCGGCATCGTCCCTCAGCCTTCATCCAAGCCTCCATAGAGGATGCTTTGCTAGGGCGGGTCTGGTCAACCTGCTGGTACGGGCTTGCCTGTTAGCGACGCGCGTTCTGAAAGCTCAATCCAGTTGCCATCCGGATCGCGCACGAAGCTATAGCGGACTTGTCCAACGGTCGTTGGCGCCATTCCGATTTCGATACCGGCGCGCTCCAACGCCGCCGTAATGCCATCGCAATCAAATATTTGAACCGTCAGGTAGCGAAGGCCGCGCTCACGCCAGCCATCGACACGTTCCGCCTTTCCAGGCTCGGCGATGATACGACTACGCCCGAGGGTTAGCGCATCCAAACCATCCCGCGTGAGACCGAGCGCCTCGCTGTAGAACCGCATGAAGGCGTCGAGATCAGCGGTCTTCGCATGCAAAACAAGATCTGCGCTGGCGGAGGGCGCAAGCATAACTGGGATGTCGTCCGGCGTAGTGAGGGCGGCATTTTCCGTATGGCCAACAGTCAAGCCGGAATATCCGCCTGCAGGGGGTTCCGGAAGGCTAGTCCGCGTATGGTTCACCTTGATTATACTATCGCCAAGCGTCCAACGATGCTGATGAAAACCCCCGCCAAGCTTGGCCATATGGTCATAAGGCAGGCCGACCCTACCGCCCCAAAACAGGCTGTATCCATCAATGTCATTGGTCGCAAAGCCAACGTCAAAGGCGGGTTTGGCGAATTCGATTGTTGGCATAGCTCTAATCCTAATAGGGCGCGCCAGTATAGCTTTCCGCGAAGGCTGTTTGCGCGGCAGGGTTATCCGCGAGGCGGGCGAGTTCGGCCAGCTGCAGGCGCCGATCAAAAGCGGAGGCGTCGTCATAGCGGTGTGTGAGGGCCGTTAGCTCGGACGAGAATCGGACAGCCTGCCAAACACGCGCTAAGGCTTTCTCGGAATAGGCATCCAGACCGGCGCTAGATCGTTCCTCGTAGAATTCACGTAATGCCGCCCCCAGGTAGAACACATCGCTTGCGGCGAGGTTCAAGCCTTTGGCGCCCGTTGGCGGCACGATGTGGCCAGCGTCGCCCGCAAGGAACATCCGCCCAAACCGAAGCGGTTCGGCGACAAAGCTCCGGAGCGGCGCGACGCTCATCTCTAGCGCAGGCCCGGTCGTGACGCGGTCGGCGGCTTCAGGGTCTAGTCGCGCGCGGACCTCATCCCAAAATTTGGCGACAGTCCAAGCATTCACATCTTCATCGACTGCGCACTGAATATAATAGCGACTTCGCGTTGGCGAGCGCATGGAGCAGAGCGCAAATCCGCGTTCGTGGTTTACATAGATCAATTCATCAGAAACCGGTGGGACATCGGCCAGTAAGCCCAGCCAAGAAAAGGGAAAAATGCGCTCATATTCCTGTACTGCGGCGCAGGGCGCGCTGGCGCGGCAGACGCCATGATATCCATCAGCGCCAATAATGAAATCACATTTTAATTCAATAGTCTGCCCATTGTTCTTAAATACAATCCTTGGCGTCACAGAGGCGAAATCAATCGGAGTCACGCCTTCAGCTCCGTAGATCGTCCGGGCGCCGGATTTCGTCCGCGCATCCATAAGATCACGGGTGACCTCGGTCTGGCCATAGACGGTGACTTTCCGGCCTCCTGTGCGCGCCGCCAGATCGATCCGTTTGCGGGCGCCGCCAAAGGCGATCTCGAGGCCGTCGTGGACAAGGCCCTCAGCTTCAACGCGTGCTCCGAGACCAAGCTCTCGAAGCTGTTGAACGGTTCCGCCTTCAAGCACGCCAGCGCGGATGCGGTCCAATACATATTCTGCAGACTGCTTTTCCAGGATCACATTGTCGATCCCGGCAGCCGTCAAATGCGCGCCCAGCAACAATCCTGCTGGTCCGGCTCCGATGATGGCGACTTGTGTCCGCATGCGTTCTCCCTATCGGGCGACATGCTGCCATGAAAAGCAGGCCGCGCCCAAGCGGGAATGGTGCGCGTTATGCCTTGGCCTTGATCGCCGCTTGTCCCGCCGCGAGCCGCGCAATTGGCGTTCGATAGGGGGAGCAGGAGACGTAATCCAACCCGGCCTCGTGGCAAAATTCAACGGAAGCCGGATCGCCGCCATGCTCGCCGCAGATGCCAAGCTTGATGTCCGCGCGGGTTTTGCGGCCACGCTCAGCCGCGATTTCAATCAACTCGCCAACGCCCTCTGGGTCGAGTGAGACGAACGGGTCTTTCTCCAGAACGCCTTGGCGCAAATAGCTGTCCAGGAAGGATGCTGCGTCGTCGCGGGAAAGGCCGAACGTGGTTTGGGTCAGGTCATTAGTGCCGAAGCTGAAGAATTCAGCTTCCTCGGCGATATCGGCGGCGCGGAGCGCGGCGCGCGGCAGCTCAATCATGGTGCCGACTTGGTAGTCCACACTGCGCCCGGTTTCTTCGGCGACAGATTTCGCGACCGTATCGACGAGGGCCTTCATGCGTTGGATTTCTTCCTTCGTCGCGACCAGCGGAATCATGACTTCGGGAATGACAGGCTTGCCGGTTTCCTCAGCGAGCGCTCCCGCCGCTTCAAAGATCGCTCGGGCCTGCATCTCATAAATCTCAGGATAGGTGATCGCCAAGCGGCAGCCGCGATGGCCGAGCATCGGGTTGGCTTCAGTCAAGCGCGCGGCTCGTTCGCGGATTGCATCCAGGGACTTCCCGGAAACCCGCGCAATCTCGGCCATTTCGTCATCTGTGTGCGGTAGGAATTCGTGCAGTGGTGGGTCGAGCAGGCGGATCGTGACGGGCAGACCGGCCATGATGCGGAACAGGTCGTGGAAATCCTGGCGCTGCATGGGCAGCAGCTTCGCGAGCGCCGCCTCACGGCCGGTTTTGTCGTCCGCCATAATCATCTCGCGAACTGCGATGATCCGGTCCGCGTCGAAAAACATATGCTCCGTCCGGCAAAGACCAATGCCTTCTGCGCCAAAGCTGAGCGCCGTTTCAGCGTCTGCAGGCGTTTCTGCGTTGGTGCGAACGCGCAGGCTGCGTGCGCCGTCTGCCCATTCCATCAGCCGGGCGAAATCTTCATAGAACTCTGGTTTCAGGGTCGGCACCGCGCCCAGATAGACATGGCCTTGGCTGCCGTCCAACGTGATGCGCTCGCCTTTTTTGACCTCGCGCCCGCCCGCATGGAACACGGCCTTGGCATAATCGACCCGCACTTCGCCGGCGCCCGCGACACAGGAGCGGCCCATGCCGCGCGCGACGACTGCCGCATGGCTGGTCATGCCGCCCCGGCTCGTCAGGATGCCGCGCGCTGCGTGCATGCCGTGGATATCTTCGGGGCTTGTTTCGATCCGCACCAGAATCACATCTACGCCAGCCTGCGACAGCGACTCTGCTTCGTCAGCGTTGAAGACTACTTCGCCCGATACTGCGCCGGGGGAGGCGGGTAGGCCGCGCGCTAGTAAGGTACGTTCGGCGTCCAGATCCAGCATGGGATGGAGTAATTGATCTAGGGAGGCTGGATCGACGCGCAACACGGCCTCGTCTTTCGAGATCAAGCCTTCTTCCGCCATCTCGACAGCGATCCGAACGGCAGCTTTCGCCGTCCGCTTGCCAGAGCGGGTTTGCAGCATCCATAGGCGGCCTTCTTCGACCGTGAACTCTATGTCCTGCATGTCCCGGTAGTGGCGTTCGAGGTTCGCCTGGACTTCCAGCAATTGCCCGAAAACCTCCGGCATTGCCTCTTCCATGGACAGAAGATCGGAGCCTTGTGCCTCGCGACCCTGAATCGTCAGCGATTGCGGGGTGCGGATGCCGGCCACGACATCCTCGCCTTGCGCGTTTACCAGGAATTCGCCGTAGAACATCTTCTCCCCGGTCGATGGATCGCGCGTGAAGGCGACACCGGTGGCGGACGTATCGCCCATATTGCCGAACACCATGGCCTGCACATTAACGGCGGTACCCCAGCTTTCAGGGATGTCGTGCAGGCGGCGATAAGTGGCGGCGCGTGGCGTTTGCCAGCTGCCGAACACGGCTGTAATCGCGCCCCAAAGCTGGGCTTTCGGGTCGTCCGGGAATGGTTCGTCCAGATCTTCCTGCACCAGTTGCTTGAATTTCAGCGCTAACTCGCGCCAGTCATCGGCATCCAGATCGGTGTCCAGGACAATGCCCTTACGCTCTTTTCTGAGCTCAATCTGCTCCTCAAACATCCCATGGTCTGCGCCCATGACGACGTCGGCGTACATCTGGACGAAGCGGCGGTAGCTATCCCAAGCGAAACGTTCCGAGCCGGATTGGGCAGCGAGGCCTGCGACGGTTTCTTCATTAAGGCCAAGGTTTAGGACCGTATCCATCATGCCCGGCATGGACACCCGCGCGCCGGAGCGGACGGAAACGAGCAGGGGCCTCGCGGGATCGCCAAATTTGCGATCAGTCGTAGCTTCGATGGTTTCCAGCGCCGTAGTGACTGCCGCTTCCAGACCATCTGGATATTTCTGGCCATTGTCATAATAGGCCGTGCAGACATCTGTAGTGATCGTGAAACCGGGCGGGACGGGCAAGCCTAGGCTCGCCATTTCCGCCAGGTTGGCGCCTTTGCCTCCCAACAATTCCCGCATTTCCGACCGACCGTCCGCAGACCCGCCGCCGAAGCTGTACACCCATTTCGTCATCGTCTGTCTCGTCCTTTAATGGGTGGTTGTGCGCTTTCTGCGGCGCCCACCCTCTCCTTGTCCCTCTCCCTCTTCTGGAGGGCGAGGGGGCCCTCACGCAGGCTTTCTCTCTTTCATGAACCCTAGCCCCGCAGGGGGGAGAGGGCAGGGAGAGGGGGCGCCTGCAGGCCCTCTAACTACCCTTCAATCAGTGAAAAATCCGCCACACCGCGCATCGTCTCGCCAATCTCTGATAGCAGCCGAAGCCGGTTAGCGCGCACTGCTGCGTCATTTGCATTGACCGTCACTTTCTCGAAGAAGGCGTCGACCGGCTGCCGCAATGTCGCCAATGCGCTCATAGCGCCAGCGAAATCGCCGGATGCGGTCAACCCTTGAACTTTCGGGCCTGCATCGGACAATGCGCCATGGAGCGCTGTTTCTTCAGCCTCTACGAACAGCGCCGGATCCGCCGCTTCGGTATAGTCCTGGCCATCTTTCTTGGCTTCAATCCCTGCGATATTGGCGGCGCGGCGATAGGCGATCAGCAGGTTGCCGCCGTCTTCGCTCGCGAGCAGTCCGCCAAGCGCCTGAACGCGGCCAACCAAACGAACCAGATCATCCTCGTCGCCAAGCGCTAGGACAGCGGAGATATGGTGGTGCGGCACGCCTTCATCGCGGAGATGCACCTTCAAGCGATCGGCGAAGAATTGCATCAGCGCGGCTGTTGATGTCTCGACTGATTGCGGCAGGTTGCTATAACCGGCGTGGGCCTCGGCGAATACGGTGCGAAGCGGCAAGGCTAGCTTGTTTTCCAGGATCAAGCGCAGAACGCCAAGCGCGGCGCGGCGGAGCGCGTATGGGTCACGGCTGCCGGTTGGTTTCTGGTCGATGCCAAAGAACCCCGCCAGCGTATCTAGCTTTTCAGCCAGCGCCACTGCGACAGAAACAGGGGCCGTCGGACAGGCGTCTCCCGGTCCTTGTGGCGCGTAATGGTCTCGGATCGCATCTGCGACGGCAGGGGCTGCGGCCTGGTCAATTGCGTAGTAGCGACCCATGACGCCCTGCAGTTCCGGGAACTCGCCGACCATGCCGGAATCAAGGTCCGCCTTGCAAAGACGTGCGGCTTCCTTGGCTTGCTCCACATCCGCGCCAATGCGGGCGGCAAGGCTAGCGGATAGGGCTTCAATCCGGCGGACGCGCTCTGCGACAGAGCCTAGCTCAGCGTGGAACACAACCTTTTCCAGGGCAGGCAAACGGTCAGCCAAAGGCGTTTTGCGGTCTTGGTCCCAGAAGAAGCGGGCATCGGCCAGACGGGCGCGCAGCACGCGCTCATTGCCATTGACAATTCTGGCGCCGCCATCCGTGCTTTCGATATTGGCGACGACGGCGAAACGCGGAGCAAGCGCGCCATCGGCTGTTTCCAGCGCGAAGTATTTCTGGTGTGAGCGCATGGAGGTGGTGAGCGCTTCTGCGGGAACGCTCATGAACTGGTCGTCGATCTTACCGATAAGGACCACAGGCCATTCAACGAGGCCGGTAACTTCGTTGAGCAAGCCCTGATCACGTTTTACCTGCAAACCTTCTGCTTTGGCAACGGCGGCAAGACCGTCTTCGATGCGTTTGCGACGATCAGCAGGGTCGAGCAATACTTTGGCGGCTTCGAGCGCAGCTTTATAATCCGCGAATTTGTTCACGGGTACGGATGTATTTCCTGCCATGAAACGATGGCCGCGCGTCTCTGATCCAAATGCTTTGGCGCCTGCGCTACCGCCAAAATCAATTTCTCCGGCAAGCGGCTGGCTATCAAAGCTGACAGATACCCGTTCCAGCGGGCGGACATAGCGCCGCTCGGTGTCGGCCCAGCGCATGGATTTTGGCCATGGTAATGCGAAGATTGCTTCACTGATCAAGCCGGGGAGGGCGCTTGCCGCATCCTGGCCTTCGATCTTGCGGACAACGAAGTAGAACAAGGAGCCCTTGATTTCGCGGGTCTCGCATTCGTCTACGGAGGAAAGGCCGTTTGCGCGAAGGAAGCCCGCCATGGCTTTCTCTGGCGCGCCGACGCGGGGGCCTTTGCGTTCTTCTTCGCGGTCTGGCTGGCGGGTTGGCACACCTTCAGCGACCAGCGCCAAACGGCGCGGCGTCACGAACGTGCGGATGCTTTCAGGAACCAGTGCGGCCTCTTTCAGCCTGTCGCTGATGAGTTTGGCGAAATCACGCGCGGCGGCGGCCTGCATCCGGGCCGGGATTTCTTCGGAGAGGATTTCGATTAGAAGCTCAGCCATTGGCTTGACCCTCCGTCGGCAAATGTCCTCGCGCCTGCAGCCATGTCGTTGCGGACGAACGTGCTAATTGGCGGACACGACCGATATAGGCGGCCCGCTCCGTGACGCTAATCACGCCGCGCGCATCTAGCAGATTGAACGTGTGGCTGGCTTTGATGCATTGGTCATAAGCGGGCAACGCCAAGCCTTCCGCCGCGAGCGCCTGACATTCGCTTTCAGCGTCGGCGAAGTGACGGAACAAGGCGCCTGTGTCCGCATGTTCGAAATTGTAGGCGGAGAACTCACGTTCGGCCTGCAAGAACACGTCGCCATAGCTCAAGCCTTGGCCATTGAAGTCCAGGTCATAGACGTTATCGACGCCTTGGACATACATCGCGAGCCGTTCAAGCCCGTAGGTGATTTCGCCGGATACAGGCGTGCAGTCGTAACCACCGACTTGCTGGAAGTAAGTGAACTGCGTCACTTCCATGCCGTCGCACCATACTTCCCAGCCAAGGCCCCAAGCGCCAAGCGTCGGGCTCTCCCAATCATCTTCGACGAGCCGGATATCATGGGCGTTTACGTCAATGCCAATGGCGCCAAGCGAGCCGAAATACAGGTCCAGGATGTCTTCCGGGTTTGGCTTAAGGATGACCTGATATTGGTAATAATGCTGCAGCCGGTTCGGGTTTTCGCCATAGCGTCCGTCAGTTGGGCGGCGGGATGGCTGCACATATGCCGCTTTCCATGGCTCCGGCCCAAGCGCGCGCAGCGTCGTTGCCGGGTGGAATGTTCCAGCGCCGACAGACATGTCATAGGGCTGCAATATCGCGCAGCCATGGTCAGCCCAATAGGCGGATAGCTTCAGGATCAGGTCCTGAAAGCTGGAAGGTTGGGCGGGCATCGGAAAGGCCTCCGGGCGGCAAGAGCGGCGAGCAGTTGTGCGTCGCAGCAATTAGAGTGGTCGCAAACTAGACAAGGGCCATACGCGGGGTCAATGCGGGTTTAACCCCTAGACGAAACCTTTGGACAAAATGTCTTCAGTCGTGGGGCCGGGTATTTTGTCGGGGCGTGTAGCTGCCGGTTTCAGGATCCCGCACAAGATCAACGACCTCAGGCTCGGCAGGCTTCGCGGATTTGCCTTTGCCGCCAGCGCGCTGTGCGACCTTGCCAAGCCGGTCAACGGCGGCGCCGAGCCCCGTGAGTTTTCGCCAGCCAACGAACACAATTGCCGCTACGGCAAGAAAGAGCAGGATCTTTGCGATGCTCAATCCAAACATTTGAAATCGTCTCCCAAAGGCGCGAATCGGCGCGCGGGCAGGCACTGGCGCCAAGGTGTAAAATTGTATAGCAGAATTTTTTTTGGACTGTTTACCCCGTTTCCATTTGGCTTAGGTTCAATTGCCAAGGCTCGCCATGGCGGGCGGCATCGGTTAAAATGTTTGTTGCGGTATTTCCAGTGGGAGAAAGACGATTTCTGGCGGTTTCACCAAAGATGAGCGTAGGAAGTTTCATAACCTCCTGAAGCTCGCCGCAGAAAGCCCATTTGAGGGGGAGCGGCAGGCCGCGCTTGCTGCAGCCAAGCGCTTGGCCAAAAAGCATGGGATGAGCCTGGAAGACGCTGCGGCCGATCACACTGGCCGTGATGAGGACGATGCGGGTTCAGAAGCGCGCGCTAAGGCCAAGGCTGAGGCAGCCCAGAATCGTCCATGGGCCGGCGCTGGATACGATGCGCCGCCGGGCTTCGAAGAACGTTGGGGCTTTGCGCGCAAGAAGGCCGCCAACAGCCAGGATTGGCGCGCGACAGACGAAGACCGCGAGCGTTTTCAGGAAGCCGTTGAGGAAGCAAAGAAGCGCGGCCTCGATGAGAATGAAGAGCGCGAGAAACCGGCGCCACGCCGCCAGCAGGCCCAACGCCGCAGCAGCCGGCGCATGCATCCGCCGTCACACGCCCGGGCGTTGTTGCGTGAGACGACGTTCTCGATTGAAGAGATCGCCGCGATTACAGAACTTAGTGTTATGGAAATTACGGGCATAAAGTTGAAAATGCGGTCTGAACCAAAGCCGAAGTTGAAGTCCCAAGGCCGATATCAACGCGCGCGGTGATTTTGCCAAAGCGCCTTGATCCCGCCCAACTCTGGGCCTAGGTTCGCCGCCCGACACTCCGCCGGTATATGGAATCTCTAGTATGTCTGACGTGGGCGGCATCACAGCCGAACAGCTCAAAGCCTATATGGAACGTATTGAGCGCCTTGAAGAAGAAAAAGCCGCCATCGCTGCAGACGTGCGGGAGGTGTTCGCCGAAGCCAAAGCCAATGGCTTTGATGTGAAAATCATGCGGCAGGTGCTTAGGCTTCGCAAATTGGACAGCAATGACCGCGCTGAGCAAGAAGCTTTGCTTGATCTCTATATGAGCGCGCTCGGTATGGCGCCAGCTGGCTGAACTAGGGTCAGCACATGGCGGAAAAGAGTGGCAGCGGCGGCGGCAAGAAGAGTGGCCCGGGCGCCAAGAAGCCTGCTGCGCGGAAAAAACCTGCTGCTAAGAAGCCCTCGGCGCGGAAAGAACCCAAGCCGCCAGGACGGCGCAAATCGCCCGCAAAACCTGCCCCGAAGGCTGATAGCCCGCCACCGCGCCGCAAATCTGTATCTGCGCCAGATCGGCCTCGGCGATCTATTGGCAGGCGCATCTTTCGGGCGCTGGTCCTGGCTGGGATTTGGGGTTTCGTCGCCGTTGGGTGCCTCGTTGGCTATCTCTATCTGACACTGCCGTCCTTGGACGAGGCGACGCGTTTGAAGCGTGGGCCGACAGCTGCGCTTCTGGCGCAAGACGGCGCCTTCCTAGCCTCATATGGCGAACTGCACGGCGTTATGGTGACGGTTGCAGAACTGCCTGCCCACCTGCCGCGCGCCGTCATCGCGATTGAAGACAAGCGCTTTTATGAGCATGGCGGGATTGATCCCTGGGGTGTTGCGCGTGCGTTGTTTGTGAACATCACGAGCGGCAAAATCCGGCAAGGCGCCAGTACGATTACGCAGCAGCTCGCGAAGAACCTGTTGCTCAGCCACAAACGGTCCTATTGGCGGAAAGCCCGCGAAGCGTTGCTGGCACTTGAAATCGAGCGGAAGTTCGGCAAGGACCAAATCCTTACTGTCTATTTGAATCGCGTATATTTTGGCGGCGGCGCTTACGGCGTCGATGCTGCAGCCCGGCGTTTCTTCGGTAAACCCGCGACAGAGGTTTCACTTTGGGAATCGGCGCTTCTGGCCGCTGTGCTGAAGGCGCCATCGCGCCTCGCGCCAGACCGAAATCCTGATGCCGCTGCCGCCCGCGCCAAGCTCGTTCTGAATGCCATGGCGGAGGTTGGCTTTATCTCTGCCGCAGACGCCACCCAGCCGATGGGCGTTGTTAGCGCCGCCGCAACAGCATTGACAGCGCCTGGCGGCGGCGGCGCACGCTATTTCGCCGATTGGGCGCTTGATCAGGCTGAGGGTTTCATGGCGGGCCTGGATACAGACGTTCTGGTCGAGACCACATTGGACCTTGAACTCCAACGCGCAGCGGAGGCTGCCGTCGCCCAAATTCTAAACAATCCACCGAAAGGCGTCGGCGCAAATTGGCCAAGCCAGGCGGCCCTTGTCGCTATGACGCCAGATGGCGCCGTCCGCGCGATGGTCGGCGGGGTGAATTATCGCGTGAGCCAGTTCAACCGCGTGACCCAGGCGGAGCGTCAGATGGGCTCCACTTTCAAGCCATTCGTATTTCTGGCCGCGCTTGAGGCCGGGTGGGAACCAGGGGACCGCATCAATGATGGTCCCATCCGGATTGGGAAATGGCGGCCTCGGAACTACAAGGACAGATATTACGGCGATGTTACGTTGCGGGCGGCATTGGCGCGATCGTTGAATGCAGCAGCCGTCCGGCTGGCGGAAAGTATTGGCCGGGATAAAGCGGTCACTGCGGCCCGGCGGCTTGGCCTGAACCGGGCGCTGCCGGCTGGCCCAAGTGTGACCCTTGGCGCCGGCAGCGCTTCGTTGCTTGAGCTGACGGGCGCCTATGCCGCCTTCGCTAACGCGGGCCGGTTCGCGACGCCGCACGCTATCCGCGAGATCAGGGGCAGGGACGGGACTGTGCTCTATCAGCCCGTCAGTGAACCATCGCAAGCGATTGATCCAGCCGTCGCGATCCGCATGACGGATATGCTGGGCGCTGCCGTCAAATGGGGTTCAGGCGTGCGCGCGAAACAGGGCCGGGATGCGGCGGGCAAAACGGGCACCAGCCAAGAGGGTCGCGATGGCTGGTTTGTCGGATACACGGCGGATTTGGTCGCCGGCGTATGGGTTGGCCACGATGACAATCGTCCGATTAAGAACCTTTCAGGCAGTGGACCGCCTGCCGAAATCTGGGGCGCGTTCATGAAAGCTGCGGGCGCAAGGTACGCGCCGAAGCCATTGTCTGGCTTGCATGGTTATTCAGCACGCGTCGTTACCCGGCCCGCCGCCGTTCAAACGAAAAAGGAGGAGCCCGCAGACTCCCCCCAATTCGCGCCAAAAAAGCGGCCATTCGTCCAGTATGACTATCCTGAAGACGAAGACCGGACAGATTGATTCATCCGTCGAAGCCGACCTCATCAACTAGCTTCACCGCTTGCTTCCGCAGTTCCGCGATTTTTGAGATTGGCAGCGCGTCAGATTTAAACGTACCCAAGTCTGCAAGCAGCGGGGCCCATTTGACGCCTTCGCGAATTGGATACTCGTAGTTCTGTTCAGCGTAGATCGACTGCGCCTCTGGCCCGACAAGCCATTCCATCAGTTTCTGCGCGGATCTTGGGTTCGGAGCATGTTTGGCCAAAGCCATGCCTGAGATATTAACATGCGCGCCACGGTCTGCCTGGTTCGGGAAGACGACATGGACAGACTCTGCCCAGGGCCGCTGCTTTGGATCGTCCATCATCTTGCCGAAATAGTAGTTGTTGCCGAGCGCAATATCGCAAAGCCCATCTTTGATCGCCTTGACCTGCGCCCGGTCATTGCCTTGGGGGCGGCGGGCCAGGTTGTTCTTAACGCCCGTCAGCCAAGTTTCAGCAGCGTCATGACCATGATGGGCGATCATCGAGGCGACGAGAGCGATTGTGTAGGCGTGCTTGCCGCTGCGTGTGCAGATGCGATCATTGAATTTTGGATCAGCCAATGATTCGTATGTGAGCGATTTCCATTCTTCAACGCGGCCTTTGGCGGCATAGATCACCCGCGCCCGGGTCGTCAGCGCGAACCAGTCGCCCGCCGGATCACGATATTGAGCTGGAATGATCTTCGTCAGGGTTTCTGAGGAGACTGGCTGGGTTACGCCAGCTAGCTTCACATCGTTTAAGCGGCCAATGTCGACTGTGAAGATTAGGTCTGCCGGGGAATTTCTGCCTTCGGCCTTCAGGCGTTCAACGAGTCCCTTTTTGGCAAAAAGGACATTCACCTTCGTGCCGGTCTCTGCCTTAAACTTGTCGAAGAGCGGCTTTACGAGAAATGGCTGACGGTATGAGTAGACGTTGACGGCATCTGCCTTCGCCGCCGTACTGCCTAACATGGTTGCTAGACCAATCGCTGATACGATGAGCTTTCGGAGTGTCATTGGGCTAATCCTCTTGGGGCCGAACGCGGTAGAGTGCGTCGCTGATTTCTGTAACGTAGCGGATTTGAGAATGATTCGCAATGCGAATGATTATCAATTACAGTGGTGCGTCGCCCAGCCACATACCAGCTGTGTAGGACAAGCTTGCGGGTTATGGATTGACGCGAGGCGCTCAGCCGGTGAATGCTGCGCGCCTCACCAGATCATCAAGTTTGATTGCCCCACAGGAGCCGATACCGATGCCAGATACATCACCAGCCGCCAGCAATATGCGTCACGGGGGCCAAATTCTGGCGGATCAGCTCCGTATTCATGATTGCGATACGGCGTTCTGTGTTGCGGGCGAAAGCTATCTGGAGCTGCTTGATGCGCTGTATGATCACAAGGATTTCAATCTGTTTACCTGCCGGAATGAAACTGGCGCTGCCAACGCGGCTGAAGCTTACGGCAAGCTGACAGGCAAGCCGGGCGTCGTGATGGTGACCCGCGGGCCGGGCGCATGCCACGGCGTAATTGGTCTGCACACGGCCTATCAAGATTCGACGCCGCTGATCATGCTGATCGGCCAAGTCGCCCGGGATCAGTTTGACCGGGAGGCATTCCAGGAAATTGATTACCGCCGCATGCTCGGCCAAGTGACGAAATGGACCGCGCAGATCGAAACGGCGGACCGCATCCCAGAATACCTCGCCCGGGCCTTCCAAACCGCAACATCTGGCCGCCCCGGCCCAGTCGCGCTGGCATTGCCTGAGGATATGCTGCGTGAATTCAGCAGCACACCGGACGCTGTGCCATTTAATACAGTCCGCGCGGCGCCTGCGCTCGCTTGCATGGATGGCATGATGGACATGCTCGGCAAAGCAGAGCGACCGTTGATGGTCGTCGGCGGCGGCGGGTGGACCCAAGCGGCGGCGGACGACATTGAAGCCTTCGCCAAAGCCAATAATCTGCCCGTTGCATGCTCGTTCCGTCGCCTCGATATCATGGATCACATGGGCGAAAACTTCGTCGGCGACCTTTCAACAGCGCCCGCGCCAAAACTCCTGCAGCTTGTGAAGGACGCTGACTTACTGTTGGTCGTCGGCGCGCGCCTCGGTGAAATTACGACCCAAGGCTATGCGATGCTGGAAACGCCGAAACCCTCCAAGCAGTTCATTCATGTTCATGCGTTGGCTGAAGAGATCGGGCGCGTATATCAACCAGATCTCGGCATCCAGTCCGGTATGGCGGAATTCGCAGCGGCGGCGAAAGCGATGACGCCTGTTCAAAATCCATCCTGGGACGACTGGCGGAAACAGGCCCGCGCTGACTTTGAGGCCTGGGTTGATCCGGCTCCGGCTGATGGGCCGCTTGATCTCGGCAAATGTATGCTGGCGATCCGGGAGCGGATGAGCGCCGATTCAATTGTTACAGTTGATGCCGGAAACTTCTCCGGCTGGGCGATGCGCTACATGCAATTCCAACAACTTGGCACATTTGCGGCGCCCACCAGCGGCGCTATGGGTTACGCGGTGCCAGCGGCTGTCGGCGCGTCTTTGGCCTATCCTGACCGTCTGGTGTTGGGCTTCGTGGGTGACGGTGGGTTCATGATGACTAGCCAGGAGCTTGCGACCGCAAAACAATATGGCGCGAAGCCCGTCATCCTGCTGTTCGATAACGGCATGTACGGCACGATCCGTGCGCATCAGGCGAAACGGCATCCGGGCCGCCCGATGGCGATTGACTTGCAGAATCCAGATTTCGAAGCGCTGATCAAATCCTATGGCGGTCATGGCGAGACCGTCCGAACGACAGACGAGTTTTGCCCAGCGCTTGATCGCGCGATTGAAAGCGGCTTGCCGGCTGTCGTGTGCATCAAGATGGACCCCAACATCATCTCCACCACAACGACGCTGGAGAAAATGGAAGCCGCCGCCGTCGCCGCCGGCGCAAAGTAAGCTGATATGGCGAGCGAAACGGGAGCTGCATTCCAACACGTCTGGGACACGCTTGGCGGAGACGCCACGGCGCTGGACCAGATGCGCTTCACGGGTGAGGGGCATGGTTTGCCCTCCGCCTTCAAAGTTGGCCTAGTCGCGCAGGTGAGTGAGGGCGCCGCTGGCTTGATGGCGGCAGAGGCTTGGCGCGCGCGGACGGGCGAAAGCCAGGATGTAGCCATAGATCGAGATGCGGCGGCAATCGGTTTCTGGTCTGAGCGCCATGCCCATGTGGTAGGGCAAGAGCCCGAATATATTTGGGATGAAATCTCCGGGCATTATCGCTGCGGCGATGGGCGGTGGGTGCAACTTCACTGCAATTATGCGCATCACATGGCGGCCGCTACGGCTGCTTTCAAAGCACAAGTATCTCGTGCGGGCATGCAACGGCGTTTGGATGGCATGACCGCAGGTGAAGCCGAGGCCGTGCTGATTGAACACGGCTTGCCGGGCGGCATGATGCGTAGCCGAACGGAATGGCGGGCGCATCCGGCCGGCGCTGCCCTGGATGGCGCCCCGTTGCTGACGCTGGATAAGGTTGGAGAGAGCGACGCACGGGAATGGTCAGCAAACCCGAAACGTCCACTCGAAGGCGTCAAAGTGCTGGATATGACGCGGGTGATCGCCGGGCCAGTTTGCGGGCGCACCCTTGCAGTCTTCGGCGCCGACGTCCTCCGCCTTACGCCGCCGCGTTACCCAGATCGCGGCCCGCTTGTGCTGGATGGCGGTGCGGGCAAACGCAACGCGATGCTGAACATCAATTCCAATGCTGGCCGCGAGACCTTTGAGGCTTTGGTCAAGGACGCTGACATTATCGTGCAGGGTTACCGCCCGGGCGCGTTGGATGCAGCAGGCGCAGGGGCAGATGCTGCGCTGGCGCTTAACCCTGCCATCGTATCTGTGCAGCTCTGCGCGTTTGGCTACGAAGGCCCTTGGGCCGGGCGTCGAGGTTTCGATTCAATCGTGCAGACGGTTTCCGGCATTGCTGATGCAGGTGGGCGGGCTGCAGGGTTGGCGGATGGCGCGCCTAAGCCACTGCCCGCTCAGGCGCTTGATCACGCGACCGGATACTTGATGGCGTCGGCGGCGATGGCGGCGCTTCAACGCCAGAGGCGGGAAGGCGGCGCATGGCGGGTCCGGGCGGCTCTTGCCTGGACTGGCCGGTGGCTTGAAAGCCTCGGCGCCTTGGATGCCATCAATGCGCTTGAGCCAAGCGAAGCCAATATCGCGAAGCACATGCTGGATGAGCATGGCCCATTCGGCCATGTGCGCCGGATCGGTATGGCGACAGAACTGTCAAAAACGCCGCCAATTTGGACGCGCCCCGCATCGCCGCTTGATGCGCATGCGCCAGAATGGGCTTCCTGAATTCACATCCGGTGACGTGTGTTGCAAGAATGTGGCTCTTTGCCTAGTTGACCCTGCCTTGTCGGGTGGTTACGCGTGTTGCAGTTCACCAGATTTGATAGAGCGCGCCCGTGTCCAATCCTGCTGCTGAGAATACCAAACGCCAGGACCTGAAACCGCTGCGCGCCCTCGCGCCGTTTCTGAAGCCTTACAAGCTGCAGATCGCAGGCGCGCTCGTCGCGCTTTCGGTGGCCGCCGGCGCGGTTCTGACAATCGGCATGGGTCTTAGGAAACTGATCGATCAAGGGTTTTCCGCTGATAATCCAGGTGTGCTGGATACAGCGCTGATCTGGCTCGGCGTTATGATCTTGTTGCTCGCGTTTGGCACCTATGGCCGGTATTTCCTGGTCACCTGGATCGGTGAGCGTGTCGTGGCTGACCTTCGCCGTGCGGTATATGCCCGTGTGCTGCAATTGAGCCCGGCATTCTTCGAGACCAGGCCAACCGGTGAGGTTTTGTCCCGGCTTTCTGCAGATGCTGAGGTCGTTCAGACCGTCATTGGCTCCGCCGCATCCGTCGCAATGCGGAACTTTCTACTGGTGATTGGCGGGTTGGTGCTGATGGCGATATCCAGCCCGTCGCTGATGGGCGCTACGGCGCTCGCAATTCCGCTTGTAATCGCGCCGATCGTCATATTTGGCCGGAAGGTCCGCAAGCTCTCACGCGAGAACCAGGACCGCATCGCTGATGTCGCCGGACATGTTGAGGAAAGCGTCAATGCGATTCGCATCGTCCAGGCCTTCGCGCAAGAGAACGCCGATTTAGGCCGGTTCAGCACGCGCTTGGAGACAGCGTTTGGCACCGCCGTCCGCCGCATCCGCGCCCGGGCATTGCTGACAGCGGTGGTGATCTTGCTGGTGTTTGGCGCTGTTGGGTTTGTTCTGTGGCTCGGCGGTCATCGCGTGCTGGAAGGCGATATGAGCGCCGGTGAACTTTCGGCCTTCGTGTTCTACGCCATCGTCACGGCTGGCGGCGTTGGCGCACTGAGCGAAGTCTGGGGGGACCTGCAGCGCGCTGCTGGGGCTACGGAGCGTCTGACAGGGCTTTTGCAGGAAGAACCCGCTATTCAAGCGCCACAAGCGCCAAGCGCATTGCCAGAGCCAACCTCAGGCGCACTCTCATTTAACAATGTGTCGTTTGCTTATCCATCGCGCCCGGAACTGCCTGCGCTCAATGCCGTTTCATTTGACGTAGCGCCTGGGGAGACGGTCGCGCTTGTCGGCCCGTCTGGTGCGGGCAAAACGACGATCTTCCAACTGCTACTGCGGTTCTACGACCCGTCAACTGGTCAGATCACTCTGAACAGGCAAGATATTGCTGCAGTTGAACCGCAAGCGCTGCGCGGCGCGTACGGGTTCGTGCCGCAAGAGCCAGCCATATTCTCCGCAACGGTCGCAGAGAATATTCGGTTTGGCAGGCCAGATGCGAGTGATACGGACGTGCGCGCTGCGGCGGAAGCGGCGGCGGCGCTTGAATTTATTGAGGCGATGCCAGAAGGCTTCCAGTCTGACCTTGGTCAGAAGGGCGTTCGCTTGTCTGGCGGTCAGCGCCAAAGGATCGCCATAGCGCGGGCGATTTTGCGCGATCCGCCGATCTTGCTTTTAGACGAGGCGACGAGCGCGCTCGATTCCGAAAGCGAAGCGAAAGTGCAGGCGGCGCTCGACCGGCTGCAGAAAGGGCGCACGACATTGGTCATCGCCCATCGCTTGGCCACCGTGCAAAACGCTGACCGTATTCTTGTGCTCGATGGCGGCGAGATTGCAGCCAGCGGCGCCCATGCCGATCTCATGGCGGCGGATGGACTCTATGCCCGGCTCGCGACTTTGCAGTTCACAGCCGGATAGCGCGAACGGCCTTTTCAGGCAGAGGCGCGGAGGTCTGCAGCTGCTGCGAGGCGCGCCTTGGCGTCCTGGCGTTTGGCTTCAATCTCAGCCTTAACGCCTTCGTTGATCGCCGTGCCTTCAATCTCAATGATTAGATCATGGATGCGATTGCGCTGCGTTACGAAGAACCGCATGGCGTCCTGGTCGGGCTGCTGCTGGACCTTTTCTTGCTCCATGTGGCGCTCGAATTCGACTTCGCGGTGCTTGAGAGCGGCGAGACGGTGCGTACCCATTTTTCACTCCTTCGTTCCGGGGAGCGGAATGTGTATATCTCTCCCCCACGACAAAGCTTCCGCCTTTGCGGTAAATTAGACGTTAATGCTTAACGCATTCCTCGCTGTGATATCTGATTAGGGACTTAACCATGCGCGATCTCCACCTTCCTGGCCGTTCTGCGGTACGTTCGACCCGCGCCATGGCGGCGACGAGCCAGCCGTCATCAACCCTGGCCGCAATTGAAATTTTGCAGGCTGGTGGCAATGCGATGGACGCAGCTATTGCTGCAT
The DNA here is from genome assembly GCA_038102935.1 of Alphaproteobacteria bacterium. Classification (GTDB taxonomy): domain Bacteria; phylum Pseudomonadota; class Alphaproteobacteria; order Bin95; family Bin95; genus VMCJ01. The sequence continues at coordinate 1,592 of JAYNYG010000054.1, read as the reverse complement.
GTGCGGTTCAATGCGTGACCGAGCCTGGATCAACGGGCATCGGCGGGGATTGTTTTTGCTTGTATCAGCCTGCGGGCTCTGCAGTTCCAGTGGCGTTCAATGGTTCTGGTAAAGCAGCGGGCAAGTCTAACCTCGGTTTCTTCCAGGAGCGCGGGATTGCGGCATTGGATAATGCGAGCGCACATGTTGTGACCATTCCTGGCGCGATTGACGCTTGGTCGACTCTATCTGCTGATCACGGACGGCTCGGCCTGGACCGTGTGCTGCAACCGGCTATTCGGTATGCGGAGGATGGCTTTGCTGTGCATGGCCGAACAGCGTCGGACTTCGCGGGCGCATCGGCCAAACTCTCTAAGGATGAGGGTGCGAAAGTAGTTTACTTCAATGCATCAGGCTCTGTGCCGTCAGAAGGCGACATTCTCCGCCAGCCAGCGCTCGCGGCGACGCTCCAGCGGATCGCGACTGAGGGCCGAAGCGCGTTCTATGAAGGCGCTGTCGCTGAGGATATCGTTGCGACGCTCAACGCCAAAGGCGGCGGTCAGGCGCTTGAAGATTTCGACGCTGTCGCCGGGGAATATGTAACGCCGATCAAATCAAACTTCCGCGGTTATGATGTTTATGAATGCCCGCCAAACGGCGTCGGCGCTATCGCATTACTGATGTTGAACCTGATGCAGGCTATGCCTGTCGCAGATGACCCAATGTCGCCGGATCGCATCCACCGCATGATCGAAGCGACGCGCCTCGCGTACCGTGATCGTAATGCGTTTGTCGCGGACCCCAAATTCTCAGACGTTCCCGTGGAGACGTTGATCTCACAGGGCTATGCGGATGCGCTTGCCACAAATATTGATGACAAACAGGCCGCAACAAAGCTGCCGCCTCCGGGCCTGCCGCGTCACGACGATACGGTTTACATCTCCGTAGTCGATTCGGATGGCAATGCTTGCTCCTTCATTAACTCGCTATTCCAGGGCTTTGGGAGTGGCATTGTCGCCGAGAAGTCTGGGATTGTGCTGCAGAATCGTGGCTTTGGCTTTAACTTGATCGACGGTCATCCCAATTGCATCGAGCCCGGCAAGCGACCGCTGCACACGATCATTCCCGGCATGCTGGTCAAAGATGGCCGCGCTGTGATGCCGTTCGGCGTCATGGGCGGGCATTATCAGCCGGTTGGACATAGCTGGCTGCTGTCATCGATCCTGGACCATGGATTGGATCCGCAGCAGGCCATGGACCTGCCGCGCATCTTTGCCTACGAGAATCAAGTGGAGATTGAAAATGGCGTCAGTGATGCGCTAGCGGCTGATTTGGCGGCTCGGGGGCACAGCATCAAGCGCGTAAGCGGTCCCCATGGCGGCAGCCAAGGGATTTGGATCGATCATGAACGTGGCGCGCTCGCAGGCGGTTCAGACCCCCGCAAAGACGGCTGCGCGATCGGCTATTGAACCACAGGTATCTGGGCCAGGTGTTTCAAGCATCAGGAAAAAAAACCAATTGCGATTTGGAGCGGGAGAAGAGATCCAAACTATACATGATATCAATGACTTGTGGGTAATGTTAATTATATATAACAATTAGTTATTGATATA
>JAYNYG010000015.1:30565-81702 GCA_038102935.1 Alphaproteobacteria bacterium | reverse complement strand
CCATGCCGCATTGGTGCTGGCGGTTAAGCACGGCGTGATCGCCTCGGCTTCCGCAGAAACCATGGGCTTAGACGTTGCGAAAGCTGAACGGCGCAGTCTGCTGCGGATCGCCAAGCAGGCTTTGACCACAGGAAAACCGACATCCCGCGCCGAGGCGATTGATGCAGCGTCAGGCGCACGCGCGGCGCTCTATGCCGCCCCGTTGCGCCAAGGCGACCGCATCATTGGCGCGCTGGCCATCGCATTGCCGCATATTCGCCCGGCAGATGCAGACGCCCCTGCCGGCGTGACGCTATTGCAGGATTGCGTTGCGGACATGCTGATCGGCTCCGGCGCCGCAAGGCTGCCGAAACGACGGCAGTCCGCCGTATCCGACCGACTGAACCTGGCGCTTGCCAGCCACGCGTACGGGGTCGCGCTGTTTGGCGTAGACGGCAGCTTGATTACCGCCAACGCAGCCTTCGCCCAAGCGCATGGGGCTGATTCAGCTGACCTCAAGGGATTGACCCTCGAAGAAATTCTGCAGCGGAACTATGACGGGTTCGGCCCCCTGCTATTAGCGCGAGATATTCGCAGCGATTCCGAGGATTCGGCCGAATTAGCGCTTTCCGCCAGCGGCGCATGGCTTCGATTATCGCGGCGACGGACGCCTACGGGCGATGAGCTTGTTATCCAAAGCCCGGCAGGGAGCGAGATTGCAGCCGCAGCCCAAACGCGGCGGAAACTTCACGCAGCGGAAAAAGCGGCTGAAGCGCATGAAGCGGCTTGGGAGGCGTTCTCACTCGGCGCGATCATCCTAACGAAAACAGGCCGCGTCGAAGACTGCAATGGCGCTGCAGCTTTGTTGCTGGGCGTTGAGCGGGCTGATTTGATTGGCCGAAAGCTTGGGCAGCTTGGCAAGCTTGATGCAACAAATGGCGCAGATAGCGCCGACACCTGGCGCATCGTTGGCCGCGCCCGCAGCGGCGGCGCTAAGCTTGCAGTGCGCGCAAAGCGGTTCGGCGATGACCAAGCTCTTGTGATCCTGGCGCCGGTCGACGAACTGCCAGGCACAGACCGAGCGCCTGCCGCGCCAGTAGATAGCGGTACAGTCAACCGCGCTGAAACGGCGATCCAAGCCCTTGGTGAGCTCGGCCATGAAATGCGCACGCCGTTGAATGCCGTGCTCGGCTTTACGGATGTCTTGCTGGCCAAGTCCTTCGGCCCCGTGAACACCCGCCAGGGCGAATATCTGCAGGATATCGCGACGGCAGGCCGCCACATGTTGGAAATGGTCGAGCATCTCCTCAGCCACGCACGGCTTACGGCTGGCCGCTATATGATTGAGCCGGAATGGCGGAGCGCCCAGCAGGTGCTGACAGAAGCTGCCCGGATGATGCAGCCAATTGCTGAAAAAGGCGGCATCAGCCTGACATCACCGGTCGCGCCGCCAATTGAGATCAACGTGGATCAGCATGGTTTTTTCCAGGTGCTGATCAATCTCCTGACCAATGCGATCAAGTTCACGCCGCAGGGCGGGCAAGTATCCTTGACAGCGACGGCCGTGGGCGACGCGCTTGAAGTGATTGTAACGGACACCGGCGAAGGCATTCCGGCAGATATGGTCAACCAAGTGATGGAGCCCTTCACGCAAGCGCGGCGCTCTGGCAGCCAAGCGCTAAAGGGCGCCGGTCTCGGCCTGTCTATCGCTCAAAGTTTGGTGGAGATGCATGGCGGCACGCTTAACATTGCATCGGTAGAGGGCGACGGGACGACCGTCACCGTGACGCTGCCAACATCCCGGGTTCGCACACTTGTAGCTGGCGCCAAAGCTGACTAATCAGCGGCGCGCTGGCTAAAGCTATTTTCTCCAGGAAAACTTAGTCCGTTCGTTGAAACCGCATTTCGCCGGGCGGAAGCGACCGCGCCTTGTTGCGTCAGGTTCATCGTCGGTGATCGCAGCACGGCCAAAGCCGATCGGCCGCTTAATGTCGCTCTCTGGCGCGATATCCAGACCGCCACGCGTCAAGCGGCCGCCTGGGCCTTTGAAGCGGTAAGCAACATACAGGCGCTTCTTCGCCTTATTGCGCAGGGTAATGCTGTAGATGTATTCGCCAGGCGGGCATTCGCCGCTGTTACAAACACTCAGCACATCGAGCACTTCAAGGGACTTGCACCGGGCTTCCGCAGCGCTCACCGAAGCGGCGAGCGCGATGGCGCCAACGAGTGCGACGACCGGCGCACACCGGGCGCGTTTCAGTATCTCTAGGCGCATCATAGCTCCATAAGCCTGTTCAGGCCTGTTTCGTATGACGGTGCGCGCCCCTCGATCCGCCCCGCAAGTCAGTTCGTGTTTAGCGCAGACCGCTCATGACTGCTACTAGAAGAAGACAAAGGTCACGAGCACGAAGATTGGTATCAGGATCGCGATAGACCAGACCATATAACCGAAGAAGCTGGGCATTTTCACGCCGCCCTCTTCCGCAATGGCGCGCACCATGAAGTTTGGCGCGTTGCCGATATAGGTGTTCGCCCCCATGAACACAGCGCCCATGGATATCGCCAACAGCGTCTCAGACAACGGCCCCATCAATTCCAGCGGATCGCCGCCCGCAGTGTTGAAGAACACAAGATATGTCGGCGCATTATCCAGGAAGCTGGAGAGAATCCCCGTCATCCAGAAATACATGATGTTCACAGGCTCGCCCGTATCGGACGTCACCAGCGACACCACGGCGGCGAGCGAGCCATCCGTGCCTGCCTTCAAGATAGCGATGGCTGGCACAATCGTCAGGAAGATACCGACGAACAGCTTGCCGACCTCCATGATCGGGAACCAGGTGAAGCCGTTGGCTTCCCGGTTAATCATCGGCGTAATCTTCCAGGACAGGAAGGCGATGAAGATCAGCGCTACATCACGCGCGATATTCTGCAGTTCCCAATGCACATGGTAGATCGTGAATTCGACGCCGGGTTTCCATATGCCGCTCATCAAGACAGCCGCAACGACGCCGCCCAGCAGCAGGAAGTTGACCTTGCCGTCAATAGCCAACGCCTCCGCCTGCTCATCGGCTGGCGGCGCAGCGATGCCGCCTTCCTTCTTCAGCAATGCAGTATCGACGACGAAATAGAGCGCCAGCAGAATGACCGAAACCATGATCATCGGCACAAGCATTTCAGTTGTCGGCCAGAAGAAGCTGACGCCTTTTAGGAAGCCCAGAAACAGTGGCGGATCGCCAAGCGGGGTCAAGGACCCGCCGATATTCGCGACCAGGAAAATGAAGAATACGACCGTATGAACACGGTACTTGCGGCGCTCATTGGCGCGCAGCAGAGGGCGGATCAATAGCATTGCCGCGCCCGTGGTGCCCATCCAGCTCGCCAAAATTGTGCCGACTAGCAGAATGCCGGTATTGAGCGTCGGCGTTCCGACAAGCCGACCGCGCAAGCGCACGCCGCCAGCAACAGTGAACAAAGACAGCAGTAGGATAATGAACGGAATATATTCAAGCAGCAGAACGTGAATGACCTCAAAAATCGCGATCTCTGGCCCAAAAACTATGGTGAACGGGATCAAGAAAGCCGCTGCCCAAAAGGCGCTGATCTTGCCAAAATGATGATGCCAGAAATCCGGCGCAACCAATGGAAATATAGCGATTGAGAGCAAAATCCCTGCAAACGGGATTACCCACACAAGGCCCAGATCGCCACCGTCCAAATGCGGAGCGCCAGCGCCGCCGCCAGCCGCCATGGCCGGAACTGCAAGACACGCCGCCAACGCCGCCAAGACCAGCGCCATCGTTTTTGATCCGCTCATCGCCAATCGCCCCATGCTCAACCCCCGCAGCTATTACCGTCTTACCAGCACAGGCGGCGCATTCGCCAGCACTGCCTGATCCTGATTCGCATTCTGATTCGCACCAATACAATCAGTCCGAATTCGCGGCGGAGTATGCCTAACCTGACCGGCCCCGCCAAGCGCCTAAATCGCCCGCATCCATGCCATAATTATAGTTAACGAAATGCATGCCGGGTTACCGCCATTGAAACAAGCCCCCGAAGCGTTTACGATTTAGACACGTTGGGGTGCTATTGCGAAGTCGAAAAGGGTTCTAGCCATGGATATGAAGGGCGAAGCGCGCATCCCAGCGCCACAATCCGTTGTTTGGGACGCGCTGAATGATCCGGAAGCGCTGAAAGAAGCCATCACTGGCTGCGAAGAACTCGAACGCGACGGCGAGAATGCATTCAAAGCGCGTGTGCGGGCAAAGGTTGGCCCGGTGAGCGCCAAGTTCGGCGGCAGGGTTGAGCTGCAAGATTTGAACCCGCCCCACAGCTATCGCATCGCGGGCGAGGGCACAGGGGGTGCGGCTGGATTCGCGAAAGGCGGCGCGCTGGTTGAGCTTGAGGCCGACGGACCCGACGCGACTATTCTGAAATACGACGTGGATGCGTCTGTCGGCGGCAAGCTCGCCCAGATTGGCTCTCGGTTGATCGACGGCGCCGCCCGCAAAATGGCGGATGATTTTTTCACAAAATTCGGCGCAATCGCCGCCGCGCGCGCAGAAGGTGCGGCGCCAGCCCCCGTCGCGGACCCGACGCCTGCAGCGCCGCAACAGCAAGCTGAACCCGCCCCAGCAGCGCCGGTTGCGCCCGCAGCCATCCAATCAGCGCCCGCCGCCACGGCGCCCGTGCAACCGGCGGCGCAGTGGACGCCGCCTGTCCAAGCGTCCGCCGCGGAAGCTCCAGCCAGGGTCGAGCCAAGCCCGCGCTCTGCCCCGCCAACGCCAGAACCGCCGCCAGCGCCAGAACCAGCGCCGCCCGAATCACCCGCGCAACAGGCGGCAGATCAATCGGCGGCGACGTCATCCACGGAAGCGCTAATTGCTGAAGACGCGGCGGCGGAAGCTAGCCGCCCCGCCCCACGGCCCGATCCAAGCGGCGGCATGCCTGGCATAATGTGGGTCGCAGGTATTGGTCTCCTAGTCGCGATCTTGCTGTTCACACTGATGGGCTGATCGCGCGGCCGAGCGAAATTGATCCGGCTTCAACGTTTCTTTAGTTGACCGCGCGGCCCATGGGCGCAATCCTCTCCCCAACACTAATGACTCGCGGGCTACCTGCCCGGGGGCAGCGATCATAGGGAGAGAGGCGCCATGTCGAGCGTTTCAATGACAATTAACGGCAAGCAGGTTTCGGGCGAGGTCGAAGGCCGCACCCTGCTCGTCGATTTTCTGCGTGAACATCAACGGCTTACCGGCACCCATGTGGGCTGTGACACCACCCAATGCGGCGCCTGCACCATTCATGTGAATGGCGAGGCCGTGAAAAGCTGCACCATGCTGGCGGCCCAGGCTGAGGGTGCTGACGTCTCGACCATCGAAGGTCTTGCCGACGGCGATAATCTGCACCCAATGCAGGAAGCCTTCCGCGAGCATCATGGCCTGCAATGCGGTTTCTGCACGCCGGGTATGATTATGAGCGCGACCGCGCTTGCCAAGCGCAATCCTAACCCAAGCGAATCCGATGTGCGTCATTGGCTGGAAGGCAACCTTTGCCGTTGCACCGGCTACCACAACATCGTGAAGGCCGTTATGGCCGGCGCGCGCGCCATGAACGCCTGATCGGGGGATATAAATATGCCTAGAGATGATGGTATCGGCGCCGCCGTAAGGCGCAAAGAAGACTTCCGCTTCGTCACCGGCCAGGGTTCCTACACAGATGACCTGAACCGCTCCGGCCAAACCTATGCCGCATTCGTGCGCAGCCCACACGCCCACGCGACGTTGAACAGCGTAGACACATCCGCTGCTGCCGGAATGGACGGCGTCGTCGCCGTATTCACCGGCCATGATTTGGCGGACGCCGAAGTGAACGGCCTGCCCTGCGGCTGGCAAGTGCATTCCAAAGATGGCGAGCCTATGGTCGAACCGGCGCATCCGGCATTGGCCCAAGGTAAAGTTCGCCATGTCGGCGATGCTGTCGCTGTCGTGATTGCTGAAACGCTGACCCAAGCCCGCGCTGCAGCGGAAGCTGTTGACGTCGATTACGGCGTACTGCCCGGCATTGGGAACATGTCAGCCGCGAAAGCTGGCAAGGCGCAGGTCCATGAAGAAGCCGCCAATAACCAATGCTACGATTGGGAGCTTGGCGACGAAGCCGAGATTGATGCGGCGCTTGCTGGCGCTGCCCATGTGGTCGAACTACCGCTCGTCAACAACCGCCTGATCGCAAACCCGATTGAACCACGCGTCGCAATCGGCGATTTCGATACGGCGACGGGCGAACACACGCTTTACACCACCAGTCAGAACCCACACGTGATCCGCCTGCTGATGGGCGCGTTCGTGCTGGGCTTGCCGGAACACAAACTGCGCGTTGTAGCGCCCGATGTCGGCGGCGGATTTGGCACCAAAATCTTCCATTATGCCGAAGAAGCCATCGTGACCTGGGCCGCCGCCAAAGTGCGTCGACCGATCAAATGGACGTCCGACCGCTCTGAAGCCTTCATGACCGACGCCCATGGCCGCGACCATGAAACGGTCGCCAAGCTTGGCCTGGATGCCGATGGCAAGTTCCTCGCGCTCAAGGTCGAGACGGATGCGAATATGGGGGCCTATCTCTCCACCTTCGCGCCTGCCGTTCCGACATATCTCTACGCAACGCTGCTGGCCGGGCAATACACAACGCCGCTGGTCTACGCGAATGTGCGCGCATGGTTCACCAACACTGTGCCGGTTGACGCCTATCGGGGCGCTGGCCGCCCGGAAGCCACATATGTGATTGAACGGATCGTCGAAGAAGCGGCCCGCCAGATCGGCATGGACCCAGGCGATCTTCGCGCCAAGAATTTCGTTTCCCCGGATGCCTTCCCATACCAGACGCCGGTGGCGCTGGAATATGATTCTGGCAACTACGCCGGCACGCTGGAAATGGCCAAAACCGCTATCGACTATGCCGGGTTCCCGGCACGTCAGGCGGCGTCCAAAGCGGCGGGCAAGCTCCGCGGCATTGGCTTCTCGGCGTATATTGAGGCTTGCGGCATTGCGCCCTCCGCCGTCGTCGGCTCGCTCGGCGCGCGGGCGGGGCTGTATGAAGTGGCGAACGTTCGGGTGCATCCGACAGGCTCCGTCACGATGCACACCGGCACCCACAGCCACGGCCAGGGCCACGAGACGACCTTCGCCCAGGTAATAGCAGAACGGCTTGGCGTACCGATTGAGAATGTTGATGTCGTCCATGGCGACACCAACAACATTCCGTTCGGCATGGGGACTTACGGGTCTCGCAGCTTGGCAGTCGGCGGCTCTGCGCTCGCTAAGGCGCTGGATAAAGTCGAAGCCAAAGCCAAGAAGATCGCAGCTCACCTCATGGAAGCATCTGACACAGATGTGGAGTTCAAGGACGGTCAGTTCACCATTGCAGGCACCGATAAATCGGTCGCGTTCGGCGATGTCGCGCTGACGGCCTATGTCCCCCATAACTTCCCCCATGACGAACTTGAGCCAGGGCTGGAAGAGCAGGCGTTCTACGACCCCGCCAACTTCACCTTCCCGGCGGGCTGCCACATCGCTGAGGTCGAGATTGATCCCGACACTGGCACAGTCACGTTGGCCAACTTCGTGGCGGCGGATGATTTCGGCAATATCGTCAATCCGATGATTGTCGAAGGCCAGGTCCATGGCGGCATCGCCCAGGGCGTCGGTCAGGCGTTGCTGGAAGGCTGCGTTTATGATGAGGACGGCCAGCTCGTGACCGGCTCCTACATGGATTACGCCATGCCGCGCGCCGATAACTTGCCGAACTTTACCGTGGATACGCAGGTGACACCTTGCCCCCACAACCCACTCGGCGTTAAAGGCTGCGGGGAAGCTGGCGCTATCGCGGCGCCTGCCGCCGTCATGAACGCCGTCACCGGCGCCATGCGCGCCGCTGGCGTCACAAAACCCATTGATATGCCAGCCACGCCTTCGAAGGTGTGGACGGCGCTGAACGCGTCTTAAGGAGAAACCGGAATGTATGAGTTCAATTATCACAAAGCCGGTTCCGTTGCGGATGCAGCGGCGAAGGTTGCAGGCGCTGACGACGGCACATTGATGGCCGGCGGTATGACCTTGATCCCAACGCTGAAGCAGCGCCTGGCGATGCCAAGCGATGTGGTCGATATCGGCCAGTTGGGCGACCTCAAGGGCGTCAGCGTATCCGGCGGCACAGTCTCCGTCGGCGCGATGACGACCCATGACACAGTCGCCAATTCGGCGGATGTGAAGAGCGCAATCCCAGCGCTTGCATCGCTTGCAGGCGGGATTGGCGACCCCATGGTCCGCAATCGCGGCACCATTGGCGGCTCCATCGCCAACAACGATCCGGCGGCTGATTATCCTGGCGCAGTCCTTGGCCTCGGCGCGACTGTTGTGACGGATAAGCGAGAAATTGCTGGCGATGATTTCTTCACTGGCATGTTCGAAACAGCGCTTGATGAAGGCGAAATCGTCACCCGGATCGACTTCCCAAAACCGGAAGCCGCCGCTTATATCAAGTTCCCGAACCCCGCTTCACGCTACGCTATCGTCGGCGTGCTGGTTGCGAAAACGGCTGGCGGCGTCCGCGTCGCCGTCACCGGCGCTGGCGGCACTACGTTCCGAGCGACTGCCATGGAAGATGCGCTGAACGCCAATTTCTCGGCCTCCGCGCTTGACGGCGTCTCTGTCTCCGCTGATGGCCTCAACCAAGACATCCACGCCAGCGCTGAATACCGCGCGCATCTGATCGGCGTGATGGCCAAGCGGGCGGTCGCCGCCTGCGGGTAAGGCGCATCCATCTGAAATCACGGAAATGTATTGGGGCGCGGCTTGCAAAAGGCCGCGCCTCTCTCTTTATGTAGGCGATGACCGGAGCTTTGCCCGCATCCTCTAAACGCCGTCGCTGGCCCTATATTGTGCTGGCGCTCGTGCTGTTGCTCGCAATCGCCGCTGCGCTCGCCTGGCGCTTTCGGATAGACGTTGCCGAAATGGCGGCGGAGCAGAGCCTGCGCTTTATGGGCGTCGATGGCATCACCTTCGAAATCGCGGAAGTAGAAGCGGATCGCGTCCGCTTGGAAAACCTCCGGATCGGCGAGTCCGGACCGCGCGCAGACTCCGCAACGCTCGCATTCTCGCCGGGCGGGTTGATGAACGGCCAATTGCTGTCGCTCCGCCTCACCCGCCCCCGCTTCACGCTCACCGAAGATGAAAACGGCGCAGTAGCGATCGACTGCATGCCCAGTTTCGGCGGTGGCGACGGCGCCAGTTCTGGGGCCGAGCCAGAGTCCTCAGCCTCGTTTCCCGCACTGCCAGACTTAGAACGCCTTGAAATTATTGACGGCGCCGTGACGATTGGGACCTCAGCCTTGAACGCCTCTGGGAACTTTGAGGCCGAGGCGGTGCGCATCGGCCCTGAGGCCTTTGAAGCGAAGCTCAACAGCTATCTCGAAGATCCCGACGGACGGGCCTTCAACCTCTCCGCCCCCAATCTGACGCTCAACTACGCCCCGGAACGCCTCCAAGCCAAAGGTTACACACGGCTTTCTGTTGTGGATCCGTCGCTGAAACTGACAGCCAATCTCGGCCTTTGGTTAGACCACATGATGACGGCGGCAGGCGCCAGCGACACGACTACGATCATCACCAATGCCGACGCCGTGGCTGATGGGGTGAGCGCCGTTCAAGACATTCGTGGCCGCGTTATAGCTACGATGAAGCCCGATCAGCAGCCAAGCGTTCAAGCCGATTTACAGCTTTCAGGGCTGGAGGCAGGACCACTCGCGGCGGATATAGCGACTGTCGCCGCTGAATTCAGCCATGGCGCCCTCAGCCTCAGCGTCGATGGCGTCGGCGCGTTTGGCTATCTCGGGCTAACAGCAGATATCCCGCAAGACCGACGCTTCGCTGTAATCGGCGCCAAGGGCGATATTGACGCCTCGCTGGCGGCGCTCGTGTCGCCAGACCTTAAGGCCGAAGGCCGGGCGTTGTTCAACATGGATGTGACGGCGCCGATAGCCGCCATTCTAAACAGCGCAAGCCCGAGTGAAATCATCAGCCAGAGCAGCGGACGGGCCGAAATCAAGGTCACCGTGCCTAAATTGAGCTTTGGCGATTTGATCCAGGATGGTGGCGCGCGCGGGCAGATTGATGTGGCGCTTGCAGGCGTGGGGGCAACCGTGACCTCCCCCGGCCTCACCATCGGCGGCGTGCAGTTGCCGCCAGATGTTCTTACTGGCTTGCCGCCAGACATCCGCCGCGCCTTCCGGGACCAGGCGTTTTTGCGCATGGGCGGACCAGGGCTCAGCAGCACGGCGATAACGGTTTCCCAGGACCCATCTGGCGGCTTTGCGGCAGCAGGCATGCTGGGCCTCGGCCTATCCAACCCGAAAATCGCAATCTTCCTGGAAGGCGACGCCGCGATGCTGCTCGACGGCGACGGCAGAGTGGCGGAACTGGACAGCCAACAGATGACCCTCCGCCTAGTGGATGGCGCATTCGGCCCCGCCGTCGTCAGCGGCCGCGTTGACCTTACAGATGTCCAGGGATCAGGCGACACCCTTTCAGCCAACGCGAAACTCTCCCTCCAAGCCAAAGGAAAAGTCGGCGGCTACAGGGTGCGGAGCGCGGATATCGATGTTTCTGGCCCGCTGACATTAACGCCGGACCGCGCAGCCATCGCGCCAAAGCCAGGGGGACGCATCCAAATCAAAGGGTTTTCAGGGCCGCTGCTTACGTTCTTGGACCCTGTGCGGCTGACGCTGACCAAAACCAGGCAGCGCCGCATTGTTTACGACCGGGCCAAGAACCGCCTCGATCTCAATTTGGGGTTCGCAGGCTTCAAAACCCGTGCGCTGCTGAATTCAGAAGATACCAACACGCCATTCACGCTCGCGCTTGGCAGAGCCTCGGTCGCGATCAGCCCGGCGGGCGTCGATATGGCGTTGCTTAACGCATCCGGGATGTTGCCTGCCTACAATCTGGCTGTTGAAAATGTGGATGCCCGGGTTCGGCTCGGCGAATCCGCGCCGCGCAATGGCAGCTTGACCGTGGGCCGCATCCGGCACACCGGAACGGAACCCGCCTTTGCGCCGCTCTCGCTGCAAGTCGGGCTGAAGGGTCGGGGCGAGACGGTCACTTTCTCCGGCGCGCTCAAGGCCGCGTCAGAGAAGGCGACGCTGTCGATTGACGGGTCGCATAACCTGGGAAGCGGCGATGGCGCGGCGCGCTTCCAGCTTGGGCCAGTGGTGTTCGCACCCGGCGTCGTGCAACCGCAGGATTTCGCGCCACCGCTCTATCGCCTGCTGCTGGAGACTATCGGCCAGATCGGCGCCACCGCCCGCGTCGCTTGGGGGCCAAATGGTCTGACCAGCCAGACCGGCGAAACAACCATTTCAATCGACAAACTCCGCACAGGCGAGGCGACTTTGGAGCAAGCAGAAGCGCAGCTTGAATTCGCGCAATTGTTCCCACCGCAAACCGCAGACCCGCAACGTATCCGTATCGGGCGACTGGATGTCGGCGTGCCGCTGACCTTTGGCATTCTACAAATGGATATAAAATCGCCAAAGCAGGTCGATATCGATATTGAGCGGTTCGAGCTATTCGGCGGATTGATCACCAGCCAGAAGCTCACCATCGACCCGACAGCACAGGAATTCGAGGCTGTGCTGCAAGTCACCGATATCGATCTCGCAAGCATTCTGGCGTTTGCGGAGTTCGGGGAGCTAAGCGCCACGGGCACGCTCGAAGGCGTGATCCCGATCAGCTACCGCAATGGCGAATTGACTGTGCATGACGGCTTACTGCGCACAGGCGCCAAGGGCGGCTTGCTGCGCTACAAGCCGCGCGCCGTCGATAAGGCTCTGGAGGATGCGAACGAAGGCACAGGCCTCGCGATCAAAGCGCTTTCAAACTTCGCCTATGACGAAATCTCCATCCGCATCAACGAAATTGAAGCGGAGGACCTACGCCTGGACATCAAAATCTCCGGTCGCAGCGTTGAACTTTATGGCGGCCTGCCGTTTGAGTTCAACATCAAGGTCGAAGGGCCGATCCGCCAGATCATTCAGGAAAATCTGGCGCCGCCGCAACTACCGCCGGACGTGCAGGATCTTATCGACCAGCAGTCCCGTCGGCAGTGACGCTTTGCTGCGCCAGCACCCGGAATGGCCCAAGCAGCACGAACGCAATCACCAACTTCACCAGGAAATCACCGAGCAATAGCGTCTGCCACGGCACATCGGTGCCATAGAAGGCGATGGAGAAGAAGAGCACCGTATCCAACGCCGACGCGATGATCGAAGACGCCAGCGGCGCCGTCCACCAAAAGCCGCCGCGCAGGCGATGGAACACTTGCACATCCAGCAGCTGCGCCATCAGAAACGCTGTGCCAGACGCAATCGCGATCCTAGGCGTCGCCAGCGCGATAGACGCGACGACAGCGACAGCGAAGCCCACATAGATCACGCGGTTCGCGGCCTTCGGGCCTTCTGTGCGGTTCAGCAGGTCTGTCACCAAGAACGTGACCGGATAGGTCAACGCGCCCCATGTCAGCCAATCATTGATCGGATGCTGAACCAGGACGTTTGAAGCCGCAATCAGTACGACCATCGCAGCGACGCCCAAAACGAAACGCTTCCAGGATGCAGGATCAGATGGGATTAGAGACATCGAGAACTACCTAACAAGTTGACCGTCTTCGGCAAGGCCACGCAACGCCGCCACAGGACCCCCTCGGCCCCGCAGGGGGGAGGCGAGGAGACCTTGCCGAGGCATCGCGGGTCAGTGCGCCTTAGTGAATGTCTTTCGGCCCAACCATGGCGGCTTTGAGCTTCGCCCAGGTGAAGCCGTCGCCCATGCAGATGTCGAGGATGACTTTTTCTTTGTCGGCGACGCGTCCAGCGGCCGCAACGACTTCATGCGCAACGTCCAGCGGCACGACGACGGCGCCATGCATATCCGCATGCACCAAATCGCCGTCATTTACGATCATGCCCGCCAGGTTCGCCTGCACGCCAAACTCTACGCAATGCACATGTGCGTGGCTGGGTTTGATGGAGCCAGCGATAGCCTGGAAGCCATCCGCCCAATCCGGAATGTCACGAATGCAGCCATCCGTTACGACCCCAAGGCAACCAAGCGCTTTGTGGATATTGGAGTTGACCTCCCCCCAAAACGCGCCGGTGCCAGCACGGGCGCCGTCAAGGTCCTGCTGAATGCTGATTTTCGGCAGATCGCCTTGGCTCACATACTCATAATAATCGACGCGCTTTTTAGCGGCGACATCGCCTTTCAGCATGCCCGGGCGGACCGAGCGGATGAGCGCGGTTTTCGCGACGCCGACAATCGAAGGCAGGTCAGGGAACGGGCAAACCAGCGGTTCCGTCGTGAAGCCGCCGTCACGGAATTTCTGGTCGATCTCTTCAAGCGCATTGCAGACGGTCGGCGTGTCGAGTTCAGTCAATGCGGCAAGCAGTTCAGGCGTGATTTTCGCGCTCATAGCGGCGGCGTCCTTCGGTCATGTCTTGGAGTTAGGGCGATGAATAGGCCGGGATCACACATACTGCAAGCGTTCGACCCGTCTATCCGGCAGGAACATATGCCATGCAGCCGCGATCAAACCGATAATCCCAGCCGCCAACCACATGTTCGCGTAGCCGCCGGTTAGGTCAAACACGACTCCGCCAAGCCATACGCCGAGGAAGGCGCCAAGCTGATGGCTAAGGAATACAGGCCCGTAAATGCTCGAAAGATAACGCGCGCCCAGCATGTGCGTGACGAGGCCAGACGTCAGCGGCGCTGTGCCCAGCCAGAAGAATCCCATGACAGCTGCGAAGATAAGCGTCGACGTGACGGTTATCGGCAACGACATATAGACGGCGATGGCGATAGCGCGGGTGATGTAGATCAGCGCTAGCAGGTTTCGACGGCTATAGACGGCGCCCAGCCGCCCGAAGCTATAGCAGCCAATCGCGTTGCAGACGCCAATCAATGCGATAGCAGACCCGGCGGCGGATGGCGGGAGGCCGCAGAGCGCCAGAAAGTTCGGCAGGTGGTTGACGATGAACATCAACTGGAACCCGCACACAAAAAAGCCAGCGATCAACATGAGATAGCCCGGATGATGCATCGCCTCGCCAAAGGCGGCGCGGACGCCGATATCCGGCTCATTGGACGCCGTGCCCGCACTGCCGCCCTGGCCCCTGAACGCTAGCGCCAGCACCGCCATGAGGCAGGCGAACGCCGCCAAAATCCATGCCACCGTCCGCCAGTCAAACGCCTCCAAGGCCTGCTGCGCGCCTGGAACAATCGTCGCTTGGCCCATGGCCCCGGCGGCGGCGATGATGCCGAACATGGTCGAGCGGTCTCTTGGCGGCACAAGCCGGGCGACAGCGCCAGCCATCACGCCAAAGCTGGTGCAGGCGAGACCAAGGCCAATGGCGACGCCAGCGCCCAGGATCAACATGCCGCCGCCTTCCGCCAGCGCCATAATCGCGAACCCGCCGCCATAAGCGACCGCGCCTAGCAACAGCGCCGGGATCGGGCCCAGCCGGTCTGCAATGATGCCTGCAAACGGCTGCAACAGCCCCCACAGTAATTGATGCAGGGCCACGGCGAACGAGAATGCGCCGATGCTGATCGCCAGCGATGTGCTGGTCGGCTCCGCAAACAAGCCCATGGTCGAACGGAGGCCCGTTGAGAGCAGCATGATCAGACAGGCCGATATGATCGCCGCCCAGGCAGCGAAGCCGATGCTAGGTTTCGCTGACGGCGCTGCCTCAGGGAGCGTTGCCTTCGGAAGGGCTGCGGGCGCCAATGTCATGTCGCCAGTGATCGACGCGCCGCTTTGCCGCGCCCAACGGGGCTTCCGGCCTGTGCCAAATTTATGGCGACCATCCGCCCAGAACGACGGCAGCGGCCCACGCTCTGCAAATGCAGCTTGGAAAGAGGTGCGATAGATCCGCTTCATGGGCCTGCAATGCTTGCCCTAAATACCCAGAACATCCGTCATGGCGTAGAGGCCCGGCTTTTTGTCAGAGACCCAATTGGCGCCGCGTATAGCGCCCCGCGCAAACAGGCTGCGGTCCGTGCAGCGATGCGTGAACTCCATCCGCTCGCCCGCGCTCGCGAACATCACCGTATGCTCGCCGACGACATCTGCGCCGCGCAGCGTGGCGAAACCGATGGCGCCATCGGGGCGCGCGCCCGTTTCACCTTCTCGGGACCAGATCGCCACATCATCCAGATCGACGCCACGGCCCTTCGCCGCCGCCTTGCCCAAACCAACAGCGGTGCCGGACGGCGCATCGATTTTATGCTTATGGTGCATTTCCAAAATTTCGATGTCGTAATCCGGCCCAAGCACACCAGCGACCTGCTGCACGAGGCTCATGAACAGGTTAACGGCGACGCTCATGTTGGGCGCATAGAGGATCGGCACTGTTTTGCCAGCCTCGGCCAGCGCGGCTTCCTGCGCTGCATCCAGTCCTGTCGTGCCGGTGACATATGCAGCGCCATGCTTGGCGGCGAGCGCGGCATGATCCGCCGTCGCCTGCGGTACGGAGAACTCGATCACGATATCAGAATGCTCGAACACAGCTTCTGCCGAATCGCCCAAAATCACGCCAATCGGCCCAATTCCAGCAAGATCGCCCGCATCCCGGTGCAGCAAAGCCGATCCGGGCAGTTCTGAAGCCGCAGAGACCTCCATGCCTTCAGCCTCATGCGCCAACTGAACAAGCAACCGCCCCATGCGCCCGCCAGCGCCTACAATGCCTACTTTCATCGTTCGAAATCCTTGGGAAATTTATTCTGTAGCCCTAGTCTTACCGGATTCCCCGGGCTGCGGAAACTTGTGCCCAAGCAGGATTCCGGCAAAGCTTCGATGGTGTGGGAAATAGCAATATCAAATGTCTCGCCTAACCAAATTTTTCCGGGAGGGGAAAACATGAAACGACTTTCAATGGCCGCGGCGGCGCTAACGGCCGCCATCGGGCTCAGCAGTACGGCGCTGGCCGTCGAGTGCAAGCCATCTAAATGGGGCAAGGATGACCAGATCGGCTCAGCCAACTATGTGACGCCGGATCAAGTAAAAATGGCGGCGGGGCTCGTCAAGAAGGGCGAGAGCCATCCGCTTGGCATCGTGGTCGATCCCAATATGCCCGCCTTCCCGCCACGGGGAATGATGCTGCAGATCGTGCAGCCCAGCCAGCAGTCAGGCCGCTTCCGCACAGAATTCGGCTGGCCAATTGTTTACAATGACGATGTCGCGCAGCTGTGGTGGGGCACTGGCCCACAAATCGATGGGCTTGGCCATCTCGGCGAAGAAGACATGTACTACAACTGCAATATGGGCGTTGACTTCGCTGATATTTCAGGCCTGAAAGCGCTTGGCGTACACGCGATCCCGCCGCTGATTGGCCGCGGCGTCATGATCGATATGGCGAAGCATCGCGGCAAAGCCGTGCTGGATGCAGGCGAAAGCTTCGGACCGGCTGACATTAAGGCCGCGGCGACAGCGCAAGGCGTTGAAATTCGCCCGGGCGATGTCGTGCTGTTCCATACTGGCTGGACTGACGCGATGCTCAAGAAAGACCCGAAAGCATGGGTCTCCGCCGAACCCGGCCTCGATAACGCCGCGTCCGTCTATCTCGCCAGCCTGGATGTGATGGCCGTCGGCGCGGATACATGGGGCATGGACGTCGTGCCGCCGAAGAAAGGCGACAAGGTGTTCTACGGCCATGTCACGCTGCTCAAAGACAACGGCATCTACATCTTGGAGACCATGAATACCGGACGCCTCGCCAAGGAGGGCGTGAATGAGTTCATGTTCGTCCTGGGTCAAGCCCGTGTACAGGGCACGGTGCAGATGATCATCAATCCAGTCGCCATGTGGTGATACGGACTGAAATTCTCTGACGTTAAGGGGAGGTCTTCGGGCCTCCCTTTTTCGTTTCCGGTTAGATCAGGATGCTCGCATCCGACAAATTAGCCTCCTGCACGCCTGTCAGGAGCAGGCTATCACCGCCGTTATTCAATGTTATCAGTAGGCCTTCAGCCGTATCCGCCATGAGCGCGCGGATGGCGGCGTGATTTGCAAAGTTATGCGCCTGCAAATCGAGGAAGTCTTCAGCGCTGAAATCTAAGATGACGTCGCTGCCATCGCCCGTGCCATGAACGAATGTATCGGCATTGGCGCCGCCACGAGTGACATCACTGCCAGCGCCGCCGATGATCTGGTCGAGACCAAAGCTGCCGATAATATTATCATCGCCCGCACCGCAACGCAGCACGTCATCTCCACTGTTACCGAACAAGGCGTCGGCGCCAGCACCGCCTGCGATGGCGTCATTGCCGACAAGCCCGACCAAACGGTCATCGCCGCCATTGCCGCTAATGCTATCGCCGGAATTGATTTTATTGGCGCCCACGATGGTTTCACGGGCATCGCTGCCTGTCAGCGTTAGTCCAACGCGCGCAAACTTGCCGACAAGGGATTCGACATTGTCAGGATTCGTATAATCGACCAGCGTATTGATCCGGTCGAAGCCTTCGCCAGCATTCTCAATCACGACATCCGTGATATCCGCGACCAGATAAATATCGTTACCCGCACCGCCGCGCATGATATCCGCCCCGGCATCGCCATTCAGCCGGTCGACCCCAGCGCCGCCTATGAGTTCATCATCTCCGCCGCGGCCGACCAGGACATCATTCCCGTCGCCGCCTGTCAGTACATTGGCCAGTGCATCACCCAGAAACACATCGCGGCCCGATGTACCGGCCAAGTTCTCAAAGCCCCGGAAACTGTCCGTACTGCCGAGCCCATCCGCAGCGCTATCGCGATTGAGGTCCACGGTCACGCCGGAGAGAAATGTCAGTGCGATCCCTGCGCGGGCGCCAAAGTCCAGCGTGTCGATGCCAGAGCCGCCGACCAGCAGATCATCGCCCAGGCCGCCGGAAATCACATCATCGCCAGAATTGCCGTGAATTTCATCGTCGCCTGCTTCGCCAAACAGTGTGTCATCGCCAGCCTTCGCGATAATAAAATTGGCGTCGTCATTACCTATTACGGTATCTGAGAACCGTGTCGCGATCACGTCTTCAATGCCAATCAACGTGTCCAAAGCAAGCGCGCCAACCTGCCCTGAACCCGAGGTCAGATCAAAGAGACCGCCAGCGGCAGCTTCCAGATAATCCACAACATCCGCAGCTCCACTACCGCCATTCAAGGTATCGCCACCGCTGCCTGCAATCAGCCGGTCATCGCCAGAATTGCCGAACAATGCGTCGCCGCCGCCAATAGCCGTCAGCACATCATCCCCGGATTTTCCGAGCAACTGGTTCGGAGCGTCGTTTCCAGCGATTAAGTCCGCTTGATGCGTGACTGTAATATCTTCGATGCCAACCAAGGTGTCATTATCGCCATGCGTATCCCGGCCTGTGCCTGCGTCTAAATCAACGCGGACGCCGCTCGCCCCGCCATCCTCAAGGTAGTTGACGCCATCCTTGCCATCGCCGCCGATAAGCAAATCATCGCCGGCAAAACCGAACAGCAAATCGTCGCCGCCCGCTCCATCCAAGATGTCCGCCGCTCCCGATCCGCCCATCGCGTCATCGAGTGCAGTGCCAACACGATTCACCCCGCCGAGAACCGTGATCTGGATAAGGTCACCCTTGTTATCAGCCTCATCGCGCTCCGCGATGGCATTAAAAGGATCGATAATGTGCTGGAGAAAGTAATCGCCGGGCGCAATTTCCGCCGGAACGGTAATTGCGTGCCGCTGCGCGGATTGACCATTGGCCTGAATCGAAAACAGCGGCGATTGCGTTAGAAGGGTATCATCTGTAGTCACAGTCGCATCATCAGAGAGATAGAAACCGACAACCGTTGTGGCCGGGCCATCGCCTCCAGTTTGAAAACCCGTGAACCTGCTGGCGATGGTATCGCCAGAGCGCCAAATCACCTGCAGCAATTCTTCGGTCTGCAGCGTTAGATTCGACTGACCAGGTACGATGGAAATCGGGTCTGCCGCGCTGATGTTATCGATTTCAGATTGCTCATCGACCAAGTCGTTAGGATCGACCTCTACAGCAATAAAGAAGTCCCCGACCTGACGCGTCGCAGCTGAGTTTATAACTTGGACAAATGTTGCAGCTTGGCCAGGGTTTAGCCCGCCAGTTGCAGCAATCGTTCCAATGACCGGGTCTGAAGCCGTAATAACGGCATCATTCGATCGGATGATATCGATCCCGCCAATCGTTGGCGCAGCCACAGTTCCGGTATTGCGGACCGTAACCTCTCCCCGAAGCCCATCACCGGCGCCGATATCCACATCTGAAGCCGTGATGGCTTCAATAATGAGGTTCGGCTTTGCCGCAGCGATGGTCACTTGCTGGAGATTGCTGACGTTATCGCCCTCATTAGATTAGGCGACGAGGTTAGTTGAATCTGCTAATGCGCCCACAAAATAGGTTCCGGGCGCCAAGCCGGCAGGCGCTGTGAACGTTGCGTTCTCTGCGACTGTGCTGCCAGGGTTGAGGGCGCTCATTCCACTCTCGATGGCCAAGCGCGTATCAGCGGTCGTTATGTTGGCGTCCGTTGATATGTAGACGGCAGATCGCGTGACGGCGGCTGCGCCGTCGCCCACATTGCGTGTCGTCCAATCCGCGCGGACAGACTGTCCGGCCTCCCAGATCTGATCATCCAGAGTGAAACTATCGGCGCGCAAGTTTGGGAAAGTCGGCGCCTCAAGCGCTGCAGCGCGCTGAGCGACGGCGCTGATCGCCGAATTCAAAGATCCGCTAAAGTTCGGGATATTGACGCTGCTAGAGGAAATGTTTCCGAGAAAATTTGCCGTTTGCGGCAGCAGGCTATCAATCTGCGCCCGGTTGAACGTCCCGCTGCCAAGCTGCACCTGCTCAATGCCGCTGCTGGCGGTTTTATAGTCAATCACGATGACAATCTGGGAATTTGCAGGCGTCACGTTATTTGGATCACCGGTAAAATCCATGGCGATCAGGTGACGGTTGTCAATAAACCCAGCGAAGGATGTGGTCTTATTGAAATCAATCCGCGAGAGCTGAAGGACGTCGCCTGAACTGCCGCCAGCATCCTGGATCACCACAAACGCGTTCGTGTTGACCTCATACCGATCAGCGCCGCTGCCCCCGACAAACCAGAAATCATTTCCGGCGGCGCTCCTGAAAAGGTCATCGCCGCCAAGGCCATAAAAAACATTATTGGTAATGCCGGTGAAGACATTCCTAGCCGAATTGCCAATGACCTCTTGGAGCCCAGAAATTGTCATGCTTGGCCTACTATTCGACATAGCTCAGCTGAGCTGAGCAAAACCCCTAAGCTACTAGGGTAACCACGCGCTATTCATCCAAGTAAAAAAACATACCATCTGGACGGTTTCATTGCAATGCGAGGTCGCAAAACCGCTTGAAACTCTAGAGGTTCTGCCGTTTTTTCGCCATAAGGCAGTGGCGGGAGTGACGGGACTCGAACCCGCGACCTCTGGCGTGACAGGCCAGCGCTCTAACCAACTGAGCTACACCCCCAAACCGGGCGAAATCGCGCGGTCGAGACGGCGGTATGTACTGGCGCTGGGGCGCGCCGTCAATACCCTCTAAGAACAATATGCCAAGGACAATACCCAAGCGGTCCTTACGCCATGTAAACGCCGCCATTGACCTGGATCGTCTGCCCCGTCGTGTAGGCGCCTTCCGGCGTGCAAAGCATCCGCACCATGGCCGCGATTTCATCAACGGAGCCCATGCGGTTCAGCGGAATGCCGCGATCCGACATGCCTGGCCGCGCCCCGGCGCTGGCGCCGCGCGTTGTGTCGATCATTCCCGGAGCGACGGCGTTAACGTTGATGCCATGCTCAGCCAACTCGCGCGAAAGACCGCGCGTGAAGCCCTCCAAGCCCGCCTTGGCAGTATTCACATGGATCCGGTTCAATGTGCCGACGCGATTCGAAATGCCGCTCATCGTCACAATCGCTCCGCCCTCGCCGCCAGCGATGATATGCGGCGCAAACGCCTGGCAAACATGGAAGGCGCCGTCGAGCGCCGAATCGATGACGCTTCGCCATTCCGCGTACTCCATCTCCAGGAAGGGCGTCTGGTTGCGGTGCGCGACATTGCTGACGATCACATCCATCCGGCCAAATCGGTCCATCGCGGCTTTGGCCATAGCATCGACCTCTGTGCGATTCGTGACGTCCGCCATGTAAGGCAGCGCCTGCACGCCATAGTCGCGCTCCAGGCCCGCGACAGCGTCCTTAACAGCCGCCTCATCACTACGGCCATTCACTACGATATTCGCGCCGAAAGCGGCCAGGTGCTCGGCGATGCGTCGGCCAATATTTTTGCCGGCGCCCGTGACGATTGCTGTTTTGCCAAGAAGTGATTTCTGGCCGGGTTCAATCATGTCGCGCACTCCAAAAACACAAAAAGCGCCGCACCAGCGACGCTCCCATTCTGAATTCTATAACGTCCATGCGAATCAGGAAAGCTTGGACGCGCCCTCGGCGTTTGCTGCGCAATCGCCTGCCGCTCGACTGCCGGATTTTGGGAGCGGCTTTCGTTTGCTTCGCAAACGGAAATGGTGGGCGATGACAGACTCGAACTGCCGACATCCTCGGTGTAAACGAGGCGCTCTACCAACTGAGCTAATCGCCCGTACCCTTAGTCAATCACTGTATCTTAGCGATACAGTAGCCCAGATACAGAAAAACCACCCGTGCAATATCTGCACGGGTGGTTCTGATCTGAAGACGGGCTTAGTTGACCGCGTCTTTGAGGCCTTTGCCAGCCTTGAATTTAGGCTGCTTGGAGGCTTTGATCTGGATCGTTTCGCCGGTGCGTGGGTTCCGGCCAGTGGACGCCGCGCGGGACGCCACGGAGAATGTGCCGAAGCCAACAATGCGAACTTCGTCGCCGCCCTTCAGCGCATCGGAAATCGCATTGAATACGGAATCGACAGCGTTGCCTGCGTCCGCTTTGCTGATGTCCGCGCCGTCGGCGACGGCTGCAACCAATTCGTTCTTGTTCACGTGTAGCTCCCTATCACTGACCCCGCCCCGGCCATTCCGTAAAAGCGAAATCCAATGTTTCGAATGGCGTGCAGAATACAGGCGGTTTCGGCCCCGTCAATCGACCGTCTGCTTTTTTATCAACAGTCAAACTGCGCATTCCGCCGCGCAGGCCATGCCTTAAGCCTGAAATGAGTCTAGTGCTGATCTTGAAGGACAGAAAAGGGGCGTCTTAACCCAAAGACGCCCCTTCCAAGATTTTCCACCCTGCGGAAATATTGCGGCTAATGCGCAACGATCTCCGCGCTCTTGCCAGCCGCAGCAGCCGCAGATTCGGCAGCCGCCGCATCCGCTTCTGACCATTCCACCGGCGTCGGCAAGCGGACCAGGGCATGCTCCAGCACTTGATCCACCGTTTCCACCGGATAAATCTTCAGTGCTTTCAGAACGTTGTCTGGAATGTCCGCCAGGTCTTTTTCGTTGTCTTTCGGGATCACGACTGTTTGCAATCCGCCACGCAGCGCCGCGAGCAGCTTCTCTTTCAGCCCGCCAATCGGCAGCACGCGGCCCCGCAAGGTGATCTCGCCCGTCATCGCCACATCAGCGCGCACAGGAATGCCCGTCATGGCTGAGATGATGGATGTGCACATGGCGACGCCGGCAGATGGTCCATCCTTCGGTGTCGCGCCCTCTGGTACGTGCACATGGATGTCCTGCTTGGTGAAGTCAGGCGGCAAAATGCCATAGCGCAGCAGGCGCGAGCGCACGAAGCTGCGGGCGGCTTGCACCGATTCCTGCATCACATCGCCGAGCTTGCCCGTATGCGCCACATTCCCTTTGCCCGGCATCACGACAGCCTCAATCGATAGCAATTCACCGCCAACCTCGGTCCAGGCAAGGCCGGTGACGACGCCGACCAAATCTTCAAGCTCCGCCTTGCCGTAACGGAATTTCTTGATGCCAGCGTATTTTTCCAAATTGCGCTTGGTCACCTTGATGGAGGCCTTGTCGCCTGCAACGATTTCACGCACCGCCTTCCGCGTCAGGTTGGCGATTTCACGTTCCAGATTTCGCACGCCCGCTTCCCGCGTGTAGTAACGCACCAAATCCCGCAGGCCATCATCTGTGATTGACCATTCGGCTTCTTTCAGGCCGTGGTTTTTCACTTGCTTGCTGATCAGATGGCGCTTGGCGATCTCGATCTTCTCATCCTCGGTGTAGCCAGGGATGCGGATGATCTCCATACGATCCAAGAGCGGCTGCGGCATGCGCAGGCTGTTGGCCGTCGTGACGAACATCACGTCCGAGAGATCATAATCGACCTCAAGATAGTGATCGGCGAAGGTGGAATTCTGTTCAGGATCCAGCACCTCCAGCAGTGCCGACGAAGGATCGCCGCGCCAGTCGGAGCCGAGCTTGTCAATTTCGTCCAGCAGGAAGAGCGGGTTGGAGCTTTTCGCCTTCTTCATGCCCTGGATAATTTTGCCAGGCATGGAACCGATATATGTCCGCCGATGGCCACGCACTTCGGCCTCGTCCCGGACACCGCCGAGAGACATCCGCACGAAATTCCGGCCCGTCGCCTTGGAGATGGAGCGGCCAAGCGAGGTTTTACCAACGCCGGGCGGGCCGACGAGGCACAGAATCGGACCTTTCACCTTGCGCATGCGCGTCTGCACCGCGAGATATTCCAGGATGCGTTCTTTGACTTTTTCCAGGCCATAATGATCTGAATTCAGAACGCTTTCAGCGCCTTTCAGATCACGCTTCACCCGGCTCGGCTTTTTCCAAGGGATGGAGGTCATCCAATCGAGATAGTTGCGGACGACCGTCGCTTCCGCTGACATTGGGCTCATATTGCGGAGCTTCTTCAGCTCAGCCTGAGATTTCTCCTGGGCTTCCTTGGACAGCTTGACCTTGGAAAGCTTCTCCTCAAGTTCGGCGATTTCGTCTTTCTCGTCATCGTCGCCAAGCTCGCGCTGGATCGCCTTCATCTGTTCGTTCAGATAGTACTCGCGCTGGGTGCGCTCCATCTGGCGCTTAACGCGGCCACGGATACGCTTTTCGACCTCCAGCACGTCGATCTCGCCTTCCATGAGGGCGAAGACGCGTTCTAGCCGATCTTTTGCGCTGACAGCCTCCAGCAGCTCTTGCTTCTCAGGGATCTTGAGGGCGAGATGCGCGGCGATCGTGTCCGCGAGTTTGGACGGGTCCTCAATCTGATTGACCGAAACCAGCACTTCCGGCGGGATCTTCTTGTTCAGCTTCACATAGGATTCGAACTGGGTGACGACCGTTCGCGCGAGCGCCTTGAGCTCTGGGTTCGCATCGTCATCGCCTTCGCTCATCACGTTGGCGGTCGCTTCGAAATATTCTTCGCGGCCTGTGAATCCGGTGATCTCTGCGCGCTCACCGCCCTCGACCAACACTTTCACCGTGCCGTCGGGCAGTTTCAGGAGCTGCAGGATGGAGCCGACGGCGCCGACCTTATAGATATCGTCTGGGCCTGGATCATCGACGCCGGCGTCTTTCTGCGCGGCGAGCAAGATACGGCCGTCGCCGTTGGTGACCTCTTGAAGCGCGCGCACGGATTTCTCGCGACCGACAAAAAGCGGCACGATCATATGCGGAAAAACAACGATATCGCGCAGCGGCAGGACCGGGAATGTGTTGGAGCCAGTCATGGATTGGGTATTCCTGATGTGACGTTCGACCATAAGCATGAGGCTTTGATCGGTAACAGACTTTTTAATTTGGCCTGAAAAAGCATTTTTTCAAGCCTGAAACCGCATTCAGGCCGGATTTAGCCCCCTGAAACGCGAAAACCGGGCGCGAATGCCCGGTTCCCACAATCGATTTCAGTATGAATTGCGCGCGAATGCCCAATTACGGAAGCTTATGACGCCATATCCGGGCTCGCCGCCGATTCATCTTCACCTTCCGCATAGGCATAAAGCGGCTGCGCGCGGCCTTCGATGACTTCGCGATTGACGATGGCTTCGTCCACGCCTTCAAGGCCTGGCAGGTCGTACATCGTCTCCAGCAGAATTTCTTCCATGATAGAGCGGAGGCCACGAGCGCCGGTTTTGCGTTGGATCGCCCTTTCGGCGACCGCTTCAAGCGCATCATCGGTGAAGGTGAGCTTCACGTCTTCCATGTCGAACAGGCGTTGATACTGTTTGACCAGAGCGTTCTTCGGCTTGGTCAGAATTTCGACCAGCGCTTCAACATCCAGGTCGCTCAGCGTCGCCAGCACAGGCAACCGGCCAACGAATTCAGGGATCAGACCGAATTTCAGCAGATCCTCTGGCTCGACTTCGGCCAGCACTTCGCCGTGGCGGCGTTCATCGGGCGAACGCACATCAGCGCCAAAGCCCATGGCCGTGCCCTTGCCGCGCGCGGAAATAATCCGCTCAAGGCCGGAGAATGCGCCGCCGCAGATGAAGAGAATGTTCGTCGTATCCACCTGCAGGAATTCCTGCTGCGGATGCTTACGCCCGCCCTGCGGCGGCACGGAGGCGACGGTGCCTTCCATAATCTTCAGGAGCGCCTGCTGCACGCCTTCGCCCGAGACATCCCGTGTGATCGACGGGTTATCAGACTTGCGGCTGATCTTATCGACTTCATCGATATAAACGATGCCGCGCTGCGCCCGCTCAACATTGTAATCGGCGGATTGCAGTAGTCGCAGGATGATGTTCTCAACATCCTCACCGACGTAACCGGCTTCGGTCAGTGTCGTCGCGTCCGCCATTGTGAACGGCACATCAAGGATTCGAGCCAAGGTCTGCGCCAGCAACGTTTTGCCGGAACCGGTCGGGCCGATCAGCAGGACGTTGGATTTCGCAATCTCAAGGTCGCCGTTCTTCTGGCCATGATTGAGACGCTTATAATGGTTATGCACCGCGACGGAGAGAACACGCTTGGCGCGATCCTGGCCGATGACATAATCCTTCAGCACTTCGCAAATCTCAGCCGGCGTCGGAACGCCGTCGCGGGATTTGACCATACTGCTCTTATGTTCTTCGCGGATGATGTCCATGCAAAGCTCAACGCATTCATCACAGATGAACACAGTCGGGCCGGCGATAAGCTTGCGCACCTCATGCTGGCTCTTTCCGCAGAAAGAGCAATACAGGGTGTTCTTGGAATCGCCGCTGGATGATTTGCTCATATGAATTCCGTTCGGCCCACGGTAAGTCGCGAATCTTATGGTAAACGCTCTGTCAAGCCCTGTAAAACGCCGTGGCTGCGTTTCAAACGCTCGAATCACGCGGGCTAAGCAGCCCTAAGTGTGCATTTACCCCCGGCGCCTGCCAATAAACCGTAAATATTCGCGGAAAAGGTTCCGCCCAATTCACTTAACTGTCATCGGCGCCGGGAATTTTTTATTCCTCGCCGCTGGAGCCAGGGCGTTCGCTGACCACTTCGTCGACGATGCCAAATTCCTTGGCTTCCTCAGCAGACATGAAACGATCGCGCTCTAGCGCTTCCTCGACAGCCTTCAATTTCTGGCCGGTGTGATGCACATAAATCTCATTCAGGCGCTGGCGTAGGCTCAGAATTTCGCGCGCATGGATTTCGATATCCGTCGCCTGGCCAGAAAATCCGCCAGAAGGCTGGTGCACCATGATACGGGAATTCGGCAGGCAGTAGCGTTTGCCCGCAGCGCCTGCCGCCATCAGCAAGGAACCCATGCTCGCGGCTTGACCGATGCAGAGCGTCGCTACTGGCGCGCGGATATATTGCATCGTGTCGTAGATCGCGAGACCTGCCGTCACAACGCCGCCGGGCGAGTTGATGTAGAAGGAGATTTCTTTATCCGGGTTCTCAGCTTCCAAGAACAGAAGCTGTGCGCAGATCAACGCCGAAACTTCGTCATAGACGGGGCCGGTCAGGAAGATAATGCGCTCTTTTAGGAGCCGGGAATAAATATCAAACGCCCGCTCGCCGCGATTGGTCTGTTCGACCACCATCGGCACGAGTGCGCCTGTCGTTGGATTGTGGGGAGCAGCGCCGCCAAATAGGGCGCGGGGATCAGAGGCTGTGGGGTCGAAAGCGGTCATGCGGCTGAGAGGCTCCAGTTTAGGGCGCGGAATATCGCGCTGACATTCGCCGATCCGAGCCTAATTTTCGGTTTATCAGGACGATTCGGCGGACAATTCGGCAACGGTACAGCATTCGCACCTCAACTTGGTAAACAAGTTCAGCGAAATGCGTCTGTTGTACCGTTCAAATTGCGCGCCGGGTCCGAAACGTCAAGATGCGGCGTCGCCAGAAGCGCTGTCATCGTCCTCAGCCAGCTCTTCAGCCGTCGCCGGACGCTTCTCAACCTTGGCCAATTCCAGAATGAAGTCGACGACTTTCTCTTCCAGGATCGGCGCCTGCACCTGGCCCAAGGCCTGCGGGTTCTTCTGATAGAACTCGTAGACCATCTGCTCTTGGCCGGGGAAGCTGGCGGCCTGGGCGCGGATCGCCTGGCTGATGTCCTGCTCGTTCACCTGCACGTTGTTCCGCTTGCCGACTTCGGCCAGCAACAGCCCCAAACGCACGCGGCGCGCGGCGAGGACACGATACTCAGCTTCAAGCTCTTCGTCGGTCTTGCCTTCGCGCACCTCTTCAGCATTGTCGCCTTCAAGCTGCTCTTTAACCTGCCCCCAGATGGCTTCAAATTCCTGCTCGATCAGCGTCGGCGGGGCTTCGAATGTGTGGGCTTCGTCTAGCTTGTCGAAGAGATCCCGCTTGGTGCGGGCGCGGGCGGCTTCCTCATAGGACTTGGAAATCCGCTCAGCGATCTGTGTTTTCAGCGTCGCCAGGTCTTCAACGCCAACGCGCTTGGCCAACTCATCATCGATGGAGGGCGCGGCTTTTTCTTTCAGGCCATGCACCTTTACTTTGAATACGGCGGCTTTGCCCGCCAGATGCTCAGCGCCATATTCTTCCGGGAACGTCACGTTCACTTCGCGCTCGTCGCCAGCGGAAGCGCCGACCAACTGCTCTTCAAAGCCTGGAATAAAGCTGCCAGCGCCCAGCTCCAGGTCATAACCTTCGGCCTGGCCGCCTGGGAATTCTTCGCCATCGACGCTGCCGACGAAATCAATCGTCACAAGGTCGCCGGCCGCCGCTGGGCGCGCTTCGGTGACTTCAACCGCCTCGCGGGCGGCTTCGGCCAAGTTGTTCAGCTCGGCGTCGATGTCTTCATCTTTGGCTTGGACTTCAAGCTGGACGAGCTCAAACGTCGCGAAATCTGCGGGCTCGATTTCAGGCATGATTTCAGTCTTGAGCGTGAACTCAAGGTCTTTGCCTTCTTCGAATTCGCCGAAGTCGATGTCAGGCTCAATCGCGGGCACGAGGCCGCGGTCTTCAAACGTATCGTTGACGACCTGACGGACCTTCTGGTCAATCGCTTCGCCCATAACGGATTTGCCGAAGCGCTGGCGCAGGATCTTCACCGGCGCTTTGCCTGGGCGGAAACCCGGCAGCGACACAGTCGGCGCCATTTCTTTCAGGCGATCCTCAACAGCGGCGTCAATTTCACCCGCTTCGATCACCATTTTGTACTCGCGCTTAAGGCCTTCGGCCAGCGTTTCCGTCACCTGCATCTTGAAAGATCCGTCGCCTGAGAGAGAAAATTATTGTCTGGCCATATTCCGTCGATGGTGCGGGTGAAGGGACTCGAACCCCCACGACCGTAGGTCACCAGAACCTAAATCTGGCGCGTCTACCAATTCCGCCACACCCGCATATCGACAGCATAAAGCCGCTACGAACCGCGCGTTCTATAGTATCCAGGGCATTTCGGGAAGGCCTGGACGCCAGGGAATTGCGGCTGCGGCGATATTTACCGCCCAATCCACAGCATTTAGGCCGTTTGCGCCCGCCAGATCACCCGCGCCGACGCGTCCAATATCGCATCCGCATCAATGCGCAGGGTGCGATACAGGTCCGGCAGGTTGGCCGATTGCCCAAAGCCTTCAACGCCGAGCGCCGCCACATCCCGGCCTGCCGCAGCGCCGATCCAGCCAAGCGTCGCCGGGTGCGCATCACAGATTGTCACCATCCCGGCGCCCAGCGGCGCTTGATCCAGTAATGAGCGTATATGGGCTTGGTCCAAACGATTCGCGCGCTCAGCCCGCAGCCAATCCTCATGCAATAGATCAGGCGAGGTCACGATCAGAACGCCCGCATCGGGGCAATCCTCCAGCAGGGCTTCGTGCGCCTCCAAGGCTTCTGGCACGACAGCGCCCATGGCGGCGATGATGATGTCTGTATTTTTGCCGGGCGGTTTCAGCCAATATGCTCCTTTGAGCACCCCCTGCTTCAAATCCGCATCCATCTGCCGGTCTGGCTGCGCCAATCCACGTGTTGAAAGCCGGAGATATGAAGAGACGCCATCTTCCGCCAGCATCTCCTGAAAACCCGCCTGCATGATCACCGCGAGCTCATCAACGAAGGCAGGCTCATAGCTATGCAGATTGGGCAGGCCCATGCCGATCAGTGAAGTCGTCTGGCTTTGATGCGCCCCACCCTCCGGCGCCAGTGTTACGCCAGAGGGCGTGCCGACCACCATGAATTTGGCGCCCTGATAAAGCGCATAGATCAACGCATCCAAGCCGCGCGCCACAAACGGATCATAAAGCGTGCCGACCGGCAGCAAGCGGCGGCCGAACAACGGTTCCGTCAGGCCTAGCGCCGCCAGGTTCAAGAACAGATTGTTCTCCGCGATGCCAAGCTCGACATGACGCCCTTCGGGTTTTCGCTCCCAGCGCTGCATGGAGGCGACGTTTTCTTCCTTGAACACATCGGCCCGCGCCGTGCGGCTGAACACGCCCGTTCGGTTCACCCATCCGCCAAGGTTGGTGGACACCGTAACGTCGGGCGACGTGGTGACGATGCGTTCCGCCACCTCGCCGCCATGCCGCGCGACCTCAGCCAGAATTTTGCCAAAGCCTTCCTGGGTGGAGGCTTTGGCCGCGCGTTGAATGGCCAGATCCGGCACCTCAATCACGGCTTTTTTAACCGGCGGCGCCGATTTCCGCGCCATGAACGGCGCCTTCTCGACAAGCGCCTGCAGGGCGTCCGCCGCGTCATCCACCCCGGCCCAAGGCTCCCACTCGGCGCCGTCCAGCACATTTCGGGCGGCTTTGAAATCCGCCATTTGGTCAACGGTCATCAGGCCAGCATGATTGTCCTGGTGACCGGCGAGCGGCAGGCCGAATCCTTTGATCGTATATGCGATGAAGCATGTAGGCGCATCGGTTTTGGCGGCCTCGTCAAACGCTTCCATCAGCGTTTCAAGGCAGTGACCGCCCAAATCCTCCATCAACCGCGCCAACGTCGCATCATCCCGTTTCTCAAGGATCTTGCGGATGCCGGGCTTATGGCCAATCTCATCTTCAATGCGCTCGCGCCATGCAGCGCCGCCTTTGAAGGTCAGCGCGGAATAGGTGCTGTTCGGGCATGCGGCGATCCAGGTGCGAAGCGCGTCGCCGCCCGGTTCGGCGAAAGCCGCCAGTTGGCGCTTGCCATATTTCAGTTCAACGACGTTCCAGTCCATAGCTTTGAACAAGCCCATGATCCGGTCAAACAGATCATCATTCACGACGCTATCGAGGCTTTGGCGGTTGTAATCGATCACCCACCAGACATCGCGCACATCGTGCTTCCAGCCCTCCATCAGGCATTCCGCGATATTGCCCTCATCCAACTCTGCATCGCCGACAATGGCGACCATGCGGCCCGGCTCCTCGCCAGCAGCAGGGTTCTTCAAACCTTGGTGTGCCGCCACATAATCCTGCGCCATGGAGGCGAATACGGTCATCGCAGCCCCCAAGCCGACGGACCCGGTGGAGAAATCAACGTCATCGGCGTCTTTGCTGCGGGAAGGATAGGCCTGCGCGCCGCCAAGTGCGCGAAACGCTTCCAGTTTCTCACGCGTTTGGCGGCCCATCAGATACTGGATCGCGTGATATGCGGGGCTTGCATGCGGCTTCACTGCAACCCTGTCCTGCGGGCGGAGTGCATGGAAATAGAGTGCGGTCAAAATCTGGGCGCACGACGCGCTCGACGCCTGGTGCCCGCCGACTTTCAGCCCATCCAGGTTCGGCCGGATATGGTTGGCATGATGGATGATCCAGCTTGAGAGCCAAAGCACCCGGTCCGCCAGCGTTTCCATCAATTTAACGCGGTTGGACTGCATCCCAGATCCATCAGGCATGACGGCGAACTCCTTCTTCCACGCAAGCATATATCGCGGCGCCCGCGGCCAAAGCATAGCCTATGGCGGGAGGCGCATTCTTGTTTTCTTTAGTGCTGGCGAAGCATATTCTGCGCATTCATGCTAACTTAAGTCATAGATAAGCGATAAAATGCCAAAATTTTCGATTGATCAGACAGACCTCAGAATCCTGCGCGCCCTGCAATCTGACGCTGGATTGAGCAACGTCGCGCTCGCCGACATCGTTGGGCTATCGCCTTCGCCCTGCCTCCGGCGGGTGCGTGCGTTGGAAGCGGCTGGCGTGATCCGGGGCCGTGCAGCGATCATTGACGCCGCCGCCGTTGGCCTCCCCGTCAGCGTATTCCTGCAAGTCACGTTGGAACGCCAGACGGAGATCAACCTCGACGCCTTCGAATCCGCTGTATCAAGCGCGCCAGAGGTGATGGAATGCTACCTGATGACCGGCGACGCGGACTATCTCCTCCGCGTCGTCGCCCCAGACCTCGACGCCTACCACCGCTTCCTGATGGACCGCCTGACCAACCTCCCCGGCGTCGCCAACATAAAATCCAGCTTCGCGTTACGGCAGATCAAATACGGCCATACACTACCGATTTAGTCGAGCAACTTTTACCGCTTCGCTAGGCTTTTTATGGCGTTGGAGACTGGGATGACGCGGTCTGGGGCGGAGTAGGATTCGTGGTTTTGGTCGATCTCTGAGAGTTTGTAGAGATAGTTGATCATCATGCCGGCAGATTGGCGGATGCCGTTGCCCGAGCGGTCGCCAAGCCAATTCAACCGCTCCATCCTGGCGCCGTTGGACAAATGGAAATGCGCCACAGGGTCAAGCGCGCGTCCACCTCTGCCCTTACGGTTCAAGAGGTAATCCGCAGCAAGGCGCTGCATCGGCGTCTCAAGCGCTGCGGCAAGGGCTGAATTCTCGCTCCAATACTCTATTGCGAGGGCGGCGTTGATCAGCTCCCGGTCCGTCATATCTTCGTCAAGCGGCGTTGGCGGATCGCCCGCGTCGAGCGCTGCCGTATCGCCCTCGCCTGATAGTCCGGCATCGGCTGCCGCGATGGCCGCACGCAAAACTTTCTGCTGGTCAGCAGTGAGCGGCGTTTCGTCCATTTCATCGGGCTTGCCGCTCATCCACCGGGCGAAACCGGGAATTGGCGAGAGCGTGGCGAAATTCTTGAGGTTCGGCAGTTCTTGCGAGAGTGCGGCCACCACACGCTTGATCAGAAAATCACCGAAGCTAATGCCTGCAAGGCCCTGTTGCGCGTTCGAGATCGAGTAGAAAATCGCTGTGTCCGCCTGTGCTGGGTCATCAGCGGGCTTATCCATATCCAAAAGCTCGCCGACATCACCGGCAATGCCTTCGACGAGCGCCACTTCAACGAAGATCAGGGGTTCATCTGGCATGCGCGGATGGAAGAAGGCATAGCAGCGCCTGTCCGAATCGAGGCGGTTCTTGAGATCATCCCAGGAACGGATGCGATGCACCGCTTCATACTCGATCAACTTTTCTAAAAGTGCGGCAGGCGCGGCCCAGTCGATCTGCTGAAGCTGCAGGAACCCAACGTCAAACCAGCTGGTGAGAAGGCGACGGAGGTCTTCCTGCAGCGGCGCAAGCGCGGGAGTCTCCCGTTGCCAACCGAGCAACTCCGCCCGCATGTCCACAAGGAACTTCACACCCTCAGGCAGCGCATTGAATTGGCGAAGCACGCGAACCCTGGGGGCGATCAGCGCATCCCGGAGGCGGGATTCAGCTTCATGGCGAGCAGGCGCATCCTCAGCGCTTTGCACCTCTTGGATCGCCGAATCCACAGCGCTGCGATCAACATCAAAGCGTTCGGCCAGCAATACCGCGAAGCGGCGACGACCATCTTCACTCAGCCCAAGATATGCCTGGCCAATAGCGGCGGCGCGGGCGCGGGCCGCGACCTCCCCACCCCGGCCATCAACGCATTCCTGGAACGCAGCGACCAGGCGCGCCTCATCGTTCAATGGCAAATCAGCGTTGAGAACGATTTCGTTGTCGCGCCGACGTGGGCCGATTTCCTTAACCGTCCGCGCGATCTGTGACCATGCGCGGTTCAACACGCTGGTGGGCGCGGCGCTCGGTGCGGGCTCAGGCGCAGAAACTTGTTCGGACATGCAGGCGTGGCCTCCAACAATGGGCGGACCCGCCGGAAAGGCGATGGCAGGTCCACGGACTTGTGACAGGAAACTCATAAACTATGGATAGGTTCAACCCGTTACATATGCGTTACAGGCGCCGAAAATAATCATAGCTCCTGCCTATCACAGCGTCAGCGCTACTTCCGACGGCGGAGCGGAGCGACTTTGAAGCGGACATCGATGACGCCAGCACGCTCAAACTCCAGGCGGACCTTGAAGGATTGCTCGGTTTCAAGCTGATATTTAAGGCCGATAAACATCAGATGCGCGCCGCCGGGCTGCAGCTCGGTGGTATCTTTCGCTGGGAGCGCCAAGCCATCCGGCAAATGATGCATTTGGATGATATCGCCCTCACGCTTCATGATGTGAATCTCGGTCGTGGCGGAACAGGCGCATTTCGCGGAGATCAGCCGATCTGCAGCGCCGGTATTCTCGATTGATAGATACCCAGCGCCAACCTGTGCGCCTTTTGGCGTCGCCCGGCTCCAAGGATGGTCAATCGAAATATTGCGCGACTTATAACTATAGGCGCTCGCGGGCATTGCTGCGAGCGTGAGCAACACGGCGGCGGCAGACAGGGCAGATTTCAGCATCTTGGAGCTCCAATCTAACGGGTCTCAAAGATATGGCGGCGAGAACTGAATTTTCTATGCGGCCATTTGTGCGCGCCAATAGGGAACGCCCTTGCTGGCGGCATGTAGCGCCCCGCGCTCAGCCAAAAGCGCTTCAGCCAAAGGCTTCTTGCCAGCTTTGACCGCCGAATCGATAAGCGCCTGGGCATAGAGATCACGCTGCGCATGACTGCCGCCAACGCGGCTCCAGTCCTCCATACAGCCAAGGAAGCCCTCCAGGGCGCGGGCATAGTCGCCGTTGAAATAGGCGTTGATGGCGTCCGCCAGCGGCAGGGTCGCATCCTCTGTCAGCCGAGCGCCCCAGCCGTCGCCATCGGCCCGCTCAGCCAGGGTTTGCCTGTGGCGCGCGACCGCCTCTCCCCGGCCTGTGCGGTTGAGCGCTGCGGCGATGTGGGTGTCCGTGAAGGCGAGCAGCTGATCGTCCAGTATGGATTCGGCCTTGCCCGCCATGACATCCCAGCGGTCCCCGACATCCACGCCGGTCATCTCAAGACGCCAAAGCAGCGCTGTCGCGTTCTGGATATCGATATAGGCCGCCGAATCGCCCGGATAGATTGCGTTATCGAAGAGATGCAGCGCGCCCTCATAATCGCCTAAATCCCAATGGAACAGCGCACGATGCCACCAGATATGGCGGGCTAGCGGCGCTCGATCCGCCCAGGCGTCGAGCGGATAGTCGATCCACTGAATACCTTCAGCATGTCGCCCTTGCATTTCCAACACATGAGCGACGGAGTGAATGCCCCAAATATCCTCCGGGTTGCGGGCGACGGAGGCGCGGCCATGGCGCTCGGCGGCGGCATAATCGCCCGCTTCCTCGTAGCCGAAGGCGAGCATGCCCTGATAATGGCCATAGCCCGGAACATCCTCCGTCCAAGCGTGGCTGACGCGGAGCATCGAGTCGCGAAGATCCAGGCTGCGACCGCGCCAGAACAGGCTTTGCTGTTGCATCTGCTTCAGGATGAACAGATCACGCGGCCATTCCGCTAGATGCGCGTAGAACGCCTTGGACGCCGCCGCCAAATCATTGCCATGCAGCGCCTTCAATCCGGCCAACCAGCCTTGGCCGCGACTGTCCAAGTCCCGCGCCGCCGCTGCATCCATATGCGCTTGGATGACCGGCAGCATCTTCCGGGATTGCGCGCCCATCAAGAGATAGCCCTTGAGCAATTGCGCCATGGCAGACTCTGGATCTGCGGCGACGGCGGCGTCGGCATACTCAGCGGCGTCGCCGCGGAATTCGAAGAAGCGGGCGATGCAGGTATCAAATGCGGCGGCGGCTGCATCGCTATTCGTGTCGAGCGGATATCCGCGAACGTCCTGGCGCATCAATGGTCCTTCAATTCTCGGTTAGCGATTGATTTGTTGGCCCGGCGGCACGCCCGTGCCCCACACCTTGAATTCTTTGGCGCGGGGAATGCGCCCTGCGGCATGATCCGCGCGGGTATAGCGGCCAAGCTGCAGCACGATTTCGCGGGTCCGCCCGCCCGACACGGCGATGCCGCCTTCCAGTAGCTTCGTATTGCCGGGCGCTGTCGCCAATACTTCATAGCGCGCGAGGCAGGGGCCGTTGGAGGTGTTCTGAACAGCGACCGCGTATTCAAGGTCGGCGCCGTCCTGGCCGCGCGCCTGGCGCCAGCGGAATTGCGGGGCGCTGTTACGGATTGCCGTCTCGCAGCGTTTATCCGCCATCCGGTCCTCACCCATACGCTGCATCACCATTGGCTCATAGCCTGCCCAGGCGATCGCCAGGGCCGCCGCAAGCATCGCGATAAAGCCGATTGAAATCAGGGAGGCGCGTCTCTGGGCCATTCTTGTGTCTCTCGCCCGGTTAGGCTTTCATCAGATCAGCATACCGCACAATGTGATGGAAGGAACGTCCTATGGCTGGGCTATATTTTGAGGATTTTGAGGTTGGGCAGGTCTTTAAGCATGACCTGACGCGTACCGTAACGGAAATGGACAATGTCATGTTCTGCGCGTTGACCCATAACCCGCAGCCGCTCCACTTGGATGAAGAATTCGGCAAAGAGAGCGAGCATGGCGCGCGGCTGGTGAACTCGCTCTTCACGCTTGGCCTCGTGATCGGCGTCTCCGTTGGCGACACGACGCTCGGCACCACTGTTGGCAATCTCGGCATGACGGATTGCGCTTTCCGAAACCCGGTGTTCCATGGCGATACGATCCGGTCCGAGACCAAGATTGTCGAAAAACGCGAATCTAAATCTCGCCCGACACAAGGCATCGTCACGTTTGAGCATCGCGGCATCAATCAGCATGGCAAAGAAGTGGCCTATTGCATCCGCATGGGTCTCATGATGAAGCGCCCCGTTTAAAGAAGGAACTGTGCCTATGGACCCGCTCCGCTGCTTCCTGTTCGTGCCTGCCGATAGCGAACGCAAATATCAAAAAGCGTCAGGCACAGCCGCTGACGCGCTCATTCTGGATCTTGAAGACTCAGTCAATCAGGCAAACCTGCCGCAAGCCCGGCAGATGGCGCATGATTATTTGCTGCAAAGCCGAGACAAGCTTCGCCCGCAATCCTTGTGGGTGCGTATCAACCCGCTCGACACGGATTTCAGCCTGACTGATCTGGCAGCCGTTATGGGCGGATCGCCGGATGGCATCATCCTGCCAAAAACCTTCTCCGCCGCTGAGGCCATTAAGCTGGATCATATGCTCTCAGCGCTGGAAGCGCGGGAAAATATCCAGATTGGCCGCACCAAAATCCTCGTGGTGGCGACAGAAACGGCCCGTTCGCTCTTCACCATGGACAGTTTCGTCGGCGCCAGTGACCGCATCTATGGCATGACCTGGGGCGCGGAAGACTTATCGGCAGCCCTTGGCGCATTCACCAACCAGATGGCCGACGGCGGCTACGAGGACGTGTACCGCCTCGCCCGCTCGCTCTGCTTGGCCGCTTGTAAGGCTGGCGAAATGGAGCCGGTCGATTCGGTCTACCCGAACTTCCGCGACTTGGACGGGCTCTACAAAGAAGCCCTGCAGGGCCGCAAAACAGGATTCACCGGCAAGGTCGCCATCCATCCAGACCAAGTAGACGTCATCAATAAAGCCTTCGCGCCGACGGAGGAAGAAGTCGCCTTCGCCCACCGTGTGATTGACGCATTCAAGGACAGAGGCGGGTCCGGCACTGTCGGCATGGACGGCAAAATGCTGGACATGCCGCATTTGAAGCAGGCCCGTACCGTGCTCGCGATGGCGGAGCGCAACAATGCCTGAAGCGATTTCCTTCGACGCGACGCGCCCTTGGACCAAAGAACTCCCGAACGGCACGGTGGTGCAGCTTCGGGAATTCGATTTCGCTGGCCCATTCGCCGGGCGCGATCCGGCGTCGAAGGAAGACGGGCCGCAATGCTTCCGGGTGGAACAACCGCCTGGGTCCGCCGTAGAGCCGCATTTCCATGTGGCGGACGAGTTCCAGCTAGTGGCGCTTGGCGGCGGCAGGCTAGGGCGGCATGGGCTGGCTGCGCTCGATATCCACTATGCTGCAGCCTATACGCCCTATGGCCCAATCGTGGCGGATACGGAGGACGGCGTCGTCTACTTTACCCTCCGCCCCCGCCGGGACCCAGGCGCGCTATTCCTGCCAGCGGAGAGGGACAAGCTGAAGCCAGCGCCAAAGCGTTTCTTCATGGCCGCCCAACCTGAAGGGGCCATAGCGAACGACATCCTTGCCAAAACATCTGCGCCCAGCCTAACCGCGGCATACGGCCCGGATGCGACAGGCGCCGCGGCATGGCGCGCGATCCTTGGCGCGGGCCAGCGCCTCACGCCGCCGAAACCGGCGGGCGACGGGTATTTCGTCGTCGTTGCAGGCGGCGGGTGGGCGCATGACGGCGATATCCTGCCGCAATGGTCTTGCGCGTTCGCGGCCCAGGGCGAAACGCCGCTGGAGCTACTGGCCGGGCCGGATGGGCTGGACGCCGTCATCATGCAGTTCCCTGAACGCGAAAGCGCCGTTGAAACTGCGGCGCCCACAGATGCCGAAGCCCATGAATGCCCGCTCTGCGGATTTATCTACGACGCCGCCGACGGCGCACCAGATGACGGCATTCCGCCCGGCACCGCATTTCAGGACTTGCCAGATGGCTGGACCTGTCCAAATTGTGATGCAGCCAAAACCGAATTTGAGGCCATCGCCTGATATGCATGATTATGAGTTTGACCGCCCCGGCCCTGATTTCGCACCGGAAGCGGCCCGTTTCACGCCGCCAGCCGGCGCCGTTGATTGCCATTGCCACGTCTTCGGCCCGTTCGATCAGTTTCCCTATGCCGAAGATCGCAGCTACACACCGCCGGCCGCAATCCTTGAGGATTATCAGGCGATGCTGGCGGCGACCGGGCTTGAGCGCTCCATCATGGTGCAGCCCAGCGTCTACGGCTTCGACAACAGCGCCAGCCTGGACGCCATGCGCGCCATGGATGGCAAAATGCGCGGCGTGATGGTCGCGCCAAACGATGTAACGGACCAGGTTCTGCAAGACATGCACGAGGCAGGCGCGCGCGGCCTTCGCTTCAATGTGGACCTGAAAGGCGGCGTTGGCTTCGACGACCTGGAAACGCTTGCGGCACGCATCAAACCGATGGACTGGCATATTCAGGTGTTCGCGCAACCATCCACATTCCTTGAAGCCGCGCACCGGCTGGAAGAGTTGCCATGCGATGTTGTGATTGACCATATGGGCCATGTGCCCGCCGCCGACGGGGTGCATGATCTGGCCTTCCAGCGCCTCTTGGCGATGCTGCGCGCGGGCCGGACGTGGGTCAAAGTTTCAGGACCGTACCGGCTGACATCAAATCCGCCGCCCTATGATGAGGCCTTACCCATGGCTCGCGCGCTGATCGCCGAAGCGCCGGAAAAAT
The DNA here is from genome assembly GCA_038102935.1 of Alphaproteobacteria bacterium. GTDB lineage: Bacteria > Pseudomonadota > Alphaproteobacteria > Bin95 > Bin95 > VMCJ01. Next base: position 42,740 of record JAYNYG010000015.1, on the reverse strand, counting down.
GCGTGTTTGGCACCGATTGGCCCCACCCGAATTTCGACGGCCCAATGCCAAACGACAGCGCGCTCCTGAACTTCTTGGATGACGCCAGCCCGGACGATGCGACGCGCGACGCCATTCTGGTCGCAAACCCGGAGCGGCTTTACGGGTTCTGAACCTCGTCCGGCGCATCCGTCTCAGCGAAGGACTCCACCGTGGCGACGGTCTGCGCCATGACGCTTGCATCCGAGAAATCGCCGCGATCCTCCGCCGCCACAGTATCGCGCCGGGTCATGCGGTAGATCGTGAACACAATGAGCAGCATATGCATCGACGCTGTGTAGAGGAAAAGGCTCGTCTGCCCCCAGGCGGACATCGCAGCCGATGCGATCAGCGGCCCGACAGCAGCGCCGCAAGCGAAGGTCAGCAGCAACCCGCCCGCCGCTTCAACAAACCCATCTTCCTCGACCATGTCATTCATATGCGCTGCCGAGAGCGCATAGAGCGGCAGCGCGAACGCGCCGAATACAAAGATGCTGGCCAGCCGCGCCGTCTCTGAAGTATCGCCGAAGATGGCCGCGCCAATGCCGCCGAGGATGGCGCCGCAGCAGGCGAAAATTATCACCTTGCGACGATCCATCTTGTCCGATGTGCGCCCAAGCGGCCATTGCCCGATGGCGCCTGCGACAGCGCCTACCGCCATGAACAGCGCCGCCGCTTGCGCACTGCCGCCCATCTGCTCGGCAAAAACAGGGCCGAGCGACCAGAATGCGCCAGTACTTAAGCCGACGATCAGAACGCCGATAACGCCGACTGGCGACATTTTGTAAAGCTTTAGTATGCGCACCCGCACATTCACAGGCGGCTTGGGCTGGGAGGACTTCGTCAGCGCCAGCGGCACTGCGGCGATAGAAACCAGGATGGACGCCAGCGCAAATAACGAAAACGCCTTCGGATCATCCAGCGTCACCAGCAATTGGCCGAAGCTGACCATGCCAAGATTCACGACGATATAGACCGAGAACACAACGCCCCGCGTCTCATTGGTCGCTTTTTCATTGAGCCAGCTTTCGATCACCATGAACAGCACGGCGAAGCAGCAGCCCGTAACAAACCGCATGCCTTGCCAGACTTCAGGCTCAATAAATATTGGATGGATGAGCGCAGCCGCCGACGCGATCGCGACCATGGCCGCGAAGGTGCGGATATGCCCAGCCCGGCGCACCAGCGACGGCCCAAAGAAACAGCCGCAGCCAAAGCCGATATAATATGCAGCGCCCAACCCGCCGAGCGCCAGCGGCGTGAAGCCTTCAATGCTGGCGCGGACTGGCGCCAGCGTATTCTGCAAGCCATTGCCGGCCAGAAGAAACGCGACACTCAACAATAATGCTGCGACAGGGGCCAAGGCGCGGATCATAGAACGGCGCTCCAACGATGCGGCTCAGCGGCGGATGCGCCGTCAAGCGAGCGCCTCTTACGCCCGCTCAGGTTCGGGCGCAATAGCAGATCGTCACATCAGCGAAAGCGGGCCGGCAGACCCGAGGCCTAGCCGCGTCGTTTCGGTCTCAATGACAACGTCAGTGGCGACATTGCCAAGATTCACATCTGGCCCAAAAGTCTTCACAAGGAACTTTTTACCAGCATAAATCTGCACCGTCGTCGATCCGACCCTGGGTGTGGAAAGCTCAAACATGCATCGACTGACGTCGACATTGTCTTTCAGCATCATGATCAAGTCTTCATTCGGGACGCCGCCCGGCATCAATTCCTGGCCTTCGATCATCGCCAATTCAGCGCCGGTCGCCAGAACGTCCTTCACTTCCTGAACCAATGCCTCGTGGTCTGTGGCGGCGCGCTTGTCGCCGACTTCACCGACAGGGGCGAGGCCCGCGTCCTGCACCATTTTGATCATGCGCGCGCGGCCGCCTTCGCCCAGATCAACCACATTGTCCGAAATCTCGATCATATCGAAGCCAAGAGCGCGCGCCTCGTCTAAATGCGCCGGCAGCGCCTCAATGCCCATTGTATGCAGCACATATTCTTGCATTTGCCCGCCAAGAAAAGGCCGGACTTCGCGGCTGCGGAGCAGTTCCAGCTTCTCGATCAGGTGATCGCGCGGAAACAGCCTGGCCGTGCCTGTCGCGACTTTGAAGATGTCTATATGTGCGCCCGCGACATCCAATAGCCCGCGCAATCCATCGATAGACACCTGATAGTCCGTGACCATAGTCAGGCCAGACGTGCGCGGCTTTTCCAAACTGCGGCGCGTGTCGAGGGGGATGTTTGGAAATGCTGTCGTTAGAGCCACTATTTCGCCCCTGACGGCGGCGCAGGGATTAGCGCCCCCGCCGACCGGCGCCCGGTCCATCATCGTCAAACAACTCGGCCAATTGGTCCATCATGGCGCCTGCAAGCTGGTCTGCATCAAAGATCGTGACGGCGCGGCGGTAGTAGCGGGTGACGTCATGGCCTATACCGATGGCGACAAGTTGGACTGGCGAGCGGGTTTCGATCATTTCGATCACATCCCGCAAATGCCGTTCCAGATAGTTGCCTGGATTCACGGAAAGCGTTGAATCATCAACCGGCGCGCCATCAGAGATCACCATTAGAATGCGGCGATCTTCCTGGCGCGTGACGATGCGGTCATGCGCCCAAAGCAGTGCTTCGCCGTCAATATTCTCTTTCAGGATGCCTTCCCGCAGCATCAATCCCAAGTTCTTCCGCGTCCGGCGAAGCGGCGCGTCGGCATCCTTGTAGACGATGTGGCGGAGATCATTCAGTCGGCCTGGGCTTGGCGGCTTGCCGGCCGCTGCCCATTCCTCACGAGATTGACCGCCTTTCCAGGCGCGCGTCGTAAAGCCAAGCACTTCGGTTTTGACGCCGCAGCGCTCCAGCGTGCGCGACAAGATATCGGCGCACATGGCCGCGACCGTGATCGGCCTGCCGCGCATGGAACCTGAATTGTCGATCAGCAGCGTCACGACTGTGTCTTTAAACTCAGTCGATTTTTCCTGCTTGTAGGAGAGCGACAGCAGCGGGTTTGAGACGATGCGGGCAAGGCGTGCGCTATCCAGCAGGCCTTCTTCCAGATCGAAATCCCAGGACCGGGTTTGCTGCGCCATCAACTTCCGCTGCAGGCGGTTGGCGAGGCGCGTGACGACGCCCTGCATGCTGGCCAATTGCTGGTCCAGATGGCGGCGGAGGCGCGCCAGTTCTTCAGCGTCGCAAAGCTCTTCCGCCGGAACAACCTCGTCGAATTCTTTGGTGAAAGCCGTGTAGATTTGGCGTTGATCCAGGGCTGGATCGAAGTTCGGGCGGTTCTGGGGCGTGGAATCGCCCGCTTCCTCGTCGCCCATGCCAGCCATCATTTCGGCGTCGCCTTCTTCGCCGGACATATCGTCCGTCGATTCCTGGCTGCTATCGTCGAAATCGCCGTCTGCGGCCATGGCGGCGGCGCTATCGGCGTCTGCCGCTTCGGACTCGGCATCCTGATCCTGGTCGTCGCCTTCTTCTGAGCTATCGCCGTCTTCGCTTTCGGACGGGTCGCTCTCCTCCAGCATCTCGATGTCATACAGAAGCTGCTTGGCGACTTCGGCGAAGGCGGCCTGGTCGTCTACATTGTCACGGAGCTTGGCGAAGGTGTCGCTGGCCTTGGCCATCAACTCTTCCCGCCAGAGCGAGACCATATGTTCGGCTTCCGCTGGCGGGGCTTTGCCGGTAACGGCTTCGCGCGTCAGCAGGGACAACACCTCGGCCAAAGGCGCATCTTCGCGCTCAACTACGCGGGAATAGCCCTGGCGGCGGCAACGCTCGATCAGCGCGTCATCCAGATTCCCGGATACGCCGTCCATTTGAATAGCGCCAATGGCTTCACAGCGCGCTTGCTCGACTGCATCGAACGCCGCGCGGGCGGCGCCGCCGGGCGGTCGGGTGTCGGCGTGCGCGTCGGCGTCATGGTGCTTCAACTTCATGGCGAGGGCATCGGCCTCACCGCGCAGGATCGCCACCTCGCCCGCAGGCAAATCCCGGGACGGCGTCGGCAGACGCGCCGATTTGCCGTCCGTCGTCGCGTTTTCCGGCCCGAAGGTGACTTCGAGTTCCGGCACAGCGGACAGCGCCCGCAAGGCCGCTCCCGTATTGCGCTTGAACGCCTCGTTCGGCGCTTCGGCGTCAGCCATGACGTCGCCTCAGTTTGTTATTGGATCAGGACGCGGCTTTGATCGCGGAAAGCGCCGATTCCGGCAGCTCTTCGCCGAAGACGCGCTGATAATATTCAGCCACGACTGCGCGCTCAGACTCATCGCATTTGTTCAGGAAGGTCAGGCGGAAGCCAAGCGCCCTATCATTGAAGATACGCGCATTCTCCGCCCAGGTGATGACTGTCCGTGGCGACATAACCGTAGAGAGATCGCCGGACATGAAGCCATTCCGCGTAAGCTCCGCCATGCGGACCATCTTGCTGGCGGTCTCGGCGCCGACTGTATCCTGCAGATGCGGGCTTTTCGCCTGGATGATTTTGACCTCTTCCTGGTGCTCCAGGTAGTTCAGCGCGACCACGATATTCCAGCGGTCCATCTGGCCCTGGTTGATCTGCTGAACGCCGTGATAAAGGCCCGTGGTGTCGCCGAGGCCGACCGTATTGGCGGTGGCGAACATGCGGAAATGGGGGTGCGGGCGGATAACGCGGTTCTGGTCGAGCAATGTCAGCTTGCCTTCGACTTCGAGCACACGTTGGATAACGAACATCACGTCCGGGCGCCCCGCGTCATATTCGTCGAACACCAATGCCGTCGCGTGTTGCAGCGCCCACGGCAGCATGCCTTCGCGGAATTCCGTCACCTGCACGCCGTCGCGCAGCACGATGGCGTCCCGACCAACCAGATCAATACGGCTGATGTGGCTATCCAGGTTGACGCGGATACAAGGCCAGTTCAGGCGCGCCGCGACCTGTTCAATATGGGTCGACTTACCCGTGCCGTGATAACCCTGAACCATGACGCGGCGGTTGAACGCGAACCCGGCCAGAATGGCGATGGTCGTTTCAAAATCGAAGTGATAGTCGCTATCGAGGTCCGGCACGTAGTCGCTGGCTTCGCTATAGGCCGGGACCATCATGTCGATATCGAGGCCAAATACCTCGCGGACAGAAACTTCGGTATCCGGGGAGGTCGTGAGGCCAGCGGCTTCGATCATCGTTTGTGGGTTAGCGTTCATTTCAGGTCTATCCAGCAAGTAACGGGTCGGAGAGATACGTGGAAGCGTCTCAGGGATGGGGCGTCTTAAGGACTAGAATTGGGCGTCGGCGAGGCCTCGGCCAGAGCATCTTTTAGCACCTTATACGCTTCGTTCACGGATTTTAAGCGGTCTTCGCTTGCCTTGGAACCGCCATTTGCATCCGGGTGCCAAAGCTTCACGAGGGTCTTATAGCGCAGTTTGAGCGCATCTAAATCAAAATCGTCGTCCAAGTCCATGGTTTCTGCGGCTTTTGCTTGCTCACTGCCGGGTGGAAAGCGGGAAACATGGGAATGAGCGCCGCCTTCGGGCGTGGCGCCAAACACGCCGAGCGGATCATCAAACCCGGCGGGAGACATCGTGTAACGCGGCGCCTTATCCCCAAAGCCCCATGTTGGCCGCCGCCAGGTGACGTCCAACCGGCGATCCGCATCAATCTGCTCCGCCGTCATCCCCGCATAATAATCCCAGTTGGCGTTATAGGCCCGCACATGCTCCAAACAGAACCGCCGATAGGGCCGCGGCGTCTCACGGCTACGCGGAGCCGGAAAGCTGCCCGCAAGCTCACACCCCGGCGCCTCACAAAGCCCCTCATCCCGCTCCTCAGCGCGCGCGCCCCTGCCTTTCGCACCAGGATAAGGCGGCGTCACCGGCTGAAAATTCCGTTTTCGCATGGAGGAGATTATGGTGGGGGAAAGGTGGTGGGGCAAGGATTAGCCAATGGCAATTGCCGCACAGTCAGCGAAGCGATCTAACGTTATCAAAAACTCTAACACAATCTACTTGGCTGGCCGCAGCAGTATGATATGCCATTTTCATTGGCAAAATGGGCTTTGGTGTCTGTTTCACCGCGTTTGGACTGTCGAGGTCAAATATAGCAATCGTCGCTTCATTGTCCTCTATCGGCACAGCCAACCCACTATGGGTAAGGCGATATATTTCAGCTGCAACGAACCTCTTATTCGGCGACATTGTGAATCTTCTCCAAATACCCGAAAAGTTGCCAATTACTTTGGAAGCCGAGGCGCATTTGCCTTGAAATCTGAGTGTCGTCGCCTCGGTTACCTGACGCCCCCAACCTGCCTTGTTTGACCACAAGGCAAAATACAGACCAGCATGAGTCAAGTGTTGGGCGGCAATGTCAGGCGCCAACTCGTGAACTTGATGATTTTCGTCGCGATCAATCAGCCAGTTTGAAGGCCGAATATGGCCAGTCCCAAGGTCGAATTCGTATATGAATGGCGGCAATGCCGACTTATGAAATACGGTGCCAATCTGTTGCTTCGAAGAACTGAATATCAGACTGTCACTTGACAGCCGAATTGCGCCAAGATCAGCAAAGTAGGTTCCCGCCGCAGAAAAATTGCTGTCGAACCTTCCCATTTTCATATTCTGACCGTCAAAAACCGCAAAGTATGAGTATCGGTAACGTGCCTGCCTCATGTCATTGATTGCATCAGTATGAATGATCAGTTCTTCAGACCTTTCGTCCAACCACACGCTCGCGACAGGTCCATCCATATCGGCGACGCGGCGGAACGATGCGCCCATTTGCTCAAGGATCTGAAATTTGCCGCTATGAGCTATGCCGGAGCCGAGACGGCTCTCAGATACGGCAAAGGCATTTCCACCAGGAAATTTGAGATACGCTTCAACCGCAGACCCACAAAACCTCAACTCCGAACGCTGATTGCCGTGTCTAACACTTAAAGTAGAATTCGACGTTCTATGGTCATATATGACCGAATAGAGCGATCCATCGTCGCTAATACTGAAATACCTGAGTGACTGCGCGCTGGCATCCTGTCGCCCAGCCAAGATGCTGCAGCACAAAATCACAACGACTAAAGGCGCCAGCGGGAACGATTTCAAACCCTTTTGCATTATTTTTATCACTTCATTCGTCTCCGGTTGTCCAAATCAGCCAGGTCAGAGAGACACATAGGTTGCAGCTAGGGGACTGATAATAGAAGTGCCTTCAGTCGCCCCAACTGGGGCCATCTGTATTGCAGATATCTGTGGCCGGTCTATCTTCTATTCAACAAGTGCAATTCCAGGAGCCAAAGTCCAGTGGCAGGTGGATGGACACGCGATGGCGCTGTACAGGATCAGATTGACGATTCAATTGCTGATGCAGTGCAACGCGCACGAGACAGTTTACCATCAGGCGAAGCCGAATTGTTCTGCATAGAATGCGACCAAGAAATTCCTAGCGCGCGACGGCGCGCCCTGCCTGGAGCTGAAAGATGCGTCGATTGTCAATCAGCCCAAGATACAAACTGCGCCACTGCAGCCCCGCCAAGGAAAAAAGAGGAATCTCTGTAGCTGGCCGTATGAAGGCCCACACCAATGGCAAATTACGCTGATTGGCGTAATAGGCGCAGGACAGAGCGGCCTATCAGTTTCTCCACTGAGCGAATCCCTCAGCAGCGCCGTAGCCAAACCATCCCGTTCCGCCTTGCACCCTCCCACATTTCGTCTACCGTTCGCCCTGCAATCGAATTGAGGGGAAATCTTCGTGGGTAAGAAGCGGATTATGGTGCAGATGCCGTTGTCTGACGGGATTCAGTCTGTCTTGGCGGGGCGGGATGATGTGGAGGCGGTGCGGTTCACGGAGCTTTCCGAGAACAACATCCTGCAGCATGTGGGGGAATATGACGCCGCGATCATGGGCGTTGCGCCCTTCACCGAGCGCATTATCGGCATGGCGGATAAAATGCAGATCGTCTCTCGCCATGGCGTTGGCTATGACGCGATTGACGTACCCGCGCTGACCAAGGCTGGCATCCCGCTATCCGTTGTGGGCATCGCCAATTCTGTCACCGTGGCGGAGCATGCGTTATTCTTCATGCTGGCGCTGGCGAAACGCGCCGTTCTTTATGACCGGGAAGTCCGCAAAGGCAATTGGGACATCCGCTTCGACGCCCCCGCTTATGACCTAGACGGCAAGAAAGTGCTGATCCTGGGCTATGGCCGCATTGGCCGCCGCCTTGTGCCGATGGTGAAGGCCATGGGCATGGATGTGCATGTGCATGATCCATACGTTATCCAAGATGCGCTGGTGACGGCGGGCGTGACCCCGGTTGAGGATTGGCGCGCGGCTTTGCCGGAGATGGATTTCCTCTCCGTCAACTGCCCCAAGAACGAAGAAACAAACGGCATGATCGGCGCGGCGGAACTCGCCTCCATGAAGCCGAGCGCCTATGTGGTGAACACCGCGCGCGGCAATATCGTGGAGGAAAAGGCGCTGTATAACGCCCTGAAAAACAACGTCATCGCGGGCGCCGGCATTGACCCATTCGTGGTCGAGCCCGCAACGCCGGATGAGCCGCTGTTTGAACTGGACAACATCATCGTCTCCCCCCATTCCGCCGGCGTCACCAAAGAAAGCCTGTTCCGCATGGGGGCCGTCGCCGCCCAGAACGTGCTGGACTGCTTCGACGGCAAACTGAACCCAGATAACGTGATTAATAAGGAAGTCCTGAAATGAGAGCCAATATCGTCAAGCAGCGCTGGCAGGCCGGTGAAGCCTGTGTGAACGGCTGGTGCGCTGTGCCAAATAGTTTTGCAGCGGAACTGATGGCGCATTCCGGTTGGGACAGCCTGACCATCGACCTGCAGCACGGCATGGCCGATTACCAAACCGCTGTCACCATGCTGCAAGCCATCTCCACAACAGATGTGCCGCCGATGGCCCGCGTGCCCTGGCTTGAGCCAGGCATCATCCAGCGGATGCTGGACGCAGGCGCCATGGGCATCATCTGTCCCATGATCAATTCGCCGGAGGAAGCCGAGAAATTCGTCGGGGCCTGTAAGTATACGCCCTTGGGATACCGCTCTAGTGGGCCAGTGCGCGCGGCGATCTATGCTGGCGCGGATTATATCGCCAACGCTAATGACGAAATCCTGGCGATCGCCATGATCGAAACCACCGAAGCCATTGACTGCCTGGACGAAATTTTGGCGACGCCCGGCCTCGACGGCGTCTATATCGGCCCGACGGATCTGGCGCTCACCATGGGCAAGCCGCCGGTGCTGGACCCGACGGATTCAGAAGTCGTCGCTGCTATTGAGAAAATCATTGATGCAGCGAACGCCAAGGGCCTGGGCGCTGGCATCCACTGCGCCTCCCCGGAATATGCGGCGAAGATGATCGCGCGCGGCGCTAAACTTGTAACAATCGGCTCCGACGGACGGTTATTGCAAGCAGCGGCCCAGGCTGCCGTCGCTAAATGCAAGGGTGAAGCCCCCGCAAAAGCAGGAGGCGGCAGCGCTTATTAACTTTTGATAAATATTCAATCGGACGATTATCCCGCGAAGAGAGGAAAACCAGACACCGGTTTCGCCGAAACGCGCAATTGCGGGATAATCAGTCTTTTTTGACTAAGGACTTGCCAATCTGGCCGATAGGGCCGATATGGAGAGTGCTATCGCTCGCCTAGAAGCTCACGGACCGCCTTCTCGTCGGCCCTCTGGTCTTTCTATTCTGACCGAAACGCCACGGCTCCGGCATTCTGCGCAGGGCCTGAACAGAAGGAAACACGGACAATGGCTACAGGCACCGTGAAATGGTTTAACGCTACCAAAGGCTTCGGCTTCATCGAGCCCGATGAAGGCGGCAAAGACGTATTCTTGCACATCTCCGCAGTGGAGCGCGCAGGCGTCCAGAGCCCTAACGAAGGCCAGAAGATCCAGTACGAGATGGAAACCGGTCGCGACGGTCGCACGTCCGCTGGCAACATCAGCTACGTCTGATCTTAGCTACGCTATGAATGGCGCTTTTGGCGCCTGACGGATAAGAAAACCCCCGCTTGGCGTGCAAAGCGCCGGCGGGGGTTTTTGTTTCAAATGAGCGCCATAACGGCATCCGTAAACGCTTCTGGCGCTTCCGCTGGCGGATTATGGCCGACGCCTGGTAGCAAGCGGCGTTCATAGGGTCCCGTAAACCGATTCGCCGCATAGTCCGTTTCGTTGACCGGCCCCGCGACGCCATCCGCCAAGCCTTCCAGATTGATTGTTGGCACGGTGATATCTGGCCGTTCCGCCAGTGCGGCTTCAATTTCCGCATAGGCCGGGTCGCCATCCGCATAGCCGTAGCGCACGCGGTAGGAATGAATCACGACCTCGACAAAGTCTGGATTATCGAACGCAGGCGCAGATTTCTCGAACGTCGCCGCATCGAACTTCCATTCGGGCGACCACAGACGCCAAAGCTGCTCTGCGAATGCGGCGCGGTTGGCGGCAAGTCCGGCGCGGCCCCGCTCGGTATGGAAGTAATATTGGTACCAATACCGGTATTCCGCTGCTGGCGACGCAGGTTTCACTGATCCAGCGATGTTCTGAATATTGTACCCGCCGCCCGTCACCAGCCCCTTCACACGCTCAGGCCAAAGCGCAGCGACGATGCAAGCGCCCCTGCCGCCCCAATCATAGCCCGCCAGCACTGCATGCTTGATCTCCAGCGCGTCCATGAACGCCAGCAAATCAGCGCCGAACGCGCCTTGCTGGCCTGATCGCGGCGTATCCGAGGATCGAAACCGCGTCGGGCCATAGCCACGCATACAAGGTGTTAGCGTGCGCACACCCTTCGCCGCGAGCAGCGCCGCCACAGCGTCGTAGCAATGGATGTCATAAGGAAAACCATGCATCAGGATCGCGAGCGGGCCATCGGCTGGCCCAGCCGCGGCATAGGCGATTTCCAACCGATTCGTTTGAACGGTTTTGATGTCGCCCGTCATCGCCGCAACATCCCCATCAGCCCGCCCACAAGCTCACGTCCCAGTGTGCGGGCGACGGAGCGGGCGGCGGATTTGGCGGCGGATTCGAATACTGTGTCACTCCGGCTGGAGCGGCTGCGGCCACGCTTTGCGGCGCGCTCAGCTTTCTCACGCTCTTTAGCTTCTAGCGCTTTGCGGCGCTCTTCGGCTTCGACTTTCTCTTCAGCTTCCGCTGCCGCCGCCGCTTTTTCCGCCCGTTCCTGCAGAATTTCAAACGCGCTTTCGCGGTCGATTTCCTTTTCGTAGCGGCCAGCGACCGGGCTCGCGTTGAACACCTTCTTCCGCTCGCTTTCCGTCGCAGGTCCAAGCCGGGACGTCGGCGGGCGGATCAGCGTGCGTTCAACAACGCCTGGACGGCCTTTTTCATCCAGGAATGAGGTCAGCGCCTCGCCAACGCCAAGCTCTTTGATCACCTCAGCGGCATCAAAATTCGGATTCTGGCGGAAGGTGTTGGCCGCTGCCTTGACCGCCCGCTCGTCCCGCGGCGTGAACGCCCGGAGCGCATGCTGGAACCTGTTGCCAAGCTGGCCCAACACATCATCCGGCACATCGGATGGGCTTTGCGTCACGAAATAAACGCCAACGCCCTTTGAGCGGATCAGGCGCACGACCTGTTCAATCTTGTCCACCAGGGCTTTCGGCGCATCCTCAAACAGCAAATGCGCTTCATCGAAGAAGAACACGAGCTCTGGCTGATCCGGGTCGCCGATTTCGGGCAGTTCTTCGAACAACTCCGCCAGCAGCCAGAGCAAGAATGTGGCGTAGAGCTTTGGCGATTGCATCAGCTCATTCGCGGCCAGAACATTGACCATACCCCGGCCATTCCTATCCGTCCGCATCAGGTCCATCAGATCGAGCGCCGGTTCACCGAAGAATCTCTCTCCGTCCTGGCGCTGTAATTCGAGAAGCCGCCGTTGAATGGCGCCGACGGAAGCGGTGGAGATATTGCCATAGGCCGCGCCGATTTCTTTGCGGCGTTCAGCCAAATCAACGAGCAATGCACGTAGATCTTTCAGATCGAGCAGCAGCATGCCCTCATCATCCGCCACCTGAAACGCGATTGTCAGCACGCCCTCTTGCTTATCATTCAGGCCAAGGATGCGGGCCAGCAGGAGCGGCCCCATCTCAGAAATCGTGGTGCGGATGGGGTGACCCTGCCGTCCAAAAAGGTCCCAGAAGATGACAGG
>JAYNYG010000015.1:0-30555 GCA_038102935.1 Alphaproteobacteria bacterium | reverse complement strand
CCCGATCATACCGGCGCGCTTAGCCAGGAAATCCTTAGGCTCCCCCGGCTGGCTGAGGCCAGAAAGATCGCCCTTCACATCCGCCAGGAACACCGGGGTGCCTGCCCGACTGAACGCCTCCGCCAAGTTCTGTAGCGTGACGGTTTTGCCTGTGCCGGTAGCGCCTGCAATCAATCCATGCCGGTTGGCGCGCTTAAGGGTGAGGTATTGGGGGCCAGCGCCATCATCATTAGCGCCAATGAAAATCCCATCTGCTGTATCTTTCGCCATCGTCACCACATCCGCTGCACACATAAAACTGCTCTGGTCATAGCGAATAGTGGAGCAGCCGGGAAGGCATGCCGCAGGCTAGTATCGGTTATTCTGCAGCCTTGGCCTCTGGCAAGTTATGGGTCACCGCGCACAATAAGAAGTCAGCTTCATTCTCGTCCGCCGTGCGCGCGACCGGCAGGAATACAATCCGCAGCGGCCCATCAGATGGGCCGTTCGACGTGAGGTCGGCCATGTGCGGCGCTTTGAAAGTACGCGCGACATCAAGCCCATTCCGCCAAGGCTCGATAGCCGGGTCGCCTTTGAATTCAGAGAGCCTGCGCCCCATCAGGTCAGCGCCAAGCAGCGTCGCAGCCACCTCGCCCGCAATGCGGTGAAGGTAGTCGCGGCCGCCGTCAAGCACCTCTGCGAGAACGAGGCTCGCCAGAAGGTCCGCCATTTCCACAGGGTTAATGGAACGGCGCGTTGGGAGCCTGTGGCCTTGCCGCTGGCTGCTCCAATAAGCGACTGTGCGCTGGATGATGTCCTGGGGCATCGCGTGGTTGTCCATTCCTTGCTGCATTTCAGCAAAGTACAAAACAACCCCGGCCCCCGGCAGGGTCGCATTTGGCGTAAATCCAATGTAATCAATATGCAAAGCGCGGCTGAAACCTGTTCGGGTCCAGCCGCGCTCTACCTAGGCCATTCAGCGTATATTTAAGCGTTATTAGACGCTGTAGTACATCTCGAACTCAATCGGATGCGGCGCCATTTCGAACGCCTGGACGTCATTCCACTTCTGATCCATGTAGCCCTGGAGCATATCCTCTGTGAATACGTCGCCCTGCATCAGGAAGTCCTTATCGGCTTCAAGGGCCTCAAGCGCTTCGCGCAGAGAACCGCAAACCGTCGGCACGCCCTGGAGTTCTTCCGGGGGCAGATCATAGAGATTCTTATCCATCGGATCGCCCGGGTGGATCTTGTTGCGGATGCCATCAAGGCCAGCCATCAGCATGGCGGAGAATGCCAGATACGGATTGGCGGACGGGTCCGGGAAGCGCACTTCAACGCGTTTGCCCTTCGGGTTCGTCACAAACGGGATACGGCAGGACGCCGACCGGTTACGAGACGAATAGGCCAGCAATACCGGCGCTTCGAAGCCCGGAACCAACCGCTTGTAGCTGTTGGTGGATGGGTTCGTGAATGCGTTCAGCGCCTTCGCATGCTTGATGATGCCGCCAATATAGTGGAGGCAGGTCTCAGACAAATCCGCATAGCCGTTGCCGGCAAAGGCTGGCTTGCCGTCTTTCCAGATTGACTGGTGAACGTGCATTCCGGAGCCATTGTCGCCTGCGATCGGCTTCGGCATGAAGGTTGCGGTCTTGCCGTAGGAATGCGCGACCTGGTGAATCACGTATTTGTAGGTCTGCAGATCGTCTGCAGCGCCAAGCAGCGTGTTGAACTTCACGCCAAGCTCATGCTGGGACGGCGCGACTTCATGGTGGTGCTTTTCAACATCCACGCCCATCTGCGCGAGGATCGTCACCATCTCTGCGCGAATGTCGCTTGCGGCGTCGACAGGCTGCACCGGCACATAACCGCCCTTTGGACCTGGGCGATGGCCGGGGTTGCCATCTTCGTACTCGCGATTGGAGTTATACGGGCCTTCCGAACTATCGAGCGTGTAAGAGGAGGTGTGCCCACGCACTTCAAAGCGCGCATCGTCGAACATGAAGAATTCGGCTTCCGGGCCCATGAACACGGTGTCGCCAACGCCGGAAGTTTCAACGAACGCCATGGCTTTTTTGGCGATGCCGCGCGGGTCGCGCTCGTAGGACTGGCCGGTGGAGGGCTCCAGGATGTCGCATACGACGATCATCGTCGGCTCAGCGGCAAATGGGTCAAGCACGGCGGTGGTCACGTCCGGCATCATGATCATGTCGGACTGGGAAATGTCCTTCCAGCCGACAATGGAGGAGCCGTCGAACATTACGCCATCTGTCAGCAGGTCATCATCAACAGTGGTGTGGTACTGCGTGATGTGCTGCGATTTGCCCTTAGGATCGGTGAAACGAAAATCGACGTGGCGAACGTCATGTTCGTTCATCGCGGCGATGAGATCATCCGATGTTTTACAGTTCAGTTTCATAAGCCTAGCTCCTTATATGCCGTGTTCTTGCGTTTTTGTGTCTCGTTGTTGACCGAGGGTTATAGCGCTTCAGCGCCAGCCTCTCCGGTACGTATTCGGATCGCTTCCTCAATCGGGGAAACGAAAATTTTACCGTCGCCGATGCGGCCCGTATGAGCGGCTTTCTGAATGGCCTCGATGACGCGCTCGACCTGGCTGTCCTCGATGACGACCTCAACCTTCACCTTCGGTAAAAAGTCGACAACATATTCGGCCCCGCGATACAACTCCGTATGACCTTTCTGCCGTCCAAACCCTTTGGCCTCGACCACTGTCAAGCCTTTGACGCCGGTTTCCGCCAATGCGTCTTTCACATCGTCAAGTTTGAACGGTTTGATGACCGCTTCGATTTTTTTCATCGTCCCGCTTTCGTCTTCTTGCGCGCCCAGCAATCCGGTTTAGATCGCGCACGCTCTTATTTATAGCAAGGCTTATGCCATGCCGCGCACCGCTTTGCGAGCCTTGCTTTTGCTGCAGTTTCACGCAACCCGCCTGATTTCACGGCACATCAATTGCCTTCTTTTTGGGCAATTGATGACTGTCTAGTCATTTGCGCGTTCGAGCAGTTTTTTCATCCGGCCCATAGCATCTTCAATCTGCTCTGCGCTGGCGGCATAGCTGAACCGGACAAAACCTTCCCCCAGCGCGCCGAAACTGGTGCCGGCGACGACCGCGACCCCTGCCTGTTCCAGCAGCTGCGTTTGCAGCGCTTTGGCGTCCATACCTGTGCCAGTGATGTTCGGGAATGCATAGAACGCGCCGCCAGGTTCAGCGCAGCGCACGCCCGGCAAGGCGTTCAGCGCATCAACGATCAGCCGTCGCCGCTTGTCGAATGCGACGAGCATACCGTCGACCTCATCCTGCGGGCCATTCAGCGCTGCGATCCCGGCGAACTGCGTCGGCGCGTTGACGCAAGAATGGCAGTTAACCGCCAATTTCTCCACATGGCCGATCAGCCGCTCCGGCCAGATCGAATATCCAAGCCGCCATCCGGTCATGGCGTAGGTTTTGCTCCAACCGTTCAACACGATCAGCCGGTCGCGGAGATTTTCATAAGCCAGCATGGAGGCGTGCTGGCGGCCGTCATAGAGCATCCGGTCATAGATCTCGTCACTCATAACAACGACATTTGGCCATGCGGCGAGGCCTGCCGCGAGCTTATCCAACTCTTCCTTCGGCGTGACGCCGCCGGTTGGATTGGCTGGCGTATTCATGATGATCAACCGGGTTTTCGGCGTGATCTGCGCCAAAACTTCATCAGCGCTGAACGCAAAGCCTTTTTCTTCCAAGAGCCGCATCGGCACCGGCGTCGCGCCAGCATAGCGGATAACGCTTTCATAAATCGGGAAGCCAGGGTTCGGATAAATGATCTCGGCGCCCGGTTCTGCAAACATCATCACGGCGAAGAACATTGTGGGCTTGCCGCCTGGCATGATCATAATGTTTTCAGGATCAATCACCGCCCCCCGGCGCTTCAGCGTATCCGCCGCGACGGCCTCCCGCAGTTCGGGAATGCCCTTCGCCGGGGTGTAGCCATGATGGCCATCTCGCATCGCCTTAATCGCCGCTTCCACGACATGTTCGGGCGTTTTGAAGTCCGGCTGGCCGATGCCGAGATTGATCACGTCTTTGCCGGCGGCGGCCAGCTTGGCGGCGCGCGCCAGCACTTCAAACGCGGTTTCAGTGCCCAGATTGTTTAAATTTTCGGCGAGTTGCATGGGATTTCAGGCTTTCGTAGCGGGAATTTCGTCAAAGAATTTCCGCTGGACTATGCCGCTCAGAGATCGGCTTGAGAAGAGGGTTCATATGGATATTGACGCGAGGCTATACTTCCGCGTAAATCCTGGCTCTCGCTGGCGCGTCGCTGGCTTTACGTGTGGTGCCTGTAGCTCAGTTGGTTAGAGCGCCTGGTTGTGGTCCAGGAGGTCGCCGGTTCAAATCCGGTCAGGCACCCCAATTTTCTTAGCCGCAGGTTTTCAGCGCCGCTAAGCCTTTTCGCGCCGGTCCATTTGCTCGCCCAACGGACCCGCATTTTCATGACTGAAGCCGAAAAGAAACCAACCGCCCGCCCGCCGATCCGCGATGCGGCGACGCTTGTCATTGTCCGTATGAAGGGCAATGACCCCGAAGTGTTGATGGGCGAGCGAAGCTCTGGCCACGTTTTCTTCCCGCACCATTACGTTTTCCCCGGCGGACGAGTCGAGCGCTCCGATGGCTTCGTTAAGCCCGCAACCCCGCTTCGCCCGGGCGTGCTGGAACGCCTGTCCGCATCGGCGACGCCGCATCGGGCGCAGGCATTGGCGCTCGCCGCTGTCCGGGAGACATTTGAGGAGGCGGGCCTCGTCATCGGCGAGAAGGTGGCAGCGAAACCAGCGCGCATCCAAAAGGGCTGGGAGGAATTCTACGATACAGGCTACGCGCCGAAGCTTGATGGGCTGACATATGTCTACCGCGCCGTAACGCCCGCCGCCCGCCCACGCCGGTTCAACGCTCGCTTCTTCGCGGCGGATTACGATCAAGTCGTGCATGATGTCAAAAAACCGGACGGCGAACTCCTAAAGCTGCAGTGGCGAGACATCGATTCGGCGCTTGAGCTGAAAATCCGCCCGATCACTGCGATTGTACTGAAAGAAATCAATGCGCGGATGGAGGCCGGGAAACTGCATGATGAGGATTGGCCCGTCCGCTGGGTGAAATCCACCTATGGCGGCAAACGGATCAGCGGCGAGGAATAGCGCCATGCCCGCCGGGCTCGAACTCCTGACAACGGCGGAGATGTATGCGGCAGACGAAGCTGCGATCCAAAGCGGCGTTCCTGGCGTCACGTTGATGGAGAACGCCGGCGCGGCTGTCGCAAACGAGATCCGCCGCCGCTGGGCGCTCTGCCCCACGCTCATCCTGGCTGGCCCCGGCGCAAATGGCGGCGATGGTTGGGTGATCGCACGATTGCTGGCAGAGGCCGGATGGCCGGTACGGATCGCGCTGCTCGGCGAGCGCGAGAACCTCAAAGGCGATACTGCACATCACGCAAAGCTTTGGAACGGTCCAGTCGAGATCGCGGCGCCTGCTCTCTTGAATGGCGCAGACCTGATCGTGGACGCTCTGTTCGGCGCAGGCCTCAGCCGACCACTGGAAGGCGACGCCTTGGCGCTCGTCGAGGCTATGGCGACCGCGCCCGTTCCCATTGTCGCTGTAGACCTCCCGTCTGGCGTCAATGGCGATGATGGGCAAGTGAAGGGCGCGGCGGCGCCGGCTGACCTAACAGTCACGTTTTTCCGCAAGAAGCACGGGCATTTGCTGGCGCAAGGGCACTTTCTAGCGGGGGATATCATCACAGCCGATATTGGCGTGCCGGGTCGCGCGGCCTCCCATATTCAGACCTTCGAGAACACGCCTGCGCTTTGGCCGGGAACGGCGCGCGGACCAGATCCATCTGACCACAAATACACGCGCGGCCATGCCCTGATCGCAGGCGGGGCGGAGACGACGGGCGCGGCTCGGCTGACAGCCCGCGCCGCCCTGCGTTCAGGCGCTGGGCTTGTGACCATCGCGGCGCCCCGCGCATCCTGGCCAGTCTATGCCGCTGCGGAACTGGCTGTCATGGTCCGGCCAATCGACAACGCAGCCGACTACCGCACATTGCTGGAAGACGAGCGCTTCTCAGTCCTAGCGCTCGGTCCCGGCCTCGGCTTGGATGGTCACGCCCGTAGCCTGGTTGAAGCCGCCGGCGCCGCCTGCCGGAAGCTCGTGCTGGATGCGGACGCGCTAACGCTGTTCGCTGAAGCGCCGGACGACCTATTTGCGATAACGCGCGCCGCACCTGCCGCCGTCCTCACACCACATTCCGGCGAATTCAAACGATTATTCGGCGAGGTCGAAGGATCAAACCTGGATCAGGCGCGTACTGCCGCCGCGCGCGCTGGCGCAGTCATTGTGCTGAAGGGCCCGGATACAGTGATTACCGCGCCCGATGGCCGGGCGGCGATCAACGCACATGCGCCGCCGACCCTCGCGACAGCGGGATCAGGCGATGTGCTTGCGGGCATTATTACTGGCCTACTCGCCAGCGGCGCGCCCGCCTTCGATGCTGCATGCACAGGCGTGTGGCTTCATGGCGAGGCCGCATATCAATTCGGGCCGGGGCTGATCGCGTCCGACTTGCTCGATAGGTTGCCAAGCGCGCTCAGCCAGCTTCACGCACGCTCATAGCGCTTGGCGAGAACGCGTAACCTGTCCTGGAAATATGGGCGGACCTTAGCGCTCCATGGCGTATCGACGGCTTTGGCCCAAGCCTCAGACTGCGTCACGTCCGGCGTCTCCAGATGATAGATCGCTACGTGCTTCCTGCTAGTTGGATAGTCGGTCGCGCTGACGAACCGGCGCGCGGCCAGGCAGCCCGGAACGGCGGCAAGTGCGGGGATATGTTCTTCGTCATACCAGGCGTTGAAATCGGCCTCAGCCTCCGGCGCAACGTTCATGGCGTTGATGAGAAGCCCACCGGCGCCTTGTGGCGGTTCAGCGTCGCCGGGCAAGGTCTGGTCGCCCTCAAAGCGCATGACCCGCTTGCACATGCCGGTTACGCGTTTCGACCATACACTCAAATTTTCAAAGGCGATGGCTTTGTAGGCATCGCCCTGCAGGACATCGATTCTACTTAGGTCATATGAGGCGAAGGCGACGGTCGGCTCGTCGACGCTAATCCAGCGTTCGCAAAGGCCAAAACCCGGCACGGCTTCGCGCTCCGGAATGTGCTCCGTGTCGTACCAATCATGGAATTCATCGGCATGTGCCGTCGCGAAGTCGAAGCCGACCAGCAGCAATCCTCTAGCCATATTGCTTTCTCCTATCCTTTGAGCTTACGGCGCATGATCTCTGCGCCATCGGCCAGAGCTTTCAGTTTGCCGAAAGCGACGGCGCGGCTGAGATATTTCATGCCGCAATCGGGCGCGGCGATCAGCCGTTCCGCCGGAAGGTGCTTCAGCGCGCCCGCCAATCGTTCAGCTACAAGCGCTGCTGTTTCAATCTCTTCCGTTCCCAGATCAAGCGCGCCGAACATAATCATCTTACTTGGCAGGCGCGCGACAATCGCTGGGTCAAGCCGAGGCTGGGCCGCCTCAATCGATATGATTTTAGCGGCGCATTCATCCAATTCCGCCAGGAACGAGTAGCCGGACGGCTTATCTGAAACGACATAGGCATAGCCGAAACACATATGGACGACCGTTGGACCCTCAACGCCCTCCAACACGCGATTGATCGCCTTCACGCCAAAGCGGTTTGCGTCCTCAGGATGCGCTTGCATATGCGGTTCGTCGAGCTGAATGACGTCTGCGCCAGCTGCTTTCAGGGCCGCAATTTCAAACCGGAGCGCATCGGCATAGGCCATGGTGAGCGCTTCCGGGTCATCGTAATGCTCGTCCTTCGCCATCTTCGCCATGGTGAACGCGCCCGGGAGCGTAATCTTGATTGGCTTATCCGTATGATGTCTGAGGAAGGCGACCTCCTCGGCCTGGACCGGCTTCGTGTGCCGGATCGGGCCGGTAACGCGCGGAACAAGGGTGGGCTTGCCGGTACGGCCGGGCACGACGCCGGGCTCATCGATATCGATGCCCTCCAGCGCATTGGCGAAATGGTTGAAATAGCTCTCACGGCGGACCTCGCCATCGCCGACGATATCAACGCCGGCTAGGTCTTGGTCATGAAGGGCGATCAGGGCTGCGTCGTCCTGCGCTTCATCCAAAAGGTCCGGGCCGGGCCGCCATACTTCCCGCATCCGCACACGCGGCGGGCCGTTGCCAAGTAGAATAGCCTTATCGACCAGCCATCCCGGCTGCGGATAGCTGCCGACAAGTGCGGTTGGTATCAGTTGATCGAACAGCATTGTGAAATTCCTGTCGTCGTTAGAGTGTCCGCGTCACATCATCAAATAATTCATCGACCGAGAAGCGCCGGTCGATCAGCCCTTGCGGATAAATGCAATCGATCGCCATTTCGAGATTCTGGCGGTTCGCCTCGACGCCAAATGGGTTCAGATCAATTTCCCCCGGTTTTGGCAATCCAGCGGCCTGTTTGCTGGCGGCAAGCTGTCGATAAATATCCCGGACGGCGTCAGGATGCTTCGCTAGCACCTCATCCTTGGCGACAACCATGTGGTTCAATTGGATGGCGCCATGCTTTGCCTGCCATTCTGCTGCAGCAGCGGCCGGGTCAACGAACAGCGTGCGGATATCGGGATGGTCAACCGGCGCGCCAAGGATGGCGGCGTCCAATTCGCCGGAGATCACCATATCCTGCAGAGATTTCCCGTCACCTGCGCGTTCAGCATTCGGCGGATCTTCCACACCCAGCACATGCGCATCCTCAAACGTCACCCAATTGATGCGCGAGAGATCGACGCCAAAGTCGTTGATCAGAATGCCCCGTAGCCAAGTTACCGTCGTGACCGTAACCGAGCGCACACCGACGCGAAGGCCTTCTAATTCCTTCGGTTTAAGAATGCCGTTCCGCGTGTTGTAGACGATATAGGGATGCTGGAAACGCGCCAAAAGCACGGCGGGCAGCAAGGTCAACGGCACACCGCGCGATTTCGCGATCAGGAAGGTCATGATCGATAATTCAGACACATCGAAGGCCAGATTGCGCACCACGGGTTTGAACAGCTTGTGCGCTTCAGGAACGTCCGTCAGGTCGATATTAAGTCCGGGCGAGGCGAAATCACCGCGCTTGAACGCCTCGGTAATCGGAAAATCGCCAAACATCGCTGTCAGTGTTACATCGGTCATGCGTGGCGCTCCTGATTGAACCATGGCTACTCTAGGGCCAATCGAAGATCCAACCAAGCAAGCGCAATTCCCGCAAGACCATGGATTGCCCGCGCCCAGATTGTCTGCGAAGCTTGCCTCAGCTTCATGATTGGAGGTCATCATGGCGGAACTTGCGTTAGCCTATGAGGCCCACAGCTACAGCATCGGGGTTCCTGGCCGGTCTGTATGCAACGCGCGCAACCATCACTGGGTCGCGGAGAATACGGGCGGCGAGGCCGTTGGCGCAGGCGAATTGTTCTGCGGCTCCATATCGGCCTGCGCGGTGAATATGGTAGAGACCATCGCTAAGAATGAGGCGCGGCCGCTCTCCGGTATGGAGGTGAAAGTCGGCGTCTATCGGGATTTTGATAAACCCGCAGGCGACGTATCGCTCTATGACGCTGTCCGGGTCGAGTTCGAGCTTTGGGGCGTCAGCCAGGAGGACGCCAAGTTCTTCGTCAAAGCCTGGAAACAGCGCTGACCCATCTACGGATCAGTCGCCGTGGCGACTGCGGACACAACAGTGGAATTCAAAGCGCACAGCCATAACCGCAGCCAGTAAAGCCTGGCGCGGTTAGGACTGGAAGCCGGGCTAGCCCTGGTTACTTCTCTGCGTCAATCAGGATGAACGCGATCTGGCACGGTTCCGTGCCGCGGTTAGACCAAGCGTGGTTCGTGCCTTGCTGGACGACGGTATCGCCAGCTTTCAGCAAGCACTCGTCCTCATCCATCATCATGTATATCTCACCGGTTAGCACGACGGCATAATCCAGCGAATCTGTGCGATGCATGAACGGATGACGGGCGTTCTCAACGACATTATCGCCCGCGCCCATTTCGGCGAAAGCGGACTTGCCGTCCAACTTCGCCAATTCTTCCGGGTTCTCCGGGTCAAACTGGACGATGCGGAACACAGCGCCGTTTGTCGGCGGATGTAGGATCAGCGGGCCATCGACAGGATCATCATGGCGTTCCATAGCGGCAGGCGTTTTGTCGTTCTGCCAAAGGTTCGTCAGCGTGACGCCGGGACGGTTCGGACGGCTGAGAATACATGCCGCCTCCTCATCCCGAATGACCTTCGCGACGCCGTTGGCGTCATGGCCGGTAACGACCCGACGGATTTTTCTAGACATGGACTTATTCCAATGTGCTGCCGATCAGGTCAGCGGTGCTAGGGGTTAGAAGCTAGGCTTATTCGTTTTCTCTAGGACATGCTCCTGATAGGCAGGCCGGGTTGAGAGGCGCGCGTACCATGCTTCGACATTTGGGTGGGAGGGGCGGTCGCCCTCGGGCGTCCAGGTCATCCACCGGTGGGTCAGCACACCGGCCGGGATATCGGCCATGGTTAGCCGGTCGCCGCAAATGTAATCACGCCCAGCCAAGTGCTTGTCGAGAATATCGAACCAAGGCATCGTCTCTTTGACTGCGGCTTTGACCTTCGAAAGGTCGCGCTCAGCAGCGGGCAGGCGGAAGAAATAGTCAAGGTAGACGACATTGAACGCCGCCATATTCAACGAACTCCAATCCATCCACCGATCTGCATCAGCCCGCTCGCGGAGGTCTGATGGATAGAGACCACCCAGATCGTGCTTAGCCGCGAGATAGCGAATGACAGCGCCAGATTCCCAAACGCACCAGCCGTCTTCCTCCTCAATGACCGGCAAGCGGCCATTCGGGTTCTTCGCGCGATAAGCCGGATCATCATTACCGCCGAACTTTCCGCCCCAATCGATGCGGTCATATTCGATGCCAAGCTCGCCGATGCACCACATCGCCTTGATGACGTTGGACCCGTCATGCCGTCCCCATACTTTAATCATCGTCGTTCCTTCGTTTTTTTAGGTTCAGGCCGTTTCAGGGTTATAGACCTTGATCGGGCGGTAGGTTTTGTAAGCGGGTTTCTGGTCCGCCCACATGACGCCGCTGGCGCCGGCGCCATCAACAACAATGGCTTGACCGGTCACAAAACTGGACCGGTCGCTCGCCAGAAACATCGCCATTTGGGCGATATCATCCGGCACGCCTGCCCTCGGAATTGGCTGCTGGACGACATAACTCTCAAGCCTGTCCTCGATCAGCGTATCCGGGCGGCCGACAGTATTGGCGGAAAGCGGCGTCGCGATGGCGCCGGGGCAAATGCAATTCACCCGGATGGAGTCCTCGCCAAGCGGCATCGCTGAAGTTTTCGACATCTGAATGACGGCGGCCTTGGCGGCGGAATATACAAGCGGTCCTCGCCCTGCCGTAACGCCAGCGATAGAGCCGGTGTTGATAATCGACCCGCCACCTTGTGCCCGCATTACCGGAATCGCATGCTTCATGCCGAGGAACACGCCTTTGACCAGCACGTCAAAGGTCATGTCGAATTCGTCCGCAGGGATATCTTCAAGCGGGCCGAGGGCGCCGCCAAACCCGGCATTGTTAAACATGCAATCAAGGCGGCCCCAAGCATCCGTAGCCGCATCGACCGCCGCTTTCACCTGGTCCTCCTGGCGGACTTCGCAGGATACAAAGATGGCGCTCTCGCCCAGTTCATTTGCAAGCGCCTCGCCGCGTTCCTGTTGCATATCTGCGATAACAACGCGCGCGCCTTCTTCGATGAATAACCTTGCGCTTGCCTCGCCAATGCCGCTCGCGCCGCCAGTGATGACAGCGACTTTGCCTTCAAGTTCCGCCATGATTTTTCTCTCCCCTGGCGCTATGATACCGAAGATCATCCACGCGGGCGAATAAGCATGATCGCGGCCCGCAGCGGCCATATTCCGAGGAGAATTCCCGATGCCTTTCTTTGAACGCGGCGATGTTCGCATCCATTATGAAATCCATGGGGAAGGCTATCCCGTGTTGGCGCTGGCGGCAGGCGGCATGCGGTCTGCGATTCCGTTTTGGGAGAACGCCGCGTGGAACCCGATGAGAGCATTGGCAGACGGCTATCAGGTGATTGCGATGGATCAACGCAATGCCGGGCGATCCACAGCGCCGATCAGCGGTGAAGATAACTGGCATGATTACCGCGATGACCAATTGGCGCTGCTGGACCATTTGGGCGTCGCGCGGTGCCATGTGGTCGGCATGTGCATCGGCGGATCGTTCATTATGGAGCTGATTGAAGCAGCGCCCGAGCGCGTCGCATCCGGCGTTATGTTGCAGCCAATCGGTTTTGAAGCGAACCGCCAGGCCTATTACGACATCTTTGATAGCTGGGCGGCGGAGCTCAAACCTGCGCATCCAAATGTCCAGGAAGCAGAGTGGGCCGCATTCCGCCAGACCATGTTTGGCAGCGAGGATTTGCTGTTCAACCTGACCGAAGCCCATGTCGCCAAATGCCCAACGCCGCTGATGGTGCTGATGGGCAAGGATATCTATCACCCAGAAGCTGTGTCCCGGAGGATTGTGGAACTGGCGCCGCAAGCGACCTTGGTAGAGCAATGGAAAGAGCCGGAGCACACGCCTGCCGCCACAACAGCAATTGCGGCATTTTTAGCTGAGCACACCTGAAGCGCCGGACAAACGGCCACGGGTGCTTGCTTCGGCGCTCTGGCATCCCATAATTAGAACAGCGCTTTAAATCTCTGAATGGATGAAATTATGCCTGAGACAACGGACTTCTACATAAATGGCCAATGGGTCGCCCCGCAGCAAGGCACGCCGCTGGAGGTGATTGATCCTTCGACAGAAGACGCGTTCGCAACAATCTCGCTCGGCGGTGAAGCGGATACGAATGCCGCTGTCGCAGCCGCGAAGAAAGCGTTCCCCGCCTGGGCCGCGACACCGCCGGCAGAACGTTTGGCGGTCGTGAAAAAGATCCGCGAGATATACAAAAGCCGCATGGGCGATATGGCCGCCGCGATCAGCCAGGAAATGGGCGCGCCCATTGATATGGCGAACCAGCAGCAGGCCCCCGCTGGCCTTGGCCACATCACCAACTTCATCAAAGCGGCTGAGAATTTTGAGTTCGTGCGGCCTTTGGGCGATCATGCGCCGAATGACCGTATCGTTATGGACCCGGCAGGCGTCATCGCCATGATCACGCCGTGGAACTGGCCGATGAACCAGATCACGCTGAAAGTGATCCCGGCGCTTCTGACCGGCTGCACCATGGTGCTGAAGCCGTCCGAAATTGCGCCGATGAATGCACTGCTCTTCGCTGAAATCTTGGACAAGGCTGGCGTTCCCGCTGGTGTGTTCAACTTGGTGAACGGCGACGGACCAGGCGTTGGCACGCAGCTTTCCGGCCATCCAGACATCGACATGGTGTCCTTCACCGGCTCCACGCGCGCGGGCAAGCTGATCTCTAAGAATGCGGCGGAAACGCTGAAACGCGTCCACCTGGAGCTTGGCGGTAAGGGCGCCAACATCGTGTTCGCAGACGCCGACGAGAAAGCCGTTCGCCGGGGCGCGATGCATTGCTTCAACAACACGGGGCAATCCTGCAACGCGCCGACGCGGATGTTGGTGCAGCGCGAAATCTATGATCAATCCGTCGAGGCCGCCGCCGCAGCAGCAGAGGCGATGCAGGTTGGTCCGGCTGGCACGAATGGGCGCCATATCGGCCCAGCCGTCAGTGGAACCCAGTTCGAGAAAATCCAGAACTTGATTCAGGTCGGCATCGACGAAGGCGCACGCCTTGTCGCTGGCGGCACGGGCCGTCCGGATGGCCTCAATCGCGGCTTCTTCTGCCGTCCGACGGTGTTCGCGGATGTGAACAACGATATGCAGATCGCGCGGGAAGAAATCTTCGGTCCGGTGCTGTCGATCATCCCGTTTGACACGGAAGAAGAAGCGGTCGAGATCGCCAATGACACGCCCTATGGCCTGACAAGCTATGTACAGAGCGGCGATGACGCCCGGCGCAGCCGGGTTGCGACGCAGCTTCGGTCTGGCATGGTTGAAATGAACGGCCAGCCGCGCGGCGCCGGCGCGCCGTTCGGCGGCGTCAAAGCATCCGGCAACGGACGCGAAGGCGGTGTGTGGGGTCTCGAAGATTTCTGCGAAGTCAAAGCCGTCAGCGGCTGGGGTTCGTAAAAACACCTAAACGAACTGAGTTGGAGCGGCGAAGCTGGGGACCTCGGCTTCGCTGCTTTTTCTTTTGGCGCTGGCGAGGTCTAACTGGAGTAGCCAACGACCTCTTGGATCGATTTGGCGTGAAATTTCAGGCCGACGCCATTCACTTTCAGGGCGAGCGTCGGGTTGGCTATCTGATCGGCATCAGCTTCCGGCATGTCTTCTGAATAGTGGTACATATCCCGCAGTTCAGCCATATTCAGGGTGGGGAACTTTGCGGCGAAGGTGTGCCGAACGCCATCAAGCGTGTTCTCGGCCCCATCCAACACAAACTCCACATGCTCCCATCCGTCCGCATAGGCATGGTTTGGTTTCGGGTAGGGCAGTTCAACCGCCGGAATCCGCCAGGGGCCGATAGAGAACGGATCATCAAGCTGTATGATCAGTATCTCACGGCCATTCACCGTGACGGCGGAAATAATCTCGCCCGCCTCGGACAGTTCAAGCTTTAGCTGGTCAACATCAGAGTTACGTTTCAGGCGGAGACACATATGGTCGATCTTCAGGTCTGCGCATGCTTCCCGAATGCCCAACGCAGCTAAAGCCGCATGCAGCTTCAGGGCAAAATCTTCAACCTGCGCCCGTAGATGCGTCCAGGATATGCCTGATGCATCTATCATGAATGCTTGGCGAGAAACGCCAGCACAGCATCATTGAAGATCGCGGCTTCCTCAATGTTGATCAGATGGCCGGAGCGCGGAACCTCGACATAGGTCACATCAGATATCCGTTCGGCCATGGCGCGACCAATGGCGGGCGGCGTCAGGCTATCATGTTCGCCGAATACCAGTAGGACCGGACCCGTGATGTCTTCGAGTTCCAAGGCTTTGTCATAGGTCGTGGTGGCTTGGATGGTTTTGACGTAGCTGTCCTTATGCAACGCCTCCATGCTCGCGACCAATTGGCGGTAATGTTCATCATCCGCTTCTGGTCCCATCAAAGTTTGGGCGACGATGGGGGCGATGTCCTTCGGTTCCTTGCCGTCCTCAACCAAGGGTTTTAGCCGCAAAGCGACGAAGCGGGCGCGTTCCTCCGCATTCAATTTCTTAAAGCCGGAAAATGTGGCGACGAGCGCTAGTGTCTTCACGCGATCTGGATAGTGCAGATAGAAGTCCTGCGCGATGCGACCGCCCATGGACAAGCCGCAGATATGGGCCTTCTCCACGCCGAAATGGTCCAGCAACTTCAGGAGATCACGTGCGAAAGCGTTGAAATCGAGCGGGCCGTCATAGTCGTCGCTCAGGCCATAGCCGCGGGCATCCCAGGCCACGGTATGAAAGTGCGGCGCAAACGCTTCGATCTGGCGCGTCCAGTTGGTGCGATTGCCGCCAATGCCGTGCATCAGAACAAGCAATTCGCCCGCGCCCGCGTGATCAATGCCAATCGCAGGATCGCTCAGAATGCGTTCGGTTTTGATGTGAAGCATAGCCAGATGTTCTCCCTCAGCGAATACGGCTGTAATCAAGGGGCCGAAGCAATGCGCTTTGGATTTGCTCGATATGGGGCAGCCATTGGCCTTTGATTAAGCCAGCCAGATCGGCGTCGTCATCCTGCGCCTCACGCCAAGCTTGCCAAGCCGCCAAATCCGGGAACCAGCGGAGTTCGACGGTGCGCATGGATTTACCGTTTGTCGTGCCATCGCCGATCAGCGTGTCGAAATAGGCGATCAGCCGAGCGCCGTCGCGTTCGAGCGCTGGCAGAACATTATCGCGATAGAACACATGATGCGCTGCACTCGCGCCGACCTTATGCCGCAGAATACGCTGCTCGATATACCCGCGCGGCTGGCCACGCATCGCGTCAATCTGCGGCCATTCCGCCGGTAGCGCCGGAGAACCTTCGGCGAGCGCCAAGATGGATGTGTTCACTTCATCCAGATAGGGATAGAGCCTAGTCACCCGGGCTTCCGATAAGGCGGCGTCAGTGCGAATCTTGTCCTGATGCGCCGCCCATTCAGTCATCCCGTCAAATTGGCGAAGCTGCCATACCGCGCTCGCCGCCTCATCGCCGATATACACTTCCCACGCGCCAATCAGCGCAGAGCCGGCATCATCCAGCGCTTGCATGGTGCTGGCTTGAAACTGCTCATGCCGCTTTTCCAGTTTGCCAGCGCGGGAGATGACGATGCGATGCTGATAAATCATGAGGTGTCGCCCATTCAGTCCAAATAATTCTCTGATCAATACAGCTTGTTTCGGATCAAATTCGCGCGCAAGCCAGTCGCAGGACAGCGCGAGGCGTATCGGCTACGCTTCTTTTTTCAGCGGCGCGACTTTTGTGCGATGGACCAGTGATGCCGGATAGCCAGCAGTCTGAGATAACGAACGGTCGGCGCGGCGGTCCGCTCGTCTATTGGATCACGATTGCGCTTGGCAGTTTCGGCATTCTGGCCGCGATCAATCAGAGCTTCGGGATCAATCCGGGCGGGTTCATCCTGATCGACAACGCCTATTATTATCTGCTGATTGCCGTCTTCCTGTCGCTATCGTTTCTGCTGTTTCCAGCGATCAAGCGCCATAGCGGCCATGTGCCAATATACGATTGGGCGCTATTCCTGCTGACCTTGGTTGTCGGCCTTTACCACTGCTATTTCGGCGGCACGATTATTGAAAGCGGGTGGGACACTGTCGCCCCGCTAACGCCGACGCTGATGGCGACATGCCTTTGCTTCTTGGCGCTGGAGGGCGTGCGTCGGGCTGGCGGGCTGGCGCTGTTCTGTGTCTGCATCTTCTTCTTCACCTTCCCGCTTTGGGCCGAACAAGCGCCCGGATTCCTATGGGGTGTCGGCAAAGAACCGGCGGAATTGTTTCGCGCTTACGCCATGGGCTTTGAGAGCATTGTCGGCCTGCCGATGCGGGTTGCGGGCAACATTCTGATCGGGTTCCTGATTTTTGGCGCCGCCCTTGTAGTGACCGGCGGCGGCGCGTTCTTCATGAATTTCGCTGCGGCCATTCTTGGCAAAAGCCGGGGCGGGCCAGCCAAAGTCGCCGTGTTGGCGAGCGGGTTCTTCGGCTCGCTATCTGGCAGCGTCATCTCCAACGTTGTGACGACGGGCCAATTGACGATCCCCACAATGAAACGCGCCGGGTATTCCGCCCCGTATGCCGGCGCCGTTGAAGCCTGCGCCTCCACTGGCGGAACGCTGATGCCGCCTGTCATGGGCGCCGTGGCCTTCATTATGGCTGAATTCTTGAACATTCCGTACAGCGATATCGTGATCGCCGCCGCCGTCCCCTCCATCCTGTTCTATGCAGCGCTGCTGTTGCAGGTGGATTGCCACGCGGCCGTCCACGGCCTGAAGGGCCAACCGGCGGAAGAAATTCCAGACCTCAAGGCCACGCTGAAACAAGGCTGGTTCTATTTGCTGAGCCTGGCAGTGCTGGTCTATTTCCTGGTCTTCGCGAGGCTTGAAGTCTACGCGCCCTATTTCGCAACGATTGTACTGGTCGCATCCGCCGCATTGTTTCGCCCCAGCGCGCGCTTCAATTTCCGGCAGTTCCTAGCGCTGATCGAAGAATCGACGCGCACCATCTCCAATATCGTCGCGATCCTTGCTGGCGTCGGCGTGATCGTCGGCGCGCTGGCATTTACCGGCGTTGGCGGCGCCTTCAGCCGCGAGCTTGTGGGCTTAGCGCAAGGGAACCTCTGGCTCCTGCTCGCCATGGGCGCGATCACCAGTTTCGTGCTCGGCATGGGCGTGACCGTCAGCGCTTGCTACATCTTCCTGGCGATTGTACTTGGCCCGGCGCTGATTGAATTCGGCATTGATCCTGTCGCCAGCCACCTCTTCATTCTGTACTGGGGCATGCTCTCATACATCACGCCGCCGGTGGCGCTCGCGGCTGTCGCGGCGTCAGTGATTGCGGGTTCGAAGCAGATGGAAACGGCGATCACGGCGATGCGGCTAGGGTCGATCAAGTTCGTCCTGCCGTTCATTCTGGTGCTAACGCCAGCGCTTATCCTGCGCGGCGGCGGGCCGGTGGAGATCGTCTCCGTAATCGCCGCCTGCTCGCTCGCCATCGTGCTGATGGCGTCAGGCTTTGAAGGCTATCTCTACGGTGTTGGCCGCATTGGTGGGATTGTCCGCATCGCGATATTCATATGCGCGGCAGGGCTGCTTTACCCGGATTACACAAGTTGGGGGATCGCCGCCGCCGGCGTCGCCCTGGTCTATGCTGGCGCATACCAGGCGGCGCGGCGACGGCGTATCTGAGCTTGCTTATTTAATCGAAACAAGTTCCACGACGAAAATCAGCGTCGCGCCGCCTGGGATCACGCCGCCTGCGCCGCGTTCGCCGTAGGCCAAATCTGATGGGATCACGAATTCGAACTGCGCGCCCTCTTTCATCAACTGCACGCCTTCAGTCCATCCGGCGATGACGCCGTTCAGCGGGAATTCAATCGTCTGGCCGCGGTCGTAAGAGCTATCAAACTGCTTGCCGTCAATGAATGTGCCTTTGTAATGCACTTCAACGGTGTCGCTGGCGTCCGGCATGTCGCCGTCGCCTTCGCGGAGGACGCGATACTGCAACCCGCTCTCCGTAACGATGACGCCTTCTTTGGCCGCATTCTCTTCTAAGTAATCCACGTTTCGCTCCGCTTGTGCTGGCAGCGCGCTTCCTAGCCCGCCAATTAATGCGAGACTTGCGAGCCATTTACCAATACGCATGTATCCGATCCTCTCCATCAGTCTCCGCGGCGGACTATGCCTGAAGCCAGGGCGATAATCCATCCGGATATGCCGCTGCATATAAAACCAGGACCAACGCCTTATGCCGGATATCGCAGAAATCGCCATGCTCATATCGGTTTGGGCGCTGCCTATTCTGTTGGCGGTCACGCTGCACGAAGCGGCCCATGCCTATGCAGCCTATTGGCTTGGCGACAGCACGGCGGACACGCTCGGCAGAACGTCGTTCAATCCGCTGAAGCATGTGGACCCGATCGGCACCATCGCTCTGCCGGGATTCCTTGTGGCGTCCGGGTCAGGATTCATCATCGGATACGCAAAACCGGTGCCGGTAAATTTTGGGCGGCTAAAGCCGATACGCCTTGGGATTGCGCTCGTGGCGTTGGCGGGGCCGGCTGCCAACATCGTGATCTGCGTGATCGCGGCGCTGGCGCTGCATTTGGCGCCCATGTTGCCGCCGGAAATTGGCCGCTGGTTCGGGCAAAATATGGAGAACGCGCTAATCCTGAACGCCCTCTTGGCCGCCTTCAACATGCTGCCGCTGCCGCCGCTGGACGGCGGGCGGGTGCTGATGGCCGCATCACCGCCCGCCTTTGCCAGATTACTGGCGCCACTAGAGCGATACGGCCTATTTATCGTGCTCGGCCTCGCCCTGATCGCGCCGATGCTAGCGGGTCAATTAGGCATGCGCTTCAACCCCGTAGGCGACTGGGCGCGGGGCGGCATGGAGTTCATTGTGAACGCCGTATTGACGGCTACCTGGGGCCTTTGACGCAGCTAGAGCTATTGGCGTTCGATCAACTGATACATCACGCCATGGCCTTCTTTTGGATGCAGGAAGACCTGGTTCCCGGCTTCAATGACGCGGGCGCCGCGGGCCTGCATATCCGCCTTCGCCGCCGCCAAGTCGCCGACAGCAAGCGCCACAAGATGCACGCCCTCGCCCCGCTTTTCGAGGCCTGCGCCGATTTCGCTGTTTTCGCCAAGCGGCTCCGCAAGCTCAATGAATGTGCCAGACGTTCCTAATTCCAGAACTGCGCGCCGCAGCCCAATCTCCGGCTGGTCCATCGGCGGCTTGGTGACCGTGAAGCCAAGGCGTCCGGTATAGTCTTCAATCGCTGTATCCAAGTTCTCGACGCGGACGACGATGTGGTCGATCCATTTATGCATGGGATTGCTCCTCCAAGTTAAATGGCGCTGACTTAGCTTGGATGGTAGATATTACCGTTGATCTTGACCAGACAGGCCCGCCATGACCTTGCATTTCGACGCCGCCGAGTTCGCCGCCCGCCGCGCCAAGGCCGAAGCGGCCCTTGCAGCCGCCGAGCTCGACGCCATTCTGCTGTTCGCGCCGGAAAGCCATCTTTGGCTGACGGGCTACGACACCTTCGGCTTCGCCATGTTCCAGTGCATGGCGCTTCGCGCCGATGGTCGGATTGATCTGTTGACCAGGGCGCCTGATCTCCGCCAAGCGCAGCACACATCCATTCTTGACGACGCGCAGATCCATATTTGGTCTGAGGTCGAAGGGGCCACGCCTGCCGAAGACTTAGCCCGCTTGCTGGCCGCGCGAAATCTCACAGGCAAACGGATTGGGTGGGAAACCCAAACCGCAGGGCTGACGGCTTGGAACGGCGATATGGTGCGCGCCGCGATCCCGAACCTGATCGAAGCCTCAGACGTTATTCGCGCCTGCCGCCGGGTAAAGTCCCAAGCCGAAATCGCCATGCATCGCCGCGCCGCCGTCCTCTCGGACGACGCCCTGGACGCCGCAATTGCAACGACAAAGGCGGGCGCGTTCGAAGGCGATATCCTGGCCGCCATGCAAGGGGCTGTCTTTAAAGGCGGTGGAGATTATGCCGGGAACGAATTCATTCTGGGATCAGGCCCCGGCGCGTTGCTGTGCCGGTATTATTCAGGCCGCCGCTCTTTGGACGCCCAAGACCAACTGACGCTGGAATGGTCCGGCGCCTATGCCCGCTAACACGCGGCCATGATGCGCACCCTTGTCATCGGCGAACCAAGCGACGCCCAACGGAAAATGCATGGCGCAGCCGTCGAGGCGCTTGAAGCCTGCGAGACCGCCATCCGGCCCGGCGACCCGATGGGGAATGTGTTCGACGCCCATGCCCGCGTGCTGGACGCAAACGGCCTGAACCATGCGCGCCTGCAGGCCTGCGGCTACGGCATGGGCGCCGTTTACAATCCAATCTGGGTTGATTTCCCAATGTTCTACGAAGGCAATCCGCTGATTATGCAGCCGGGCCAGATCTTCTTCCTGCACATGATATTGATGGATTCAGACGCTGGCCTCGCCATGAGCTGGGGACATTCAGTGCTGGTGACGGATACGGGCGTTGAACGCCTATCCCGGAGCCCCCTTGATTTGGTGGCGCTATGACGCTCCGGTCTCGGCGTTTCAAGCCTGTCTTCGATGAAGGACGGCATTCCCGCGCGAAGCTAGGCTTTGTACTCCTGGCGACAGAGCAGACAATTCAGGATGAAATGGCGCGTATTTGCCCGGCGGGCGTAGGCGTTCATTTCGCACGGGTCTTCAATCCTGATGAGATTACGAACGCGAACCTGGCGGCGATTGCGCCTGACCTGACCCGCGCTGCATCCACACTCCTGCCCGACGGTTCATTGGATGTCATCAGCTATGCCTGCACCTCTGGCTCGCTGATCTTGGGGCAGGAAAAGGTTGAGGCATTGCTGCAAGCGGGCAACCCGAACGCCAAGCCCACATCACTGATCGCCGCTGTGATCAAAGCGCTGAATGTGATCAAAGCGAAACGGATCGTCGTCGCCACTCCTTATCTGGATGAGGTCAACGCGGCGGAGCGGGATTACTTGACCGAGCGCGGGTTCGACGTGCTCGATATCCAAGGCCTGAACCTGACGTTGGATAGTGAGATGGTTCGCGTGAGCCCGGCTTTCATTGCCGACATGGCCGCATCCCTAGACCGCCCCGATGCAGACGCGATTTTCATCTCCTGCGACGCGCTCCGCTCCATTGAAGTTATCGATCAGTTGGAGCAGCGTATTGGCAAGCCGGTCATCGCCTCCAATCAGGCCATGGCATGGGATGCGCTCCGCCTCGCGCGCATTGACGACCGGATACAGGGCTATGGCAAGCTGCTCGCCAATTTCTAACCGCTGCAAAAGGGATGAACGATATGGCCGGATTTGACTTGAGCGTCACAGACAAACTGCTGACGACGACGCGAGCTGTCCGCAAACGGTTAGATTTTGACAAGCCGGTGCCGGATCAGGTGATCCGCGACTGCCTTGAATTGACCTTGCAGGCCCCCACGGGCAGCAACAAACAAGGCTGGCGCTGGATCGTCGTTACCGACGCCGCAAAACGTGCGGCATTGGCGGAAATCTACCGCGAGGGCGCCGGCACATATCTAACGGACTCCCAGGCAAAAGCCGAAGCTGCAGGCAAAGCCCAGGATGGCCGCGTCTATAGCTCCGCCCAATATCTGGCGGACAATCTTGAACGCGCGCCGGTGCATGTGATCCCCTGCATCCGCGTCGATCACCTGCCGCCAAACCCACCGCAACGTGTTTGGGCGGGCTTGATGGGATCGATCATGCCAGCGGTGTGGAGCTTCCAATTGGCGCTCCGCTCCCGCGGCCTTGGGTCGTGTTTGACGACGCTGCATCTATCCAACGGCGAAAAGGCGGCGGAACTGCTGGGCATTCCTGAAGGGATCATGCAAGTCGGCCTGCTGCCCGTCGCCTACACCATCGGCGATAACTTCAAACCGGCCAAGCGCCCGCCGCTTGACGACATCCTGCATTGGAACACGTGGTGACGAGTCAGTGATCCGGCAGTAGCACGACCTTGCCAATCGCGCGCCCGCTCTCAACCCGCCGCAGGCCTTCAGCGAAGGCTGACAAAGGTAGTTCACGATCAATAACCGGCGCGATCTTGCCCGCCTCATAGAGCGCAAACATTTCCTGAAACATGTCCCGCACCCAGGCGCGAAGGGCGGGCGAGGCCTGGGTTTTACCCCAAGCCATATAGAAGCCCCAGTAGAGACCAATGACGCTCAGATTCTTGACCAGCAGAAGATTGGCCGGAATTTGCGGGATCCGGCCAGACGCATAGCCAATCGTCAGGATCCGGGCCAATGGCGCGGCGCATCTAAGCGATTGATCGAACATATCGCCGCCGACGGGGTCAAATATGACATCGGCGCCGGCGCCATCCGTCAGCGCCAAAACTTCATCCTTGAAGGATTTGGCCTTGTAGTCGATGGCGTATGCCGCGCCGTGCGCGCGGGCGGCGGCGGTTTTCTCTGGCCCGCCTGCGGTCGCAATCACCAGAGCGCCGAGCGCAGCGCCGACCTGAACGGCGGCAAGCCCGCTGGCGCCCGCCCCGCCATGGACGAGCAGCGTTTCGCCAGGCGCAATCCCGGCCCGCCATGTGAGCGCTGAATAGGCCGTCGCGTAGATCGTCGGGAAATGGGTCGCGGCTGAGAATGGCAAGCTCGCTGGGATGCGGAACACATTATCGGCGTCGACGACAGCGTCTTCGGCAAATCCGCCAGACGGCAATCCGGCGCATACCCTATCGCCAATGGCCAATCCATCAGGGGCGTCCGGCGCAAGTTCCGTGATCACGCCCGCGATCTCCGTGCCGGGCGTGAAGGGCAGCGCCGCCTTATTTTGATGCTTGCCTTCAATGAACAACAGGTTCGCAAAGCTGACGCCCGCCGCATGCACGGCAATCCGGGCGCCGCCTGGAATCATCGGCGGCGGGGGCGCATCCTCGAATCTCAGCGCATCGACGCCGCCGAAATCATGGCCGATCACGGCGCGCATCAGAGCGGCCTATTCCGCAGCAGCGGCTTGGCCTTTCTCAAGCAATGTCAACCGCCACATCTCGCGCGCGTAGGTTTGGTGGTCGAACCCGGTGGCTGCGTGCATGGTGCAGCGGTTGTCCCATACGACCACATCGCCTGGCCGCCATTGCCATTTCACGGTGAATTCCGGCCCGGTCGCATAGGGCAGCATATCCCGCCAGATGCGGACGCTCTCGTCCTCAATGCCTTCCAGGTCGCAGATATCCAGCTTCTCATCCGGAAAATCCTGCCCTTTCGGCAGAATGGCGCAGGTGGAGCTGTTGAGGCCGTAAAGCGCTGGAACGCCGCTGACCGGATGCTCCAGCACAATCGGCACCCGGTTCGGCGGGTTTGCAGCGCGCTGCTCTGGCGTCAGCACTGGGTAGTCTTTGGAATAAAGGCTGATCTTCTTGTCGTGATGGGCGACGGAACAGACGGCTTCAAGGCTAGCGAGCATTTCCCTGGCCGCATCATCCAGCCGCGCATAGGCCGTGCGGGTATCGGAAAATAATGTCTCCGCGCCCTTTGGCGGCGCTTGTCGGCAGAGGAATATGGAGCCGATGGGCGGCTGGCGCCGGAAAGTGGAATCCGTATGCCAAACGGGCCGTCGCGTTTCGGGATTATAGCGGATGTCCTCATCGCTCTGGAGTTCTGGAACAATCGCCATTTGCGCTGCGAGCTTGCCTGCTTCATCCGTAATGTTGCCAATGCGGAGGATCGGGAAGCCTTTGACCATCTTGTCTTCTCTGGCCGCCTGCGCCGTGTATTCAATGTCGCCGAAGACTTCGGACCAATCGATTAGCTCCTCCGGCGGCATGTCTTTCAGCTCATCGCCGCGCACCGCCAAAAGGCCGCCATGGCGCGTCCACAGATCATAGGCTTCACGCTGAAACCCAAGGTCTTTCAAGTCCGCGCGGGTCACATCCTCGATCACAATGCCGAAATCCCCATTCAGCGCTGCCGCTTTATGATCCATACCCAAATTCCTTTTACGCCTATGCAATGCCATGTCTGCTCGTTGCTTATAGTATTGGGCGAATGGTCTAATTTCCAACTGTGCAGATATTCTTCATTGAGGATGGCGAGAAACGCCGCCAGAACCAATCCCGAAAGGCCGACGCCATGACACCACAGCTTGCGGATACCCTGATCGAAGCAAGGCGCACAGGCGTGCTGTTATCAACAGCAAACACCACCCCGCCAGAAACGCTTGAGGAAGTCTATGCAATTCAGGCTGCTGTTGCGGCGGCGACAGGCGCTGGCGGTGGGTTTAAGGTTGGAAGGGCCGGGCCGCCGGACATTCCAACCTATGCGCCCATCCGCAAGGATTGGATTTGGCAGGATGGCGCTACAATCCCAGCAAACCTATCGCGCCTATGCGGGGTTGAGCTTGAGTTGGGTTTTGTCCTGAAGCAAACGCCGCCCGCACCCGACGATCCCGCATTCGAGGCCAAACTCCGCGCATGCCTGACAATGGCGCCGATGCTGGAGATTGTCGAAAGCCGCCTTGATGATCATGTTGGCGCGCCGCAATTCTTGAAACTCGCCGATTGCTCAGCAAATGGCGGATTGGTCATCGGCCCCGAAATCACGGACTGGCAAGACTGCCCGCGCGCGCATCCAACCATACGCTTGGAGATTGACGGCGAAATCGCAGCGGAAGGCCGTTCCGCTGTCCCTGGCGGCGACGCATTCGATACGGTCGCAGCCTTTGCCCGCGCTGTCGGCAACCATTGCGACAGATTGAAAACGGGCGATGCAATCATCACTGGCTCGTTGGAAGGCCTGTTCTATGGGAAGCCGGGCGATGTGATCTCAGGCTTCATTGAAGATGTCGGCAGCGTTGGCGCAAAGTTCGACTGACCTGCCCATCCTGTGCGATTGTCCGACCAACAAATACTCAATTCGATGAAAGCCATCCCTCATGAATCTCGCTAGAGACCCGCGCGCGCTGAACCATCCGGACCTTTTGACCGGGGATATTAATGAATCCGCCATCGCCTGGGTCGGCGACCAGCATTATCGCGCGGTTTTTAAACCTGCGGGCGATGTTGATACGCCGCTGCTGGGCATCTACCCCATGGGCTCGCCTTGCGATCAAAGCTTGACCGGCATGTTTGACTTGGCGTCCGAGCTGCTCGCGGCGGATGGCGGCCCGGCCATGTATCAAGTGCCTTATTCCGGCTTTACGGATCATCGCGGGATGGAGGCGTCCGGCCAGGGGTTCTCAAACGCTTACAAATTCACAACCGCATGGACGGTCCAGGGCACGATTGGCTTGATGACGCCGTTTGGCATTCTGGCAGGCGGTGGATGCGATAAGACGTTCCCGATGCTCATCCACACTATGGGCATTGAGCCGTATCGCTATTTGCCATGGGCGCTGCTGCATTCCGGCCATCGCTCCGTCGGCCAAATGCCTGATGGCAGTGAGGTTACGCTGGGCGATCTCGCCATGACCCGCATCCGCCACATGAACGGCGATGCCGACGACGCGGAGCTAGAACTTATTCGCCAGAACACAGTGACGGATGTCGGTGTGTGCGAAAACCTGGCCTCCGCCATGTCGAACTATGTGGCGCTGTGCTGCGGCGGGTTCATTCTGGCGGGCGAGGACCTGCACGCCGCTAATACTGAAGCGCGGATGGACCTGACCCGCAGAACCACGGCCCTCTTCCGCACAGCTTTAGAGCGCGGGATAGTTCCAGCCGATACGATTGGGCCGGATAACTTTCAGAACTTCATCCGAGCGATTGCGCTATTCGGTCTTTCGACCAATCTGCCGCTGCACCTCCCATGGATGACACGCTCCTGGGGCATCGACTATACGCCGTCCAGCATCTGGCAGGACATGGCGGACATGCCGTGGATTTCCAATCTGCAGCCCGTCGGCCAATACCCCGTCAACCATATCGGCGCCATGCTGCCGAGCGTCATTAAATATCTCGTAGCGTCCGGCGCGTTGAATGATGTGACGTCTATCTTCGGGCCAAAATTATCCGAAATTTACAAAGATGCGCCCGACCTGGATTTCGGCGGCCAAGACGTCTTCCGCCCGCTGGATAAGCCGCTATCAGCGGAACCGCAGATCGTACTCTATCGCGGCAATCTCTGCCCTGGCGGCGCTTGGGTGAAAGAATCGGCTGCGATGCGGCACGCCAGCACCTACCAAATCCAGACCTGCGCCACCCAGGCAGAATTCTTTGAGATTACGGCGAACGCGACCAAGCTTGCTAACAACACCTGTTATGCCATCACCGGCGACCGTTCGACGATTGAGCTTCTGTCCGCAAACCTCGCCATCACAGCGGCATTGAATGCGAACCCGGAGCTCGACGTAGCGCTTTTGACGGACCAGCGCACATCTGGCTTCGCCGGCGGGCGCGTGAAAGCAGCCTATCATCTGCCACGCAATCGCCTCCGCCAGTTAAAATCCGGCGACACGATCAGCTTTGCGCCAGGAACCCGGTCGATTGATCTCGTCAATGCAGACGGCGCGCCGATGGATGCTGAAATGGAGGCCCGCGCCGCGACATATGTCGAACCCGATTGGCCCAAGACAGGCACCATCAAGGACCTGATCAATGCCCAACTGAGCGACGCCGAAGACGGCGCCGCAATTTACTAAGGCGCCGGACGGTGTGCGATACGCCCTTCACGCGCTATATGATGTAGGTCGAAGAATCGAAGCTCGGAGCCTCCATGCTGACAGTCATCTCGCCCGCCAAAAAGCTGGACCTGACGCCAGTTGATATGTCCGCCGCGACTGAGCCCGCCTTCCAGAAGGATGCAGCGACGCTGGCCCGCGCGGCCCGCAAGCTCTCCCAAAGCGATCTTCGAAAGCTTATGAGCATCAGCGAACCGCTGGCCGAACTGAACGCCGCCCGCTTCAAAGCCTTCGCCGGCAACCCATCTGAGGACGCCGTAAAACCAGCGGCGCTGACCTTCGCTGGCGACACTTATCAAGGCCTCGAAGCCAGCACGTTGGATGAGGCCGGCATGGCTTTCGCCCAACGGCGTCTGCGGATCCTCTCCGGCCTCTATGGCGTGTTGCGCCCGCTGGACAAAATCCAGCCCTACCGCCTGGAAATGGGCAGCCGCATGGCGACCCGGCGCGGCGCCAATCTCTATGAATTCTGGGGCAAGAAGATCGCCAAGTCCCTGAACGCTGACGGCGAGGCCGAAGGCGCTGACACGCTGCTGAATTGCGCCAGCCAGGAATATTTTGGCTCCGTCGATTTGAAAGCGCTGAAATTGACCGTGGTCGAGCCAGTCTTCCTGGAACGCAAGGACGGGGTTGAAAAGGTCGTCAGCTTCTACGCCAAGAAAGCCCGTGGCGCGATGGCCCGCTTCGCTATCGACAACCGCATCGATACTGTTGACGGCCTGAAAGATTTCACGACAGGCGGATACGCATTCCAGCCCAGCGCATCAGAGGCCAACCGCATCGTCTTCACACGGGATTATCCGAACTAGAGCATCGTCCGTAAAATATGAGGCGTCTCGTGACGCATAGCCAGCCTGTGGCTAGGAGCGGTGCGCGGGGCGATGCGGGGCATCGTTCAAGCAGCGGGACGCTGTCCACAGGCTGGCTATGCCTCACCCTTCGGGCCGCCCTGAGCGCGTCCTCGGACAGCGTTGCGGTCCTTGAACGATACACCGCATCGCCCTGCGCACCGCGCCTTGCCGAAAACGCGATCAGGGCGGCGAGACGCCTCATAGTTTACGGACGATGCTCTAAGCAACGGCTTATTCCGGCGCCCAATGAGTTTCCGCAAACGTCGCCCGGCGCATTACAGCGCTGACAGGGGCCTTGAGGGCGTCATGTTCGTGATTGGCCTGCATTAAGGCCGCACATTTTTCTTCGCCGGTGATCAACAGGTAGACGCGACCGGCTTCGGCGAGACGCGCGGCTGTCAGGGTGATGCGCGGTTCTGGGGCGCCGGGCGCCGTTAGTGGGGCAATAACAGCGACGCTGTCCGGGTCCATCGCTGCTTCCAGACCATCCCCGCTCGGGAACAGCGACGCGCAATGCATATCGGCGCCCATGCCGAGGACGCAGACGTCTAGTGGCAGATATGGGGCGAACGCCTCGGCGACTATGGGCGCGGCCTCGACTGGCGTCAGGCCTTCCCGCCAAAATGGCAGGAATTTCGGCGACGCCCCGCGACCAAGCAATGCAGCGCGGATCATGCGTTCGTTTGAACGTTCATGGTCAGGCGGCGCCCAGCGTTCATCTGTGGGGCATAGGGCGACCTTGGACCAGTCCAATTGCTCATCTGCCAAGGCTGATAGGAATGGCCCGGGCGTGGACCCGCCCGGCACAGCGAGCATCGCCCTGCCCTTCGCCGCCAAAGCGCCGCGCAAATCCTCTGCGACTTTGGTCGCAAGCCCAGCAGCCAATGCGGCGCCATCTGGATATTCGACGATCTTCTTCACGCGCCGATGTCGCGCCAGCGGCGGCCGTCCCGATGCATCAGCATGAGGCTGTCAGTCGGCCCATCGCTGCCGGCGTCATAAAGATGCGGCGCCGCGGCGCCTTGGGCGCAGGCTTCGATGATCGGATCGATCCAAGCCCAGGCGGCTTCAACTTCATCACCGCGCATAAACAAGGTCTGGTCGCCGCGCACGACATCCATCAGCAAGCGCTCATAGGCATCCGGCATACGAATGTCCCGGCCAAGATCCTCAGCGAATGACATATCCAAGGGCGCGGAGACGATGCGCATGCCGCCCGGCCCTGGGTCTTTAATGTTGAGTCGCAATTGAATGCCTTCATCGGGCTGCAAGCGGATAACCAACTCATTGCCCAAAAGCTTGCCGACCCGGCCTTCAAAGATGGAATGGGGCGCATCCTTGAAGCGGATCACAATTTCCGAAGCGCGGGTGCGCAACCGCTTGCCAGTGCGGATGTAAAATGGCGTCCCGGCCCAACGCCAGTTTTCAATGCCAACCTTCATGGCGACGAAGGATTCCGTTTTACTGGCCGGATCGCCTGCCTCAGTCAGGTATGAGGGGCCGTCGGCGCTTTCTGCATATTGTCCGCGAATAACGTGATCATCGACCTCTGCTTCGGTGATCGGCGCCAACGCTTTCAGCACCTTCAGCTTTTCATCACGAACGGCGTCTGGGTCAGATTTCGCGGGCGGCTCCATCGCTGTCAGGCAGAGCAATTGCAGCAGGTGGTTCTGGACCATGTCCCGCATGGCGCCGTTCTTATCATAATAGGCGCCGCGCTTGCCGACGGCCACACTCTCCGCCGCCGTGATCTGCACATGGTCCACGTGATGGGAGTTCCAGAGCGGTTCAAACAGCGCGTTAGCGAAGCGGAGGGCCATTAGATTCTGCACGGTTTCCTTACCAAGATAATGGTCGATCCGGTAAAGCTGGCTCTCATCAAAGGCGTCAGAAAGCTGCTTGTTCAGCGCCTTCGCACTCTCCAGATCGCGGCCAAGCGGCTTCTCGACGACAAGCCGGGTGACAGGCGTCGCCAGACCTGCTTTGCGAATGCAATCTGAAATCGGGCCAAAGAAATGCGGCGCCACGGATAGATAGAAGGCGCGGATGCGATCCGCTGGCCCGTCGAGCATTGCGCCGAGTTCCGCCCAACCTGCGTCAGACATGGCGTCGACCCTGGCGTAGTCGATCATGGCGACTGGTCAGCCCCCACTGAGTGGTCCGGGTGTAGTGTTAGTGCATGGACGGTCT
>JAYNYG010000014.1:75113-81959 GCA_038102935.1 Alphaproteobacteria bacterium | reverse complement strand
GATCCTCCTCTGACGGGATAAATACTATCCCTAGGGGTGGACCACTTCAGGGGGGGCTGCTCCAATGGTGTTCGGCATTGTCATCGGCGCGCAGCTTTTCAGCCTCGTGTTCCGGGGCCTGCATGGCGATGACGTAGTGCATGAATTCCTGAAGGACCTGCCCGGCGGCGCTGCGGGCGCGATGTTCTTCGTCATGCTCATCATGTTCGTGATGGGCTTCTTCCTGGACTTCATCGAGATCACTTTCGTTGTAGTCCCGATTGTGGCGCCCATCCTGCTGCTTATGGACCTGAACCCCGTGTGGCTCGGCATCATGATCGCCGTGAACCTGCAGACATCCTTCCTAACGCCGCCTTTCGGCTTTGCGCTGTTCTACCTGCGCGGCGTCGCGCCGCCGAGCGTGTTGACGAAGGATATCTACCGGGGGATCATCCCGTT
Source organism: Alphaproteobacteria bacterium (assembly GCA_038102935.1). Lineage (GTDB taxonomy): Bacteria > Pseudomonadota > Alphaproteobacteria > Bin95 > Bin95 > VMCJ01. The sequence goes on along the minus strand of JAYNYG010000014.1, from coordinate 81,521 downwards.
CGTTGGCCTGCAGGTGCTGATGCTCGGCATCCTGGCAGCCTTTCCAGAACTGACGCTCTGGCTGCCGCGCCTAATCTACGGGACTGTGGCAGGGGGATAAGTTCCGCCGCAAATGTTAGCCGTGGCTTTTGTCGAATGCGGCTTTTTGCTCAGCGGTTGCTTCTTTCTGGTGCTGCGCTTTCCATTCGGAATACGGCATGCCGTACACGATCTCGCGCGCGTCTTCATAACCTAAGTCTAGGCCCTTATCCGCCGCTGCCGCCGTGTACCATTTAGAAAGGCAGTTGCGGCAGAAACCGGCGAGGTTCATCAGGTCGATATTCTGCACATCCGTGCGCTCGCGCATGTGATCCACAAGCGTGCGGAATGCTGCGGCTTCAAGTTCGATGCGGGTCTGATCATCAAGGTTTGTGGACATATTTGGCTCCATTCAAGGCTTCAGCGCCGATGAAACAGGCGCTCAATATCGGCTAGGTCTAGTTCAATATAGGTCGGTCGGCCATGATTGCACCGTCCGGCGTTTGGCGTCACTTCCATTTCCCGAAGCAGCGCATCCATTTCCGCCTGATTGAGCGCCCGTCCAGCGCGAACGCTGCCATGGCAGGCCATAGTGGCGGCGACATGGTCCAGGCGCTCCAGCAACGGCTCTGCGCCGCCTGCAGATTGCACTTCATCCGCCAAATCACGGAGCAGCGCCTGCGCATCCACCTCGCCAAGCAATGCAGGCGTTTCCCGGACCAGTACGGCGCCAGGGCCAAACGCCTCCAGCACCAAACCAAGTTCATTGAGCGCAGGCGCTTCTTCGAGCAACGCAGCGGCGGCGACTTGGTCTAGCTCAACGACTTCGGGGATCAGCAGCATCTGCCGATTGACGCCGCCTGCCGCCCTGGCGGCCTTCAGGCGTTCATAGACCAAGCGTTCATGTGCGGCATGCTGGTCTACCAGCACAACGCCGCCTGATGTTTGGGCGACGATATAGGCGCTATGAAGTTGAGCGCGCGCTGCCCCGAGCGGATGATCCTCATCAGGCGCGTTTGGCGCTATCGGCTCAACCCGCGCCGTGGGCGGGAAGGCGGCTGATTGATCGAGCGGCTGTTGGAATTGCGCGCCGCTTTCAGCCATCGCCGCTGAAGGATGTTGCGCCCGGTAGCCCCCAAAGCCCGGTTGCGAATTGAGTTCTGGCGCACGCCAAGCGCCAAGCGCTGCGTCGCTGGCCGTTGCGCCGGTGGCGAATCCGGCGGCAGCGAGAGCGTGTTTCAGCGCTGAAATCACCATCCCCCTGACCATGCCCGCCTCGCGGAAGCGAACTTCGGTCTTGGCTGGATGGACGTTCACATCAACGGCTTCTGGCGGCACGTCGAGGAAGAGAGCGAGCGCCGGAAATCGGCCCCGTGGAAGGATATCAGCGTAGGCGGCGCGGGCGGCGCCCAGCAGTACGGGGTCGCGTACTGGCCTCCCATTCACAAAGAAATATTGCGCGAGGCCGTTGCCGCGATCATATCCGGGGGCGCTTGCGTGGCCAGAAATCTTGATGCCTTCACGCTCAGCTTCAATCGCCAGAGCATGTGCGCCAAACTCGCGGCTGATAATTGCGGTTGCACGGTTTAAGCGGGCAGAGAATAAGTCGCCATTATCGGCGGGTAGGTTCAGCATTTGGCGGCCAGAATCTTCCAGCCGGAAGGCGATTTCCGCACGGGCGAGGGCGAGGCGGCGGAGGATATCAGCGCAGGCTTGAGATTCGCTGCGGGCGGACCTGAGGAACTTTAGGCGGGCCGGTGTGGCGAAGAACAAGTCGCGCGCTTCCGCTGTTGTGCCCGGCGCTCTGGATGCGGGTTCAGGCCTGGTGACGGCGCCGCCCTCGACACGGATGCGCCAAGCAGAATCTGCGTTCCGCTGCCTGCTGGTCAATGTTAGCCGGGCGACGGCGCCGATGGACGGCAAAGCCTCCCCCCGAAACCCAAGCGTTTCGATATTGACGAGATCGTCATCCGGCAGTTTGGACGTCGCATGGCGTTCAATGGCGAGGCTGAGCTCATCCGGCCCCACGCCGACGCCGTCATCGGCAACGCTGATCAGCGTGCGACCGCCTTCGCCCAACGTCACATCAATGCGCTTGGCGCCGGCGTCCAACGCATTCTCGACGAGTTCCTTGACGACGGCTGCTGGCCGTTCGACGACTTCGCCAGCTGCAATTTGATTAACGAGGCCGGAAGGTAGGCGTCGGAGCTGGAAAGTGTTTTGAGTCATTTATTTGGATCAGTAGAGCGTACGGCGTCGGCTGATATCCAGGCGGCGCAAGGCGTAGCTTTGGCAGCGTCATTCCTTGTCATCAGTCACAGTCGTCGGCTTCCAGCCTTCCAATTTCTCAGGCGCTCCAGCGACAGCCACCATGAATCGCTCAGTGTTGAAGAGGCGTTTGGAGACGCGTTTTACATCTTCCATCGTCACGGCCTCGATTTGGCTGGCGCGCTGCTCTAGATAGTCTTTTGGCAGATCAAAACGGCGCATCGCAAGCAAGACATCAGCAATGGCATTGGTTGAATTGAGCGCGAGCGGTAGGGACCCAGTTAGATACGCCTTCGCGTCTGCTAGCTCTTCGGCAGTTGGGCCATCCGCGCCCATCCGCGCCCATTCCGCCTCCACAACCGCTACAGTTTCAGCGACAGTGCTGTTGGCCGTCGCAGTGGTGCCAATTACAAGGGGGACGGCTGCAAGTTCGTTCAGGTTGGCGCTGATGCCGTAGACGAGACCGCGCTTCTCCCGGACTTCTTGCATCAACCTTGCGCCAAACCCGCCGCCCATGATCTGCATCAGCACGGTCGCAGCGCGCCAATCAGGGTCAACGCGACGAATGCCGGGGCCGCCGAACACGATCGTGGACTGCGGTGACGGCATAGCTGCAAGCAGGCGCAAGGGCTGTTCGGGCAAGCTGACAGCAGGCAGGTCCGCCGGTCCGCCCTCTGCGGTGGCGGGCAGGTCGCCAAAAGCTGACACCATCACTTGCTGCAAGAGTTCAACGCTGAGGTCGCCAGCGGCGGCGATGATCAAGCGGTCCCTACCAAAGCGCTGTTTAGTGAACGCCATCAGGTCTTCGCGTTGGATTATGGCGAGAGACGATTTCCGGCCACGCGTTGAGCGGGCATAGGGGTGATTGGCGAAGGCCGTTTCTAGCCAGGCGCGATAGGCTTTGCGGCTTGGGTCCGACCGCCCGCGGGCCAGCGACGAGATATACGAGGCGCGGGCGCGCTCAAGCGGGTTTGGATCAAACCGCGGCTGGGTGAGCGCCAAGCCAAGCAACTTCGCCGCCTCGTCGATTGTATCCGTCAGCGCATAGAGGTTGCCTACGACTGCGTCTTGGGTCGCCTGAATTTCGATGGAGGCAGAGAGGTCCGCTAGCTTCTTTTTGAATGCAGCGGCGTCATAGGGGCCGGCGCCTTCTGTCAACAAACTGGCGGCCAGCCGAGCGCGGCCTTGTAGCGCCGGCGGGTCAAACGCGGCGCCGCCCTCAATTCTGAACGAGATAGCTGCTACAGGAACAGTGGAGTCTGCTTCGAGCCATGCGTCAACGCCTGCCGCCTCAACGACTGTAACTTCAGCCTTGGCGGGTAAGATCGCGATGGCGCAGACGACGGCCGCAACAGCAGTCGAAGTGAAATGTTGGACAATATTCATGAGGGAGCGCCTTCTTTAGGCGCAGGCCGCAGAATACCCGTCACAGACCAATTGATGTTGAAGAGCGCGCGGGCGGCGGCGTCTATCGCAGCTCTATCGACCGCAGCGATCCGTTCTGGCCATTCCTCGATGTCTTCAACGCGTTGGCCATTTGCGAGCGCGCCGCCGACGATGCGGGCAGGACCATCCAAGCTGTCACGAGCGAAGATGGCGCTGGCGGCCAAGCGGCGTTTGGCGTCCCGGACTTCATCTTCAGTGACGCCGTCTTTCAGCAGCTTGGCGATTTCAGCGTCGAATGCGGCTTCCAGATCGGTCGTTTCAACACCAGGCACAGGTCGTCCATAAAGACCGGCTGAGCCATAGTCCCGCCCGCTGCCATCATACCAAAAGGAGACGCCTAGCGCGATTTTCTGCCGCTCAACGAGCGCATTGTGCAGCCGCCCTGTTTCGCCGCTCATGATTTCAGACAGAACATTCAGCGCGTAGGGTACAGGTGCGGCGCCATCATAAGCGGGAGCCACATACATGCGTCGCCAATCTTCCTGGCGGACGCGGGGATCAGAAAACACGACACGGCGCGGCGCGCGTTGATCGGGCTCATAGAAAGGCCTGCGCTCAGGCAATGGTCTTGCAGCGACGGCGCCATATGTATCCTGGGCCAACGCCAGAACATCATTCGGATTCACATCGCCGGCGATGACGACGACGACGTTATTCGGCGCATACCATTTCCGGTAAAACGCGAGCGCATCCTCCGTCGTCAGGCGTTTAACTTCGGGCGGCCAGCCGATGATCGGGCGGCGATACGGATGGGCCAGGTAGAGATTTGCGCGCATCGCCTCGCCGAGCAGAGCGGAGGGGCGGTTTTCGACCCGGCTCAAGCGCTCTTCGAGCACAACATCGCGCTCTGGCAGGACAATGGCGTCGTCGAGCTTCAAGCCGGTCATCCGGTCGGCTTCCATCTTCATGATGAGGCCAAGTCGGTCTGCGGCTATAACCTGAAAATAGCCGGTATAGTTCGCTGATGTGAAAGCGTTATCGCGTCCGCCATTGCGCGCCACAATGCGGGAGAATTCACCGGGATCGAGATTGTCCGTACCTTTGAACATCAAGTGCTCAAGGAAGTGGGCGAGGCCGGTTTTACCAGGCTCCTCATCGATCGCGCCGACTTTGTAATAGGCGAAATGCGCAACCGCAGCCCGTCGGTGATCTTCGATCACGACCAATTCAAGGCCATTATCAAGCACGAAGCGGCTTGGTGAAAACGCCTCTGCAGAGGCTGGAGATGTGGATATGCCAGACGCAGCCAGGCCGCAGCTGAGGGTCAGGGCGGCGAGGCAGGCGTTGAATTGGCGGATCAAAATAGGTCGAACCCTTTGAATTCGGTTAGGCGCTCAACGCGGATTTCCGGCGTTTCGCCATCTGTAACGGGTTTGCCGAGCGCTGCATTCTCATTGATGCGGCTCTGCTCGCCCTTTGCTTCTACGATGACGCCGGGCGGGTTAAGTTTTCGCCAAAACATCATGCGCTCTACGATATTGCGATCATCTTCCGCCAGAAGCGCGCTTTCTTCATCCACCTTGCGACGGATGTTTGGATCGACGTCAGCTGCGCCCAAATTCGCCAAAAGCGCCCGTTCACCTGGAGCAGAGACCGCCCTGGGCGCAGGCGCCGCCGCGCCCGTGGATGCTTGGATAACGCGCCCCTGCCCGGCGCGGTTCAGGCCATAATCCCGCAGATCCCCAAGTGCTTGATCTAAGCGGCCAGGGTGGAAAGCGAATTGCACTGGCGCTGTGGCAGGCCTGCTATTCGCCAATTCTGCTTGCGCCCGCGCGGCGGCGATCTGGGATGAATTGCGCGACGTTGCGCTGCCGCCGATAAGCAATCCACGCGCCTGATCACGCTGTGGCTCCCGGCCAAAGCCGACTTCGCCCTTCTTTGGCGGCCGAAGATTGAAATTTGGCGGCAAACTCAGCGGCGCGTTGCGAACAACGGCGAACTCATCGGGCGCCTTCTTTTTAAGGCCCAGGCTTTCCTGAACGCCGCCGCTACAACCGGCTAGCGCGGCGGCGGTTACGGCCAGCGCGAGGATACGAAAAGTGCGGGTCATCGCCAGCGATCCTCCAACAGTTTCATTCCCCTATGATGTAGTTGATGCAGGCTTCGACCACAAGGAATCGATAAGGATAAGTACGACCCCAAATGTGATGGCCGTATCAGCAATGTTGAAAACTGGCCAACTGTAGCGCTCATAGTGAAGCAATATGAAGTCAATCACGGCGCCGTAAATGCCCCGGTCAATCACGTTGCCGAGAGCCCCGCCGATGATCAGCGCGAAGCCGATCACGCCGATCCGGGCGGTCGCTTTAAGCATCTGCCACGTTAGGAAGGCCGCAATGACCAGCGACACAGCGGCGAGCGCCCAGGCAGGCACACCGCCATCGCCAAACATCCCGAAGCTGACCCCGCGGTTCCATGCGAGTGTGAGGTCAAAAAACGGCAAAACCGAGACAGCGTCATGGGTCTTGAAATAAGCGAGCGCCATCTGCTTCGTCACCTGATCAGCCACAATCGAGATCAGAATGACGATCAGCCCGAGCCTAAGCGCGCCTGGCACTACCAAAGTCGCCTCACGCAGCCGGTTGGGGTTTGGGCAGGCGGCTGACAACCTCAGCGCAACGGCCACAGAGGAGAGAGGACGCAGCGTCTGAGCCAACATCGCCCGGTTGTTTCCAA
>JAYNYG010000014.1:45053-75103 GCA_038102935.1 Alphaproteobacteria bacterium | reverse complement strand
GTTTCCAACACCGCACACATTTCTCGGCCTCGGTGCGGATAGGCTCAACTGCGACGCCTGCTGCATCCTCTAGTCGGAAGGCGTCTGTCGGGCCATCGCCAAGCTTTAGCTCAATGCCGGACGCGATTGTGATTTCGGCCATGTCGGCGCCTTCAACCTGCTGCATGCGCTCCGCAGATAGCCAAACGACAGGCGCTGCTTCCAAGCTGCTGCGGATGCGTTTTTCGGCCCGCTCGCCCTCGATGGCTCCGGTAACGACGCGGCGGATATCGCGAATATCAGCCCAGCGCTTGCCAAGCGCTTGGTCGCGCCATGCAGCTGGCGTTTCAGGGAATGTTTGGCGATGCACGCTGACGCCCGGCGCATCGCCATGACGCGCCAACCACGCCTCTTCAGCCGTGAAACATAAAACCGGCGCAAGCCATGTCGCAAGCCGATTGAAGATTGCATCCATAACCGTCCTGTTGGCGCGGCGGGCCAAGCTGTCCGGGTGTTCGCAATAGAGGGTGTCTTTGCGGATATCGAAATAGAAGGCCGAAAGATCAACCGCGCAGTAGGTGTGCAATGCCGTCCAAAGACCATGGAAATCATAGTCTTGGATGGATTTCTTGACGAGCGCGTCCATCTCCGCCAAGCGGTGCAGCGCCCAACGGTCTAGCTCTGGCATGTCTGCGACATCAACTTTTTCAGCGTCAGAGAAGCCCTCTAAAGCGCCGAGCAGATAGCGTAGCGTGTTGCGCACTCGGCGATACAAATCCGCCTGATGTTTCAGGATTTCTGGCCCGATGCGCAGGTCTTCCGCATAGTTTGAGGCAACCACCCAGATCCGCAGGATATCCGCGCCATATTGCTCGATGACATCTTGCGGCGCTGTTGTGTTGCCCAGCGATTTGGACATTTTGCGGCCCTGCTCGTCGAGGACGAAACCATGGGTCAACACGTTGTCATAGGGCGCACGGCCACGGGTGCCAGAGCTTTCCAGGAGCGAGGAATGGAACCAACCGCGATGTTGATCCGAGCCTTCAAGATATAAATCCGCAGGCCATTTCAAATCGTCCCGGTCTTCCAGGACGAAGGCGTGGGTTGAGCCAGATTCAAACCAGACCTCAACAATATCCGTGACTTGCTCGTAGTCCTTCAGGTCATACTTATCGCCGAGGAACCGTTCTGGCGGGGAGGAGAACCAAGCGTCGCCGCCTTCCTCTGCGAAAGCCGCCACGATCCGGTCAAAGACCGCTTGGTCTTTAAGGACTTCACCAGACTCGATATGGACAAAGAGCGGGATCGGCACGCCCCAGGCTCGCTGGCGGGAAATGCACCAGTCTGGCCGTTGCTCCACCATGGAATACAGCCGGTTTCGGCCCTGTGGCGGAACAAAGCGTGTGTCGTTGATCGCTTGAAGGGCGGCGCCGCGCAGGTCGTTCGTCTCCATAGAGATGAACCATTGGGCGGTGTTGCGGAAAATCAGCGGCGCCTTGGAGCGCCAGGAATGCGGATAGCTGTGTTTCAAGCGCCCGCGTCCGAATAACCCGCCTTTGCCGCTCATAGCCGCGGCTTGCATAGCGTCCATTACAGCCGCATTAGCGTCGCCTTCGCTGCCGTCATCGTTCAGAACCCGTTTTCCGGCAAACAACGGCACGAAATCACGGTAGGCGCCGTCTGGGGCGACATAATCCGTCACCTCAAGGCCATGCGCCTTACCAAGCTGGAAATCATCTGCACCATGGCCGGGGGCGATATGCACGAAGCCAGTGCCCGCATCCATCGTAACAAAATCGCCGTTTAGGACCGGCACGTCATAATCATAGCCGAGGCCGCGCAGCGGGTGCGCCGCAATCGTCCCAAGCAGCGCTTCGCCCGACATTTCGGCCAGAACGGTATGTGCTTCGATCCGCATGGACTTGCATGCAGCCGCTGCCAAGGCCTTGCCGAGAACGACCGTTTGCCCCGCCATGATGAAGCTTTCTTCCTGCGTTTCATCTACGCGTAGCCGCACATAGGTCTCTTCCGCCGCCGACGCGATCGCGCGGTTAGACGGGAGGGTCCAGGGCGTCGTCGTCCAGATGACGATGCAATCCTCCGCTTCAAGCTGGCTGTCCGGCCCCGGCGTTACGACAGGAAAGCCGATATGGACGGTGGGCGACACGTGGTCTTCATATTCGACCTCGGCATCCGCGAGCGCAGTCTTCTCCACGCAGGACCACATCACAGGCCGTTGGCCGCGATACAGCCCGCCGTTCATCGCGAAGGCGGCGATTTCGCCAGCGATCCGAGCTTCGGACGTCAACTTCATGGTGAGATACGGGTCTTTCCAATCACCCGTCACGCCTAGGCGCTTGAACTCTTCTGATTGGACGCCGACCCAATGTTGCGCGAATTCGCGACATTCCTGACGGAATTCCAACACGGGAACGGCATCTTTGTCCTTGCCTTGCTCACGATAGGATTCTTCGATCTTCCATTCGATTGGCAGACCATGGCAATCCCAGCCTGGGACATAATTTGCATCATACCCAACCATTTGCCAGGATTTGTTGATGGTATCTTTCAGGATTTTGTTGAGCGCATGGCCAATATGCAGATTGCCGTTCGCGTAGGGAGGGCCATCATGCAGGATGTATTTTTCGCGGTCCTTTGAATCCTCACGGAGCGTTTTGTAGAGATCCATTTCCTCCCAACGCTTCAGGATTTCCGGCTCTTTCTTGGGCAAGCCGCCGCGCATGGGGAAATCCGTTTTCGGCAGGAAAACGGTCTCGCGATATTCGTCGCCCGGCTTTGGTGCCTTGGGCGCTTTGGGCTTCTTCGGGGTATTCATGTGTCTCAGCCTCGATTGAGGAATGTGCGGGCGGCCAGTGCATCTGCCGCTATCTGTGCTTTCAGGGCGTCGAGCCCATCGAATTTTTTTTCGGGCCGAATAAAATCGGCTAACCTAATTCGGACCCGCTTGCCGTAGACGTCCTCGTCGAAATCGAAGACATGGGCTTCCATGCGCTCATCGGTTCCGTCGACCGTTGGGCGCTTGCCGATATTGGCGACGCCGCCGCGCCAGCGGTCTTCGCCTTCAAACTGAATTTGTACAGTGTAGACGCCAAGCGCCGGGCGCACGAGATCGCCGAGGGCGACATTCAGCGTCGGGAAGCCGATGGTGCGACCGCGCTTATCGCCATGGGCAACCTCGCCTTCGATCTCCCAAGGCCGGCCAAGCACATCCGCCGCCTTGCTGACGTCGCCTGTTTGCAGGGCTTTGCGGATCGCGCTGGATGAAAATGCGAGACCATCGGCGCCCGCCATTTCTGGGACGGATGTTACGCTGAAACCTTGATCGTCGCCGATCTCGACGAGCAGTCGCGTATCGCCCGCCCTGTCGTGGCCAAATCGGAAGTCTTCGCCAACGGCGACATGTTTGGCGGACAGCGCATCCACTAAGGCCGCCCGAACGAAGTCTGCTGCTGTCAGGCTCGCGAGTTCTCGATTGAATTGGCAGATCGCCAGAAAATCGACGCCAAGCGCTTCCAATGCCCGCGCTTTGCCGCGCCAGTCCGAAAGCCTGAAGGGTGGTGTATCTTGAGGGCCGAGGACGGAGCGTGGATGCGGCTCGAATGTCAGCACGCCAAGCGCTATGCCGCGTGACCGGGCTGCGGCTGCAGCGGCCTGGATCACGGCGGCGTGGCCCTTATGGACGCCGTCAAAATTACCAATAGCGACAGCGCCGCCGCGGCGGGCGGATGAGACTTCGTCCAAGCTGTGGAAGACTTCGATCATAGGAGTGCTATTGTTGGGTTCAGGCGGCGTCGCGGGAGGGCGGCATGACCATCGCTTCGCCCTCGACCACGGGCTTGCCCTTAACGAGGCAGGTGGTTTTCAGCGTAACGCGGCGCTTTTCCATGTTGATATCAGTGATTTCTGCGATTGCGGTGACTGTATCGCCAGGGCGTACAGGCGCTTTAAACCGCAGCGATTGCGATAGGTAGATCGCCCCGGGGCCAGGCATCCGGGCGCCGAGCACTGCGGAGATGAACGCCGCTGTCAGCATGCCATGTGCGATCCGGCCTTTGAACATGGACTCAGCCGCATATTCATCATCCAGATGCACTGGATTGGTATCGCCGGAAATCCCCGCATACAGGGTGATATCCGCGTCTGTCACAGTTTTGGCGAAGCTCTCCGTCTGGCCGACGGTCAGGTCTTCGATGAAATAGCCGCCAGCGGAAGCCATGGGCGCGCATCCTTCGTTGGAGTGAAGTCTATTGGTATGAATTCGGGGTTTTAACGCAAAGCAGGGGCAAGAGCTATGCGGCGATTATACAGCGATTCGGTCCATAAATTTCGCCAGTCGGATATCTAAGTCGGTGACGCCGCCAACACTATGGGTCGTCAGCGTGACGCTCACTGTGTTGTAGACGTTGGACCATTCGGGATGATGATCCATACGTTCGGCCATTAGCGCAGATTGCGTCATGAAACCAAAGGCTTCGACGAATGTTTTGAATTTGAAATCGCGCTGAACGGCTTCGCATCCTTCAGCGCGTGTCCAGCCCTTCAGGGATTTGAGGGCCGTATCGACAGCCTCTCCTGTAAGCAACTCTGGCATGATATATCCCGCTGATCCGCGCATCATGGCAGGGCCCAGATGAGAGACCCCGACCTTCCGCCGACATTAGACGACATTGCAGCGCTCGCCGCCACAGCATTGGAACGGCTGCCAGCGCACTTCGCTGGCCCGATCCAGCACGTGCCCATAATCGTAGAAGATTTTCCAGCCAAGGACGTTGAGCAAGCGATGGCTTTGGAAAGCCCGTTCGACATTATGGGTCTCTATCATGGCGTCGATCTCGCTGCGAAATCAGCGGGCGATGCGCCTGCAGATCTGGATCGCATATATCTCTATCGCCGCCCGATTCTGGATTACTGGTGCGAGGCGGAAGAATCGCTCGCCCATGTGGTCGCCCATGTGCTGATCCATGAAATCGGCCATCATTTCGGTCTGTCCGATGATGATATGGAAGCGATTGAGGCGAGCGCCTGAGCCCGATCAGGCAGATTTCCGCCGTGGCTTCTTCGCCTATACATAGGGCGCGAGGAATTGGCCGGTATAACTGGATTCAACTCTGGCAATGTCTTCTGGCGTACCCGCCGCGACCACTTCACCGCCGCCATCACCGCCCTCGGGCCCAAGATCAATCACCCAATCGGCGGTTTTGATGACTTCAAGATTATGTTCAATGACGATGACGGTGTTGCCAGTCTCCACGAGCGCCGCCAGCACTTCCAGCAGTTTTCGGACGTCCTCAAAATGCAGTCCGGTTGTGGGTTCATCTAGGATGTAGACGGTGCGGCCGGTCGCGCGCTTGGAAAGCTCCTTCGCCAGTTTGACGCGTTGAGCTTCGCCGCCAGAAAGCGTGGTCGCTTGCTGGCCGATCTTCACATAGCCAAGGCCGACACGTTCAAGCGTCACCAGCTTGTCTCGGATTGAAGGAACGGCGCTGAATTCCTTGGCGCCTTCTTCCACGGTTAGATCAAGCACATCGGCGATTGATCGACCGCGATACTTAACCTCAAGCGTCTCGCGATTATAGCGCTGGCCCTTGCAGACATCGCACTCGACATAAACGTCCGGCAGGAAGTGCATCTCAATCTTGATAACGCCATCACCCTGGCAAGCTTCGCAGCGCCCACCTTTTACATTGAAGCTAAAGCGGCCGGGCTTATAGCCCCGCGTCTTGGCTTCCGGAAGGCCTGCGAACCAGTCCCGGATCGGCGTGAAGGCGCCGGTATATGTGGCGGGGTTAGAGCGCGGCGTGCGGCCAATCGGGGATTGGTCGATATCAATGACCTTATCCAGATATTCGACGCCCGTGATGCCATCATGGGCTGCAGGCGCTGCGCGTGATCCCATCACGCGCCGGGCGAGGGCCTTATACAGCGTATCCACGACCAGGGATGACTTGCCGCCGCCTGAAACTCCTGTGACGCAGGTCAATACGCCAAGCGGGAAGGTCGCGGTCACGCCTTTCAGATTGTTGCCGGTGGCGCCTTTTACCACCAACGCCTTGCCATTGCCCTTGCGTCGCTTGGACGGCACAGGGATTTGCTTCATTCCGGTAAGATATTGGCCTGTCAGGCTTTCGGGCGCGGCCATGATATCTTCTGGCGTGCCTGTGGCTACGACATGGCCGCCGTGAATGCCAGCGGCTGGGCCCAGGTCGACGACATAATCCGCCTGCCGGATCGCATCTTCATCGTGCTCTACAACGACAACGGTGTTGCCGAGATCGCGCAGTCTGGTCAGTGTGCCGAGCAGCCGTTCATTGTCCTTCTGATGCAGGCCGATTGATGGTTCATCCAGGACATACAACACGCCCGTCAGCCCGGAACCGATCTGGGAGGCGAGGCGGATGCGCTGACTTTCGCCGCCTGAAAGTGAGCCAGACCCACGCGATAGTGTGAGGTAACCAAGGCCGACATCGACCAGGAAGCCGAGGCGATCATTGATCTCGCGCAGAATGCGTTCGCCGATTTCAAGTTGCTTCTCGGTCAAGCTGTCCGGCAGATCAGCAAACCAATCGCGCGCCGCCAAAACGGAGAGATTGGCGATGTCGGAGATATCCTCCATCGCTACTTTCACCGCCAACGCTTCCGGCTTTAAGCGCTTGCCCGCACAGACATGACATGGGGCCGCAGACATGTATTTGGAGATTTCCTCGCGCGCCCATGCGCTGTCTGTCTCACGCCATCTGCGCTCCAGATTATTAATCACGCCCTCAAACGGCTTCTCGACCTTGTAAGAGCGCAGGCCATCATCATATTTCAGCGTGATTTTTGTTGTGCCAGAGCCGTAGAGCACTGCGTCCCGCATCGCTTCAGGCAGTTCGCCGAAGGGCGTTTTCATGGATTGCTTGTAGTGGCGGCTGATGCCCTCCAGCGTTTGCTCATAATATGAGGAACTAGACCCGGACCAGGGCGCCAGCGCCCCATCGCTCAGGCTAAGCAATGGATTGGGCACCACGAGTTGCGGGTCGCAATGCTTCTCTACGCCGATGCCGTCACAGGCTGGGCAGGCGCCGAACGGGTTGTTGAATGAGAATAGGCGCGGCTCAATCTCCGGGATGGTAAAGCCGGATACAGGGCAGGCGAAGCGGGCGGAGAAGATTGTTTGTGCGCCGTCATCGGCGTTTTCTGCGACGGCGAGGCCGTCTGTCAGTCCAAGCGCAGTTTCAAGCGAGTCGGCCAAGCGCGCGCCTGCGTCTGGGCGGACAACGAAGCGGTCCACGACCACATCGATATCGTGCTTGAAGTTTTTCTTGAGGGTGGGCGCATCTTCAATCAGCGTCACGCCGCCATCGATTTTCACGCGCTGGAAGCCTTTGCGGGCCAACTCCGCCAGCTCCTTGCGGAACTCGCCTTTCTTGCCGCGCGCGATCGGCGCTAGCAGCAATAAACGTGTGCCTTCGTCCATCGCCATCACTCGATCAGCCATCTGGCTGACAGTCTGGCTTTCGATAGGCAAACCTGTGGCGGGCGAATAGGGGATGCCCGTCCGCGCCCATAGCAAGCGCATATAATCATAAATCTCGGTGACGGTGCCGACAGTGGAGCGTGGATTGCGGCTGGTGGTTTTCTGCTCGATGGAGATTGCGGGCGATAGGCCTTCAATCAAATCGACATCGGGCTTGCTCATCAGCTCCAGGAACTGGCGGGCATAGGCGGACAGGCTTTCGACGTAGCGGCGCTGGCCTTCTGCATAAATCGTATCGAAGGCCAGGCTGGACTTGCCGGAGCCTGAGAGCCCAGTGATCACCACGAGCTGATCACGCGGCAGATCAACATCCACGTTCTGGAGGTTATGCTCCCGCGCCCCCCTGACGGATATCGTCTTCAGGCTGGACGGTTGATCATTCGCGGCGGCAGTCTTCGCCATCCTATCAGCTCCTTTGCAGCCCGCTATATGGGCGCAACCCCATGCCCGGTTCTAGAGGCATGACTGTGGACAAGTTCGCTAGCGCGGCCCAGGGCTGCGGGCTACACTTTCGCTCACACAATATTTGAACGATTCCCTCTGCAGCGCACGCGCCATGAGGTTGGAGATAAGGCCATGTCCGGCAGCGTCAATAAGGTCATTCTGGTCGGCAATTTGGGCCGTGATCCAGAATTCACTCAAACTCAGGATGGTCGCCGCTTCGGCCGCCTGTCCATTGCAACGTCTGAACGCTGGCGCGACCGTGGTTCTGGCGAACGCCGAGAACAGACGGAGTGGCACCGCGTTGTTATCTTCAACGAAAACCTCGTTGATGTCGCCGAACGTTTCCTGCGCAAGGGCTCCAAGGTTTATATTGAAGGCCAGTTGCAGACGCGGAAATGGCAAGACCAATCCGGCGCCGACCGCTATTCGACTGAAGTCGTCCTTGGCCGCTTCCGCGGTGAACTGACAATGCTGGATGGCCGTCAGGATGGCGAATCCGGCAGTGGCGGCGGATACAGCGGCGGCGATTATGGCGGAAGCAGCAGTGGCGGAGGCGGTGGCCAGCGCTCATCTGGCGGCGGACAGCAACGGTCCAGCGGCGGCGGTGGCGGCGAATCCCGTGCAGCGCCGATGGACCTCGACGACGATATCCCGTTCTGAGCCAATGCGCCGTTTTTCAATCCTTCCGCTGATAGCGCTCATAGCCCTCAATTCAGCGCCCGCAGCGGCGGACAATACGCAGCTTGCGCCAGCGGATGCGGTTGCTGATCGCATCAATCCGACAGGCGTATCCGGCGTGTATCGCTGCGCAGTTGGCGATGCGGCGGTCGTCCGGTTTGAATTCAAGGGCTATGACGACGGTCAACACCGGATTGAGGAAGATCTTGGCGGGGTGGACCGGCTGACATCACGATATTCCTGGCAGCTTGCGACGGCGACGCTCTACCGGGAACGTGTCAGCGGGCGCGGGGCCGCTAAGTTCAGGCGTCTGACCGGTTCGCTGCGTTTGCTGCAAGAATTGAAGCCAGGATTGATTTCCGCCAACTACGCAGAAGCACCGCTGGATGGCTCCTCCGAGCCGCTTGAATGGCGCTATGACGTCCGCGTCAAAGGCCGCGCCGCCAGTTTCGCGCCGAGCGGTTTGGGCGAAGTCGTGATTGTTCAAATTGAAGAACAGCGCAAGCGCTATGTAGATGGGCAACAAAACCCACTCACCCTAGAAAACGCCGCTTTGGGCTTTAGTTTGACCGAGACGTCAACCATCTCATATGCCCCCGCGCTTGGCCTGGCGCTCCGGGTTGAACGCAAGCGCGATGGGCGGGTGATCAAAGCCTGTTCTTTGGCGGAATATAAGCGCCCTTAAAGCGCCAAATCGGGTGCGCTGAAGGTTTCAGTTTTATGGCGGTTCTGCTATAAATTTAGGCGAGTCAGGCGGCTCGTGAAGCCGCCCTTTTTTTAGGAGAATCCTGGTGTCCGATACGTCGCCGCCACGGTCAGACGACATCCAATCCGTATCCATCGAAGAGGAGATGCAGCGCTCCTACCTCGACTATGCGATGAGCGTGATTGTCGCCCGTGCGATACCCGATGTTCGGGATGGATTGAAGCCGGTGCACCGGCGCATTCTGTATGCCATGCGCGAGGGCGGCTACGATTGGAACCGTCCGTTCCGTAAATCCGCGCGTATCGTCGGCGATGTGATGGGTAAATACCATCCGCATGGCGATTCGGCTATTTACGATGCGTTGGTCCGCATGGCGCAGGGCTTTTCCATGAGCCTGCCGCTGATCTCTGGCCAAGGTAATTTCGGCTCCATGGATGGCGATCCCCCGGCCGCGATGCGCTATACCGAAGCTAGGCTCGCCAATGCCTCTGAAGCGCTGATCGCTGATATCGATAAAAGCACTGTCGATTTCCAGCCGAACTACGACGAATCCGATAGCGAACCTGTCGTGCTGCCGGCTGAGTTCCCGCATCTGCTAGTGAACGGCGCTGGCGGCATCGCTGTTGGCATGGCGACGAATATTCCGCCGCATAATCTGGGCGAAGTCATTGATGCGGCGCTGGCTGTCATCGACAACCCGGACATCGATATGGAAGCGCTGCTGGAAATCATTCCGGGGCCAGATTTCCCGACAGGCGCCACAATCATGGGCCGGGGCGGCATCCGCTCCGCCTATGCGACGGGCAGGGGCTCCATCATCACGCGCGCTAAGGCGGAGATTGATCTTCGCCGTAACGCGATTATCGTGGATGAAATTCCTTACCAGGTGAACAAGTCCCGCTTGGTGGAGCGTATCGCTGAAGTCTCCGCCTCCAAGATGGTCGAAGGCATCGCCGAGCTTCGTGACGAGTCGGACCGCCACGGCGTGCGTATCGTTGTGGACCTGAAGCGCGATGCGAATGCGGAAGTCGTGCTGAACCAGCTCTACCGTCACACGGCCCTGCAGACGAGTTTCGGCGTCAATATGTTGGCGTTGAATGGCGGGCGGCCTGAACTACTCTCGCTGAAATCTGTGCTCGACGCCTTCGTCATTTTCCGTGAGGAAGTGATCGCCCGGCGCACCCAGCATGAATTGGCAAAAGCGCGCGACCGGGGCCATGTATTGCTCGGCCTCGTCGTTGCGGTTGCAAACATTGATGAAGTGATCGCGCTGATCCGTGCAGCGCCGGACCCCGCAGAAGCCCGCGCCGCATTAATGGCGCGCGCATGGCCAGCGGGCGATGTCGGGCCGCTGATCGATCTGATCGGCGATAGCGCCAGCGGCGCGTTGACGGATGAGGGTTACACGCTTTCCGAAATCCAAGCCCGCGCCATTCTCGATCTCCGCCTGCACCGCCTGACTGGGCTCGAGCAGGACAAGATCCAGGAAGAGCTGGACGAAACGGCTGGCAAAATCCGCGAATACCTGGAAATCCTTGGGTCGCGCGAGAAGCTATACGAAGTCATGCGGGCTGAGCTGCTGAAGGTCAAAGAACGCTTCGCCGTTCCGCGCCGCACCCAGCTAGAAGAATCGGATGCGGATCAGGATGACGAGGACCTGATCCAGCGCGAAGAAATGGTCGTGACAGTTACGGCCAACGGCTATGTAAAACGCACGCCACTTTCTGGCTACCGGGAGCAGCGGCGCGGCGGCAAAGGCCGTTCCGGCATGGCGACGCGGGACGAGGATGTCGTGCGCGACGTATTCGCCGCTTCCACCCATGCGCCAGTGCTGTTCTTCACGACCCGCGGCATCGCCTACAAGCTGAAAGTCTACAAATTGCCGCTGGGCACGCCGCAAGCGCGCGGACGGCCGCTGGTGCAATTGCTGCCATTGCAGGAAGGCGAGGCGATCTCTGCCGTGCTGCCGCTGCCGGAGGATCCGGATGAGTGGGAGCAGATGAATGTGATGTTCGCCACGCGCTCCGGCAACGTGCGCCGCAATCTGCTGTCAGATTTCTCGAACGTTATGTCGAATGGCAAAATCGCCATGAAGCTTGGCGAAGACGACGCGCTGATTGGCGTCGAGATTTGCGAACCTGGTCAGCATGTGCTTCTGGCGACAGCGAAAGCGCGCTGCATCCGCTTCTCCGTTGAAGACGTGCGCGTTTTCGCTGGCCGGAATTCCACGGGCAATCGCGGCATTGATCTTGGCGCCGGGGATCGTGTGATCTCCATGTCGATTCTCGGCGGCGCCGAATTTGAGACGACTGAGCGAGACCTGTATCTCAAGCAATCAACCGCGCTCCGCCGGGGCGAGACGCCAGAGGATGCTGGCCTGCCGCCAGAAATCTTCGAGGAGTATCAGAATGGCGAGCAGTTTATTCTGACGCTGGCCGATAACGGCCTCGGCAAACGCACCTCCGCCTATGATTATCGCGTCACGCGGCGCGGAGGCAAAGGCATTGAGCTTATGGGCTTGGCCGACGGTGGAATCGAAGTCGTAGGCGCTTTTCCTGTTGAGGGTTCAGACGGACTGGTGCTGGTCACGAATGGCGGCCAGTTGATCCGCTGTCCAGTCGGCGGCGTGCGTATTGCACGGCGCTCGACGCGCGGCGTAAAAATCTTCAATGTGTCTGAAGGGGACCGGGTCGTCAGCGTCACAAGGCTGAAAGACGATGGCTCCGGTGACGATGACATGACGGAAGACGGAGCGGATGACGCTGGCCCAGAGTCGGGCGGCGAAGACGCTTCCGAATAGGAGCGAGAGACTATGGCGAGGGTGGTCGGCCTGTATCCAGGCACTTTTGACCCGCCGACCAACGGGCATTTCGATATCATCATGCGCGGCGCGCGGGTGGTTGAGGAATTGATCGTCGGCGTCGCAATCAATGCAGGCAAAGGCCCGCTATTCGGTATTGATGACCGGGTTGCGATGGTCGAGGAATGGATCGCTGGTCTCGAAGACCGTGATCTCGCGAACCGTATTTCCGTGCGCACCATGGATGGCCTGCTTGTCCATTACGCGAAGGATGTCGGCGCCAATGTAATCGTGCGCGGGCTGCGCGCTGTATCGGATTTCGATTATGAGTTCCAGATGACTGGGATGAACAGTCGGCTCGACAACTCCATCGAAACAATCTTCCTGATGGCCTCAGAGCGCTGCCAGTACATCTCTTCGCGCTTTGTAAAAGAGATTGCCGCTCTCAATGGCGACATCACGACCTTCGTTCCGCCACACGTTAAATCCGCCCTCGATGCGCGGATTTCCGGCGGCGGAAAGGTGGAAGCGGGCGCGGCTTCTAAGGTCTACTAAATTTCGGCGGCCCTTCAGTTTGCTGGGGCGTTAGGTGGGGTTTTGTGGGGCAATGTCTGGCCATTCACAAGCTTCAAAGCGGCATTTTGGCGCCCCTGAAAAATGCCGCTTGACCCAGGCCGCAGCCCCTCATAGGGTGCGCTCCGCTGATCCCGATTCAGGGATTCAGAGCGTGTAGCTCAGTTGGTAGAGCAACGGACTTTTAATCCGTCGGTCCAGGGTTCGAGTCCCTGCGCGCTCACCATTTTCCCAAATAAAATCAGATCGATAGTGCGCCTTGGCAGTTTTGTGCTGTGGCGTAGCTGTTTTGCGTGACAGCAAGAAAAAAGCCCGGCCCGCACGTTTGTGCAGAGCCGGGCTTTTTCAGTTTCAGCGTGCTGCTGGAGGAGGCCTAGTCGGCCTTTTCGCCCTCGTCCTCGCCAGCGTCTTCAAGATCGCCATCACGGTCCGGAGCTTCGCCCAGGAGCGCGTCCAGTTCGGCGTCATCGTCGTCATCGAATTCGAATTCGTCGGCGCGGGCCAGGACGTCTTCACCGCGTGCCTGCGCTTCGGCTTCGTCCGTGCTGCGCGCGACGTTGACGGTCACAGCGATGGAGACTTCCGGGTGAAGGCGAAGGCGAACCTCGTGCAGCCCAAGTTCCTTAATCGGCTTCTCAAGCATGACTTGGCGGCGGTCAATCGTGGACCCGGCCTCGGTCACGGCTTCCGAGACGTCACGGCTGGAAACGGAGCCATAAAGCTGGCCCGTATCGCCGGCCTGACGGATCAGAACGACCGCCATGCCCGCCATGCTCTCGCCAACCGATTCGGCTTCCGACTTCCGCTGCAGGTTCTGCGCTTCAAGCTGCGCCTTCTGCGTTTCGAAATAAGCGAGGCTTTCTTTCGAAGCGCGAAGCGCCTTCTTCTGCGGCAGCAGGAAGTTGCGCGCGTAACCGTTCTTGACGGTGACGACATCGCCCATCTGGCCGAGTGTATCGACCCGCTCTAGCAGGATAACGTCCATTGGTCAGTAACCCCTTGGGCTAGCGGATCAGGTAAGGCAGCAGGCCAAGATGGCGGGCGCGCTTGATCGCCTGGGCGAGGGCGCGCTGCTTCTTGGCGGAGACAGCCGAAATACGGCTCGGCACGATCTTGCCGCGGTCGGTCAGGAACCGTTGCAGCAGGCGCACATCGCGATAATCAATCGCGGGCGCATTCGGGCCAGAGAAAGGGCAAGATTTCTTGCGGCGGAAAAACGGACGGCGTCCACCGCCTGCAGCGCCCATAGCCATTATTCAGATCCTCCGGCCGCAGCTGGCGCGGCATCAGCATTTTCTTCACGGCGCGGGCGGTCGTCACGACCGCCACGGTCGCCTCTGTCACCACCGCGATCGCCGCCCCGGTCGCCACGATCATCACGGCGCGGACGGCGCTCATCACGATCCCGGCGTGTCATCATGGGGGAGGGGTCTTCGGTTACTTCTTCAACGCGCACGGTGAGGAAGCGAATGATATCTTCGCTGAGACGCATCTGGCGCTCAACTTCAGCCAATGCGGGCCATTCAGCCTCCACATCGAGCATCACATAATGGCCCTTACGGTTCTTTTTGATCCGATAAGCCAGGGACTTGAGGCCCCAATGCTCACGCTTCAGGATTTTGCCGCCAGCCTCTTCGATAATGGCGGCATAGCTGTCCGTCAGCGCTTCTACTTGTGCGGACGACAAATCTTGTCGTCCAATGAAGACATTCTCGTAATACGGCATGGCCGGTTAGCACCTACGCGCTGTTGGAAAAACATAGCGCTGGGCAGCCGCCCGCGCTGTCGATTGCGGGCAGTCCCAGCGATCAAGCGGCTTTTATACATACCAACGGGCGGGATGCAAGCGTTGTGGCGGCTGCAATAACTAGAAATCGCCACATTCATTCTGCTTATTCTATCAACTGCCAAGGAAAATGACGGGGAACCCTGGCGGCGGCGCATGTCGCCATATTATAAGCAGCCCGTCGCCCGATCATAATGCTGAATGGAAGTGGACGGAAACCGACAATGCCAAGCCTGCGAATCAGTACAGCCTTTCTTCTCGGAACCATGACCGTTGCGAGCGCCGTTACAGGCGTCGCGACTGCTGCGGAGCCAAAATCTTTGGGGCAATTCAAAGACTGGCAGGCTTTTGAGGCCTCTGACCGAGGCGGCAAGGTCTGCTATGCCGTGAGTTCGCCGACCAAATCTGAAGGCAAATACTCCAAGCGCGACCCTGTCCTTCTCATGGTCGCCAGGCGGCCAGCTGAACGCGTGTATGACGAAGCAAGCGCGATCGCGGGATATCAGTACCAAAAGGGCAGCCAGCCAGAGTTTCGGGTCGAGAAGCGACGCTTCGTCGCGGACGGGTCCGGCGAGATCGCTTGGCCGCGTAAGAACGACAATCGCAAGCTCGTAAGCGCGATGCGTGGCGGCGCAGTCTTGAAGCTTTTCGGCACGTCTGCCCGGGGTACGCGAACCGTAGATGAGTTCTCCCTACGGGGCGTTACAGCAGCGCTTAAAGCGATCGCGCGCGCCTGCCCGAGAAAGTAGCCCTACTGAAGGGCGCGGAATGATGGATTGAACACGATGATGGACAGTGTGGCGGTAGCGCCAGATCAAGCGGTGAAAACTAATCTGATCGGCCTGAATATGGATGAGCTGGGCGAGGCGCTGGCGCATCTGAACCTGCGCTCCTTTCGTCTCGGCCAGTTGTGGCAACAGATGTACCGTCTCGGCGCGCCAGATTTTGCGTCCATGACCACGCTCGCGAAAACGCTCCGGGCAGAACTCGGCGAGCACTATTCGCTTGGCCGGCTTGAGGCCGCGTCTACCGAAATTTCTAAGGACGGCACGCGGAAATGGCTGTTCAAGCTGCCCGACGGAACACTGGTTGAGACCGTATACATTCCCGAATCGGACCGGGGGACATTATGCGTGTCTTCCCAGGTCGGCTGCACGCTGAACTGCCGCTTCTGCCACACCGGCACCCAAATGCTGGTGCGAAATCTGACTGCAGCCGAGATTCTCGGCCAAATTTTAACGGCCAAGGATGAGTTG
This sequence comes from Alphaproteobacteria bacterium, assembly GCA_038102935.1. Taxonomy (GTDB): domain Bacteria; phylum Pseudomonadota; class Alphaproteobacteria; order Bin95; family Bin95; genus VMCJ01. The sequence continues at coordinate 59,344 of JAYNYG010000014.1, read as the reverse complement.
GATGACTGGCCTGCGCCCAGGCCTGACCGGAGGCTCACCAACATCGTCATGATGGGCATGGGCGAGCCGCTCTATAATTTTGAGAACGTGAAGAAGGCGCTGCTGATTGCCATGAGCGATACGGGCCTTGGCCTGTCGCGCCGCCGCATTACTCTATCCACTGCAGGCGTCGTGCCGATGATTGAGCGGGCGGGCGCCGAAATCGGCGTGAATCTCGCGATCTCACTGCATGCGACCAATGACGAGATTCGGGATCGCATTGTCCCGATCAACAAGAAGTACCCGATTGAGCAGCTTCTGCAGGCCTGCCGAGACTATCCGACGCTGAATAACGCCCGGCGCATCACGTTTGAATACGTGATGTTGCGGGATGTGAATGATCTGGATGAGCATGCGCATGCTTTGGCGCGGATGCTCAAAGACATCCCAGCGAAGATAAATCTGATTCCGTTCAACAAATGGCCGGGCGCAGAGTTTGAGCGCTCCACCGATGAGCGCATCCGCCGCTTTGCCGAAATCATGATGAATGCGGGATATCCAAGCCCTGTCCGCACGCCGCGTGGCGAGGATATTCAAGCGGCATGCGGGCAGCTCAAATCAGCCAGCGAACGCAAGCGGCGTACAAAAACGGCGCCGCCGCCTACGGCCGCGGCAGATCAGGCTTAGTGGCCGATCAGGAAAACTGCTGTGATCACAGCGTAAAGCGCCATAACCCCAACCCACACCGTGACGGCGTCAATATCGAAATTGCGGCGAAGGCGGAGAGCGGATGCTTGGGCTTTGGCGAGCTGAGCGCTCATGAGATGAATTCCTTCTGCGACGTTGTGTCTAACTAGATACGTGGGGTCGTCCATATTGGATGCAAGATTTTCAAATTAATTTTCATAGCGTCTCACGTGGTCGTGACTGAGCTTGCTTGAAGGCTGGCTGAGCTTATGCTGCCGGGTGTGTTCCACCTGCTGGCTGAGGTCCTCATTCTATGCCGTTCGATATCGCCCAATCCTTCCGTAGCAATGCGCCAGCGCCTGCCCAGCCGTGGAAAGCGTTCCCCACCTATAACTTCGTCGGCGGCCATATTGATGGCGATACCGTTCCTGCGGGCCCGTTGGCGGATGCGATTTCCGAGGCGCTGAAGCGGGAGGGCAACACGCTCGCCACATATGGCCTGACCAGCGGGCCACAGGGCTATTTGCCGTTCCGCCAGGCGATTGCGGATATGCTGAGAAAGCGCACACAGATGCCCGCGACGCCGGAGCAGGTGCTTGTCACATCCGGTTCTCTTCAGGCGATGGACTTGGTGAACGCGCTCTTCTTGGAGCCAGGCGACATCGTGATCACAGAGCAAGCTTGTTACGGCGGCGCGCTCACACGCATCCGGGCTGTCGGCGCCGATTATGTCGGCATCGAGTTGGATGATGACGGTATGATCCCGGCCAAGCTGGAGGCAGCGTTGGAGGCCTGCAAGGCGGCGGGCCAACGCGTGAAATATCTCTACCTCATCCCGACCGTCCAAAACCCGACAGCGAGCGTGATGTCGGTTGAGCGCCGCCGGGAGATTCTGGCGATCGCGAAGGCGCATGATTTGGCTATCTTCGAAGACGATTGTTATGCGGATTTGATCTTCTCGGGCGGTCGACCGCCTGCGTTCCGGGCGCTGGATGATGACGGGCGCGTTGTCTATTGCGGCTCTTTCTCCAAGTCCATCGCACCCGCGTTACGCGTTGGCTACCTGGTGGCGGATTGGGATGTGATGAGCCGAATTCTGCCGCTCAAGAATGATGCCGGCAGCGGCGCTATCGAGCAGATGGCGCTCGCCGGATACATCCCGGATGCGTTTGACGCCCATGTCGATGGCCTGAACGCCATGCTGAAACAAAAGGCGGATGTGCTGGTCGAAGCGCTGGAAGAGAATTTCGGCGAAGCGGCGGATTTCCCAAAGCCGGAAGCTGGTATTTTCTTGTGGGTGACGCTGCCTAAGGAAGTAGACACGTCCAAGCTATTCCAAGCGGCGGGCGCTGAGGGCGTTGCGATCAATCCGGGCCGGGAATGGTCCACCAATGATGCCTACGGCGCCAATCGCATGCGGCTTTGCTTCGCCAATGCGACGCATGACGAAATCCGCGGCGGTGTGGCGAAGCTGGCTGAAATTTGCCAACGCCAGTTCGGCGTACCGCTGCGCCGGGCTAATGTCGCGGGCTGAGCCGGGCTTCACAGCGTGAGGCGGTCTTACGATGTCATCGTCGCTGGATCTGGCGTCGCGGGGCTATCTGCGGCGTTGACGGCGGCTGAAGCTGGCGCGGATGTGGCGTTGATTGAGCGCGCGCCGAGGGCGGAGCGGGGCGGCAACACGCGCTACACCGAGTCCTTCTGGCGCATGCAATCCAAGAATGAAGTCTCGGAAGATTTTGCAGATGCGCTGGCAGGCAATGCCGCCGGATGGCTTGATCCGGAGGTAATGCAGGATTGGACGCGGGACCGTGCTGATTGGCCATCCATCCTGCGCGCTAATGCGGCGCTTGATCCCGCACTCATCCAAGCCTGGGGCGATGGCGCGCCGGATGCGTTGGCCTGGCTTGAAAGCCATGGCCTAACGTTTGATTTCCTGCCGAACTACTTCATCACCGAGTCGACAACGCGGATGAGCCCTGTTGGCGGCGGCCACGCTATCGTCGAAGCATTGGCGTCGCGGGCGGAGGAAATGTCGGACCGGATTGACTACCGGTTCGAGACGACGGCGGAAGCGCTATTGCGGCAGCGGGATGGCGCAATTGAAGGCCTGATCGTCAAGCCGGTTGGCGGCGTGCGGGAAGCATTGAAGGCGCCGAATGTCATCCTTGCGACCGGCGGCTTCCAGGGCAATGCGGAAATGATGACCCGCTATATCGGCCCCATCGCGCAGTGGACGCGCCCTATCGCACGGGGCGGCTACTATAATCGTGGTGAGGGTGTTGCGATGGGTTTGGAGGCAGGCGCTGCGCCCGGCGGCGATTTCGGCAGTTTCCACGCACAGCCCGTCGATCCGCGATCTGGCGAAGCGGAGCCAGTGGTGCTGATCTACACATATGGCGTGCTCCTGAACCGCGAAGGCCGCCGCTTCACCGATGAAGCGCCTGCCACTGTGGACGCCACCTATGAGGCGACAGCGCGGGACATCCTACAGCAGTCACAAGGCCTTGCATGGTGCATTGTGGATGGAGCGGTTGAGGACATTCCGAACTGGCGAAAAGCTATCCGCACTGATCAACCGCCGCACGAATCGGATACCTTAGAAGGTCTCCTCGCTAAGCTGGATATTGACGCTGAGCAGGCGGTGAAGACCATTGCAGCGTTTAATCAAGCCTGCCCCGATGGCGTCGCGTTTGATCCGCTTCGGCCGGACGGGTTGGCCGCCAATCGTCTCAGCCCGCGCCGCAGCCATTGGGCGCGACCGTTAGTGCGGGGACCGTTCCGAGCCTGGCCGATCATCGCCGCGACTTGCTTTACCTTCGGCGGGTTGAAGATCGATGCGTCCGCCCGCGTCCTTGACCACGACGGGCAGCCCATCCCCGGGCTTTATGCCGCTGGCGAGACGTCAGGGGTTTATTTCCGAACCTATACGGGTTCTACATCGGTTATGCGCGGCGCTGTGTTTGGCCGTGCTGCTGGCGCACACGCCGCCTGCCGGAACATTTAGGGACAGCTCATGAGCAAGCGAATTTCAGGCCTCAGCGCCGTTATTGACCAATATGATGCGCTACTGGTTGATCTTTGGGGCTGCGTCCATAACGGCGTTGAACCTTTTCCAGCCGCCGTCGATGCGTTGAGGCGCGCGACTGAGGCAGGCGTCGCCGTATGCCTGCTCTCGAATGGTCCAAGGCGTGTATCTGCGATTGTGCAGCGGCTGGATGAAATGGGCGTGCCGCGCGATGTCTATAAGCATGTTGTGACCTCGGGCGAGGCGACGTGGCGCGCTATCTCATTGCCAACGGATGACTGGCACAAGGCGCTTGGGAAGCGCTGTTACCATTTGGGGCCTGATCGGGATCATTCTGTCCGCGAAGACGCTGGGTTGGAGATCGTCTCGGCATTGGCAGACGCAGACTTCGTTTTGAACACCGGCACCTATGACAATGCTGATGTGCTTGCGGATTATGAGGATCGCCTGCAAGAGGCGCTGAAACATAAGCTGCCAATGGTTTGCGCGAACCCGGATTTGGTTGTCCATATTGGCGACGACCTCACGATTTGCGCTGGCTTGATCGCCGAGCGGTATTTGGAAATTGGCGGCGTTGTCGCCTATCACGGCAAGCCGCATCCATCCGTCTACGCAATGTGCTTTGAAAAGCTTGGCGCGCCAGCGCCCGCACGCGTGCTTGGCATCGGCGACGCGATCCGAACGGACGTTGCGGGCGCGAAGGCGGCGGGGTGTGATGCGCTGTTCCTGGCGTCCGGCATCTACGTTGATGGTTTCGGCACGCCAGACCCAGCGCCCGAAGCTGTCGTCGCGAAGGCGGCGGAGGAAGGCCATCCAGCGCCCGACTACTTCATGCCAGCGCTCGCCTGGTAATGTCCGCACGCCGCGCCATCACTGTCGCTTTCCGATTGCCGGATGAGGCGGAAGCGGCGTTTCAGGCGGCGTTCGATACGACATTTCTAGAAGGCGCCCTGCCCGATGATCTATTGGAGCTTGAAGGCGCTGAGGCATTGATCGTCACGCCGCCGATCAAGGTGACAGCAGATATAGTGAAGGCCTTACCGCCGTCCGTTCGTGCAATTGGAACCTATTCCGTTGGCATGGATCACCTGGATGTTCCGGCGATTAAGGCGAGCGGGCGGGCGGCACTCTTCACGCCGGATGTGCTGACGGATGCAGTTGCAGATACAGCGATCCTGCTAATGCTCGGCGCGACTAGGCGTGTAACCGAATCCACTGAACTCGCCCGCTCAGGCCGCTGGCAAGGCTGGCGGCCACGGCAGTTGGTTGGCCAAGGGCTTCGGGGCAAAACTTTCGGCGTATTCGGAATGGGCCGCATTGGGCTTGCAGCAGCGGCGCGGGCGCGGGCCTTTGGGATGACTATCGCCTATCACAACAGAAAGCGCATGTCCGCCGATGACGAGGCTGGCGCCCGCTATTGCCCCAACGCAGAAGCATTCCTCGCCGAAGCAGATGTGTTGTTGCTCGCGAGCCCGCTCACGCCGGAAACGCACCATTTCCTGAACAAAGAACGCATTGCCCATATGAAGCCTTCAGCGGTCGTTCTGAATGTCGGGCGCGGCGATATTGTTGATGACGATGCGCTGATTCCAGCGCTCCAAGACGGCCGGATTTACGCTGCTGGCCTCGATGTTCTGGCAGGTGAACCGGCCTTCGATCCACGCTATTTGGATCTACCGAACGTTTTCTTGCTGCCGCATATTGGCAGTTCTACGGTCGAGACGCGGGTCGCAATGGCGGATGCCCTAATCAGCGGGCTTCAGGCCGTTTTCGAAGGCCGCCACCCCGCAAACGCCATTCCGTGACGCTGCTTGTCGTATTCGCTAGAGTAATGGTCCAGCCGCTTGAACCGAGACATTGAACTTTATGCCGACGACGCTTCCACCAATCGCCACCGGGCCATCCGCCTGGACCCGCCCCGAGATGGAGCAGGACCAGTCCTGGATTTTCCAATTCTCAGCGGATGATTTGGCTGAGCTTGAGCGCGCGACGGCAGCTTTGGCGGCGCGCGGCCTTGGGCCATTGGAATTCGGACAAGTAGACTTTCCGCTGCCGTTGCTCGGCCCAAAGCTGAAACGACTGCTCGAAGATATCGAATATGGCCGCGGGTTCGTGCTGCTGCGCGGTTTGGATGTCGCGAACTATGACCTGGAAAAGTTATCGCTCTTGTATTGGGGCCTAGGCGCGCATTTGGGCCAAGTCATCTCGCAAAACAGCCAGGGCGATCTGCTGGGCCGCGTCACAGATATGGAATCAGGCCGCTACGCCAACGGCGGATACTATGAGGAAGGCGTTCGCGGCCATCGCACCAATGCATTTCTGGCGCCGCATTCTGACTCGGCAGACGTCGTGGGGCTGTTATGCGTCCGCCCAGCGAAGGAAGGTGGGGAGAGTTGGATCGCGTCGTCGATCAGCGTCTACAACCGCATTCTGGCCGAGCGTCCTGATTTGATCGCGCCGCTGATGCAGGGCTTCCGCTATGACCTGGTCGGCAAAGGCCGGACAGCGGATGAGCTGACCCAGAACCAAGTGCCGGTCTATAGCTGGTTTGAAGGCTTGCTGTCCTGCCGCTTTAACAAACAACAAATCGAGCTCGGCGCCGCCAAAGCTGGCGTCACGCTGACCCCCGTTCAAATCGAGGCGATCACACTGGTTGAAGACTTGGCGCTTTCGAAGGAGCTGCTGCTGCCAATGGCGTTTCAGCCAGGCGATATTCAGCTTCTGAATAACCACACAACCCTGCATAGCCGCGGTGGATATGTAGACTGGGACAAGCCCGAGCAACGTCGTATGTTGTTGCGCCTCTGGCTGAACATTCCAAACGGCAGGCCGCTTGCGCCTGAATTTGCAGACCGTCTGAACACTGGCGGCCGCGGCGGCGTCACAAAGCGATACTAGCCCCATGAACCACCCTCAATTGACGCTTGGCCGGATCGCGACGACGGTCCTGTTGCCGTTTGGCTGCGGCTACTTCCTCTCGTACCTGTTCCGGGCCGTGAACGCCGTGGTCGCGCCGGATTTGATCCGGGATGTGGGCCTCTCGACGGAAGGCCTCGGATTGTTGACGGCGGCCTATCTGATCGCATTCGCTGCATTCCAGCCGCCGCTCGGCATTCTGCTCGATAAATATGGCCCGCGCCGCGTGCAGGCAGCGTTGCTGCTGGTTGCGGCGGCAGGGGCTGCCCTGTTCGGGTTCGCGCAGAACGAAACCGTTTTGATCCTCGCGCGCGGCATGATCGGGCTTGGTTTCGCGGGCGGCCTGATGGCGAGCTTTAAGGCGGTCGCGATTTTCGCGCCTGCCGGGCGGATTCCGCTGCTGAATTCTTGGGTGATGGCGTTCGGCGGGGTTGGCGTGCTCGCGGCTTCGTATCCTGCCTTCATTATCTCTGACTTGCTCGGCTGGCGCGGATTGTTCTTCTTGCTGGCCGTTGTGACAGCGATGGCCGCATGCTTCATTTTCTTGGTCGTGCCGAGGCGCGGCGAGGCGGAAGAAGGCACCACCCTTGGCCAGGCGCTGGCTGGGCTTGGGCATGTGTATAGCTCGTTCGAATTCTGGCGGATCGCCCCCTACGTCGTTATCACCGGCGGCGCCCACATCGCGCTGCAAACGCTTTGGGCCGCCCCCTGGTTGGCGGATGTCGCCGGGCTTAGCCGGGAGGGCGTCGCGGCGGTGCTGACGGGCATGGCGGTCGCGTTCCTGGCAGGCATTCTTGGCGGCGGCGCTGCGGCGGATTTCGCGCGGCGGCGGGGTAAAGGCCCATTGTTCGTCATGCATTTTGCCCTGGCGGCGTTTCTGGTCTGCCAGCTTTTCATCGTGCTGGGTTATGTCGAATGGACCTGGGCGCTCTGGCTGACATTTGCGCTGACTGGCCAACTCGGTGTTGTCGCCAATGCCCATTTGGCGGAACATTTCGGTCCGGCCTTGGCAGGTCGCTCGAATACGGCATTGAACCTCATGCTGTTCGGAACGGCGGCGGGGCTACAGTTTGGCATTGGCGCAGCGCTTGAGCGTTGGCCGAGGGAAGGCGCGTCGCCGCCTGACGAGGCCTATGGTTTGATCTTTGGCGCCGTATTGGCGGCGCAGTGTATCGCTGGCCTCTGGTATTGGGTGGCGACCGGCGCGCGCAAGCTTCGTTGAGCGCTTAACGCCGCCTTAGCGATGGCGTGCATATCCTGCGGGCAGGTTGAATGCGGGATTATCAGGCGATGCAAACGGTCAAGTTGCAAGCAGGCGAAGTGCTTTATCGGGCAGGCGACCCGAGCGACAAAGTGTATTTCGTCGAATCGGGCGAGGTCGAAGTGCGCCGCGTGATGGATCACCACGAAGTCACCGTCGCCATGCTCGGCAAAGGCCAGATGCTCGGTGAAATGGGCGTGGTGCGGAACTGCGTAAGGTCGACCTCCATTGTCGCCGCAACGCCTGTGATGCTTGCATCGATTGAGCCGCAGGAATTCCAAGAGGCGTTTGGCGGCGAAGGCGGCGTTGGCCTAAAGCTACTGCGCATGATCTGCGATCGCCTATGCGCCACCACGGACGCTGCGCATGTGACCACTGATCCAGCCCACACAGAAGGCTTGTCAGGCATGCGGCTTATCGGCGGGACGCAGGAAATTCAGGAAATGCTCGGCGCTGGCGGCGTGGCTATTCAAACACTGCCGTTCGTTGTCGGCCTGGCGCAAGGCACAAGCGTTGAGATTGGCCCGGCGCGCCTCGGCCTGCCAATGGCTTCCGCTGGGCAATTGGGCGAAGACCATTTCCAGATCGAAGCCGGGCCAGATGGCGCGCTCATTATCCGGGATCTGGAAAGTTGGCTCGGTAGCGTTGTGAACGGACGCCGGATTTCGACGTTCGAACGTTTTGAAGCTGGCGCTATCGCAGATCTCAATGCCGGAGACAATGAGATCATCGCAGGCGGCCAATGGTCGCCGGTGCGTTTCACATTGCGGCTGAGCAAAGCCTTGGCGGGCGAAGCGGCGGCCTAACTGCGTTATCCCCAAGATAGTCTCCGGCATTTAACCGAGCCTTAGTCGCCCTTGGCCTCAACTCACCTTAGCGGCAACACCCAGGCGGAGGCGGTACAGTCATGAAAACCATTCTGCTTAAAGAAGGTGATGTTCTTTATAACGCTGGCGACGCGAGCGACGGCGTCTATTTTATTGAATCTGGGGAAATTGAGGTGCGCCGAGCGGGCACTTCTGAGGGGGCGCCTGTTCCCGTTGCTGTCCTTGGGCGTGGTGAAATAGTGGGTGAAATTGGCGTCATCAATTCTGCTCCACGGTCAACAACGACGGTCGCAGTTGAAAATTCCAGACTAGCTGTGTTGGACCGCGAGACCTTCCTCAAGGCGTTTGGCGGAGAGGACGGCCTTGGCGTTAGCTTGCTGAAGCTCATTTGCAAACGCATGTGCGATATAAAATCTGTCGCCCATGGCAATATTCCTCCAGGCGTCGTTGGCGGGCCAGACCTTCAGCAAGTGCGTATCCTTGGGGGATCGCCGCAGACCAAAGGCTTCATCGGCCCATCTGGCCATGTGATTGACCAATTCCCCTTCACCATCGGTTTGGCGCTCGGCCTCTCGACGGAGAAAACGCCTGGCCGCCTTGGCCTTCCATTCCGTGAAGGCGGCGTGATCGCGGATAGGCATCTGCGGATTGATGTGGATGATGAAGGCCATGTTGTCGTGTTTGATTTGCAAGACAAGCTGGGATACATGGTGAATGGCGACGCGATCAGCGTCTTCAAGCGTGGCTCGATGGTTGGCGCGACGAAACTGCATATCGGCGACAATGAAATTGTTGCTGGCGGCGCTATTTCCAAAGTCCGGTTCATTCTCAGGATCAAGCGGGCGATGTTGGTCGTGAACGCCGCTTAGCGAACATCATTTTATGGTCGCCCGCTCTTGTCGCGGGCCCAAGCTGATCTTATTGATCTGCCCATGACAAATCCTGTGCATATCATCGGCGGCGGCTTGGCCGGGACGGAAGCGGCGTGGCAATTGGCGCGGGCGGGCGTGCCTGCTGTGGTCCATGAAATGCGGCCCGAGAAAATGTCCCCGGCGCACCAGACGGAAGGTCTGGCGGAGCTTGTATGCTCGAACTCCTTCCGGTCCGATGATTCCGAACATAACGCTGTAGGTCTGCTGCATTGGGAAATGCGCGCTGCCAACTCGCTGATGATGCAAGCGGCGGAGCAGGCGAAGGTGCCGGCAGGTGATGCGTTAGCAGTTGACCGGGACGTGTTTTCTGCCGCGATCACGAAAGCGCTGGAAGACGAGCCGCTCGTGGAAATTCGCCGCGAGGAAGTGCCCGGCTTGCCGCCGGAGGATTGGGGCCAGACGATCATCGCAACCGGCCCACTGACCAGCACGCCCTTGGCTGAAGCGATCCAGGCTGAGACTGGCGCAGACGCATTGGCGTTCTTCGATGCGATAGCGCCGATTGTCTATCTCGACAGCATCAACATGGACGTTGCTTGGCGCCAATCGCGTTACGACAAAAAGGGGCCTGGCGGCGATGGCGCGGACTACATCAACTGCCCCATGGACCAGCCGCAATACGAAGCTTTCATCAATGCGCTGGTCACCGGCGACAAAACTGAGTTTCGCGACTGGGAAAAAGACACGCCTTACTTTGAAGGCTGCCTGCCTATCGAGGTTATGGCGGAACGCGGGCCAGAGACACTGCGCTTCGGGCCAATGAAACCCGTCGGCCTGACCAACCCGGCGACAGGCAAGCGCGCCCATGCGGTGGTGCAGCTTCGCCAGGATAACCTGCAAGGCACACTTTATAATATCGTCGGCTTTCAAACGAAGCTGAAGCATGGCGCCCAGGCCGAAACATTCCGAATGATTCCTGGTTTAGAGAATGCGGAATTCGCGCGGCTCGGCGGCATCCATCGGAATACGTTCATTGAAAGCCCGAAGCTGCTGGATGGCGAGCTTCGCCTGAGAAGCTGCCCGCGCATCCGCTTCGCCGGACAGATTGCTGGCGTTGAAGGCTATGTAGAGAGTGCGGGCCTCGGTTTGCTGGCAGGTCGATTTGCTGCGGCGGAAGCTTTGGGGCAATCGCTCGCTGCGCCAGTAGATACAACAGCGCTTGGCTGTATGCTGGCCCATGTCACTGGCGGACATATGACAGGCGAAGGTTCATCAAAGCTGGCTTATCAGCCGATGAATGTGAACTTCGGTCTGTTGCCGCCGCTTGTCGGTCCCGCGCCCCGTGGCCGGAAGGGCCGGGTTGAACGGCGGAAGATGATGACAGAGCGGGCGAAACTCGAAATCCAATCCTGGCTGGCGGGCGCCTCCGCCGCCGCCGCAGAATAATTTGAACGGAGATACCCTATGACTTGGCGCGTATACCTATCCGGCGAAATCCATACCGATTGGCGGGATGAAATCACCTCCGCCGTCGCGGCCAAGGGGCTTGATGTATCCTTCGCCGCGCCGGTGACAGACCATGGCGCTTCAGACGATTGTGGCGTCACAATCATGGGCGCTGAGCCAGATAAATTCTGGCATGATCACAAAGGCGCGAAGCTGAATGCGATCCGCACCCGCCGGCAGATTGAGCAGGCGGATATCGTGATTGTCCGCTTTGGCGATAAGTACAAACAGTGGAATGCTGCTTTTGACGCTGGCATGGCGGCTGCGCTCGGAAAGTCGCTGATCGTTATGCACGGTCCAGATCATGCGCACGCGCTGAAAGAAGTAGATGGCGCAGCGCTGGCAGTCATTCAGGAGCCTAGCCAAGCTGTTGATATCCTCACATATGTGATCGAAGGCACGCTGCCCTGACCGATAGCCTAAGCGGGCGCGCCAGCCCAGGCGGCGCTAGGGCCGCCGCCGGGTTGGCGGTGATCGGCATGGGCGTCGCTGTCGGGCCGCTGGATACTGCGGTCAATATAGCATTTCCGGCGATTGTCGGCTCATTTGGCCTGCCGCTGGAAATGATCCAGTGGATCATCATCTGCTACGTCCTGACATATTCCAGCTTGATGCTCGTCGCCGGAAAGCTTGGCGATCGGTATGGGCGGCGGCGGATATTCAAAATAGGCCTGACGGTCAGTTGCATCGGACTTGCCGCATGTTCGCTGGCGCCGAGCTTTGAGTTGCTGCTGCCAGCTCGTGTGGCGCAAGGGCTTGGCACGGCGCTCGCTATCGCCTGCGGTCCGGCGCTGGCGACATCGCTTTATCCTGAATCAGAACGCCCACGGATCGTCGGTTATTATGCGGCGATGTTTGCAGCGGCGGGCGCGGTTGGGCCGGTTGTTGGCGGCGCGTTGACGGATGCGTTCGGCTGGCAGGGCGTCTTCTGGTTCCGTATCCCGTTGGCGGGCATGGTCCTGGCGCTCTCTTGGCTTTTGCCCGCTGACAAAGCGCGCGTGAATGATGGCAAACCTTTCGACATTCTGGGCGCTGTTCTGCTCGTCATCGCGCTAATTGCGCTTGCGGCTACATTGAGCCTCATCCGGCGCGGGGAGGGCGGTGCGGCGCTGGCTATCGCCGCGCTTGGGATCATCGCCGCCGCTGGGTTTATTCGCACCGAGCGGCGCGCCGCTGATCCAGTACTGCGGCTAGATGCATTCCGCAGCCCAAGGTTCGCGCTTTTGAACGCCTTGAATATCGTGGTCTCAAGCGCCTCGTTCACGCCGCTCCTGTTCACGCCTTTCTTCCTAACCCGCTACGCCGGGTTCGACGCCGCGACCGGCGGTTTGGCGTTGGCGAGCGGGGCGGTTGGAACAACGATCGCCGCCGCCCTGGCGGGCCGCATGCTGAAAACAATGTCGAGCCCAAGCGTTGCAGCACTTGGGGCCGCGACCGCAGCGGTCGGCCTGTTCCTGGTTGGGCGCGTCGATAGCGCAAGCACAATGGCAGAGGTTATCGCGACATTGGCCGTGGCGGGCGCCGGGCTTGGCTTCTTCCAGACAGCGTATCTGGATGGCGTTACGGCTGGATTGCCAGAGTCTGAGCGCGGCGTTGCAGGCGGGCTGGCAATGGCCACGCGCACGATTGGCGTCGTGGCTGCGGCTTCGATGCTGACATTGCTATTTGGCGAAACAGAAGCGGCAGCCTTGGCTGATGGCGCCGGGCCAGAACAAGCGTTTGGCTACGCCTATGCGCTTGCATTTGCGGCAGCCGCGACGGCTGCGGCGGCAGGCGCTATCCTGGCGTGGACCATGCGCCGCTCGACGTGAAGGACTGATTCGGAATGCATCACGAAACCCCATTTATGGCAGGCGAAGCTGACCGCGCATTCGCTGTTCTGAAGGCTGGCGGCGTGGCGCTCATGCCGATGGATGTGGGATATTCCGCTATCGGCGGCTCCTATGGCGCCCTCCGCCGCATCTTTGACGCCAAGCGCCGCCAGCCAACCAAGTTCAACGCCATGATCGGCGATAACGAATTGGCGCGGGAGCTTTATGTGCTGCCAGATGAAGGCTGGGCCGCGTTTGAGGCAATCACGGTCGATGATGACTTGCCGCTCGGCGTCATTGGCCCGTGCCGGATGGACCACCCAATCCTGGCCTCTATGGAACCTGATGCGCTCTCAATGAGCACCAAGGACGGCACGCTCTGTATGCTCACCAATGCTGGCCCATTCCACGCCGCGATTTCACGCCGGAGCCGCGAGGCCGGGCATGCGTTGTTCGGCTCATCCGCCAATCTCAGCCTCGCTGGCACAAAATTTCAGGCCGTGGAGATTGAACCCGAGATCAGAGATGTCGCGGATATCGTGATCGACCATGGGCTCAGAAAGTGCTGGCCATACCGGGCGTCGTCCACATTGCTGGACCTTTCGACATTTGAAGTCGTCCGCTTTGGCTCCAGCTATGAATTAATCCAAGACACGATGCAGCGTCGCTTCGGTATAACGTTGCCAGACTCGCCGTACCCGCTTCGCATTCAGGACTAAAGCAGATGGATGAACCGCAACGCTTCGATCTCGTGATTTCTGGTGGCGATGTGATTGATGGAACGGGCGCCGCGCGCATCCGCGCTGATGTCGGAGTCACCGGCGACCGTGTGGCCGCTATCGGCGATCTTTCTTCGGCTGAAGCAGAAGAGCGTGTTGATGCAACCGGCAAAGCGGTAACGCCCGGGTTCGTTGATGTACACACCCATGATGATCGCCTGTTGTTCGTCGATCCCGCTATGCGCCCGAAGACCAGCCAGGGTGTCACGACCGTCGTTGTTGGGAATTGTGGCGTTAGCCTGGCGCCGTTTGCCGCTGCTGGGCGACCCAAGCCGCCGCTTGACCTAATCTTTGGTTTGGACCCAGTGCGGTTTCCGACCTTCGCGGCGTTCATGGATCAGGTCGAGAAACAGCCGGCAGCCGCCAACGCTGTATTTCTGGTGGGCCACCAAACACTGCGGATTACTGAAGTCGCGGACTTGGACCGGACGGCGACAGATGGAGAGATTGACGCCATGCGCGCAGGCGTCGCCGAGGCGATGGAGGCGGGCGCGGCCGGGTTTTCGACAGGCTTGTTCTATCCTCCAGCCCGCGCCGCATCGACCGACGAAGTTGCGCGTGTGGCCGAGATTGCGGGCGTTGCCGGCGGCATCTACGCGACGCACCTCCGGAACGAGGGCGGTGA
>JAYNYG010000014.1:0-45043 GCA_038102935.1 Alphaproteobacteria bacterium | reverse complement strand
GAGGCGCTGGAAATCGGACGGCGAGGCGACATGCCCGTTCTGTTGTCCCATCACAAGGCGTCCGGCGTCGCTAACCACGGCATGGTTCGCCAATCGCTGCCGATGATCGCCGAGGCGCGGAAAACGCAAAAGGTGGCGCTGGATGTGTATCCCTATATCGCCAGTTCTACGGTGCTGCTGAAAGAACGCGTCGCCGATTCGTCCAAAGTGCTGATCACCTGGTCAGAGCCGATGCCAGAAGCGGCAGGGCGGGACCTTGCCGAGATGGCCATGGAATATCAGATCAAGCCAAAGGAAATGGTGGACCGGCTGCTGCCCGCAGGCGCCATCTATTTCTCCATGGCGGAGGATGATGTGCGCGATGTGCTGGCGTTCGAGGACGCAATGATCGGCTCTGATGGCATCCCCCATGACGAACGTCCGCACCCGCGCCTTTGGGGGACATTCCCCCGCGTACTTGGTCATTACAGTCGAGACATTGGCCTGATGCCGCTCGAAGAAGCCGTCCGCCGCATGACAGGCGTTCCGGCTGACGTGTTTGGACTGAAAGACCGCGGTTACTTGAGGGAAGGCGCATTCGCTGATCTCGTTATCTTTGACCCAGATACAGTGATCGACCGTGCGAACTTCGATACGCCGATGGAGCCAGCCGGCGGGGTGGATGCTGTTATGACAAACGGTGCGTTCGTCTGGCAGTCAGGGTCTTCGACAGGCGCGAAGCCGGGCCGGGCGCTCAGACGGGGCGTCGATTTGGCGCCAAAGGCCTGACGTGGCAATGAAACGCCTGCTCCTGATTCCTATGCTCGCCATCGCGACGCCCGCATTCGCTGCGGGTGAGCGGGATGAGGCTGAGCAGCAGCGGGAGGAGGTCAATCGGACGATTGATTTGCGCACAGGCCAGCAAGCGGTGGTGAAGACGCGCGCCGCCCGGCTGGAAGTCGATCTCAATCGCCTGCGAGAGGAGCTGAAGAAAGCCAGCACCGCGATGCGCGCCCGCACCCGTGAGGCCGCCGCTGCCGAGGATGCTGCAGCGGAAGCCGCCGAGGCCGCCGCCGCGGCAGAAGCGGAAATCGATCAACGCCGCCAAGAGCTTGCCGCACTGGTCGGCGCTATGGCCCGGCTGTCGCTCCGCCCGCCAGAAGCTTTGGCGGCGTTGCAGGATGGTCCGGCTGAGGCGGCGCGTGCGAGCCTCGCGTTCAAGGCTCTGCTGCCAGAAGTAGAACGTCGGATTGAGGCCGCGCGGAAGGCTTTAGAAGCCGTCGCTCGCCTCCGCCAACAACATCTTGACCGCCGCCAGAATGCGCAGCTCGCAGCCGCCGCTTTGGCGGAAGAGCGGAAGGCGCTGCATAAAACTGTGCAAGAGAAGCGCCGGTTGATCCGGCAATCGGCGACGCAGGAAGCGAATCTCAGCCGTGAGGTCACGAAGCTCGCCTCTCAGGCCCGCTCGCTGGATAGCTTCATCACTGCCTTGGCGGCTCGTGAAGCGGCTGTCGCCTCTGCGCGCCGCGCCATTGCGGCGCGTCAGGCGGCGGAAACACGGCGGTATCGAGCCGAACAAAAACGCCTCAGGGAAGAAAGCGCGCGGCGCCAGGCGCTCGCCCGCAGGCCGCAGAAAACGCCAGAACCTGCGAAACGGCAGGCGGCGATCCCAGCGCCGGAGCAACCGCGTCGCGCGAGCCGTGAACCTACAGTCGCTGCGCTATCGGGCCCGCCGCTTGAGCTGACGGGTCTAGCCAACAAGAAGAACGATCTATCGCCGCCTGTCGCTGGTCAAATCGTCGCCCGATTCGGGCAGGGCGAAGGGGTGATGTCGCGCGGTCTCGTTTATTCTGCAGTCGCTGGCGCCGATGTATTCTCGCCATTTGATGGCAAAGTCGCCTATGCCGGACCCTTTCGCGGCTATGGCAAGGTTGCGTTAATCGACCATGGGCGAGGCTATCACACGCTTTTGACTGGGCTGGATCGGATCGACGTGAACTTAGGCGATTGGGTACTTGGCGGGGAACCGCTCGGCGCGCTTGGACAAGGCATCGGCAGGAAAGCCGGGCGCGGGGGTTCCGGGGCAGGGGCGCCTAAGCTATATGTGGAACTAAGGAAAAACGGCGAGCCGGTCGATCCTGGACCCTGGTTCGTTCGCAGAACATGAGGACGCAATCGCGCCATGGGTAAAATCTCTCTCGCCGCCGCCGCTTTCGCAATTGGATTGGCAGGCGCTCTCCCTGCTATGGCGCAAGACGCCGCCAAGAAAGAAACCAGCGCCGACACCTATAAGCAGCTGGAGCTTTTCGGCACTGTGCTTGAGCGCATCCGCGCCGATTACGTTGAGGAAGTCAGCGATGAGGAGCTGATCAAAGCGGCCATCAACGGTATGCTGACATCGCTCGATCCGCATTCCTCATATTTGGATGAGATAGGCCGCAAGCGCCTGGATGTGGACACCATGGGCGAGTTCGGCGGCCTCGGCATCGAAGTCACGATGGAAGGCGGTTACGTCAAAGTCGTCTCCCCGATTGACGATACGCCTGCTGCGAAAGCTGGCCTGCAGCCAAATGATTTGATTGTGGCGTTGGACGGCAAGCCCGTGCGCGGCATGACGCTGGCGCAAGCTGTTGAGCACATGCGCGGCAAAGTCGGCGAGAAGATCGTACTGACGATTCGCCGGGGCGATCAAGCGCCGTTCGATGTCGATGTTATCCGCGACACCATCAAAGTCAGCCCGGTGCGGTCCCGCGCCGAGGGCAATATCGGCTACGTCCGGATTACGAAGTTCAGCCGCCAGACCGAACCAAACGTCGCTAAAGCCATCGACAAGCTCAAAGGCGAGATTGGGGACGAGCTGGAAGGCTGGATCATTGATCTTCGCAACAATCCAGGCGGACTGCTCGACCAGGCCATCGCCGTTTCGGACGCATTCCTCGATAAGGGCGAAATTGTTTCGACCCGTGGCCGTGACAAGAAAAAGGCGCAGCGCCATAACGCCAATCCCGGCGACCTGACGGATGGCTTGCCTATCGTTGTACTGATCAATGGCGGTTCGGCCTCAGCTTCAGAAATCGTGGCTGGCGCGCTGCAGGACCATGGCCGTGCGATCCTGGTGGGGCAGCCAACCTTCGGCAAAGGCTCTGTGCAGACGGTGCAGCGCATTCCCGGCCACGGCGCCGTGCGGTTGACTATTGCGCGTTACTACACGCCGTCCGGCAGCTCAATTCAGGCCAAAGGGATTGCGCCAGATATTGAAGTGAAGCCGGCGAAGATCGAAGAGATTGATGTGACGGGCCGACGTCGTGAAGCGGATTTGAGCGGCGCGTTGCAGAACGAAGACCCCGATGCAGATGCGGATGATGACGCCAAACCTGATCCAAAAGCAGAGCGTGCAGCTGCTGAAGCGGCGGCCGCGCAGAAGGATTATCAACTGATCCGCGCGATTGATGTTCTGCGCGGTATCGCAATCTATCGCCAATCGACCGTAGAGAAAAAATAGCAGCCGCTTGGAATGCCGCCCGCCTCGCCGTAAAAGGGGAGGGCGCGCATTGATTCATCTGGCAAAAGGAGGGGCGTTTTGAAGAACCGCGCCTTGATAATTGCCTGGATCGCCGTTCTGCTATTATTGGGCGGCGTCGTCCTGTGGGCGGAGCTTAGTTTCGACGGCGCGCCTGGCGGCAAAGCCGATCCAGGCGCCGCAGCTGACGGTTCGGCGATTGAGACGGACGCGAACGCGATAGGATCGGACCGTGGCGCTGCGTTGACGGGCGGCAGACCATCCGGCTCAGGGCCACGTGGTGAAGTTGAGGATATTATTGAGACGCCAGCGAGGCCGCCCGCGTCTCAGGCCAGCCCGCAGCCGGCGCCCGCCCAATCCACCCCTGCCACCCGCCCAGCCCCGCCACGTGTCGCATTTGCTGCGGCAAAGCCAGAAGACGATGGCCGCCCCAGAATTGCCGTCGTCATGGGGCAGATCGGTATTGGCAACGCCCGCTCGCGCCATGCCATTGAACGCCTGCCGCCTGAGGTAACCTTCGCCATCGCAGCCTATTCAGACAGCGCCGCTGCCTGGATCAGGGACGCCCGCGCGAACGGGCATGAAACGCTGCTGGCGATCCCGATGGAGCCGATTGATTATCCGCGCCATGATCCCGGCCCCAAACCGCTGCTCATCGATCTAGATGATTTGGAAAACCTCTCGAGGCTTGAGAAAGCGTTCTCTGGCGTCAGCGGTTATGTGGGTTTGCTCTCGCATATGGGCTCCCGTTTTCTGGCTAATCTGGACAGGCTGCGCCCAATCCTGGCGGCGACTGCAGATACGGGCTTGATCTTCCTGGATAGCCGCTCTGGCCCGGATAGCGCCGTTTCCGCTCGCACGCCGACCGTGGACCTGCATGTGGCGCTCAATGATCGATTCATTGACGATGTTCCTTCCCGCGATGAAATCGACAAGCGTTTGAAAGAGCTTGAGACGATTGCGGAGCAACGTGGGTTCGCTGTCGGACTCTCCTCGCCTTATCCTGTCACCATTGAGCGCTTGCGCGCCTGGGCTGCAAGCCTGGATGAGCGCGGCTTTGTCTTAACGCCGATAACCGGCGTCGCCGGGCGGCTGACCCCATGATTGGACTGATCGAATGAATGCCGCCGCCAATGATGATGCGCTGCCGCCTGATGTGCAGCGCGGCTACCGGCCGTGCGTTGGGCTGATGGTTGTCGCGCCGGGGCGGGGTGTGTTTATTGGCGAGCGTGTTGGCGTTCCAAACGGCTGGCAAATGCCCCAAGGCGGCATCGATCCTGGCGAAAGCCCTAAGGTCGCCGCGATGCGGGAGCTCGAAGAAGAAACCGGCCTGGAAGATGCCGCGATCGTCAGAACGCATCCCGAATGGCTGAATTATGACCTGCCGGATTGGGCGCTGGGCCGCCGCAATCGTTGGATCGGGCAGACGCAGAAATGGTTCCTGCTGCAGTATGACGGCCCCGATAGCGCTGTCGATTTAGCGCGGCATCAAGTGGAGTTCGATAGTTGGCGCTGGGGCCAAGTCGACGAAATTCTGGGCCTGATCGTCGACTTCAAGCGTGAAGCCTATCGGCGGATGCTGGATGATTTTGCAGCCCCTGCGAAAGCGATCATCGAGGGACGTACTAAACATGGCTGAAGCTGCCCCGCTGCCGCTTGCAGGCGTGCGCGTAATTGAATTCTGCCAGACGATTATGGGGCCGACCGCAGGCATGCTGCTCGCGGATTTGGGTGCCGATGTTATCAAGGTCGAACCTGCACCGGATGGTGACAAGACGCGGCGTTTGCCGGGTTTCGCCGCCGGATTCTTCGCCGGGTTTAATCGCAACAAGCGCTCGGTGGCGCTGAACCTCAAATCTGCCGACGGGCAGGCTGCGGCGCATAAGCTGGTGCAGTCCGCCGATGTTGTGATCGAGAATTACGCGCCGGGCACGATGGCGAAGCTCGGCTGTGACTATGAAACGTTGAAAGCGATCAATCCCGCTATCATTTTCTGCGCCTTGAAGGGCTTTCTTTCTGGACCCTATGAGCATCGCCTGGCGTTAGATGAGGTCGTGCAGTTTATGGCTGGGATGGCCTATATGACCGGCCCGCCGGGCCGTCCGCTCCGCGCTGGGGCGAGCGTGATCGATATCATGGGCGGCACTTATGCGGTCATCGGCATTCTATGCGCGCTGAAAGAACGGGAGATGACCGGTAAGGGCCAGCATGTCCAGTCTGCGCTGTTCGAATCGACGGCGTTCTTGATGACGCAACACCTGGCGGGCGAGGCCATCACGGGCGAAGAAACGCCGCCGATGCCAGCGCGCCGGGGCGCATGGGCGGTCTATGAGCCATTTGAGACCAAAGATGGCCGCCATATTTTCGTCGGCCTAACCAGCGATAATCATTGGCAGCGGTTTCGCGATAAATTCGGCCTGGATCATCTGAAAGATGACCCAGACTACGTTTCAAACGAATCCCGTGTCGCGATGCGGCCGGTACTGCTGCCTGTGATCGCGGCGATCATGAAACAATACGATCATGATGAAATGCTGGCGACGTTGGAAGCGATTGAAGTTCCGTTTTCGCCTGTCGCCAAGCCGTCTGACCTATTCGATGATCCACAGTTGAATGCGGATGGTCGGATGCTAGATGTGCGGATGCCGACTGGCGCAATGACCAAACTGCCGCGCTTGCCAATCGAAGTCGGCGATCATGATTTCGGCCTTCGCCGCCAGCCGCCTGAGCCCGGTGAGCATACGGCTGAAGCGCTAGCGGAGGCTGGATTTTCAGCTGACGAGATCCGAGCGCTTGCCGCAACCGGCGCTGTGAAACTAGGAACTGTCTGACGTGCCCGATACCCGTATTCATCCAGACGGTCCCGTCGCAGCGCTCAAAGCCATGGTCGCAAGCGGCGAGATGCGCGCTGACCCGATGCAATTGCAAGCGGCGGAGCAGCTGCAGGCGCTAACTGACCGGCTGAAAGGCTATAAACCGCAGCCGAAGCAGAAAAAATCTGGCGGATTTCTCTCGCGTCTGGGCCTGGGCAGTGAGTCCGGCGTGATCGAGCCGCCGCCAAAAGGCCTCTACGTTTTCGGCCCCGTTGGGCGCGGCAAGTCGATGCTGATGGACTTGGTTTTTGATCACGCCGAAGTCTCCCGAAAGCGCCGCGTGCATTTCCATGCGTTCATGCAGGGTGTGCAGAAGCTGGCCCATGCCCGCCGCAAATCTGGTCAGGACGGTGACCCGATCCCTGCGATCGCCAAGGACGTGGCTGATACCGCATGGCTACTGGCGTTTGATGAATTTCAGGTCGATAACATCGCGGATGCGATGATCTTAGGCCGCTTGTTTGAAGGCCTGTTCCAGGAAGGCGTCGTCGTTGTGGCGACCTCGAATGCTGCGCCGACGGAACTCTATAAGGACGGTCTGCAGCGAGACAGGTTTTTACCGTTCCTGGATATCTTCGCAGAGCATGTAGAAGTTATGGAGTTGGACGGCGGCGCGGATTACCGCTTGGACCGACTGAAGGGCCAGCCCGTCTATCATGTCCCGCCAGGGCCAGAAGCTGAGGCGGCGCTTGCCAAGGCCTTTGCTGACCTAACGGATGATGCGCCTCCGGAACCTTTGGAACTGAACGTGCGCGGCAGGAAGATCGAAGCGCCAAAGGCTGCGCGCGGCGTCGCATGGTTTACCTTTGAAGAACTCTGCAAGCGTCCATATGGCCCAGCTGATTATCTGGCGATGACGGAAGTGTTCCACACGCTAATTATCTCGGGCATCCCAGTTATGAAGCCGGATGATCGGAATGAAGCCCGGCGGCTCGTGACCTGCATTGATGCGTGTTACGAGCACAAAGTGAACGTGATCTGCTCTTCTGAGGCTGAGCCTGATGATCTTTATATCAAGGGTGTCGGCGAATTCGAGTTCCGTCGCTGCGCCTCACGCCTGATCGAGATGCAGGCGGAGGATTACATGCGTATTCCGCATGTGCACGGCGTGATTTGACCGGGCGGTTGGTTCAGGCTTGGAGGCCATCGGGGCAATCCATCCAAATTTCCCCAAAAAAGGGCCTTTTCCTTGCGACTCGCCTGGAATGGGAGTAGTAAGCCAACGCATATGTCTTGGGGGGCTGTGGCTCTCTTTTTCCTAAAGCTACACGGAGCAATTTGACCATGGCACGCAACAAGATCGCGCTTGTCGGCGCCGGCAATATCGGCGGTACGCTGGCCCATCTGATCGGCCTTAAAGAACTGGGTGATGTCGTCCTGTTCGACATCATTGAAGGCGTGCCTCAGGGCAAAGCGCTTGATCTGGCTGAATCCTCTCCGGTTGAAGGCTTCGACTGCGCCATGAAAGGCGCTAACGACTATGCCGATATTGCTGGCTCCGACGTGGTGATTGTCACGGCTGGCGTGGCGCGGAAGCCAGGCATGAGCCGTGATGATCTCGTTGGGATCAACACGAAGGTCATGGGGTCCGTTGGCGCAGGCTTGAAAGAGCATTGCCCGGACGCATTCGTTATCTGCATCACCAACCCGCTGGATGCGATGGTTGCGATGCTGCAGGAAGCTTCTGGCCTGCCGACCAATAAGGTTGTCGGCATGGCCGGGGTTCTCGATAGCGCCCGCTTCCGCTACTTCTTGGCCGAAGAATTCAACGTCTCTGTCGAGGATGTGACGGCATTCGTGTTGGGCGGCCACGGCGACACGATGGTGCCGTCCACGCGCTATTCCACAGTCGCGGGCATTCCGGTGCCGGACCTGATCAAGATGGGTTGGTCCACACAGGAAAAGATCGACCAGATCGTGCAGCGCACCCGTGATGGCGGCGCAGAAATCGTTGGCCTGCTGGGCACCGGTTCCGCATTTTACGCCCCTGCATCCTCCGCCGTTCAGATGGCGGAAAGCTATTTGAAGGATAAGCGCCGGGTGCTGCCCTGTGCGGCCTATCTTGATGGCGAATATGGTTGTGATGGCTTGTATGTCGGCGTGCCGGTCGTGCTCGGCCAGAACGGCGTTGAAAAGATCGTTGAGATCGAACTGGATGCTGAAGAAAAAGCCAACTTCGACAAGTCCGTCGCTGCGGTGAATGAGCTTGTCGCAGCCTCTAAGAAAATGCGTGACGCCGGCTGAGCCTGCTGACCCTGTTAATGATCCCACATAAGGGGGCGATATGAACGTTCACGAGCATCAGGCGAAAGGCCTGCTTGCCAAATATGGCGTATCCGTACCGAAGGGCCATCCGGCCTTTACGGTAGACGAAGCCGTTAAAGGCGCTGAAGAGCTTGGCGGCCCGGTCTATGTCGTAAAGGCGCAGATCCACGCTGGCGGGCGCGGCAAAGGCGGCGGCGTTAAGGTCGTCAAATCCGTGGAGGACGTGAAAGCGGAAGCAGAGCGGATGCTCGGCATGACGCTGGTGACGCATCAGACGGGCCCTGAAGGCAAGGAAGTCGGTCGGCTCTATGTCGAGGACGGCTGCGATATCGCCCGTGAACTTTATATCTCCATGTTGGTGGACCGGGGCGTTGGCCGCGTCACTGTCATGGCGTCTACAGAAGGCGGTATGGATATTGAGGAAGTGGCGGAAGCCACGCCGGAGAAAATCCACACCATCGTGCTGGACCCGCTCGTCGGCATGTCCGGGTTCCAGGCGCGGCGCATCGCGTTCGCGCTCGGAATGGAAGGCAAGCAGATCGGTTCTGCCGTCAAATTGCTGCAAAGCCTCTATCAAGCGTTCAATGACCTTGACGCCAGCATGATTGAAATCAATCCGCTGGTTGTCACCGGCGCGGGCGACGTGATGGCGCTCGACGCCAAAATGAACTTTGATGACAATGCGCTGTTCCGCCACCCGGATATTGAAGCGCTGCGCGACGTCACAGAAGAAAACCCCGTAGAGCGTGAAGCCGAAGAGGCCGAGCTTAACTACGTGGCGCTTGATGGTGAAATCGGCTGCATGGTGAATGGCGCAGGCCTCGCTATGGCGACGATGGATATCATCAAGCTGAACGGCGCTGAGCCGGCCAACTTCCTGGATGTCGGTGGCGGCGCGGATAAAGACCGCGTCATCAAAGCGTTCAAAATCATCCTCTCCGATCCTTCGGTGAAGGCGATCCTGGTCAACATTTTCGGCGGCATCATGCGTTGCGATATTATCGCAGAGGGCGTTGTGGCTGCGGCCAAAGAAGTCGGCCTAAGCGTCCCGCTCGTCGTGCGCCTTGAAGGCACGAACGTGGAGCAGGGCAAAGAAATCATGGCGAACTCGGGCATCGATATCGTGTCCGCTGATAATCTTGGCGACGCGGCTGAGAAAGTTGTGCACGCGATGCGGGAGGCAGCCTAATGGCGGTCCTAGTCAACAAAGCGACCCGGGTGATCTGCCAGGGCTTCACCGGCAGCCAGGGTACGTTCCATTCCGGCACCGCCATTGAATACGGCACGAACATGGTCGGCGGCGTGGCCCCCGGCAAAGGCGGCCAGACGCATCTGGGCCTGCCGGTGTTCAACACCGTCCAGGAAGCCCAGGACACGACTGGCGTCGACGCCAGCGTGATCTATGTGCCGCCGCCCTTTGCGGCAGACGCAATTCTAGAGGCGATTGATGCTGAAGTGCCGCTGGTGATCTGCATCACCGAAGGCATTCCGGTTGTGGATATGGTTCGCGTGAAGCGGGCGCTTGAAGGCTCCAAGAGCCGCTTGATCGGGCCAAACTGCCCGGGCGTCATCACGCCGGATAAATGCAAGATCGGCATTATGCCGGGCCACATTCACCAGCGCGGCATCATCGGCGTAGTATCCCGTTCCGGCACGCTGACCTATGAAGCGGTTGCGCAGACAACGGCGGCTGGCCTTGGCCAGACCACCTGCATCGGCATTGGCGGCGACCCGGTAAACGGCACCAACTTCATTGACTGCCTGGAGCTGTTCCTGGACGACGACGAGACCCAGGGCATCATCATGATCGGTGAAATCGGCGGGTCTGCGGAAGAAGACGCGGCGGAATTCTATCGCCAGTCCAAATCCAAGAAACCCATGGTCGGTTTCATTGCAGGCGCAACCGCGCCTCCAGGCAAGCGGATGGGCCATGCAGGCGCCATCATCGCGGGCGGCAAGGGCACGGCTGAAGCGAAGTTCGAAGCCTTCCGGCAATCTGGCATCACGGTCAGCGAAAGTCCGGCTGGACTTGGCGAAACTATGTTGAAAGCAATGGGTCGTTAACCATATTGGTTGAAGGCTCCATGCCAGACTACCTGGACATAACGGGAAGAGGGGGCGCATAGGCCTCATCCGGCCGCGCCCAAAATATCTGATGGCAAGCGACGTAAGCGGTATGACCATCGATCGGCTGACGGCTGATCGTACGAGCTACCTATATGGTCCGAACGGGGACTATATCGCGGAGCTGTATGATCGGTACTTGGCGGACCCTGGCAGCGTGGACGATAGCTGGGCCGCCTTGTTCGGCGACCTGCGGGGCGATGCAGAAGCAATTCTGGAAGACGTCGATGGCCCCGGATGGGGTATCGAGGCAAAGCAGGCCCGTACGAACGGTAAATCCAATGGAGCCGCGAAAACAAACGGCGCTGCTGCGCCGGCGGCAGATGCGGCCTCCGTCCGGGCGGCCACGTTGGATTCCATTCGCGCTTTAATGCTGATCCGCGCCTATCGTATTCGCGGGCATCTGTATGCGGAGCTTGATCCGCTTGGCCTGCATGAGATCGAGTATCATTCAGAGCTCGACTATAAGACCTATGGTTTTGATGAGAGCGATCTAGACCGCGAAATCTTCATCGACAATGTGCTGGGTATGGAGACAGCGACGCTTCGTGTGATTTTGGACGCTGTGCAGGCGACTTACTGCGACAAGATTGGCGTCGAGTTCATGCATATCCAGGACCCGGACCAAAAGTCTTGGATCCAGCGCCGCATCGAAGAGCCGCGCAATCACACAGACTTCACGGATCGCGGCAAACTTGCGATCCTTGAGCGCATCACTGCATCTGAGACGTTTGAACAGTTCTTAGACCGCCGCTTTGTAGGCGCGAAGCGTTTTGGCTTGGAAGGCGGTGAGGCGTTAGTGCCGCTGCTGGAACAGATCATAAAGCGTGGCAGCCAGCTTGGCTTGGAAGAACTCGTTATGGGCATGGCGCATCGTGGGCGCTTGAACTTGTTGGCGAATGTGTTCGATAAGCCATTCCGCAACATTTTCTCCGAATTCCAGGGAACGCCTGCGAACCCGGAAGACGTGCAAGGGTCCGGCGATGTCAAATATCACCTTGGCACGTCGTCTGACCGGGAATTCGATGGCAAGACGGTGCATCTGTCGCTGACGCCAAACCCTTCGCATCTGGAAGTCGTGAACCCAGTTGTGATTGGCCGTGTTCGCGCGAAACAGCGCCAGCGCCGGGACAAAGAACGCAACCGCGTAATGGGCATCCTGCTTCATGGCGACGCGGCGTTTATCGGCCAGGGCCTTGTTGCCGAAACTTTCGAGCTGTCTGAGCTGAAAGGTTATCAGACCGGCGGCACGATCCATGTTGTCATCAACAACCAGATCGGCTTCACGACATCACCGACGGATGCGCGCTCCGGCCCGTATTGCTCGGAAATGGCGAAGATTATTCAAGCGCCAGTCTTCCATGTGAACGGCGATGACCCGGAAGCCGTAGTGCATGTCGCACGGCTCGCTACGGAATTCCGCTATCACTTCAAGCAAGACATCGTCATCGACATGTATTGCTATCGCCGCCAAGGCCATAACGAAGGCGATGAACCAGCATTCACGCAGCCGCTTATGTACGAAGCGATCTCCAAACACCCGACGACGCGCAAAGTCTACGCCGACCGGTTGGTGGCGGAAGGCACGATTACAGAAGAGCAGGCGGAAGCCCTCGTTGAGGACTTCAAGGCGCATTTGGAAGAGGATTTCAAAGCCGCCCAAAGCTATAAGCCAAATAAGGCCGATTGGCTTGAGGGCGCGTGGTCCGGGATGGATGTCGCTAAAGGCGAGGACCGGCGCGGCGATACAGCGCTCGACATGAAAACCTTGCTGGAAATCGGTAAGCGCATCACATCTGTACCCGATGGCTTTAACTTGAACCGCAAGATCGCGCGCCAGTTTGACGCCAAATGGGATGCCATCCAGGGCAAGTCTGGGCTTGATTGGGCGACGGCTGAAGCGCTGGCCTTCGGCGGTTGCGCCGTCGAAGGCACGCCAGTGCGCTTGTCCGGCCAAGATTGTGGCCGTGGCACCTTCTCACAGCGCCATGCGACGCTGACGGACCAGGAAACAGCGGAGAAATTCACGCCGCTCCAGCATATTCGGGAAGACCAGGCCAAGGTCGATATTCTGGATAGCCCGCTGGCCGAAATGTCGGTGCTCGGTTTCGAATATGGCTACACAACGGCTGAGCCGAAAGCGCTAGTGATGTGGGAAGCGCAGTTTGGCGATTTCGCCAATGGCGCGCAGGTGATCATTGATCAGTTCATCACGTCCGGTGAACTGAAATGGCTCCGCATGTCGGGCATCACCATGTTGCTGCCGCATGGCTATGAAGGGCAGGGGCCGGAGCATTCTTCCGCCCGCCTGGAGCGTTATTTGCAGATGTGCGCTGAAGACAATATGCAGGTCTGCGTGCCTTCCACGCCCGCCAACTATTTCCACATGCTGCGCCGCCAAGTGCGCCGGAATTTCCGCAAGCCATTGATTGTCATGACGCCGAAATCACTGCTGCGGCATAAGGCCTGCGTGTCTGACATCAAAGAATTTGGACCTGGCTCTTCTTTCCATCGGGTGATCCATGATGAAGGTAATCTTGGGCCGAATGCGAAGGTGAAGCGCGTCGTTCTCTGCGCAGGTAAGGTCTATTACGATCTGGCCGCTGCATGCGCAGAACGTGAGATCAAGGATGTCGCGGTGCTGCGGGTTGAGCAGTTGTATCCGTTCCCGATTAAGTCCATCGGCGCCGAGCTCAAGAAATATCCGAATGCCGAAGTCGTTTGGTGCCAGGAAGAGCCGGAGAATATGGGCGCATGGCGCTTTATAGACCGCAGGCTCGAAGCGGCGATGGCGGAAGTGCCGAAGCTGAAGGCGACCCGCCCACGTTACGTTGGCCGCGCCGAAGCCGCCTCCACGGCGACAGGCGTCATGAAGCGCCACATTGCGGAGCAGGCGCAACTGGTCGATGACGCGCTGACGCTCTAAATATCTAGCGAATCCTGGGCGTGTGCGCCCGCAGGTAGGAATGAATTATGGCTGTCGAAATTGTCGTTCCCGTATTGGGCGAATCCGTGACCGAGGCGACCATCGCCCGCTGGATCAAGCAGGCGGGAGAAGCCGTTAAAGCGGATGAACCTGTCGTCGAGCTTGAGACGGACAAGGTGACGGTGGAAGTACCTGCGCCCGCAAGCGGCGTTCTGGGCGATCTCAAAGTGGCCGAAGGCGACAACGTTGAAGTTGGCGCGCTTCTGGGCAGTATCGATGAGAGCGGCACGCCAGCGGCGAAGAAGGAACCCGCTGAAAAGAAGACGGAAGCCGATGAGGCGCCTAAGAGCGCAGCGGAAAAGGAACAAACCGCCGGGCCTGAGAAAATTGCGCCGAAGCCTGACGCGAAGCCGGCGCCAGCACCGCGTCAGCAGCCGATTTCCATGTCGCCCGCAGCCCTCGCCGAGGGCGCGCCGCCAATGCCGCCGTCTGTTAAGAAGCTGGTCGCGGAAAACGGCCTTGACCCCAAAGACATCCCGGCGACGGGCCGTGGCGGTCGTCTGACGAAAGCCGATGTGCTGGATTACCTCGCCAGTGGCGGCAAGGACGTATTTGCGCTGGCGGAACCTGAAGCCGACCGGTCCGAAGAGCGGGTGAAAATGTCCCGCCTTCGTCGCCGTATCGCCGAGCGCTTGAAAGAAGCCCAAAACACCGCCGCCATGCTGACCACCTTCAATGAGGTGGATATGACGGCGATCCTGGCTGCGCGGAAAGAATACAAGGACGATTTTGAGAAGCGCCATGATGTGCGTCTTGGTTTCATGTCCTTCTTCGTGAAAGCCGCCATCCAGGGCTTGCGTGATGTTCCTGCCGTTAACGCGCAGATCGATGGCGATGAGGTCGTTTACAAGAATTATTATGACGTCGGCGTTGCTGTCGGTACGGAAAACGGCCTTGTGGTGCCAATCATCCGTAATGCTGAAACGCTAAGCCTTGCTGGGATTGAGAAATCTATCGGCGGCTTTGCGCGGAAGGCCCGTGACGGCAAGCTCAGCATGGCGGATATGTCAGGCGGCACGTTCACGATCTCAAATGGCGGCGTCTATGGCTCGCTCATGTCCACGCCGATCTTGAACCCGCCACAGTCTGGCATTCTTGGCATGCACAAAACCCAGATGCGGCCGATGGTGATGCCGGATGGTTCGATTGAAGCGCGTCCAATGATGTATTTGGCGCTTTCCTATGATCACCGCATTGTCGATGGCTCTGAGGCCGTGACCTGCCTGGTGCGGATGAAGGAAAGCCTTGAAGATCCGCGCCGTCTCCTCCTGGATATGTAAGGGACTGATCCTATGAGCGACGCTTATGATCTCGTCGTCATCGGCGGCGGCCCTGGCGGCTATGTCGCCGCAATCCGGGCGGCCCAACTTGGCATGAAAACGGCTTGCGTGGAGATGCGCGGCAGCCTGGGCGGCACCTGCTTGAATGTTGGGTGCATTCCATCCAAGCACCTGTTGCACGCCAGCCATGCCTATGAGGAAGCGGGCCATGAGTTCGCGAACCTCGGCGTCAAGGTCAAAGGCCTGGAGCTTGATCTGAAGCAGATGCTCAAGTCGAAGGATGAGGTCGTCGACGGCCTCACCAAAGGCATTGAGTTCCTGTTTAAGAAGAACAAGGTCGATTACGTCATTGGGCGTGGTTCAATCAAAGCGGCGGGTACGGTTATCGCCACGGCTGACGATGGCGTTGAAACCACGCTGAAAACGCGGAATATCCTGATCGCCACGGGTTCTGAAACCACGCCGCTTCCTGGCATTGAAATTGACGAGAAGAAGATCGTCTCCTCCACCGGCGCGCTTGATCTCGCCAAGGTGCCGAAGAAAATGGTCATCATCGGCGGCGGCGTTATCGGCCTGGAACTTGGCGTTGTCTGGCGTCGACTCGGTGCGGAAGTCGAAGTGGTTGAATTCCTGGACCGCATTTTGCCGACCATGGATTTGGAACTCGGCAAGCATATGCAACGTGCGTTGAAGAAGGCGGGCTTCACGTTCCGCCTCTCTACAAAAGTCACGGCAGCGAAGAAAACCCGCAGCGGCGTAACGCTGACGGTCGAACCCGCGAAAGGCGGTGAGCCGGAAGAAATCAAAGCCGATATCGCGCTCGTATCCATTGGCCGCCGGCCCTTCACGGAAGGCCTAGGGCTGGAGGAAGCGGGCGTCGAGATGGATCGCGGGAAGGTCAAGATCGACGGCCATTACCGCACCAATGTCGAAGGCATCTGGGCTATTGGCGACGTTGTTGATGGCCCAATGCTTGCTCATAAGGCTGAGGATGAAGGCTCCGTCGCTGTGGAGATTATGGCGGGCCAGGCGGGGCATATCGACTATGACTGCATCCCAAGCGTGGTTTACACATGGCCAGAAGTCGCGTCAGTCGGCCGGACGGAAGAGCAGCTCAAAGAGCAGGGGATCGCCTACAAAGTCGGCAAGTTCCCATTCCAAGCCAATAGCCGCGCCCGCGCCAGCGGCGGCGGTGATGGCTTCGTCAAAATCCTGGCGGATGCGGAGACGGACCAAGTTCTCGGCGCTCATATCATCGGGCCAGATGCCGGCACGTTGATCGCCGAAGTGGCGCTCGGCATGGAGTTCGGCGCGTCTTCAGAAGATATCGCCCGCACATGTCATGCCCACCCGACCCTGAACGAGGCCGTGAAAGAAGCGGCGCTCGCAGTGGATGGCCGAGCGCTCCATATGTAGCGGGCTGGTTTAGCCGAATACAAAATCGCTGGCGGCCAGCGTTACGCCTGCAAGATTTTGCAGCGTGATGGTATCGCCTGTCGCCAGCGTGATTTCTTGGTCGTTGCCGGGTGTAGCGAATGCCAAATCCGCGACGCTTGTTGCGATGCCCCCGTTGATGCGGATCACATCCTCGCCGCTGCGGAAGTCGATGATCACGTCGTCACCGCTGCCTGCGCTGAATACAAATACGTCCCTGCCGGCCCCGCCTGTCATCTCGTCGTCGCCGGTGAGGCCGAGCAATCGGTCAGCGCCAGAATCGCCGAACATGACATCGTCTCCAGCGGCGCCGATCAGGATATCATTCCCGCTGCCGCCGCGCAGGTCGTCATCCCCGTTGGCGCCGACTAGAAAATCTACGCCATCCTCGCCGAAGACGCGGTCATCGCCAGCGCCTGCATTGATCGTGTCGTCGCCTGCGCCGCCAAAGATTTCGTCACTGCCGCCGAAGGCGTCGATCTGATCATCACCGGCTTCGCCAAAGATCCGGTCGGTCTGATTGCCGCCCTTGATCTTGTCATCACCATCGCCGCCAAACGCTTGATTGTTTCCAGGGCCAGCGTTGAGCAA
Organism: Alphaproteobacteria bacterium; assembly: GCA_038102935.1. Lineage (GTDB taxonomy): Bacteria > Pseudomonadota > Alphaproteobacteria > Bin95 > Bin95 > VMCJ01. The sequence continues at coordinate 27,991 of JAYNYG010000014.1, read as the reverse complement.
GTCATCGCCTGCATTGCCGAACAGGCGGTCATCTCCAGGACCGCCAAGAATGGTGTCGTCGCCAGCGTCCCCGGTCGCTTCATCGTCGCCGAAGGAGGCGATGATGAAGTCGTCTCCATCGCCGCCGGAAATGCGATCGTCGCCGAAGCCGGCGTTGAAGGCGTCCGCCCCGCCATTACCGACGAGTTGATCATCCCCGGCTGCGCCAATGAACCGGTCTGCGACATTGCTCCCGCTGAAATTATCAGCGTCGCTATGGCCAACCAAATTTAACCCGTCGGGTGGCGTCACGATGCGCATATCGAAACGGCCCGTGATCAAAGTCCCGGCTTCGCCTGGATTTTCTGCCGTGAAGTCAAAGCCGTCACGACCGGGCAGGGAGTTGTCATGGGCGTAAGCGAGCTTGCCGTCCAACACATCCTGCATTGTGAACGTGGCGCCAATACCGATAATGGCACCGTCCAACAGCAAATCCCCGCGTTCGACGGCGCTTGTAACGGTCAACAGGATATTGCTGGATGCATCATCTTTGTCTGAGATGTTAAGCTCGGCGACAGTGATTACGGTTGTGGCGGCGCGCTCCATGTCGCCAGCGCTTTGGATGTCCTCTGGGGTGTCGTTGACGCCATTGATGGTGATAGACACAGTCGCAGTGGATTGCAGGCCGCCAGCGTCTTCAAGAACGTAGTCGAATGTCTGGATAGTGGACTGACCGGCCTTGAGCCCATCGAACAAACCGCGCGGGTCAAACGTCACTGTGCTGTCGCTAAGTGTGACGAGGCCAATCGTATCTGTCAGGTCCAGGCCGACAACATCCAACACGTCAAACGCATCGATATCAAAGTCGTTGCTGAAGAGGTCCCTGTCCGTGAAGACAATGGCTGTGTCCTCATCGGTCATGGCCTCATCAGCGAGCGCTTCGGGCGCATCATTGACGCCATCATCAATGCCAGGATTGATCAGACTACCGGGCGTCACCAGTGTGATGCTCGGCGCTTGAATTTCGCCAAACCCGTCAAGAACGCCGCCTGTATTCAGCAAGTTAGTTGAGAAGAAGTCCGCCTTGCCAATATCCGTCTGAAAAACCGGCCCAACGCCGAGAGCCGTGTCGAAAATGGGGCTGAGGTTCACTTGCAGAGACGCCGCAAGCGCTCTTGCTGTTAGGTCCAGGCCAAAAAGCAGGTCCGTATAATTGCCGAATTCGCCGCCCTGACGGAACGTGGGCGTGATTGTCGTGACCTCCTCGATAAGCTCAATGTTCGGCAGAACATTCCAGAAGCCGCTGAATTCAGTGACTGTTTGGCTGTTTATAATAACTGGCGCTGAGAAAGCGAGATCGACGGCGAGGCGAGGATCAAAGCTGTAATTTTCTTCCAGGCTTACGGTTGGTCCGGCGTCGACGTCGATAACTGTTCCGGTCAAACCCAAGATCACTGGAATAAGCGTCACGGAGAAATCGAGCGGAATGTTCTTAAAGAATGCGAACAGCCCATCGAGGTCTAAATCTAGATCGGCGATCTGATTGGTCGTGCTGGCCTGAACAGAGCCATTGGTTAGCGTGCCTTTCGCGCCGCCTTCGGCGAACTCCAGCGCCAGATTGCCGACTTCGATTGACACTCCAGGCTTCGGCGGCAAGGGAAACACGGGAATGCCGTTGATATCAAGTTCGGGGGTCTTATCGACGGCGTTGAACTTGGCCAATAGATTGAGATCAGGCGCGTCTGCTGGCGCCGGAAGCGTCGTTATGCCGAGGAAATCGACATTCGGGGCAGGCAAGAGAGGATCCGTCCCGTTGATGGAGAACAGACGGACGGATTCCTGAATGTTGAACAGCGTTTGACTGAACGAGCCGACATCTGCGCCAACCAGTTTCGCGCTGCCGTTAACGCTGCCAGACGCCTCGAAGATCATATCGAAGAAGATATCGAACAGGCGTGGGCTTACCTCGAACTCAGCCGCATTCACGGTCTCGTCTGGCGCGATATTGAACGGCGTCCCAGCTGCAATCGTGAACCGCTCTGGCAATGATGCGTTGGCGTCAAACCGCGGTGATGCGCTGACCTCGCCTGGATCGAACACAACGCCGACTTCGGCGCCGACGCGCCCACTGGTCGAGAACGTAGCCGAGACGCCTGTCGAGATCGCGGAGGCAAGGCCATCATCCAGGCCGACAGTCTGAGAGTCGTTCCAACTGACTGTCAGGGGCGCAACAGCGCTTTGAGCGCCAGCGCCTGACCCGAAGGGATTCTGCCCAGATGTCGAGAAGAAAAGGTCTGAGACCGAGTAGTCTGAATTAATCGCCATGCCCGCCTACCTGCGAAATGGAATTCTGCCCGCACAGGTGCTGATTAACATATGTCTAAAGAATTAGTCTGGATAAGTCATCAAATCTCAAAATGATCCATCTGGATTAATACCGTGAACGAAAGGTCTATACGCAAAACGCCGGTCCCAGGTTTCCCTGGGACCGGCGCAAAGCTGGTCATACGCCGGCAGAGCCTAGTTTTTGGCTTTGTCGATAATCGCGTTCTCGGAAATCCAAGGCATCATGCCGCGCAAGCGTTCGCCGACGACTTCGAGCTCATGGCCAGCGCCAATGCGGCGTTTGGCTTTGAAGCTTGGCTGGCCAGCTTGGTTCTCGGTAACGAATTCACGAGCGAACTCGCCGCGCTGAATTTCGCCGAGGATGTCCTTCATACGGGCTTTGGTGTCGGCATCGATAACGCGCGGGCCGCGTGTGTAGTCGCCGTATTCAGCCGTGTTGGAAACAGAGTAGCGCATGCCGGCAAGGCCGTTTTCGTAGATCAGGTCTACGATCAGCTTCACTTCGTGGACGCATTCGAAATAGGCCATTTCTGGCGCGTAACCGGCTTCGGTCAGCGTTTCGAAACCGGCCTGAATCAGCGCAGAGAGACCGCCGCAAAGCACGACCTGCTCGCCGAAGAGATCGGTTTCGCATTCTTCCTTCAGCGTGGTTTCGATGATGCCGGCGCGGCCGCCGCCATTGGCGCAGGAGTAGGAGAGGCCGATGTCGTGGCAGTTGCCTGTTGCGTCTTGGCCAATCGCCAGCAGGCTCGGTACGCCGGCGCCGCGCACATATTCGGTGCGGACCAAGTGGCCAGGGCCTTTAGGGGCGACCATGAACACGTCGATGTCAGCGCGAGGCTCAACGAGATTGAAGTGCAAGGACAGGCCGTGGGCGACAGCGAGGGCGGCGCCTTCGCGCATGTTATCGCGCAAGTCGTTTTCCCAGAGCGCTGCGTGGCCTTCATCAGGCGTCAGCATCATAACGACATCAGCCCATTTTGCGGCGTCTGACGGCGACATCACTTTGAAGCCCGCGTCTTCTGCTTTTTTAGCGCTGCCGGAACCAGGGCGGAGAGCGACGACGACTTCTTTAACGCCGCTGTCACGCAGGTTGTTGGCATGGGCGTGGCCCTGGCTGCCATAGCCGACGATCACGACCTTCTTGGACTTGATCAGGTTAACGTCAGCATCACGATCATAATAGACGCGCATGGGGCGGGCCTCCTCTTAGGCTTTTTCTGGTTTTGGATGGGTAAACGGCCAGGACTGTAAGCCTCGGCCAAATGAAGGATGAAGCGGTTCTAAAGCGCCTCCGCGCCGCGCGCAATGGCGACGACGCCTGTCCGCGCAACATCAGCCAAGCCAAGCGGCTTCATAAGGCTGATAAACGCATCGACTTTCTCTGATGAGCCCGTCAATTCGAAGACGAAGCTATCGATTGTGCTGTCCACGGCGCGGGCGCGGAAGATGCCGGCGATGCGCAAGGCTTCTACGCGGTTCTCGCCTGTTCCGGCGACTTTGATCAAAGCCAGTTCGCGCTCCACATGGGCGCCTTCTTCCGTCAGGTCAGAGACCTTGTGGACCGGGACGAGGCGTCCAAGCTGCGCCTTGATCTGTTCAATGATCATGGGCGTGCCGCTGGTCACGATGGTGATGCGGGACAGGCCGCCAATGTGATCTGTCTCAGCGACAGTCAAGCTATCGATGTTGTAACCGCGGCCAGAAAACAAGCCGATGACGCGCGCAAGCACGCCTGGCTCATTGCTGACCAGGATAGCGAAAGTGTGCCGCGCAACGACTTCAATGCGGGTTTGTTCTTCGTATACGGAAGCCATTATTTTACACCAGCGCCTTTCCGGCTGCGCTTACGTCTGCGCTTTCAACGGCGCCGGGACCCATCAGCATTTCGTTATGGGCTGCGCCAGAGGGGATCATCGGGTAGCAATTCTCAGTCTGGTCGACGCGGATATCAGCGATGACAGGGCCTTCTGTCGTCAGCATCCGGTCAATCACGTCATCCAGTTCGCCCGGATTGTTCGCGATTATGCCGGTCCAGCCGAACGCTTCCGCCAGTTTTACGAAATCTGGCAGGCTATCGGTGTAGCTTTCAGAATACCGTGCGCCATGCAGCAGTTCCTGCCATTGGCGGACCATGCCCATCCACTGGTTATTCAAGATGAACAGCTTCACGGGCAGCTTGTACTGCGCGATGCAGGACATTTCCTGCATGTTCATCAGGAACGACGCTTCGCCGGAAACATCAACGACCAGCGCATCCGGATGCGCCACCTGAACGCCAATAGCCGCAGGCAGGCCATAGCCCATGGTGCCGAGGCCGCCAGAGGTCATCCAACGGTGCGGTTGGCGGAATTGGAGATACTGCGCCGCCCACATTTGGTGCTGGCCGACTTCGGTCGTCACGTAATACTCGCGGGCGTCCTTTTCCATCGCATCCTGCAGGCGCTGTAAGGCCTGCTGGGGCTTGATGATGTCTTTATCCTCAACATAGCTGAGGCATCGCTTTTCACGCCATTTGTCGATCACCTTCCACCAGAGATCGAGCGCCCCAGCGTCCGCCTTCATCTTCTTGGAGCGCCAGCCTTTCAGCAGGTAGTCCAGCGCTTTGCCAGCATCGCCGATGATCGGTAGGTCCACTCGCACGTTCTTGTTGACGGAGGAGGGGTCGATATCGATCTGGATTTTGGTGGACCCTGGTGAGAACGCATCCAAGCGTCCCGTCACTCGGTCGTCAAAACGGACGCCGATACCGATCATCAGATCGCAATCATGCATCGCCATGTTGCTCTCATAGAGGCCGTGCATACCCACCATGCCAAGCGATTGCTGATCATCTGTCGGGAAAGCGCCAAGGCCCATCAGCGTTTGGGTGATTGGGAAGCCGGTGGCGCGCACCAGCTTCACCAAGTCTTCCGACGCTTCGCCGCCTGCGTTGATAACGCCGCCGCCAACATAGAACAGCGGGCGTTTAGCGTTCGCCATTAAACGGAGCGCTTCGTCCAGCTTTTCGGTGCTGGGGTCCGTCTTTGGCTTATAGGAGCGATGCTCAAACTCTTCCGGGCCTTGGTAGACACCATCCGCAAATTGAATGTCTTTCGGCAGATCGATGACGACAGGGCCGGGGCGCCCAGATGACGCCACATGAAAGGCCTCATGCATGACGCGCGGCAGGTCTGCAATGTCTTTCACAAGATAATTGTGTTTGGTGCAGGGGCGCGTGATGCCCGTCGTGTCCGCTTCTTGGAAGGCGTCATTGCCGATTAGATGCGTCGGTACCTGACCTGTGAGGCAAACGATGGGGATCGAGTCCATCAGAGCATCGGTCAGCCCAGTGACAGCGTTTGTGGCGCCGGGACCAGACGTCACCAATGCGACGCCGACTTTGCCGGTTGAACGGGCATAACCCTCAGCCGCATGGAGGCAGCCGCCTTCTTGTCGTCCAAGAAAGTGCTTGAGGCGGTTCGTCTTGAATATCTCGTCATAGATGGGCAGGACCGCGCCGCCCGGATATCCGAAGACAGCTTCCACGCCTTGATCGATTAAGGCGCGCACGACAATCGCCGCGCCGGTCATTTGGTTTTCTGACATGGGAATGCTCGCCTTAGTGAAAATTAAATCGCGATATAAAGTTGCTTTATCTATCTCATCGCGAGATTTTCGGACAATAATGGCGCCTTAAGGGCCGGTCAACCCGATTTTCTTCAGGATTGCCACTAAATCGGGCAATAAATTGGAATTATATTGCGTTTTCCAAATTTCAGCATCTAAATCCCGATTGCGAAGCCAAGTTAATTGCCGTTTCGCATATCGGCGTGATGCCTGAGCGGTCGCGGCGATTGCGTCAAGTGTTGAAATTTCATTGCGCGCAGCCGCTCCCAACTCCCGCAGGCCAACCGCCTTCATAGCGGGCAGGTCCGGTGCGAGCCTGCGCTCGAGAAACGCCGACGCTTCTGAAAGCGCCCCGATATCAGCCATCAACGCTGCGCGATGGTTGATACGCTCATAAAGCGCCTGTCGTTCTGGAACGAGCGTCATCCTGTGAAATATGAGGTCTTGCGGTGGTGTGCTAGGCTGGTTCAGCACCTCGGATGGGATCGCGCCGGCTGCGCGCCATACTTCAATTGCGCGCGCCAAGCGCTGGCTATCGCCCGGTGAAATCCTTGCAGCGGTTGTTGGGTCTGCATCTGCGAGGCGGGCATGGGCCGCGGCTGGGTCTGCTGCGACCTCCTGCCGGGCGTCCTCGCGAATGAGCTGCGGAATGTCTGGGGCGGGCGGCAACCCGTCCGTCAGCGTTTGTATGTAAAAACCAGTGCCGCCGCAGATGATCGGGAGGCGCCCGGCGGTATGGGCGGCGCGGATTTCCGCCAACGCCGCATCCCGCCACCTTTGGGCAGAGCAAACGTCGTCCGGTTCAAGCCAACCATAGAGCCGGTGCGGGGCTTCAGCTTCGTCTTCAGGCGTTGGGCGCGCCGTGATTATGCTGAGGCCCTTATAGACCTGCATGCTGTCGGCGTTTATCACCACGCCATTACATACGCGCGCCGCGTCGAGCGCTGCTGCAGATTTGCCGCTGGCCGTTGGCCCGGCGATGATCAGCACCGGTTTGGATGCGCCAGCGCCGACAGTGACTGGCGCAGAAGGATTTGTTGTGGAAGCCATACTCACCCTTGTAGCGCCGACGGGCGAACGGCTCGACCCTAAATTTCTGGATATGGGGCAGGCGGCGTTGGCTGCGGGCGGCGCAGGCGCCATCGGATCGCCAGATGGCTTTGCCGATGGCCGCGCCGCAGACCTAACAGCCGACGCAGATTTCAGGAGTGAAGCCTTGGCCGCTGCCGTCCGTGCGACCTTTGTCGCGGCGCCAGTTGATTTTGCACTCCAACCTGCCGCCAACCGCGTGAAGCGCCTGCTGATCGCCGATATGGATTCGACCATCGTCACCACCGAAACACTTGATGAGATGGCTGCGGAGGCGGGCCTCAAGGATGAAATATCCGCCATTACCGCGCGCGCGATGAACGGAGAACTCGACTTCGAATCTGCCCTTCGCCAGCGGATGGCCCTGCTGGCCGGTATGGATGCGTCCGTGCTGGAGCGCACCTATGTGGCAACGGCGCTTTCACCTGGGGCAGAAGCAATGGTTTCAGGCATGCAGACGGCGGGCGCCGAATGCCGGTTGGTTTCCGGCGGGTTCAAGTATTTTACGAGCCGTATTGCGCAACGCATTGGTTTTCATGGCGACCAAGCCAATGATATTGAGATCAAGGACAGTGTCATCACGGGCCGCGTGCTTGATCCAATCCTGGATAAACATGCCAAGCTCGCCACGCTCCATGCGCTGACAGATGACCTCGGCATAAGCATCGACGACGCTGTGACAGTGGGCGATGGCGCCAATGATCTGCCGATGTTGCAAGCGGCAGGCCTTGGCGTCGCCTGGCGGGCGAAGCCGAGTGTCGCGGCGGGCGCAAGAGCCAGGATCGACTATGGCGATCTGGCGACGCTGCTGATCTTCCAGCGATTGGACGCAGGCTAGCGCATGGGGCATTCTCCCCGCTGAAACTGCAATATGAGGGACGTCATGCCAGCGAACATCACCAAAGAGAAGCTCAAAGCAGGCGAAATGGCGCTGGGCGTTGGCCTCCGCCAGGCGCGGACGGTCGATACGGCCAAAATCATGGCTGTTTGCGGATTTGATTGGCTGTTTATTGACCTTGAACACAATTCCATGGGCATTGATACGGCGGCACAGATGTGTTCTGCCGGGCTCGATGCAGGCGTCACGCCGATTGTACGCCCCTCGCATCACGGCTCATACCTGATGAGCAGGCCATTGGATTCAGGTGCGCAGGGTATCGTCGCGCCCCATGTCGACACGGTTGAGGAAGCGGAACGGATCGCGGCCCAATGTCTGCATCCGCCCATGGGCACACGGTCCATCGGCGGGCCGGCGCCGCAGCTTGATTACGCCGAACTGCCAATGGCCGAACGGGCGGCGAAAACCAACGAAAACATCCTGGTCGTCTGCATGGTTGAAAGCCCGACTGCGGTCGCGAATTCGGATGCGATGGCCGCCGTTGCAGGCGTTGATGTGCTGTTGATCGGCACCAACGACCTCTGCGCCGAGATGGGCATCGCTGGTCAATACGGCCATGAGGATGTGCGGAAAGCCTATGAAACAGTCGCATCGGCCTGCGCCAACAATGGAAAATTCCTTGGCATGGGCGGCGTTTATGATGAAGAGCTTGCCACGCGCTATATCGACATGGGCGCAAAGATGGTGCTGGCGGGAAGTGACTTGAACTTCCTGATGCAGGCCGCCAAATCGCGTACAGCGTTTATGCGGGGCCTTGGCTGATACCCCGGTGGCTCAGCCCGCTGACGCCCTTAAATCTGAAATCCGCGATAAGGCGCTGGCGCTTGGCTTTGATGCTGTCGGCTTCGCGCATGCATCTTCGACACGAGCGGCGAAGGATGGCCTGAAGGCGTTTCTTGATGCCGAGATGTATGGCGATATGGGGTGGATGGCGGCGCATGCCGACCGGCGCGCTGATCCGCAAACGCTATGGCCAGAAGCGCGTACCGTCGTTGTCGTCGCCATGAGTTATCGGCCAGCGGCAAATCCGCTTGAGCAGGAACGTGCAAGTGATCGGGGCCAAATCAGCGTTTATGCGCGCACAGCCAGAGATTATCATGACGTCCTGAAATCCCGGTTGAAACAACTCGCCCGCTGGACCAGTGAGCAGCATGGCGCAGGCGTTAAAGTGTTCGTGGATACGGCGCCCGTGCTGGAGAAGCATTTGGCGTCCCGAGCGGGGGTTGGATGGCAGGGCAAGCATACGAATGTCGTCAGCCGCGATCTTGGCAACTGGTTTTTCTTAGGGGAAATGTTCCTGGATCAAGCGTTGGAGCCTAACGCCCCAGAGACGGACCATTGCGGCAACTGCACACGCTGCCTGGATATCTGCCCGACCAATGCCTTCACTGGCCCCAACAGCCTCGACGCCCGGCGCTGCATTTCCTATCTGACGATCGAGCATAAAGGCCATATTCCGCTTGATCTGCGCGAAGGCATCGGTGACCGGATTTATGGCTGCGACGATTGCCTCGCCATCTGCCCCTGGAACAAATTCGCCGTGGATGCGCGCGAGCCTGGCTTGTGGCCGCGCCCTGAGCTTGCCGCGCCAAAACTGGCTGAACTCGCAGCGCTGGATGATGCAGCGTTCCGCCAAGTCTTCGCTGGGTCACCAATCAAGCGAACCGGGCGCGACCGATTTGTGCGTAACGTGCTGATCGCCATTGGGAACTCTGGCGCCGAGCAATTGGCGGAAACAGCCGCATCTCTTACTGGAGACGCCAGCCCACTGGTCCGCGCCGCCGCCATCTGGGCACTTGGCCGCCTGGATGCGAAAAGCGCCGCCCGCCTTTCGGCAGAGCGGCGCTCTCTTGAGGTAGACCCCGACGTTGCCGAGGAGTGGGACCGCGTCAGGCTTTAAGCATGACCGCGTGGCGTTGCGCCCTGGCCAGGCGCCGGCGCCTGCACCAGAACCGCCATATTCCCGGGTTTATGCTCATTAGTCGCCATGCGTTGATGCGCTTCTGGCAGTTGATCCCATTCGAAGGTCTCGCTCAAGCAAGGGTCCAGCCGACCATCGACCATGAGCTGGTTCGCTTCCGCCGCTTGTTTCAGCGTCGCGAAATGGCTGCCTTGGATACGCTTTTGGCGCATCCATACGTAGCGCGCATCGAAGGTGAGATTGTAGCCGGTGGTGCCTGCGCAGAAGACAACCATGCCGCCCCGCTTCGCCACCATGCAAGAGATCGGGAAGGTCGCTTCACCTGGGTGTTCGAACACCATATCAACGTCATTGCCCTTGCCGGTGATGTCCCAGATCGCGCGGCCAAAGCTCCGCGCGCGCTTCATGTAAGCGTTGAAGCCCTCCGCGTCATTCATATCGGGCAGGGCGCCCCAACAATCAAAGTTCCGGCGGTCAATAATGCCAACTGCGCCCATGCTTTTCACATAGTCCGCTTTTTCCTCGCCAGAGATCACGGCGATTGGCTTTGCGCCGACTGTGGCCGCCATTTGCAGCGCGAAGGAGCCAAGACCGCCCGCAGCGCCCCAAACCAGAACATGCTGGCCCGGCCCAAGCTGGTGTGGCGCTTGGCCAAACATCATCCGATAGGCGGTTGCGAGGGTCAGCGTGTAACAGGCGCTTTCTTCCCATGTCAGATGCTTTGGGCGGGGCAGAAGCTGGCGGCATTGGACGCGGCAGAATTGCGCGAATGCGCCATCTGGCGTCTCTTAGCCCCAGATGCGCTGGCTCGGGCTCATCATCGGATCGCCGCCATTGCAGTCGGCGTCGTCGCCATCATCCTGGTTGCAGTGCACGACGATTTCATCGCCGAGCTTCCAATGTTTTACCTTGCTGCCAATCGCCCATACGATGCCTGACGCGTCGGAGCCCGCGACGTGAACATCTTGGCCATGGATATCAAATGGTGAGATCGGCGCGCCCATCGCCGCCCACACGCCATTATAGTTCACGCCAGCGGCCATCACGTGGACGAGCACGTCGTGCTCGCCAAGTTCCGGCGTTGGCAGCACTTCTAGCTGCATCGCGCTCGTTGGCTCGCCATGACGGTCTCGGCGGATCGCCCAGCTGTGCATCCTTGCAGGCACATGGCCGAGCGGCGGCATCTCGCCCATCGCATACAGATCCTTGAGGCCAGTTTGCATCTGCGGCGGTTGGGTGTGGGTGGTTTCGGCAGTGTTTGGCATGTGAGGGGCGTCACGCATTGGTCAGTCCTTGATGTGTCTGTGGCCGGGATGGCCTTGGGGCTCCGAGTCGCGCCGAGGCGCAACCAATTGCGCATCGACAAATTCGGTATACGGCTTGAAATTTCAGACTTCAACAGGTTTTTATAAGTTAGTTGCGTAATAATCCGGTTTGAACACATTTTCATACTTATGTATCGATTGGCGATCCAAAGGTCCGCATGTGCGGGTCTGATGTTTCTCGTTGCGCAACAAAGGAACCCTGGCGATGCCAGACTCCCTCGCTGAACCTTGTACTGAACTGGACCTCGCACCCCTGAACATGGCGCGGACTGAGCGGGACCGGCCTTGGCTGTTTCGCACATATGCTGGCCATTCATCTGCGGCTGCGAGCAACGCGCTCTACCGCGCGAACCTTGCGCGTGGCCAAACCGGCCTTTCCGTTGCATTCGATTTACCGACGCAAACGGGATACGACCCTGACCATGTGCTGGCGCGGGGCGAAGTGGGGAAGGCCGGCGTACCGGTCGCGCATCTGGGAGACATGCGGGCGCTTTTCCGCGAAATCCCGCTTGAGCAGATGAATACCTCCATGACCATCAATGCGACTGCGCCTTGGCTTCTGGCGCTCTATGTTGCGGCGGCGGAAGAGCAGGGTGCGGAAAGGCATGCGCTCAACGGCACGACGCAGAATGATGTGTTGAAAGAGTATCTGTCTCGCGGAACCTATGTGTTCCCGCCAGCGCCCAGCTTGAAGCTAACGGGCGACCTGATCGCTTGGACATCACGTGAAGCGCCGAAATGGAACCCGATCAACATCTCCTCCTACCATCTGCAGGAAGCCGGCGCTGATCCTGTGCAGGAGGCTGCATTCGCGCTCGCCAATGCCATCGCCGTGCTGGATACGCTTAGGGATTCTGGGGAGATCAGCCCCAAAGAGATGCCGAAAATCGTTGGTCGCATCAGCTTTTTCGTGAACGCTGGCATGCGGTTCATCAATGAAATCTGTAAGCTCCGGGCGTTCGCGGACTTATGGGATGAGATTGCGCGGGAGCGTTATGGCGTTGAGGATCCAAAGCTTCGTCGTTTCCGATACGGCGTTTAGTCGAACTCGCTTGGTCTGACCGAAGCACAGCCGGAAAACAACATTCACCGCATTATGATCGAGATGCTTGGCGTTACTTTGTCTAAGCGCGCCCGCGCCCGTGCCGTGCAACTGCCTGCCTGGACCGAGGCGCTTGGTTTGCCGCGACAATGGGATCAGCAGCTTAGCCTCCGCGCTCAGCAAATATTGGCCGAGGAAACTGATCTGCTGGAATTCGCGGATATTTTTGATGGGTCGCCCGTGATCGAGGGCCGATCAGCGGAGATTGAGGCGGCAGCCCGCACTGAGCTGGAAAAGATCGAAGCAATGGGCGGGGCTGTCGCGGCTGTTGAACAAGGCTACATGAAACGCGCGCTCAGCCATTCACTATTGGAGCGTCGCCTACGAATGGAGGCCGGAGCCGATACTGTCGTCGGCCTAAACAGCTATGAAGAAACGGCGCCTTCCCCGCTGCAGGAAGGCGGAGCCGCACCAATCCAACCCGCCGACCCGGAAGATGAACGGTCAGCAGTCGCGGGCCTTTATGCCTGGAAATCCCAGCGGAATGATGCGGCCGTTAGCAGCGCCATTGTGGCGCTTGCAACGGCGGCAAGGGAAGGCCGCAACATTATGGAGCCATCGATTGCCGCTGCCCGTGCCGGCGTGACCACCGGTGAGTGGACCGATACGCTTCGCCAAGTTTATGGAGAATTCCGCGCGCTGACGGGCGTTAAGACAGGCGCGCCAGGGACATCAACAGTTCGGGAAGACGAAGCACCGCTCCGTCTCCTCGTCGCCAAGCCTGGGTTGGATGGCCATTCAAACGGCGCTGAACAGCTAGCGCTGCAAGCGCGGAACGCCGGGTTTGAAACGCGGTACGATGGCATCCGTACAACGCCGCAGGAGATCACAGCCGCCGCTGCAGCGTTCAGGCCAGACTTGATCGGCCTTTCCATTTTGTCCGGTTCACATATGGAGTTGGTGCGGGCGGTTCTTGCCGAATTGCGTGCAGCAGAGTTGGCGGACATTCCGGTGGTGCTTGGCGGCGTTATCCCAGATGCGGATGCGACCCAGCTCAAAACGGAAGGGATTGCCGCCGTTTATACGCCGAAGGACTATCGGATCGGCGCCATATTGGCTGAATTGAAACTGCTTGCGGCTGAGCAAGCGCGGGGGCGGAATAGCAGTTAACTCAACCGGCTTTCACGGAACCAAGACCAGCCGAGGCCCGCAAGGATTAAGAGGAGCGCCAGCCACGCGGTCGGTAGGTTTGCGGCGCGGACACTTTCAACGGTGAAGGCGCGGTTTTCTCTAAGGCCGATCCAGCTGCGGCCATGGGATGTGCGGCCTTGGCGAATCATGCGAATTTGCGGTTGGCCTTTTTCCGTCAGTCGCCAAGCAGCGCCATTTGCAGCGCTGAGCACCGGCAACAGTCTTGCGGCGTCAGCGCGAAGGTCTTGCGCTTCGGGGCCATTGGGATCGCCTTTGACGACGATGGCGGCCCGTTCGCCTTCGGTCACGCGGTAAAGCCCAAGCGATCCAGCAGGGGCTTCAGCCCGCGCGACGCCATCCTCGACCGCTTCTAGTGTGAGCTGGGTAACAACGCCGTCCGGGGCGGTGATTTTGACGGTCGCTGTCGCATCGGCGTCGACCGTGAACCGCTCAACGGTTAGCACATCGCCTAAAATTCTGGCCTCAAGGCGGATTTCTTCAAGCTCTGGTTCTCGCATTAGCCAGTGGGCGAGGCGGCGGAGCAACTCGCCATGGGGGCCGCCGCCTTCATATCCGCGCGCCCAAAGCCAGATTTGGTCCGAATATACCTGCGCCACCCGACCCTCACCGAACTTCGCGAGAGAAATGAGAGGGCTGTTATCGACCCCTGTCATCAGCACCGTGCCGGCGCCCGGCGCCACCTCGATCTGCCGGAGCCAGCGGCCCCAGTTCTCCGGATCCTTGCCTTCAAGCGGCGCTGTTATGGGGTGGCGCTTGCCGAGGTCTGTCAGTTCGGGCCTGAACGCCGATGTCAGCACGCGGCCGGTCGGCAGGCCTGGGAGCGCCGCACCGAGCGCGGACTCGGCCAAGCTGGTGCGTGGGTCGGCGTAGGCTGCATCAGACGCTTCCAGAAGGGCGCCACCGTTCCGCACATGCTCAACGATATTGGCCAAATAGCTCGGCGGGATCAGGTCCCGGCGGGGGTAGCGGTCGAACAGGATAAGGTCGAACTCGGGCAGCTTCCGCTCAAATAACTCGCGGATGGGGAAGGCGATCAGCGCCAACTCGCGGGTGGATGTGTAGTCAATTTTCTCCGGTGGGCGAAGGATCGTGAAATGCACAAGATCAACCGCAGGGTCAGATTTCAGCAGGTTCCGCCACACCCGTTCGCCCGCGTGGGGTTGGCCGGAGACCATCAGCACGCGCAGCCTGTCGCGGATGCCGGCGATCTCAGCCAGCGCTTTGTTGTTCAAAAGGCTAACTTCCTTCGGCCCCGCCTCTACGGCAAGTTCAACCGCATGCCTGCCTGCATGGTCGATTGGAACGAAGACGCCCGTTTCCCGGCCAGGCCATGCACGGATGCGTTGAACAGGCACGCCATCAATATGGACCGTGATCTCAGCCTGTTTGCGCGTTGGCTGAATTGGATCGTCCTCAACGACAAACCTGATCTCTGCTTCTGCGCCGACAAGAGCGAAGGGCGGGGCGGCGACGATGCGAATACGCCGGTCGCCTTCATCCGCTTCGCCAACAACAAGCGCATGCAAGGGTGCGCCGCCAAGTAGGGGCGCAAGCACAGCAGCGGCGTCGCGGGCCAGGGGCGCGTCGTGGACTTGTCCGTCTGTGATCAGGAATGCCCCGGCGCGCCGGTCGCGCGGTACATCAGCGAAAGCGTTCGCCAGAGGCTGGAACATGCGCGTGCCGTTCGCGGCCTCGTTTACATCCGCTTGGCCTTGGACAATCCGGAGCTCCAGATTGTCGATCCGCGCAGCAGCCTCTTGGAGCGCTTCTGCCGCCGATGCGGCGTCAGCCTGTCGCGTTCCGGACTGCATGGAGCTAGAGCCGTCAATTATCGCCACCGCGACATCTGTCTCAGATCGGCGCTCTTCCACGCGAAGGTTTGGCCCGGCGAGCGTTAGAGCGATCATGGCGAAGGCCAGCGCGCGGCCCCATACGCCAGGCGCTTTGCGGAACAAGCCATAGCCGAAAATCAGCACGGCCAGTGCCGCCATGACGAAGATGGCTGCCCAAGGTAGTAAGGGGTCGAACGCGAGATCGGCGGCATTCATTGGCCGAGCCTCTGCATGATCGACGGCAGATGCACTTGATCGCCTTTATAGCTGCCAGTCAGCGCATGCATCACCAGATTGACGCCAAACCGCGTCGCCATTTCCCGCTGCCGGTCGCCGCCAGGGGATACTGCGTATACAGGCCGGCCTTGCTCATCGACAGCCCAAGCCGCAGCCCAACTCGCCCCACCGATTATGACAGCAGTGACGCCATCATAGGCAGATGATCCAGCACGCTCGACCCAGATCGGGCCAGAGGGCATGCGGCCAGGGAACTCATTCAGAAGGTAATAGGAGCGTGTCAGCACATGGTCGATTGGCAGCGGCGCCAGTGGCGGAACTGGCGCGCCATCCAGAATGCGCCGTAATGCGACGGCTTCTGGCGTCGCCTGGCCGAGCGGCGCTAAGGCTGAAGCCCGGTCGCCATCCCGTGTGTCGAACAGGGTCATGCCGCCAGTGGAGATGTACCGCGCTAACTTCGCGCGGGCTTTGGCGGAGAGCGCAGGGAAGTCCGGGGTTACAGGCCAATAGATGAATGGCAGCAATGTGACATCATCCCGGTCAAGGTTTATGGCGAGCGGCGGGCCAGGCTCGACAGATGTTCGGGTATTGAGCGCATTCGCAACGCCGATCAGTCCGAGGCGGCTTTGTCGGTCAACTTCCGAATCACCGGTTTCAATGTAGGCGAGGCGCGTTTCTAACGCTGCAGCGCTGGAGATATCTTCTGCTTCCGATGCATTGGGCGCGATCAGTAGCAGAGCCAACACTGCAGCGGCGGCGCCGCGTTTTGGCAAGCCTGGGAGTGTTGGCAGGCGCCCGGAATAACCAAGCGTCAGCAGGAATTCGCCAAAGAGCAGCAACGCAGCTAAAGCCAGCAGCCATGGGCCGATACGCACCACATCAGCCCCGCCATAGGGCAAAGTCCGGGCGCGCGGCAATTGCGGCAGCGGGCCAAGCGTCGCGATCGCTGGTGAGAGGTTGAGCGCAACCGGCGCATCCTCGGGGCCGTAATATCCGGGCGGCAGGCGGGGGCCAGGGGTGGCGGCATCGGGGCCAAGTTTCAGTTTATCGAGGCCAGGTGGCGCCGCGGCCATGCGGCCGAACCCATCCATGGTTCGGAAGGCTTGCAGTTCGCTGCCGGCGTTGGCGCGTCCGCGCTCTGTCGCCAGCGCTGTCAAACGGCGCAGCATTTCAACGAAAAAGCCGGAAATTGGCAGGTCTGACCAGTCTGGTCCTGCGTCCACGTGAATGAGCGCCAGAATGCCTGCGCCGAGTTCACCGCCGGTCACAAGCGGCGTACCGTCAGCGAGTGCGGCCCAAGTGACGGCTGAAAGTTCTGGTCCAGGTTCTGCAAGCGCTTGGCGGGATACGGCGACGCCAGCGGGTGGCGTCAGCCCGCTCAATGGGCCTTTTTCTGGCAATGGGGCGAGGCCTAGAGGCGCTGACCAGGACATTGGGCCGCCAAGCGCGCGACCGCCTGCGCGGAGCGGCACTGGAGTCAAGGCGTCCGGGCTTTCGGCAAGGCGCGGGCCGGCAAAGCGGATCAATACGCCCCCTGCACGCGTCCAATCATCAAGAATATAGCGAATATCCGGATCTGCGCCTGCCTGATCCGTCAATAAGATGACGTCGATTTCAGATTTAATGAGTGCTTCGACTGTTCCAGTTTGCACTTCCGCAAACGGCGCGAGCGCTTCCACGAGATATCGGGATGGATCCAGCAGCGGGTGTCCGCCAGCTTCAGCCAGCCTCACAATACCGACACGGCGGCGCCCCCAAGCGGAGTCCAATAGGATCGTTGATCCAGCACTTGCCTGGTTTGCGATTTCGACCCGTGCGATGCGGTTCAGTGTCTCGACAGGCGCAATGAGACGGGCAGATGCCGATTGGGCGCCGTCTTCAAATTGAATGGCGGTCCGAGCGATTGCGGCCCCGTCTGTGGAACGCCCGATCAGGCTGACGGGCGGACGGGCGCCCCGGTCGCCGCGCTCTATCGCGATATCCATGCCAGCGCCATCGCGCTCGGGCTCACGCAGTAGCAGTGGCGTCTCGCTTGGGTCGGGCGACCAGATTGTCAGCCAATCCCGGAATTCCGTCGCCATGTCGAGGGCGGCGGGCGCGGTAACGCCATCGGATAGCCAGATGGCGTAGTGGGTCTCAGGGAAACTAGCATCCTGGATGCGTTTCAAGGCTGCTTTGTAGTCCACGGGCCAGGGCTGCGGCGCCAGCGTGAGCAATGTTTCCCGCAGGTCTGCGGCGCGGCCTTCTATCAGGATAGGATCGCCGTTCAGGTCCGGCGCGGTCGCTGTGAGGGCGATTTTGCGGTTGCTGGCGGCGGCGGCGTCAATGATATCCTCAAGCGCTTCCAGCTTTTGCTCAAAATGCGGAGCTGAAGACCAGCCGTTGTCCACGATTACGACAACCGGCGTTGATCCGGGCGGCAGTACGCCGGGGTCAAGCCTGGGGCCGGCAATCGCCAACACAACGGCGATAAATAGCGCCAGTCGCAACAGCAGTAGTGGCCAAGGCGGCTTCGCTGGCGTGGCCTCTTCGACATCTACATGGCGAAGGATATGCAAGGATGGGAATGCGGCGCGGCGTGGCGGCGGCGGTAATGCGCGCAGCAACCACCATACCGCTGGCGCCAATGCGAGCGCCAGCAATACGAGCGGCGCCGCAAACGCCAGACTGGAGAACACGCCGCCCATGACTATCAGCCCCCGGTCGCCGCAAGCATGGCGAGCGCGCGCGCTAGTGTCGGCGTCAATGGCGCATCCGTTCGGTGTTGAACGAAGCCCCAGCCAAACCGCGCGAGGGCTGCATTCAAGGCTGCGGTGTGATCAGCCATGCGTTGGCGATAGACGTCACGGCCAAGTTCGACGTTACGCAACAGATGGCTTTCGCCCGATTCAACGCTGGCGAATTCAACGCGGCCTTTCGCTGGAAGCTCAACTTCATGCGGGTGCAGCACCTGAATGGCCGCCCCGCGCGCACCGCGCCCAGCGAGCGTTGCGGCGCGCTCGGCTAAATCCGCAGTAGGCGTCAGGAAGTCGCCGATCAGCAAAACGAAGCCTTGCCGGGGCGCAGGGCCGCGCGGCGGTAAATCATCCTGCCCGGCAGCCCAAGGATTAGCCGCAGCGCGGGCAAGCGCGGCGACGACGCTGCCGATCTTGCCAATTCCGGATGCATTGGCGGGCCGAGGATCATTCAATACCCGCACACGTTCCGCGTTTTCGAGCCAAGCGCTGGCGGCGCTAAGGGCGAGCATATCGGCAACATGGCGTTTCGCTAGTGGGTCAGGCGGGGCAGGGAAATCCATGGAGCGGGAGCTATCCACCCAGATATCGAGCGTCAGCGCCGCTTCCCATTCACGCTCGCGAACGATGGGCGCATCGCCCCTGGCGGAGCGCCGCCAGTCAATATTGCGGATGGATTCACCAGGATTGTAGGTCCGGTACTGCCAGAATGCGCTGCCAGGACCGGCGCGCCGTCGGCCATGGGCGCCCGTCTGTGCATCACGTGGGCGGCGACCGACCGGGCGGATACGGGCGGCGGCGCGGCCAAGCGCTTCCGCCTCCGCGACCATCTTGGCGTCAAAACGCCCGCCTGCCGGTTTCGCCAAAATCGCCATCAGTTCTAGCCGAGCATGCCAATCAGCCGCTGGATCGCCGCATCGATATCAAGCCCGTCCTCGATCTCAGCGGTATATGTCAACGCCATACGGTGGCGGAGGACTGCGGGCGCCAATGCGGCGACATCATCAGTGGAGGGCGACAATCGCCCATCCAGCAACGCCCGCGCCCTGGCGGCGAGCGACAATGCCTGGCTGGCGCGCGGGCCTGGGCCCCATGAAACGGCGTTCATCGGCAACGGGCTATCAACGGCGCCTGGCCTTGCGGATCGCACCATACGCAATAACCCGTCAACGACAGTCTCGCCGATGGGCATGGCGCGGACGAGGGCTTGTACGTCCATCAGCTCAGTATCGGTGAATGCTTGCGGGGCTTCGGAGAGTTCTGTGCCGGTGGTCTTGTCGAGGATGGAACGCTCAGTTTCGGCATCCGGGAAATCAACGCGGATTTCCATCAAAAAGCGGTCCAGCTGGGCTTCGGGCAGGGGATATGCCCCCTCTTGCTCAATCGGGTTTTGGGTCGCGAGCACATGGAAAGGCTGCGGCAACGGGCGGTTCAAGCCGCCGACGGCGACCTTCCGTTCCTGCATCGCCTGCAGCAGCGCTGACTGCGTGCGCGGGCTGGCGCGGTTGATTTCGTCCGCCATCAGCAATTGGCAAAATACTGGCCCTTCAACGAAACGAAAGGCGCGGGAGCCGTCGTTCGCGTCTTCGAGAACCTCGGAGCCGAGAATATCTGCGGGCATTAAGTCCGGCGTGAACTGCACACGGCGGGTGGACAGGCCAAACACATCCGCGACAGTCTCAACCAGCAATGTTTTGCCAAGGCCTGGAACGCCGACGATCAACCCGTGGCCACCCGCCATAAGCGTCGCCATGACTTCGTCGACGACCTGCTTCTGGCCGAGGAAAACTTCGCCGATGGCGGCGCGGGCCTGGCCCAGCTTCTCGCCTGCCCGGTCAAAGTCCATCGCGGTGGACGCATCGCCTGAGATCTCATTCATAAGGGCCGTTTTCCTTCTCTCATAGAATCGCAATCTCGGCGTATCGGCCTAGTATATAGTGATCTGAGGCGTTTGGGGCTCCGCCTCGCTAACCTGTGAACCATGCCTGACGATTGATTGAAGGTAAGTTATGGCGAAATCGAGACGATGACAGAGGAACCGCCTAAAATCCGCGAATTATCGGACGAAGATCAGCCGAAACCCGCCCGGGTCGCAGCAGACCATGGCCATTATGGCATTCGCATTGACCAGGATGGCACGTGGTGGCGGGAAGGGCTGCCATTCACACGTCCTGGCTTGGTGAAGCTGTTCTCTACAGTGCTGCGGTTGGATGATGAAGGCCAATACTGGCTGCAGACGCCGGTTGAGAAAGGCCGGATTGACGTTGACGACGTTCCATTTACTGCCGTGGAGATGCAGGAAGGCGATGGCGTCATTAAATTCAGAACAAATCTTGATGAATGGGTCGCGTTGGATGAAATGCACCCGCTCAGAATCGATATTGACGCTGATACTGGCGAACCAAGACCCTATGTGACAGTGCGGGATAAGCTTGAGGCGCGACTGCTGCGCCCGGTTTTCTATGAACTGGCAGAGAAGGCAATTGAGGACGAAGGCATGCTTTATATCCAAAGCGCTGGTCTTCGGATTGCGTTGGGAGATGCTGGAGCGTGAGGCCGGATGAGATCAGCGCTCGACTGAAGTCTCTCGACGAAGTCTATGAAACGCCAGAATTTATCGAGAAGGCCGCGCGCAGTGACTTTGATCTGCGCCCGGATGGAACGCGGTTGCTTGGACGGACGAACCGTATCCTGAAGCCCGCCGCCGTGCTCGCTGCAATCGTCAATCGTCGGCAGGGGGCGACGATTATCCTGACACAGCGCACGGCGCATCTGAAGAAGCATGCTGGCCAGATTAGTTTCCCCGGCGGCGGCGTCGAGCCGCAAGATCCGCATCATGTCGCAACCGCGCTTCGGGAAACGGAGGAAGAGATCGGTTTGGCGTCCAAGCATATTACGCTGCTTGGCCGTTTGCCGCTCTATGAAACATCAACGGCCTATGGCGTCACGCCAATTGTCGGGTGGGTCGAGCCGCCGTTTGACCTT
This sequence comes from Alphaproteobacteria bacterium, assembly GCA_038102935.1. Taxonomy (GTDB): domain Bacteria; phylum Pseudomonadota; class Alphaproteobacteria; order Bin95; family Bin95; genus VMCJ01. Next base: position 6,781 of record JAYNYG010000014.1, on the reverse strand, counting down.
GAGATCGATCCCTTTGAAGTAGACGAAGTGTTTGAAGTGCCGCTCGCTTTCGCGCTCGACCGTGATAATTACGTAAAGGAAACGGCGATGCGGGACGGCGTCGAACGCTGGTTCTATGTTCTCCCATACGAGAATCGCTATATTTGGGGCGCCACGGCAGGGATGCTCGTGAATTTCGCCGAACTGATGGCGAGCGCCTGAAACCGAACGGAGCTTTGATCCGCTATGCGCCAAGCGTTGACGATCATCTTGCCGCTGCTGCTGCCGGCGTTGATCTACCTTCTGATCAAGAGCCAGAAGCTCGGCTCGTTTAAACTTGCGGCGCGGGATGCGCCATGGGTGTGGCTGTCTGCTGGCGGCGTCGCCTTTGCCGCTGTTGTATTGGTGACATGGGCCTGGACATCTGGCGCGCCCGCCGATGCGCTCTATGAGCCGCCGACCTACGAGGACGGCAAGCTCGTCCCTGGCAAGCTGATCACACCGGAATCGTCAAACAAGTGACGCCCGGCCTGCAACGCCTTCTAGACAACAAGGGCGCGCGGCGCGTCTTGGCTGCTCTCGGTGACGGGCCAGATAGCGCCCGTATCGTTGGCGGCGCCGTGCGGGATGCGCTGCTGGATAGGCCAGTCCACGATATCGACATCGCGACATCCTGTGTGCCTGAAGAAACGCAGGCGCGGCTTGGCGCCGCCAAAATCAAGGCCGTACCGACGGGCATCGCGCACGGTACGATTACGGCAGTTGTGAACGGCAAGGGCATCGAAGTAACAACCCTGCGCCTTGATCTGGCGACAGACGGCCGCCACGCGGAGGTCGCCTTCACGGATGATTGGCAAGCGGACGCAAGCCGCCGTGACTTCACCTTTAATGCGCTATCGCTGGACCAAACCGGCGTCGTCCACGATTATTTCGGCGGCCAGCAAGATTTAGCGGCAGGCCTTGTGCGCTTCGTTGGCGAGGCGGACGCGCGCGTTCGAGAAGATTATCTCCGGATCTTACGCTTTTTCCGGTTCTTTGCCTGGTATGGCGTCGGGGAGCCAGATGCTGCGGCGCTAAGCGCCTGTGAGGCTGGCCGGAATGGTCTGGCGCAGCTTTCTGCTGAGCGTATTCGGGTCGAGTTGCTTAAGCTGCTCGGCGCACCTGATCCGTTGCCTGCGGCCAAAGCCATGGCAGAGGCTGGCGTGTTGCAGGGACTGCTCGGGGCGGATGCGCCGGATGCTCTTGCGAAACTAATATCCGTCGAGGGCGCTGTTGATCCGTTGCTCAGGCTGGCTGCGCTTGCGCCAGGTGATGCTACGGAGATGAAGGCGCTCGGCGAAAAGCTACGGCTTTCGAATGCAGAACGGCGCAGCCTGAGTGATCTCGCCAAGCCCTGGAATGATCTGGATGCCGAACCCAGCGCGATGCTGTACCGAATGGGCGCTGACCGCTATCGCCGCCGCGCTCTGCTTGCGTTTGCTGTCCAAGGTAAGCCGCTCGCCGGCAAGTTAGCGGCGGCTGACGCATGGACGCCGAAGACGTTCCCGTTGGCTGGCCGTGATTTGCTCGCGTTGGGCGTACCCAAAGGCCCCGCCGTTGGCGTATTGCACAGCAGCTTGGAAGCATGGTGGATCGACTGTGGGTTCCGCCCGTCAAAAACTGATATCCTGCGCGAGGCTGAAGCACGCCTGAGCGGTGCAAGCGGCGAGGGGAAGTAGCTTATGAGCAACGACCGTGAGGATGTGCTGGCGGCGAACGCAGCGTTCTATGCCGCCTTTAGCGCTGGCGACAAAGAAGCAATGGCGGACGTGTGGGCAGAATCCGGCCCAGTCGCCTGCTTGCACCCGGGCGCGCCGCTCCTTGTTGGCCGAGATCCTGTCCTGAACAGCTGGAATCACATCCTCGGCGCGGACCAGATGCCAGAGATTTCCTGCTTTGAAGCGCATGCGCATCTGATGGGACATGCAGCCTTTGTTACCTGCTATGAGCGGCTGGGCGGCGTCGGTGGAACTGTATTGATCGCAACGAACATATTCGTGCGTGAAGGCGAACGTTGGCGGATGTCGCACCATCATGCGAGCCCGGCGGCCGTCGCGCCCCCCGAACGCGCCGACGATGCGAAACCGACGGTTCTGCATTAGTCTTTCGCCCAACCAACCTGATTCGATGAAAGAGCGCGCCATGACTGAAACCAAAATGATCTCCGCCAACGGCATTTCCATCCGTTATTCTGATGAAGGATCCAAGGACGCACCGCCGCTGATGATGAGCCATTCGCTCAGCGCCGAACTTGCGATGTGGGACCCGCAGGCGGCGGTCCTGACTGACGACTTCCGGGTGATCCGCTATGACACGCGCGGCCATGGCGGCACTGAAGTGCCCCCAGGCCCATATTCGCTTGAGATGATGGCTGATGATGCGGTCGGACTGATGGATGCGCTCGGCCTCGACAAAGTGCATTGGGTCGGTCTGTCCATGGGCGGGATGATTGGCCAGACCTTGGCGCTTCGCGCGCCGGAACGGCTGATCTCCCTTACACTGGCGGATACCTCTGCTGGATATCCACCAGAAGCAAAAGCGATGTGGGCGGACAGGATCACAACCGCCCGCGCCAACGGTATGGCGGCGGGCGTTGAAGGCACGATGGAGCGTTGGTTCTCGCCTTCGTTCATGGCTTCCGGCGCGCCAGCGCTTGATGATGTCCGCCGGATGATTGCCGATACGCCCGTTGAAGGCTATTGCGGCTGCGGCGCCGCTATAGCCAACCTGGCGGTCACACCTCGCCTTAGCGAGATCGCCTTGCCGACGCTCGTCATCTGCGGTGAGGATGATCAAGCGACGCCGCTCAGCATGGCTGAAACCATTCGTGACGGTATTCCCGGCGCGCAATTGGCCGTATTACCGGTCGCTCGGCATTTGGCGAACCTTGAGGATGTTGATGGCTTCAACAAAGCGATGCTGACGTTTTTACGAGCGCACAAATAAGCAGAGGTTTCTCCAATGAATGACACTGCAACAGCCGCTAGCGAACCGCCGCCGCCGCCGGGCTTTGTATTCCCGCCCCGTGTTCTCGAAATTTCTCGGGCGCGGCAGCGGCAGAAGCTGGCGCTGTGCGGTGTTGATGCGGATATATGGGGTGATGCCGGCGATCCGACATTCCTTGGGTTCTACGCAATCATGGCGCAGCGTTGGTCAGGCCGATCGATCAACGGCAATGTCCACATGACGCAGATTTTCCGGCTGAATGACGCTCTGCCGCTTGACCAGCCGATCACCATGGCGGGGGAGGTTTTCCGCGTTGAGCCCCATCCGCGCGGCGCGCAGGTGTTTGCGGACTTCGCTTTTGCATTGGCGGACGGATCTGTGCCGCTCCGCGCCAGCCGCTCCAGCTTGAACCCTGGCCCTGGCGACGCATCGGCGCGCCGGGTGACGACGCCGAGTGATCCACTGGCGGGCATGGCGCAGATCAGTGAAGTGCAGCTCGTGCCGGAGAATGTGGCTAGTTTCTCTGATGAGGCCGAAAACCTGATCCATTCTGATCCTGCAACCGCGGAACGCTTCGGCTTCCGCGCACCCATAGCTGGCGGATTGATGGCCTCGCACATCATGCTCGGCGCGCTCATCGAAGAAGCGGGCAGGGCAGGGCCAATAACTGGCTTGGAGATGGAGATCAGTTTCCTCCGCCCAATGTTCTGGGATGAGCGTTTGCGCTTGCTTGGCACGCCAAAAGATGCGCCAGGGCCGCGTCGTCTCGCTGTTGTCGGCGATGATGGCAAGCCCAAGAACCTGCAAACCGTCAACGCGATCCGCTTCGGCTGATGCCAGCCCGGCGAATGAATACGACGCCCTCATATTATGAATTCTTTGCTGGCGGCGGCATGGCCCGCGCTGGCTTAGGGACAGGGTGGAAGGCGCTATTCGCGAACGATATCGATCCCGCCAAAGCCGCGAGCTATAAGACGAACTGGGGCTGCGATGACTTTCGCCTGGGTGACATCGCAAACCTTTCAACGGCTGACCTGCCGGGGCATGCAGACCTGGCCTGGGCTTCATTTCCTTGCCAGGATTTATCGCTGGCGGGCGGCAGGCGTGGCCTTTCCGGCGCACGGTCCGGCATGTTCTGGGCGTTTTGGCGATTGATCGAAGGCTTGGAGCGCGAAGGCCGTGCGCCTGGCCTGATCGCCATCGAGAATGTGGTCGGGCTGTTGACCTCGAACGAAGGCAAGGACTTTGCCGCGCTCGGTGAAGCGATTGCGCAGGCCGGGTACAGTTTTACCGCTTTCGTTATCGACGCCTCACTGTTCCTGCCACAATCCAGGCCGCGGCTGTTCGTTGTTGCGTCGCGCGATGGCTTCCCTCAGACTTCGCAGCCGTCCTTCCGTACACCGGCCTTAGAGCGCGCTGTAGCTGGTCTTGGCATAGCTGCGGCGAAGGGCTGGCAGGATGTGTGGTTGCCGCAACCACCGCCACGCAACACCGATCTCTCCAGTATTATTGAGCCGAACACATCCAGGCTTCGCTGGCGGAGCGATCAGGATACGACTGCATTATTGGCGCTCATGGCGCCGCTGCATCGGGCGCGGGTCACTGCTGCAGTGAAAGCTCGGGGCGTTCATGTCGGCGCTATGTTCCGTCGGATGCGCCGTGATCCTTCTGGCCAAAATATACAGCGCGCCGAGGTGCGGTTTGATGGGGTTGCAGGATGTCTCCGCACGCCCGCCGGAGGGTCAAGCCGCCAGACGTTGATACTCGTCGAGGACGGCCATGTCCGCACGCGTTTGCTATCGCCGCGTGAGGCGCTTCGGCTGATGGGGCTGCCGGATGATTATGCCGCCCCGCCATCGTTGAACGCCGCGCTCAAACTTGCGGGGGACGGCGTTGCTGTGCCGGTCGTTCGTCACTTGGCGCAACATCTTTTCGAACCGCTTTTGGCCACGCGATCCCGCGCCGCCGCTTAATTTCTGGACGCTCCATACCATGCGCTCTTCTGTCGAATACGCCCAATTCGAAGACTACCTGGCCGCTGTGCGCGATCTCTCGCAGACCGTTCTCCGCCCAGCCGAACATCGGCTGACACGCGAGGACGGTGTGCCGGAAGACTTGACGCAAGCTTTGAAGGACATCGGCCTGTTCGGCATCTCTATTCCAGAAGAATACGGCGGCCTCGCCTGCACGATGGAAGAGCAGGTGCGGCTGACGTTTGAATTCTGCCAAGCGTCCTGCGTCTACCGGTCCCGCTTCTCGACGACGATTGGACTCACGTCACAGGCAATCCTGGACTTCGCGACGGAGGACCAGAAACGCCGCTACTTGCCACTGATGGCGACGGGCGAATGCACCGGCTCATTTGCGCTGACAGAGCCGGAAGCTGGATCGGACGCTGGCGCCCTTACAACAAGCGCCCGTCGAGATGGCAATGGCTGGGTGATAAATGGCGAAAAGCGCTACATCACCAATGCGCCCCAGGCAGATGTATTCCTGACCATGGCGCGGACGGACCCGAACGAAACCGGTGCACGCGGCATATCTGCGTTCCTCGTTGATGCGAACCTGGAAGGCGTCAAAGTCGGTGAGCCGCCCCGGATGCTGGGCAACGAAGGCAGCCATGTCTGCTATGTCTGGTTTGAGGATTGCCGGGTTCCGGCGGACGCCCTGGTTGGCGGCCAAGAGGGCGCTGGCCTCCGGGCGGCGTTGCGCGGCATCAATCACGCGCGCCTGCATGTGGCGGCGACCTGTGTTGGGCAGGCGATCCGGCTGATTGAAGAAATGACGACTTATGCTGCCGAGCGTCGCCAGTTCGGCCAGCCGATTGGCGAGTTCGGCCAAATCCAGGCGATGCTGGCGGACAGCCAAGCCGAGATGTCAGCGGCCCGTGCGCTTTGCCTCGAGTGCGCCCGGGAATTCGACGCAGGCGACAAAATCCCGTTTATCGATATCGCATCGGCGAAGCTGTTTGCTTCAGAAATGGTCAGCCGGGTGGCGGACCGGGCAGTGCAGGTGATGGGCGGACTTGGCTATATGGAAGACCTGTCTCCCGTCGCCCGCCTTTCCCGCGATGCGCGCTTGTTCCGCATTTTTGAAGGCGCCAGTCAGGTCCAGCAATCTAATATCGCCCGCGCGATGCTGCGCGGATAAATCGGCTTGCGGACAGGCGCCGCCTCCGCTACTTTCCGCGCCGCTGAATCAGAGCGCGGTTCGGCCTGCGGAGAGGTGCCAGAGTGGTTGAATGGGGCGGTCTCGAAAACCGTTAAAGGTGCAAGCCTTTCGAGGGTTCGAATCCCTCTCTCTCCGCCATCGCTTCCCTATAAGACGCTGATTATATTATATAACACCACGATTTTAATTTACCGTTCCCACATTTATTCCCACACATGTGAACGGTTTCCAGCGAACAGTCATGGACTCCAATAAGGCCTAATCAAGGTTATTTTATTAATTCTCGGCGTGAACAGTGATGCAATTCGCTAAATTACGATTTCCAATGTGGGCGTGCACGCATCGTTCTGTTCACGACAGATGCAGGCCCAGTGGTCGTGTGGCGGGGTATGAGCGCTAAACCGGAGCATTGGCGCGTGGTGATTTTATACCATCACCAATACAGCCAGTCTTAGAGGCTTTGGCTTCCGAGATTGAGGATGATGATCTCGCATGGCTGGAGGCAAACCGGGTCAAGTGTGGGGCAGCTGGTGTTGCCCTTAACCCGGCAATCAAGCGGATTTAGGTGAGCGATTATGGGTTTGAGACCTAGCAGCAGCGCATGAGACCCAGAGGCCCTGACGGACGCCGCAAAAGAGCCAGCGGA
>JAYNYG010000108.1:2466-4891 GCA_038102935.1 Alphaproteobacteria bacterium | reverse complement strand
CCGAGGTAGTGCGCCGGTGCTCAGTTGTCCGGGTGCGGAACGCTTCAATATCCGGCCACGCCGCGAATACGTCCAAATCACCGACGCTCAAAGCCTCTGCTTTGACATGGGAAGTGAGCTCCTCATCAACAGATGAAACCGACGACAGTACGACGCCACCCCTTGAAATGACGCCGCTGGTGCTCCTGGATGCGCTTAGATCAGGCCGGGTCATCATAACCGGGCTGCCGGTGTCGCCGGAAGTGGCCCCAGACCCCCGTCGCATCAGTCTACCATCCAGATGGTGGCGAGATCCTAGCGTCCAACTTCTGCTCAAAGGTGCGCAACTTGAATTTGGATGCATATGGCATGGCGAACCAACCACAGCGCTTCAATCTGTAGAGTTGGTGCTTTTGGACGAGGACGGTGCTGAACGTGATTGGCGGTCTGAATTCCTGGCGGAAGCACCCCAGTCAACTTCTGGAGCTGAATTCAACTGCGAAAAGCATTTGCGAGTACTCGCTGCCGAAGACCAAATGCCCGCAAGAAGGACTCTTAAAGAGGAGCTTCAGATCCAGTTTCCCGGCCTATCCGGTCGGGCCTTTGACCGCGCCTGGGCAAAGGCCGCCAAAGACCACCCCAAGATGGGCAAGCCCGGCAGAAAGCCGAAGCCGGAAATCAAATCCCCCTAGCGATTTAATCGGCGCCCCCTATTTAATCGCCGTCATTTTTACGAATTCTCCCTCCATCGTAACCAATGGAGGGCGACCATGGCCCATCGTGAAACAACACAACCCACGTCCCATCACACACGGCGGCATTTGGTCGATGAGACCGAAGCCGCGGAGATGCTCGGTTTATCAAAACGCACACTCCAAGCCTGGCGTGTGCGGGGCGGCGGACCGCCGTTCCTCAAGCTGGGGCGGCTCGTCCGGTATGACACGGCATCCCTTTGGAGCTGGGTGACAGCCCATGTCGCACACAACACCTCCGTTCAGGAGGGATAGACGATGGGCAAAACGAAGAGCTTCCCTAGAGATCTGTTCGGCCGGGTGACAGCCGCAGCACTTCCTCGAGCGAGGATGCTGGTGGAAACGTGGTTGCCCGATGGGCGATTAGTTGGAGAGGAATACATTGCTCGTAATCCGAACCGAGAAGACCGCCGGCCCGGTTCCTTTAAAATCAACGTCCAGACCGGCCTTTGGGCGGACTTTGCCGTGCCGGTTGGCGGCTGTGATCTGATCTCCTTGTGGGCCTACCTGAACAATTGCAGTCAGATGCAGGCGGCATTGCGGTTGGCTGAGCTTCTGGACGTTGAACCATGACGGCCCGAGAGAGTGATAATTGGTCGATAGTCCTCCCAATTCCTACAGATGCGCCAGCACCGTCGCGGTCTAAAGGGGTTCGATACTGCTATCTGGACGCCAAAAGCAGGCTTCTCGGGTATATCGACCGCATTGAGGACAATGACAGCAAGACCTTCTTTCCACTGACGCTCTGGCAAGACGCTGCGTCGTCGGCCCTGACCTGGAAACGGAAGGCATGGCCAGCGCCAAGGCCAATCTACGGCTTGGATCAACTGGCTGAACGTCCAAAGGCGCCCCTTCTCGTCTGTGAGGGCGAGAAAGCGGTAGAAGCCGCCCGGCGTCTCACACTGGAATATGTCGTTGTGACAAGCCCGAATGGCGCCAGCGCGGCCAAGAGCGCTGACTGGTCAGCGATGCAGGGACGCGACGCCATTGTATGGCCAGATGCTGACGAACCGGGCACCAAATATGCCAAAGCCGTCGCACGCCTAACACTAGCGGCGGGAGCGAAGACGGTTCGCATTTGCGATCTGCCATCAGATGTCGCCGCCGGCTGGGATGCCGCTGATGCGGAAGCTGAAGGATGGACAGCCAAACACGTTTCCCGCTTCCTTCAAAACACCACACCTGTCACCGATCCCAAGGCGAAAGTGCCCGTCAAAGCCGCTGAGCAAAAGAAGTCCCCATCTATCGGTGCCAGAACGGCCGCTATTGTCGAAGCGCTTGAGCTCTGGCTAGGCGAGGACGGCTCAACCTACGCCACCTTGCCTGCCGAGCAGCACGGTCGCCATGTCGACATCCGCGGAGCGCAATTTAAAGGCTTCTTGACCCTAGCCTTCTATCACGAAACCGGCGTCGGGCCCTCGGCGACCACCATTGAGGAGGCCCGTAATCTCGCGGCAGCGATTGCTATGGATCGGGGGCTTATATTCCCGGTTCATCGGCGCGTCGGGCTGCACGACGGGGCGCTCTACATCTCGCTTGGCGAGCCTAAATCCACCCGTGCGGTGAAGATCACGCCGACCGAGTGGGGAATCGTTAGTAATCCACCGATCAAGTTCGTCCACACGGCCGGGATGTTGGCATTAGTTGAACCGGAACGAGGCGAACTGATTGAACAATTCCTCCAGTTCGCTAAT
>JAYNYG010000108.1:0-2456 GCA_038102935.1 Alphaproteobacteria bacterium | reverse complement strand
CCGATGAATCCCTGTTGTTGGGCTGGATCATCTCAGCTCTTCATCCAACTGGTCCTTATCCGATTTTGGTCGTCACAGGCGAACAGGGTTCCGCCAAATCCACCCTCACCCGCCTGCTAAGACGGTTAGTCGACCCCAATATTGTTGATTCCGCGTCAACGCCGCGAGACGAAAGGGACTTAGCGATCAGCGCACAGAACCGGCACTTGCTATCCTACGACAATGTAAGCCGGATACAGCCCTGGCTATCTGACGCCCTCAGCCGCATAGCCACCAGCGGGTCGTTCACAACGCGCAAGCTGCATAGTGATCGAGATGAGGTGATCATGAAGGTCAGTCGACCAATGATTTTGAACGGCATTACTGACTTCGCATCACGCAGCGACTTCGCTGATCGCTGCATCTTCGTCGAACTGGCGCCCATTCCGCCAGAACAACGTTTGCCGGAATCGAAAGTTTTGGAACGTTTTGAGGCGCTGGAACCGGTAATCTTCGGCGCAATATGTGACGCCTTGCAGTCCGCTGTCGCGAACTATGAAAACGTCCAACTCCCCTGGTCGCCGCGTATGGCTGATGCGGCGCGCTGGGTAACGGCTGCCGAGCCAAGTTTAGGTTGGGAGTCCGGACGTTACATTGAAGCTCTGAAGGAAAACAGCGAGGCCGCCAAGGCCATCTCACTGGATGCTGACCCTGTCGCATGGACTGTGATTAAGTTCGTCCAATTCCTTGAAGGCGGTGTCTGGGAGGGCTCAGCAACGGCCTTGCTCGACGCTTTGAATATTGCCGCAGCAGACAGTGCCCGCTTCAGTCCCGGCTGGCCAAAATCCGCTGCCACGCTTGGCGGACAACTCAAGCGGAACAGTCCAATGCTGCGCGCCGAAGGTGTTGCATATACCAGACATAAAGGCGGGTCAGATAGCAGCCGCAAAATTGTTCTGCGATGGATGAAATAGGCGAACCTGTTACGTTAGCGCCATCTCGGAATTTGTAGATATATACGATTGAAACGGCGTCACGCTTGGCTCGAAATCAAGTATTAGAGGTTCAACCCTTCCATCTTCCACGACTTGCAGAGCATATCAAAGTTGCCCAAGGAATTGCTCAAGCGCATTGTTCACAGCCGCCGGTTTCTCGACATTAACGCCATGCCCAGCGCCTTCAACGACGACGTTGACGGCATCGGGAATGCGATCCGCCATATACCCAGATCCATCCATATAGTAAGTGTCGCCATCCCCAATGATGACCAGCGTCGGCACCGAAACCCCAGGCAGGCTATCAATTACGCGTGAATCTGTTTGGCTTAAAATGCCGCGCGCCGCTTGCGCGAGCCCTTTCGCTGAACCCTGTACGCTTTCACGAACTTCGGCTCCGCCACCGAGCGCCGCCAAACCACCTTCCTCCAAAGTCCGCGCTCTGTTTGCAGCACGCTCGTTCCATTTTTCACGCGCGTCATCGCGACGGTATCCCGGACCACACCCCTGCAGAACGAGTGCCCGCACCCGTTCTGGATAAGAAACGTTAAAGGCGAGCGACATAAACCCACCAAGCGAATGGCCTGCGATCACCGCTTTTTCGATATCAAGGTGATCCAACAAGGCCTGCATATCGTCGACGGTGTGTGCCTGACTGTAGTTCTCCAAATCCTCTGGGCATTCGGTTTTACCGTGGCCGCGCATATCCCAGCGAATAAGGCGGTAGCGGTCAGAGAAGGCCTTCACTTGTCCCGCCCACATACTGGCCGAAGCGCCAAAGCCATGCGTCAGCAGAATTGGCGGCCCTTCTCCGTCATCTTCAAAGTACAGCCGCACTGCATCACGCTCTAGATATGGCATCAAAGTATCTCCCGCGCGGTTATAACGAGGACTTCCTACTTCAGGCGGCCCCAGCCAGTGGATGGGATTGTTACATCAATTAGCTAAATAGCATTGCACAACGGGCTCTCCTTCCGCCTCAATTTCGACGGCACCGCAGGAACAGCTTGCGTGGTATGTGGTCATGGTAGAATTTCTCTCATCCGAGATTATCAGCTTAGCTCGGATGTCCCAGGTGGGAGCTTCCCAGCCGGTAAAGTGTGGCCCGGGCCGATTTTATCAGCAAGGATGATCAGCAAGGATGTTGCTTCTGACGGCTGGCAGAATGCCGGTCTTGGCACGTATTGCTAATCACGATTGCGTCGCAGACTAGCCATTGTTCAAGTTCAAAATCGATGCTCTCTCCGCATATCGGAGGTTAGTGGAGCCGTCGATCTCAGACCTGCAGCGAACGAAAGAAACCGGGAACGCACATGCGAAGTCCACAGCCAGCGTGAACGGCGGGTAAGGCCGAGAGTGACGATCAACGCTAATGGTGGAAAGCGGTCATTCGATGCGGGTGCGACACGTGCGTCATCAGGCGATGGAAGCCGACACTCAGGTGATCCAAACTCGGGGCTTTCTCTGCACCGCCATATGACC
>JAYNYG010000053.1:0-24226 GCA_038102935.1 Alphaproteobacteria bacterium | reverse complement strand
TGACGGGATAAATACTATCCCTAGGGGTGGACCACTTCAGGGGGGCTGCTCCAGCAAGCTCGGCCCGTATATCCGCATCGCCAAACGTCTTTTCATTCATGGTGAGACACCACGGGCACCACCAGGATTGCAGCGAGAGCAGCACAAACTTCTTATCCCGGCGCGCCTCCTCAAATACGGACGCGTCCCAAGTGCGCCACGGGAACGTCTTGTCCCGAACCGGCGCCGCCTCCGCCAAGCCAGCGCCCACAACAAACACAGACGCCAATACCGCAGATATCACCCGCATCACACACGCCCTCCCCATGTCATACGTCATGCTACCAGCACCGCCGATCACCTCCGCCTCACAATGCTGCGAGGGCGCGAACCGCAGGGATTGCCAAACACGCCAATAGCCCCGTGCCCTCCAAGAGCTGTCTTGTAACAGCCGATACATATGAGCGCGTCATTGCTTGCAAACTATGATCCGGTCCACACATTGCGGTACGGACTGCCGAAATCTTGGTGGTTTGGGCGGAGGGGTTGCTGATGATGCGCATGATGCTAGCGTTCGCGCTCGCTTGCTTGGTCAGCCTAAGCGCTGAAGCACGAACGGTTGGCGTTGCTGCGACGGCTATGGCGGATACGCGGACGGCGCCGCCTGCGCTGAACGAACGGGCGCTCATTCCAGGGCATGAGTTGGTCGTGCTGGAGCGGGTGACGACGGGGCCTTTGGGGCCGGCGCAATTGCTGATGCTGGACCAAAGCGCCGTCACCGTATCGCCGCAGTCCGAGCTGACGATCGACGCATTCGTCTACGACCCGGACACCAGAACTGGCGAAATGACGATCAATCTCGCCCATGGTTTGATGCGCTATGTCGGCGGGCGGATTTCTAAATACGGCAATGTGCAGATTGAGACGCCGGTGGCGACGATGGGCGTGCGCGGCGGCATCGCGCATGTGAATGTGCTGTCGCCGACATTGGTTGAGGTGACGCTGGTCTATGGCGACTGGATCCGGGGTAAAACGCGGTCTGGCCAAAACTTTGAGCTGACTGAAGCTGGCGCCTTTACACGGATTGAACTTGGCGAACGCGCCTCCCCGCCTGTGATTATCCCTACCGGAACGATCCAACGTGCAGCTGCCGCCCTTGGCATTGAGGCGCCTGCCGCCATAGCGGATGCACAGGATAATCGCGAGCGGAGAAATCGGCGCACGGGCGGAGACCAACGAACCGCTGGCTTCGGCGGCGGCGGATCAGGCGGCAATCAAGATGGCGGCCGTCAGGGTCGGCGGCGCTAGAAGCGATCAATCCGAAAAGCTTCAATCGGGTATTTAGTCTCGCCGTGCATCACGAGATCAGCGACGACCTCCCCGGCGGCAGGCCCTAGCTGGAAGCCGTGCGCGGAATATCCGAATGAATGCACAATGCTCTTCTCCGCCCCAATGCTGAGAACGGGAATATCGTCCGGCATATAGCCTTCGATCCCGGCCCAACGACGCTCGACCTTGGCGGCCTCCAGGATAGGGAACAAGCGCCGCGCGGTCGCAAGGCTGCGCGCCAGGCCCTCTTCGACCAACTCAACCACGCCTTGGTCCGGCAGCGCCCGGCCTAGGCGCCCGCCGCCAATCATGACGGCGCCGTTCTCCATCTGCTTTAGCGATAACGCATCGCCCAACGCGCCAAATACGGCGTCTGCGAATGGCGCCACTGGCTCGGTTAGCTGCATCATTGGCGCGCGGGCTTCAACCGGCGGCGCCTCCCCCAACATGGCCGCGACTTTGCCGCCCCAAGCGCCTGCCGCATTGACGAGCGCGCCGCCTTCGAACGCGCCTGCGGAGCTTTCTACCCGCCAACCATCTCCAATGCGGCTAATAGCCGTCACTGCTGCGCCATCAAAGAAGACAGCGCCAAGCGCCTCTGCCCGGCGTTTGAATGCGAGCGTCGTGCGGAGCGGATCAGCCGCGCCATCCCCGTCCACATGCAGCGCCCCGACACAATGCGACGCCACGCCGGGGACAAAGGCGCGCAAAGCCGCCTCGTCGATCATTGCTTCATGGACAAAGCCATTGGCGCGCATCTCCGCCGCACGGGCGTGGCCAGTCTCCAAATCGGCATCATTTTCCGCCAATTGCAGATAGCGGCTTTGCCGGTACCCGCAATCGTCATCAACGAGCGCCTGGATATCCTGCCAATACTCCGTGGCGCGTATCGAAAGCGGAACTTCCGCCAGATGCCGCCCGAGCCGCCTGACGCCGCCAGCGCTAAGGCCAGACGCATGCCGCCCCGATGCATCCCGTTCCAACACCGTCACAGATTGCCCGCGCATCACCAAGTGCAACGCAGCGGAGCAACCATGCAAGCCGCCGCCAATGATGAGAACGTCTGAGGTATAGCTCATGGACCTGTTCAATCCCGTCGGACAATTGGGAGATCAGCCATTTGATGATATCCGCCAAATTCCATGTTGTCGTCCCACTCGGGTCATCAAACTCAGGCCGCCCAGCCAGCGACACACGGCTAGCTTACATCTAAAAGGCCGGACAAATCTCGCACGAGACTCTCTCAAATACACATTTATTCAATATACAAACCCCATATATTACAATAAATTTTTGTATAAATTTCTATTTTATTCCCTTTACATGATATTGAGTTGATTGACTTATAGTATTTTACAAAATCACTGAACAAAATAGCAGCAAAAATGCTCCTTTGTTCTTGCGGAATTTCTCAAGGGAGCAATCACATGACCGACGCCTATAATGACCAACCAATTATCGCCAACGGCACAGAAGGCTGGGACGGTTTCTGGGGCACGGATGCCGACGAAACATTCAATGGCAATGGCGGTGATGACTGGATCGAAGGCGGCGGCGGCAGCGATATCCTAAACGGCGGCGCAGGCGATGACGCCCTTGATGGCGGCGCAGGCAACGACGTGATTACTGGCGGCGCTGGCCATGATGTTCTGTCGGGCGGCGCTGGCGCAGATGTTTTCGTATTCGCCCCCGGATCCGGTTATGACTTGATCAGCGATTTCAATGCCGCAGAAGGCGATACGATTGACCTTTCAGCTTGTGATCCCAGTGACATCAGCTACACGATTGACGGCGCGGACACCATAATTTCGCTTGGCCAAGACGCTGAAGTTCGCGTCGCCAACGTGCATCTGTCCGGCACGGACACCGCTCCAGTAACAATCTACGGAACCGATGGCTGGGATGGTTTCTGGGGCACGGACACCGACGAGAACTATAACGGCGAAGGCGGCGACGACTGGATCGAAGGCGCAGGCGGCGACGATATCCTCAACGGCGGCGCAGGCGATGATGGCGTCTTTGGCGATGACGGCGATGACATGATCACTGGCGGCGCCGGCCATGACATTCTCGCCGGCGGCGCGGGCGCAGACCTGTTCGTTTTCGAGCAAGGCTCCGGCTTCGATCACATCCAGGATTTCAGCGTCTATGAAGGCGATATGCTTGATATCTCTGACTATGCGGGCTTGAATATCGCACTCCGGCAGGATGGCGATGATGCGGTTCTCACACTCGGCTGCGATGCTGAAGTCCGGCTTGAAGGCGTCAACGCCTATGACCTGACGCCAGAAACGTTCAAAAATGGCGTCTATCCAGAAATGCCCGTCAACCAAGGGCCTGACGCCAATGACGACACCGCAATGACGGATGCTGGCAAGGCAGTCGAAATCAACGTAACCGCGAACGATACTGACGCAGATGGCGACCAGATCACCGTCAAATCCGCAACTGATGGTGAAAATGGAACCGTTAGCGTCGGGCCGAACGGCACGGTGACCTACACGCCAAATGACGGTTTCAGCGGCGACGACTGGTTCACCTACACGATTGAAGATGGCAACGGCGGCCATGACACCGCAACCGTCGACGTCACCGTCAAAGAGCCAGAGCCCGTTTACGCTGATCTCGCTATCGACAAAACCATCCAGAATGTGTCCGGCGTCAACTGGGGCTATGCGTCCAGGGGCGAAGACACGGACTACGGTTTCGGCGGCGCTGTGATGAAATACACCATCACCGTCACCAACACATCTGACGTCACCGCATCCCATATCGTCGTCAAAGACGAGACTCCGGAGAACTTGGACGTATGGAAGGAAGGCGACAGCCTGACCCATTCCGAAACTGGGATCGCCTGGAACAACAACATCTGGGGCCATAACTTCCGCGGCAGCCCGGAATCGACCGATACCTCCAATGGCTCAGTCACCGTGACAGAGGCTGAATTCATCGGCGCCCAAAGCCGCCCCTTGCAGCCTGGCCAGGAATACGGCCTGGATGGAGGCGAGATCGTTTGGAATATCGGCGGTGAATTGGAAGCTGGCGAGTCGGCAACGCTGACATATCACGGCATGCGCGAAGCGCTTGGCGGCTACAATTTCCAGACAGGCACGAAGTTCGAAACCAAAGCCGAAATCGTCTCCGCCAAGCAGCACCTGACAAACACGGGCGATGACTATGACGCTGTCATCAATCAGTGGATCTCACCAATCGCATTTGACTTAAATGGTGATGGAGAAATCGCCGTCACCGGCCGTTCCACCGCAAAGGAGCGGATCAACGATGAAGTCAACGCGACCGTCAACTTTGACCTGGACGCCGATGGCGTGCTTGAGCACACCGAATGGCTGAACGGCGATGGCGACGCGCTGCTGGTTGATAACCGCGACGGCAACGCCGCCAACGATATGGACGGCGCCCGCCTATTGGGCGACCAGGGCGGTTTGTTCGAGGACGGCTTCGTCAAACTTGCGCTGCTCGATGCCGATAACAGCGGCGCGATTGAAGGCGCTGAACTGGATGGCCTGGAGCTTTGGCTGGATAACGGCGACGCCATTGTTCAGGACGGCGAACTGCAAGCGCTTGAGCTACACGCCATCGCGTCCATCAGTGTTGAGCGGCAGGATATCCAGAACGAGTATGGCGAAACGCTGATGCGCTCAGAGGCCACCCTGAATGACGGCTCCGTCATGGTGACCGAGGACATCTGGTTCGGCCTCGCATAACCAATCTGGATCAATCAATGCAGCAAGACCCGCCCGCGGCCCACCGGCCCGGGCGGGATTAGCTATTTCAGGCAGCGAATGCGGGCAATACGTCTGCGCCGAAGCGCTCCATGGCGGCGGTGGTTTGGGCATGGGGCATATCGCCGAACGTGGTTTGCAGCACCACATGGCCAACGCCAGCGTCCCGCAATTCCTCAATCTGGCCTTTTACGCGCGCTGGCCCGCCGCAGATTGAGCCGGATTGAACGGCGTCCTGAATGGCGCTTGCCTCATCCGCATCTGGATCAACCCAGGGGGAGAGCACAGCCGGGTCAACCACGAAGTCCGGCGGGTTCAAATCTTGGCGGATATGGATCATATGGCGGCGCGCGCTTCTGAGCGCAGCCGCCAATTCATCCTCCGCCTGGGCATCACTTTCGGCGACATAGAGGTTCCGCCAAATGCCTGACTGCTCCAATAGCGCCGCCTGTTTGTCCGGCGCAACGCCGCCAGCATCCATACCCTCTTGGTAGAGCGCCCAACGCTCGCCAAGTTTCGATACAGGCAAGCGCGCCGTCAGGATCGGCAGGCCTTGGCGACCGGCGTCGCTAAAGGATGGCGGTGAGATCACGCTCCGCCATAGCGGCGGGCCGGGCTGCTGTACGGGTATAGGGCGGAGGGCGGGAACGGAGAGATCATAATATTCACCCTTGAACGCGAACGGCTTTCCCGCAAAACAGCGCTCCAGGATCGTCTGCGCCTCCGCCGCACGCGCGCGGCTGTCATCGCTGCGCAGGCCATGGCCGACAAACTCATACTCGTTGAACACGGTGCCTTTGCCGACGCCGACATCAATCCGCCCATCGCTCAGATTATCCAGCAACGCCAATTGCGTCGCGAGCCGCACGGGGTGATGGAACGGCAATTGCACAACAGCGAACCCGATGCGGAGCTTCGAGGTTTGCATAGCGACAGCGGCAGCGAATGTGAGCGCATCATTATAGACGCTCTCGCCCGTGAAGTAATGCTCCGTCAGCCAAACGCCATCAAACCCCAGCGCTTCCGCAAGACGCGCCAGCTCAAGCTGATCCTGGATCGACTGCCGGTCATCCTCCGGTCCCGGCGAAGCCGCCAATGTTAGGTAACTGAACCGCATATATGCACCCCTCAATGCCTAGGCCATAAGCAATATCAGCGTTGGAGGTCCCGCGCTAATCCTGCCAAACCTGCACTCGAAAGGGATGGCCAAGCCAGCAAAAGCCGAAAAAGCACATAATCGTTGGTAGCGGGGGAGGGATTTGAACCCCCGACCAAGGGATTATGATTCCCCTGCTCTACCACTGAGCTACCCCGCCTAAGCTCCGGCGGCGGCGGGGGATTGAGACCCTGCGGCGATCGGAGTGAGGGCGCTATATGACGGGCCGCGTTTCGGCTGTCAAGGCGGGAGTTGCGGCAATCTCCGCCAATGGGTGCGCTGCGGTGGGCGCAGTCTTGATCCATCCGCCGCCAAGAACCCGCGCGCCATCATAAAAAACACAAGCCTGGCCAGGGGATACGCCGAACTGCGGCGCCTCCAACTTGGCCATAACAATCGTCTCCAGCCCCGAATCGTCAACCTGCAAACGTGCGGGGACAAGCTTGGCGGCAGAGCGCAGCTTGACCTGCACCTGGGCGCCATCCAGCGACCCCTGGCCCAGCCAATTGACCTCACGCAAATGCGCCTCGCCGCAAGCCAGGGCTTCCCGTGGCCCGACAATCACACGCCGCGCCGCCGGGTCCAGCCGCAGCACATAGAGCGGGTCCGCGTTGCCGCCGATATTCAGGCCCCGGCGTTGGCCGACCGTGAATCCGATCACGCCGTCATGCTGGCCAAGCACATTGCCCGCAAGGTCCACAATGTCCCCTGCTTCAATCGCGCCGGGGCGGAGCTTCGCCACGACGTCCTGATAGCGGCCATTGGGCACAAAGCAGATGTCCTGGCTATCCGGCTTCTCCGCAATCGCGAGATCGAAGCGGTGGGCATGCGCACGCGTTTCCTGTTTGCTCATACCGCCCAGCGGGAAGCGGAGAAAATCCAACTGCGCGCGGGTGGTGGAGAAGAGAAAGTAGCTTTGGTCTTTATCAGGGTCCGCGCCGCAGAGAAGTTCAGCGCCTTCATCGCCATCGCGCCGTTGTACATAGTGGCCGGTGGCGAGGGCGGCGGCGCCAAGGTCCTTCGCGGTTTCCAAAAGGTCCCGGAACTTTACGCGCTCATTACAACGCACGCAGGGAATCGGCGTTTCGCCTTGGAGATAGCTATCCGCGAACTCATCCATCACGGACTGGCGAAACTTGCTTTCGTAATCCAATACGTAATGCGGGAAGCCAATACGGTCTGCCACGGTACGGGCGTCGTAGATATCCTGCCCGGCGCAGCAGGTGCGGCCTGTCGGCACAGCGTCGCCATGGTCATAGAGCTGCAACGTCACGCCGACGACATCATAGCCCGCCTCATGCAGCAGCGCGGCCACAACGGAACTATCGACGCCGCCAGACATAGCGACGACAACGCGCGTGGACGCCCTTGGCCCCGGCAAGCCAAGGTCAATATGAGGCGGAGATGTGGTTGCAGCATTACTCATGCAGCGGGAGATAGGCCGCGAATGGCCCGAACGCAAGCCGTAGCTGGGCTTAAAGCTTGAAGCCAGGACCGTCGAAGCGCCCAACGGTAGCGATGTCCTCCACCGGATTACGGCGAAGCTTGGTCAGCATCTTCACCGGCTTCCCCATAGGAACGACGGCGGCGACGGCATAGTGGCTCGGCGCGCCCAGAAGCTTCTGCACTTCGGATTCCATGGCGGCGGCCAGCGTTGTGATCGTGCCGCCATACCCGGCCTGGCGGGCGCAGAGCAGCACATTCCACACAAACGGATAGATCGACCCGCCGCTGATCACGCCGACCCTATCCAAGAATTGGTCCATGGAGGCGACGACGGAGAGATCGACCATGAACACCAACACCACATCCGCCTTCCGGAAGGAATTGGTAAGTTGCGGCGCTGGCTCAGTCGCCGCGATCTCTGCGTCAGAGACTTTGGTCGGGTTGATTGTATTCCAGGGGTTCTCGCCGTTCTTGACTTGGGCCGTGTAACGCTTTGCCGCCGGGGCCGCCAATTGCGCTAAGGCCTCCCGGGTATCAACATCCCGAACGATCACGACCCGGTTGCCTTGGCGGTTACCGCCGGAGGGCGCGAAGCGGGCGTTGTCCAAAATATCGAACAGCACGTCATCGGGGATCGATTCGCCTGTAAAATCACGCGCCGAGAACGTCATCCGCATTACTTCATTCAATTCCATGGCGCTTATCCCCCTTTATGGATACTTGCAGCGGTCAGCCGATACGACGATGAAGCCGCGCGGGCCGGTCACAATATTAAAACGGAACTCCGTACCGCCCATCACAACGCCATGCGATAGCGGCAACAGCCCTTTGGCCTCACTGGTTTTGCCGCCAACGCGCGTAAACTTGATCGTCACGGGCTTGGCTGGGTCAAACCAAGCTTGCGGCCGACCATCACCGCCGAGCGCCGCCTTGCCAGTGCCCGTGACGACGATTGCGGACTTGGCGAACCCAATCCAATTGTTTTTGCCCCGGCTGCCGCGGGTCCGCAGAATGAAACGCTTGGTGACAGGGCGGTTCTGGCATTCATTTGAAGCTTTGGCTTCACGGATCACAAAGCCTAAGCGTTTCGGCGGCACGCCATTCTCGAGTTGCGTTTGCAGCAGGCGAAATAGCTCCTTCGCGTCACCGGTCGGCACGTCCTGCTCATAGCGGGCGTTCCATTCGGCGACCTGGCCTTTGGAGCCGCGCAGCTGCACATTCAAATTCTGGTTTTCAGCGTCCAAGCTGTTGAATTGGCCCTGCAGTTCTGCCAATTGTTCGCGCAGGCTGACGACTTCGCGCTGGGCGAATGCTGTGCCTGTCTCATAGGCGAAGAAGCCAAGCAGCACCAACGCCGTCAGCGCAGCTGCGAACTTCACTAGCGTCATCCGGCGTTTGCGGGCCTGGCGGCGGCGGCCTTCTCTTAGTCCAACGGCCATTCAGAAACTGCTTTCCTGTAGTGTTTTTACGCTGATAACCCGCCACTCTGCCCGGCGGCAACGATTTGTTAAGGTTCTATGCCGCATCGTACTTTCGCGCAAGAAATTGGGAGACATACTATGCAGCAAGCATCCGAAGCGACCGAAGCCGCCAACCGGCGCCAGTATGAGCGGTATCCCTGCCCGCATTATGCTCAAGCCTTCTTCTCAAGCCAGTGGCGCGACTGCGGCGTCGCAGACATTTCTGCAGGCGGCGCATTGCTTGAAACCAATAACCGTCCGCCAGTGGGCGATATGATAACTCTTTTTGTCGAAGATGTGGCGGAAATGCCCGGCGTGGTCATCCGCCATACCGGTGATGGTTTCGCGCTCCGCTTCGACCTGACGCCGCTCACCCGGCACTAACATCAACGCTACCATTGCGCAGCGAGATAGATTGAGCGCCTGCCGCTGGAACCCCATAAAGGGCGCCAGTTGCGGGCGCTTTTGTTTGCCGACGGCGCGCCTTAGCCGCGATAGGCGCAAAAACTTCAATAATTCCTTCCTTAACCGAACTTCCCCCTGCGACAAACCGGTGCTAAGGTAGGAACTCGTCAATCTGAGACGCAAGGAAACGCCCAATGATCAAGTCACTCATCCAATTTACTTTTGCCGCGGCCATCGCGCTGACGGCAATCGTCGCTCAGCCTGCGGCTGCAGCGAATATCGGCCCGAAGAAATGTCAGGAATGCCATCGTGCTGAGCATGATGTGTGGAAAGGCACCGCCCATTTCAAAGCCTATCGCGGCGCGCACAAGAACAAGAGCGCGAAAGCCATTGCAGCTGCGTCCGGCACCGGCAAGTCCATGCGGAAAAACAAGACCTGCATGACCTGCCACTACACGAAGATCGGCGAGAAAGCGAAAGCTGGCCCGTCCTGCGAAAGCTGCCACGGCAGCGCCTCTAAGTGGGTGAAAGTCCACAATGATTTGGGCGCGGGCGTAAAATCTTCCGCCGACGAATCCCCAGCGCACAAGAAAAAGCGGCTGGCGGCTGCGAAGAAAGCCGGGATGATCCACTCATCCATGCTCTATGACATCGCCGAGAACTGTAATGGTTGCCACACCATGCAAAACATCGACGCTGGAATGGCTGGCAAGCTGATTGATGCAGGCCACCCTATTAATGGCTCATACGAACTCGTGAAGTACAGCCAGGGCCAAGTCCGGCACCGCTTCTACCCGCCAAACGTCACGAAAAACCAGAAAATGAACAAGGCGGAGCTTTCCCGCTTGTTCCTAACCGGCCATGCAGCTGGCCTCGTTTTTGCGACGAAGGTGCTTAAGACAGCGGACAACGCCAAGTACAAAGCGGCGATGGAACAGCGGATCGCCTCTGCGAAAAAGGCGATTGGCGCAGCTAAAGGCTCCGTGTCCCAGGCTGGCGCGCTTCTGTCCTCACCGACCGAATCCAACGCCCGCAAGTTCGTGGCGGCGCTGCAAGGCAAAGACCTGTCAGGCGCTGTCGGTGGGATGTTGCCCTCTAAGTACAAATAGGGCGAGACTCATCCGCGATTCCTAAGGTAGATCACCGCGGAAGCATGCTGGGGCGAGCATGCTTCCGCGGATATACCGAAGGTCCGCGGGTTTCCGCATCACGCGCTTCAGGGGGATAGCGCTTTGGCCTTAGCTACACGACTAGCCCGCCCGCAACGCTGGGATCGACCATTCGATTCGGGCATGAGCGCAGCGGATTTAGAACGTCTAATGCAAGATCCGGTGGTTGCCGCGATTGATGCAGATGCGTTCCCAGGCACAATCCCCCTTGATGGTATCCTCGCGAATGATTCGCGGATCATCCATTATAAAGCCGGTGAAATTGTCGTCCGCGAAGGCGATTACGGCAACTCAGCATTCCTCATTCTCTCCGGCGCTTGTGACGTTGTCGTCAATCCGCCGCTGACGGACGCTCAGCTTGGCCGCCAAACTGAAGCGCCAGCGAGCCTTGGCCGCGCCATCGCACAGCTTTGGAAACGCACCGTCGTCCCTGAAGTTCGCGATGTTGCACGCTATAGCGACATTTCGGTCACACAGACTGATCACCAAGCCGTATTCTTGCAGGACTACGGCGTTGTATTGGGCGGGCGCAGCTTGCCCCGCCTCGGCGCACAACAAATGTTCGGCGAGCTTGCAGCACTTGGCCGGACTCCGCGCGCCGCTAGTGTTGTCTGTGTCGAAGACGCGGAAGTGCTCGAAATTCGTTGGCAGGGCCTGCGCGAGCTTCGCCGGTTTGACGCCGGCTGGCGCCGCCAGATTGATGAAAATTACCGCGCCAATGCGCTGATCTCTCACCTCCAGGACACGCCGCTGTTTGACGGCCTCTCTGAAGAAGCGCTGCAGTCGATTGCCGACGCGACGCTGTTCGAAACATACGGCTCCTTCGATTGGAGTTCCTCCTTCCAGCGCGCCGATGCAGACGCCCGCCTCAGCAATGAGCCGGTGATTGCGCGCGAGGGTGAGTATCCGGACGGCTTGCTGTTGATCCGCGCCGGGTTTGGCCGCGTTTCAGTGCGCCAAGGCGCCGCTGATCGGACGCTGACATATCTATCCGCTGGCGATCACTTCGGCCTGAGCGAGCTTTATGCTGGCGTCAAAGGCGACGGTTCGCCGATGGAAGCCACATTGCGCGCTGTCGGCTATGTCGATGCGTTGCGTGTCCCAACGCAAGTGCTTGAAGAACATGTCTTCCCGCGCATGAACACGGCGCCAGATAGTTTCCTGCAATACGCCGCTCGGCCGCTTGCGGACGATTCGCTGCAGGAATGGGCGATCGAGGAGCGCTTTATCAACGGCACCATGGCGATGCTGATTGATCTCGATAAGTGTGTGCGCTGTGATGATTGCGTGCGCGCCTGCGCCTCTACGCACGGCGGCAACCCGCGCTTTGTGCGCCACGGCAAGATCAATGACCATTGGATGGTCGCAAACGCCTGTATGCACTGCTCTGACCCTGTGTGCATGATCGGTTGCCCAACGGGCGCCATTCACAGGACCCAAGCTGGCGGCTCTGTCGTCATCAATGATGATAGCTGTATCGGTTGCGGCACCTGCGCCAATTCCTGCCCTTATAACAATATCCGGTTGGTCGAAATTCGGGATTTGTCTGGCGCGCCTGTCCAGGACGAAGCGACAGGCCAGGCGATCCGCAAGGCCACGAAATGCGATTTGTGCGCCGGCATTCCGGGCGGGCCAGCCTGTGAACGCGCCTGTCCGCATGGCGCGTTGCAGCGCGTAGACTTTTAGGGGGCGGGTGCGATGATCATCCGAACAGTCAACAGTGTGCGGCCCTTTGGCTACACTTTAGCCGCTATCGGGGCGGCTGTTGTTGCAGGCCTCGCCTACTATAGTCATCAGCAACATTTGCAGCTGAGCGACGCGACATTTGTTACAGGCTGGGTTTTATTGACCGCAATGGTCTCGCTCGCACTGTTCAATATCCGCAAGCGCCTGTCGATGATGCCCATGGGCCGGGCGGCTTATTGGTTGGCATTGCATGTGGTCGTTGGCCTGTTCGCTGTCGGCATGTTCATTGTGCATACAGGCGGTATTTGGGCGACGGGCTTCTATGAGCAAGTGATGGCAGGCCTCTTCTGGGCGACCGCGCTTTCAGGCGTGTTCGGCTGGCTTTATCAGCGCGCCATGCCCCGGCGGTTGACGCGCATCGGCTACGAAGTCGTCTATGAACGCATTCCGGCTGAAATCGCTGCTCTACGCGAAGAAGCAGAAGAAGCGGCGCTTGACGGCGTCGGCGCGAGCGGCGAACCCACGCTTGGCCGCTTCTACTCTGAAACCATGGAAGATTTCTTCCGCAGGCCAAGGTTCATCATGAGCCACCTGCTCGGCGCGGGCGCAGCTCAGCAATGGGTGGATATTCGTTTCCGCACTGTGCGCGGCTTGATCGGCGGCCAGGAAGAACCGGCGTTGGCCCGGCTTGAAGCCGCCGCGCGCCGCAAACTCTCTATAGACGCTCATTACGCCATTCAGCGCTCATTGAAGCTTTGGGTGGCGGTTCACGTCGTGCTGTCCGCAGCGTTGCTAACGCTTGCGGTATGGCACCTCATCCTGGTGCATGTGTACGCGCGATGACTGAAGACAAAAACCGCTTCGCCCACGATCGCTCTCCCTACGAGCGCCCGAATTTCCCGTTCCGCTGCGGCCGGGAGGCTGCCTTCGGCAAGCCCTGCCCGCGCGGACCGACAGCTGGCGGCGATTGCCAGGGGATCGCAGATTGCACGCCCTTCCGCACCCGCAAGGTCGTCACCAATCCAGATACAGGCGAAGAGACAGAAATTCAGCGCTGGGAATGCCGGCGCCCGGCCCATGCGGGCGGCCCCTGCGCCGAAGGCCCACGTCCTGACGGCGCCTGCTCTTGCAGCGCGCCGCCCTGCGCGCCCAAACCTACGATTCGCCGCCAACGAGGCCGCTGGGCCCTCCTAGCTGTCGCCGCCATGGTTGCTATGGCTCTAGCGTTTGTCGGCGCCGCTGGCGGAATCATCGGTCCACAGCCGGATCATGAAGGCGTTCTCAGCCATGTCGGTTGGCCGAGTTCAGTCAATCCAGGCCCGCTCTCTGGCAAGCATGAGCAATTTACTGCCAAAGATGGTTGCGTTTCCTGCCATGTTGGCCATTCGGACACGCTAACCGGTTGGGCTGGCGCATTGTTTGAGCGCGCCACGATCGCAGATGCTTGCGTTTCCTGCCACAGCTTCGGCGAGAAGCAGGCGGATACTGACTCCAAAGCTGCGAGCCCAATGGCCTTCGCCGCTCACAATACCAAATTCCCAAGCCGCCCGGATGCGCCTACGGCGACTTGCATGGGCTGTCACACGGAACACAAAGGCGTCGACGCCTCTGTCACGCCAATTGTCGATGGCCAGTGCGCGGCATGCCACACAACGAAATTCGATGACTTCGCCGAGAGTCACCCGAAGTTCGGCGCAAATTTCCCGCATGAAAGCGCGCGTACGATCAAATTCCCGCATGGCAAGCACTTAGACACACACTTCGCGGACCCGCGTTATGCTGACCGTGCGCCGACAGAAGGCTGCGTTTCTTGCCACACGGATCAGGCAGATGGCCGCCTCCTACCCGGCAGCTTTGAAAATGGCTGCGCCGCATGCCATGAACAGGCCATCAAAGAACAAGGGATGGCGGTGTTCGGCCTACCCGAACTCAGCGATCCTGAATTGACGGCAGAAGCACGCGATTCCTGCGGATTCCCAGCGCCGCAACTCGAATCCGCACGCGCGACACTGGATGCGCTGGCGGAAGCGCTTCCAACCATGCAGTCCCTGGGTGAAACCGCCGAATCGGGCGATGTGGATGGCGTGATGAGCGCTGTTGAGACCCTCAACGAGGCGCAGGCGACCATTACAGAGGCACAGGAAGAAATGGCGGAAGCCGTGGATATGTCAGAGGCGGTATCACTTGATTCGCTGTCCCCGACTGCAGCATTCCTCCTGGCCGTTCCTGCCGAAGAAGTTGACGACTACAGCGAAGCTGCAGCGGAATTCCTGATCGCAGCTGCTGCTGATGGCGCAGCGCCGCTCGCAGAAGCAATTGAAGCCAAAGGCGGCGACGCAACGCTGCTTTTGGCGGGTCTTTCACCCGAATTGGTGACCGGGGTTACTTGCGCTTGGGCCGCAAACACGGAATATGAACCTAAGCAAGACCCGGAACCGGGCGCTGGATGGACTGCTCAAGAGACGCAAGTGTCCTATCTGCCCACAGGCCATGCGGACGCTGTCACCAAGGGCTGGATCGCTCTTGGTCTCGCGAATCGCGCAAGTGAAGATGAAGGCGCAGACGCCTTCGCCGAACTGATGCTCAGTGCGGGCGACGGGCCGGGCCGTTGCTTTAAGTGTCATGTCGCGCCCGCGGCAGACGCTGAGAAACAAGCTGTACAATGGGCTATTCCCCGCCGGGATATACGCCCATTCACAGCTTTCAATCATGATCCACACTTGAACGTGCTGGATCAGGGCGCTGGTTGTGCTACATGCCATCGTCAACTGGAGCCGGGCGCTACTTTGGCTGAAGGGCAATCCCGCCCCGGGCCACATGCAAACGACTTTAAGCCGATCGACCAACAGACCTGCAAAGATTGTCACCACCCGGGCGGGGTTCGGCAGGATTGTGGGCTTTGCCACCGCTACCATAGCAATCCGTCCATCCGGAAACGGACGATGTGAGGACTGAGATGATGGGAATGAAACAGATGAATATCCGCCCCATGGCGCGCCGGCTGCTGATCGCCGGCGCTTTCGCAGCCGCAGCATTTGGCATGCCGCTCACCGCGAGCGCATCCGAAAAAGAGGATCCGCATGCGGATATCCTGGCTGAAGAAAGTTATCCGACAGCAGCCCAATGCGGCGCCTGCCACACGCAGGTCTATCGCGAATGGGCGTCTTCAAACCACGCCTATGCGTCGATCTCGCCGATGTTCCACAAGTTCGAGCAGAAGATTAACGATCTCTCGAGCGGCACCATCCGCGGCTTCTGCGTGCGGTGCCATCAGCAGATCGGCACGCAGCTCAATGAACGCCGCGATTTGCCGCTTTGGGAACGCAACCAAATTTCCCGCGAAGGCATTTCCTGCGTGACATGCCACCGCGTGCGTGAGGAATTCGGCAAGGTCAACGGCGAACGCCGGATCACACCGGGCCGCGTCTTCGTGCCTGTCAGCGGCGCCGGTGACGGCGAGACTCTGAAGGAAGTCATCGACAACCGCGCTGAATACCGGGTATCGGTGAGTGAGGAAGAGCGCGGCGCGCAAATCCACACCGGCGTTTACAAGTTCCCACAAATTTCCAAATCTGAATTCTGCGTCTCCTGCCACCAGGTGGCGGTGAACCCGGGCATTAAGCTTGAGGTCGTCTGGGAGCAGTACCGGAACTCACCGGCCGCCGCCAATGGCGTCACCTGTCAGGACTGCCATATGGGCAAGGTTCCCGGCCGGGCTGACGGCTACGCAACTGGCCCAGTCGCCATCGTCAACGGCGAAGAGATCGATCCGGACCGTAAGCACTCCAACCACGCGTTCTATGGCCCCGGCTATCCGATCGCACACCCTGGCATCTTCCCGCACAACCCGGACGCCGCCGAAATTCCCATCGAAGATTGGCTGCAGTTCGATTACCGCATGGGCTGGGGTTCTGAAGAGTTCGAAGAAAAAGTCGCTAACGGCGAAGTCGACGAGGACAGCTTCCCTGAGGCATGGTCCGACGAAGTCGATCGTGAAGAAGCTTGGGAAATCATCCAGGAGAACATTGAGCTTCTGGAAGAAAAGCGTGACCTTCGCCGTCAGGTGATGGAGAACGGTTCCCGTCTTGATGGCCCCTTCTTCGCCAGCGCGCCGAAGCAAGGCTCTTCGCTCGACTTTGACATCAAACTGACCAACACTGATGACGGCCATAACCTGCCGTCAGGTTCTCTCGGCGCCCAGCCTGAAATTTGGCTGAACGTCGCTGTCGTCGCGCCTAGCGGAAAGACAGTATGGGAATCTGGTTATGTTGATGCGAATGGCGATATGGCTGACATCCACTCCCTAGAAGTGGCCGCCGGCAACATCGATTACGATGACCAGCTGTTCAATCTGCAGACCAAATTCTTGTTCACGAACGTCAAAGGGACTGAGCGCGAATGGTATCTGCCAATCAATATTGATATTGATCAGCTTCCATTTATTCGCCCCGCAAACGTGCCTACCACTATCCTGAACCACGCTCCCTTCATCCGCATGGAAGGCCGTTCGATCCCGCCGCTTGGGTTCCGCAACGCCAGCTACACCGTGCCGGCGAGCGCGATGACGGAGAAGGGCACTTATAAAATGGCCGTCCGCCTGCGAAGCCGCGCCGAACCGATCTACTTCATGCGGTTCGTCGAAGCCACGCCGGAAATGGAAGAGGCGATGAACAGCTGGATGCTTGATTTCCACTCCTACACTGTGGAATTCGAAGTCAACTGATTGGGGATCACCGCGCGGCGCGCCAAGCGGCCAAAGAGAGCAGATAAGGCGCGCCGCAGGTGAACGAGGGGAATAGAAGCGTGACACTCAGTTTTTCAAAGATGACCAACCGCATCGCGCTGACGACTGCGGTTTCAGCACTGGCGCTTATGGTCGCCGCTGGCGGCCCTGCTTACGCCGCGAGCGCCCATGACGACAGCCCGCGCAAGATGGATCCGAACGTCAAACCGTCGGACCATGACTCGGACGTCTTTAAGGCGGATCCCACCTACGAGGACAAGCCATACGACGCTGAGAAGCAAATCGAAATCTATGGCGGCAAACGCAATATTGAGGAACCGCGCCCGATCCTTGAAATCGGCCGTCCGCAATATGTGGAAGGTCCGTTCGATCAGGGCATTAATCTCGTCGGCGAAAAGAACCTTCTGTTTCCGTCCTTTTCGGTATTCGGTGACTTCCGAACAGCAGTTGCGGCGAATGAAGTTGGCGGCGATACCGTCTACGAATTCGCCAACCGTCTGAACCTGGACCTGGACCTCAAGCTCACCGGCACCGAGCGCATCCACGGGTTCTTCCGGCCTATCGATCAGAACGGTAAGTTCCTGGGCTATCGCACCGGCGATAAAAACGGCAACAACGGCCCCGACGGTAAAGTTGACGCCAACCCGGAAACTCTATTCTTCGAAGGCGACATCGGCGCCATTTACGGCGGCCTGGCCGACGAATACGCAACCTTCGACCTGCCAATCGCTTTTGGCCTGACCCCCTTCATCATGCAGAATGGTCTTTGGGTCGATGACGCCTTCATTGGCGGCGGCATATCGCTAGCGGCGTTAAACAGCCCCGCGCTTGATATCACCAACATGGACATCACGTTCTTTGGCGGCTTCAACGAAATTGACTCCCCTGCATTTGTTGGCCGTGATGGTGTCCTCGATACCAACGATGTGTCCATCTATGCAGTCGCCGCCTTCGTCGATTGGTTCGAAGGCTACTCAGAATTTGGTGTGGGCTACGTTGATGGCCGCGACCTCTCTGATGACCTCGACTATGTGAACTTCACCGGCGCCTACACCTCCCGCTACGGCGGTTGGCTCTCGAACTCCGTTCGCTTGTTCGGCGCGGTAGGCCAGGATACTGATGTACGGTCCACAACGGCAAACGGTTTCGCGCTGTTGATCGAAAACTCGCTCATCACGTCCAAGCCAGATGTGTATGTGCCATATTTCAACGCCTGGGTCGGTATCGACAAGCCGCAATCCTTAGCGCGCAACAATGGCGGTCTGCTGAAAAACACCGGCATCCTGTTTGAGAATGACGGCATGACCTCATTCCCGAAGCTGGATGATACGGCGCATGATACTTTCGGCGGCGCCATCGGCATCAACTACCTGTTTAGCCTTGACCAACAGATCGTCGTTGAAGCGGCGACTGTTCAGACGCTGAGTGGCGATGAAGTACCTGGCCAACCGGCGCAGGGCGGACAATACGGCGTTGGCTTCCGCTATCAGGTTCCTGTGACTGACCGGGTTATTCTGCGCGCGGACGGCATCTATGGCATCCGAGAGAACCAGGAAGATATCGGCGGCATCCGCTTTGAGGTGCGCGTAAAGTTCTAGTCACTGAAGCGCCGCCGGGGGTGGCAGCGTTCGGACTAGGGCGACGGGGATTGGGGAAGTGTGATGGATAATCTAGCCAACTATGTCGCCATTGGCGCGGCAGGCTTGCTGGGCCTCTATATTTTGTCACTGTTGATGGGCTCGCTCCGTCAGCAAAGCCGAATGGCGCGACATTATGAGGAACAATCCGCACTCTTCCGGGCGCGGGCTGAAGGCTTGCAGAAGATCCGTGCTGAGGAAATCGAGAAGACCCAGAACACCTGGGCCGGTCTCCGCAAATTCAAGGTCGCCCGCAAGATCAACGAGATTGCGGATTGCCATTCAGTCTACCTCGAACCCCATGACGGCCGCCCCTTGCCCCCGTTCGAGCCTGGGCAGTTCCTCACATTCAAGTTCGCGGTCCCTGATCAACCGAATGATGTGATCCGCTGCTACTCGTTGTCGGATGCGCCAGGCCGTGACTATTATCGAATCACCGTTAAAAAGGTGCCGCCGCCCAGAGGTAAGCCTGAAATTCCTTCAGGCATATCCTCCACCTTCGTCAACGAAGTCTTGAACGAAGGCGATATTATTGATGTGCGGGCGCCAAATGGCGGCTTTTACCTCCAACGGCAACATCAGCGCCCCGT
Organism: Alphaproteobacteria bacterium; assembly: GCA_038102935.1. Classification (GTDB taxonomy): domain Bacteria; phylum Pseudomonadota; class Alphaproteobacteria; order Bin95; family Bin95; genus VMCJ01. Next base: position 4,882 of record JAYNYG010000053.1, on the reverse strand, counting down.
CGTCCTGATCGGTGGTGGTGTGGGCATCACGCCTGTGCTCAGCATGCTGAATTACATTGTTGAGCATCAGCCTCAGCGCGAAACATGGTTTTTCTTCGGTGCGCCAAACAAAGCTGGCCACATCATGAAGGATCACCTAAAGCAGATTGCAGCGGAAAATCCTAATGTCCGTATGAATATCTGCTACAGCGACCCAACGGACGACGATGTCCTTGGCGAAGACTACGACCATCACGCCCGTGTCTCGGTGGAATTATTCAAGGAAGTCCTGCCTTCGAATAATTTTGAGTATTATTTCTGCGGCCCGCCGCCGATGATGAATGCGCTCGACGCCGACCTTCGCGCCTGGGGCGTTCCAGATGGAGATATTCATTCGGAAGCATTCGGCCCGGCGTCTGTGAAAAAGCCTAAGCCTGCCGCAGCGCCTGCAGAAGGCGGAGAGGCAGCAGCAGCGATCTCAGTCACCTTTGCCAAATCCGGCAAGACGGTCGATTGGACGCCTGCTGTCGGAACTCTTCTCGATTTGGCGGAAGCAAACTCTATCGACATCGCATCTGGTTGCCGCGCTGGCAGCTGCGGCACCTGCCTAACGGCAGTGCTTGAAGGCGACATCACCTATGAAACGCCGCCTGACGCCCCTATCGAGAACGGCTCTTGCCTCGCCTGCGTTGGCATGCCGAAAGGGCCAATCAAAATCAACGCTTAAACCAACTTTGACCGTATAATGAAAACCGCCCGGAGCCATTTGGTCCGGGCGGTTTTTGTTTGTGCGCCATAACGTCGAATGCGGAACAGCAGCTAAACGATCCCGTCAGCCTTCAAGGCGGCGATCCGGTCCGCCGACATGCTGAGGACGCCCCCCAATATCTCATCGGTATGATGCCCGATGGGAGGCCCGGCATGGGCGACCCGTCCTGGAGTCCCCGTCAAGTTAGGAGACACACCCGGCATCGGAACATCGCCCAGCTCTTCATCTGGCACGGTCACGATATTATTCCGGGCTTCAAAATGCGGGTCCTCAACGATATCCTGAGCCGTGTAAATTCCGCCGAATGGCACGTTGCCCCCGACAAGCCGCGTTTCGATATCGGCGAAATCATGCGCGCCGATCCAGTCCGCCAGCAGCGCTTCCAGCTTGTCGGCGCGCTCAATACGGGCCGCACTTTGAGCATAGCGCGGGTCCGTCGCCAACTCCGGCATATCAATAGCGTCTGCCAGACGTTTGAACACGCCATCACCGCCGGCGGCGATCTGAACGTAACGCCCGTCTTTGGTTTCGAATGTTCCGGCTGGCGAGAAGGTTGGGTTGCGGTTGCCGATCCGCTCGCGCACTTCGCCATTCATCATAAACTTCGTCACAAGGTCAGCCGTGATACGGAATGGCGCTTCATAGAGGCCAAGGTCGATCATCTGCCCCTCTCCCCCTTGCGCATCCCGTTGATACAGCGCCAGCATCGCAGACAAGGCGCCAAAGGTCCCTGTATTGTAATCGGCTGTTGGGAAAGCAGGCCGCACCGGGAACCGATCTGGAAAGCCCGTCGGATACATATAGCCAGAGAACCCAAGCGCAATCCGGTCATAGCCAGAGCGTTTGGAATATGGACCCGTCTGGCCATAGCCGGACACCCGCACCATAATCAGGCGTGGATTGACGGCCTTCAGGTCCTCCCAACCGATATTCCAGCGCTCCAGCGTCCCGGGGGTGAAGTTCTCCATGACGATGTCTGCTGTCGCCGCCAAGTCCCGCAGGATCTGTTGCCCTTCTGGCACACGCAGGTTCAGCGTGATGGATTTCTTGTTGCGGCCTTCAATCAGCCAATTGGGCGGCCGCCCGGCTTTACCGTCCACGGGCGTTCCGCGTAGGGCATCCCCCCGGCCCGGCTGCTCGACCTTTATGACCTCGGCGCCGAAGTCGCCGAGAAGCGTCGCGCCAAAGGGGCCTGCGATCAGCGTGCCGATATCCAGCACACGTACGCCGGCAAGCGGCAGGGGCGTTGTCATAATGCTGCGCCTTTAACTAGAGAGTGCGGGCGACACGAATTACGCGTCGGACATCACGTGGATCACACGGTCTGCCAACATATCCTTGGTGCTCGCCCCATAGGCTTTCATGTGCGGCGAGGCAGCATGTGCGCCAAGTGCGGCCATGCTGGCCCATTTCTCGACGACCACGAAGGTATCATCGCCGTATTTGGCGGCGAATCCAGCATCAGCGCAATCGACCGTAGCGCCGTACTCGATGCAGCCGTCTTCTTCCAAAACCGCTGGGACATTGGCTTTGAACAATTTCAGCACGTCATCACGCATTCCGGGTTTGGTGGTGATGACGGCAAGCACATGGACGCGAGACATGAGAATTTCCTTCCGGTTCAAACTGTAGCCGAAAGCGTAAGCAGCCAGCGGCGCCTGTCAACGGCGCCTCATGGCGCGCGGAAAATTAGCTTAATTTAAACAGAGGGGAGGAAGGGCGCCTAAAGCCGCAAAGTAAAATGGTGACCCCAACGGGGATCGAACCCGTGTTTCCGGCGTGAAAGGCCAGCGTCCTAACCGCTAGACGATAGGGCCAGCGCGGCGTTTAGGCAGAGAGGATGTAGCGCTCTTATCACTGGAAAGCAAGCACCTGGCGCCGCAAAATTTTAAAAGTCTCGTACCGTAGGTTAAGCAGCCCAGAAAGCAGGCAATCGACTATACTATCCGTCATCAAAGCAACCTGAGCAGGCGCGTCAGCGCCGGTGTGGATGACGCCCGTATGTCGATCAAATCCTTAATCACGGCCTGGCTTGCTCTATCCATCGCGCTCTTTGCGCTTGCCGCCCCAGCGCTCGCGCAAACGCCCGTCGGCGACGCTGCCGCTACAAGCGCGCCCCCGCCTGTAGACACATCGCCACGCGTCACGCCGGACGCCACGCTCACCGTCCCCGAAGACCGCTGGGATCGAGTGTTTTTGTCAGCAGAGTCCTACGTTGCAGGCGGCGAAGCGGTCGAAACACAATCCAAACTCTATCAAGAACTGCTGGACGATATTCTTGTTTCCGCCGCAGCGCTCCGGCAACAGGCGACGGCGGCAATCGGCCAACAGGAGGCGCTCATAGACGCGCTTGGCCCTGCCCCTGACGCTGAAAAGAATGAGACTGAGCCGAAAGAAGTCGCGGATCAACGGCGGGAGTACCAAGCACAGCTTGACGCATTGAAATCTGGAATCGCTCGGGCGGAAGTCGCCGTGGTTCGCTCAGAAGCGTTGAAAACAAGCATCGCGGGGCTTGCGCGGGAGCAATTGGCGACCCAGCTAAACCAACGGACGACGGATCCGTGGAGCCTTTCTAGCCTTGGCGCAGGCGTGAAAGAATTCGCCATTAGCGTTGGCCATGTTCTTGCTGCGCCAGCAAGTTGGCGCAGCAGTCTTGAGGACGCAGCCTGGCAGGATTTCGTCAACCGCCGCCTCCCTGTATTCCTTGCGGGCTTAGCAGCGGCGGCCCTGATCACGTTATTGCTGCGCGGCATGCTGAAACGCCGCTATGGCTATGCCAAGAGCGCAGACGGTTTGACGAAAGCACGCCGCCTGGGCGCCGCTATCGTGCGTATGGCGGCAGATGGGCTGATGCCGGCTGTGCTGTTGGCGCTGGTTTATTTCTGGAGCCGGGATGTCATAGCCGGCCAAGGCGCGCCGCTCCTGTTGGATGCGATCAAAGGCGCCGTCATCGCCTTAGCGACGCTCGCGTTATCACTAGCGGGCATCAGCACCGCCGTAGCGCCTAGCCGCCGCGAATGGTGGCTGTTGCCGGTTTCGAATGAAGCCGCAAGCGCAATCCGTCGTCGCGTGATGATATTGGCGATCGTCGTCGCAGCAGATTTATTTCTGTGGACAGCGCTTACAAACGAACCCAAATCGCCGGAATTCATAACGGTATACGCCATGCTGGCCTGCGCTGCCCGGGCGCTCGCCTTGATGCCGCTCCTGCGTGGGCGATTGTGGCGCCTACAAGCATTTGGCTTCGGCCCAGACGCGGCGCCACGATCGCCAAGCCGTCTATGGATGGCGGCAAGGATCGTCGCTGGCGGGGCTGCAGTTGGCGCCATATTGGCCGCCGGGCTGGGCTACGCCGATCTGGCGCTGTTCGTCGCGCGGGGCCTAACGGCGACGCTTGTCCTTATGGGCGGTATTTTCCTGCTGCGCGGCGCCATTCACGAAGCCATATCGACAGCCATGCATACCGACAGGGTGCGGGATTGGGCGGGCGTTAGCCACGAGACTGCCGAAACGCTGGCATTCTGGGTGCGCCTGTTGCTAGAACCCGTGTTTGTTGCAGCAGCGGTTGTTCTCGTCGGCCCATTTTGGGGCCTCACCCAGCAAGAGATGTTAACCCGCGCTGGAACGCTACTGAACGGCTTCAAAATCGGCGATGTCACGATTTCTTTCACCGCGATTGGCTTGGGGCTTTTGGTCTTCATAGTGATCCTGGCGCTGATCCGCGCGATCCAACGCGCGATGCTCGCCAACCTCCTGCCGCGCACCCGGATGGATATAGGCGCGCAACACAGCCTCACAACAGGATTCGGCTACATCGGCGCCGTAATCGCTATCATGGTCGCAATCTCGATACTTGGGATTGATCTCTCGAACCTGGCGATTGTAGCGGGTGCGCTATCGGATGGCATCGGCTTTGGGCTGCAGAGCATCGTCAACAACTTCGTTTCAGGCCTAATTTTGCTAGTCGAACGGCCTGTTAAAGTCGGCGATTGGATTGTTGTGGGCGAGCGGCAGGGCTTTGTGAAGCGCATCGCTATTCGTGCGACAGAAGTCGAGACGTTCGACCGGTCCAGCGTGATTGGAGCAGCCCCCTGAAGTGGTCCACCCCTAGGGATAGTATTTATCCCGTCAGAG
>JAYNYG010000013.1:0-83203 GCA_038102935.1 Alphaproteobacteria bacterium | reverse complement strand
GAGACCGTCCATGCACTAACATTACACCCGGACCACTCAGTGGGGGCTGACCACTTTTTGCGGCATCCTCATTGGGTCGGTGCGCCAATACCGTGTTGCTTTGAGAACGACATTGATCCTGATGAAGTTGAAGACGCGCAATGCGATGCATATGTTTTGGAAATCGACTACGGTCCGGCAGTCTCTGATGCGGTGATAGCGCATGGCGGCGAGTGGATCTACGCTATCAGCTTGGCTCACTACTGAGGGTACATCAATCAGGGCTTCAACTTTCCTATGCACGACGCCATCGCCTATCGCTGGTTGGCGTCGCAGCCGTTGCGATACGACCGCTATGCGGACAGGGCTCGGTCAAGTTCTTTCTGGATGCTTTCGCGGATATTCACGGATGACACAGCCAAGTGGATGATGGTCGTTGATATGGAAGACCGTTGCGTTCTCGTCGGCGCGCCGGACTTCATGGCGACTGTGTTTGAGGGCATCCCCGGCGGCGAAGCAGGCCTTCGTCGCAGGGGCAATGATTGGCAGCGCTATTATGCAGACATCAAGGACCCTGATCCTGTCGGTATGAGTGCGGCCTATGAGGCGTTGCACATACGTCCGATTGTTCCGCCTGAAGATGCGACGCCTCACCAGCGCGCGGCTATCCTCTGGCCATTCGAAGTCATTGACGACCCGATTACGTTTCGCTGAAGAAATCGCAAAGATGAAATGTTTTTACACCGCTGAAAAATCTTGAATGGCGGGCATCAGATTTGACGCCGATAGCATCCGCCGGATAGAGCCGCGCGCGAACGCCTGCGCGCGTGAGCGCATGGCTATCCTCTGGCCCTACGAGCCAACGACCATCCCGCTCTGCAACAAGTGGGAAGGCCCAACGCCGGATGATGTTTGAGCGACCTGAATTCGGCGATGACAGCGCCGTGCAATCCAGGTACGGTCTGGGTCATCACAAAATAAAACGTTCGATCAAGGGGCTAAGGGTATGAAAACACGGGCAGCAGTAGCGTTTGAGGCGGGGAAGCCGCTTGAGATTGTTGAGGTTGATCTGGAGGGGCCGAAGGCGGGCGAAGTGCTGGTCGAGATGAAGGCGACCGGGGTTTGCCACACGGACGAATTCACCCTTTCCGGCGCGGACCCTGAAGGCGCATTCCCGGCGATTCTGGGGCATGAGGGCGCGGGCGTTGTGGTCGAGGTGGGGCCTGGCGTATCTACGCTGAAGCCGGGCGATCATGTGATCCCGCTCTACACGCCGGAATGCCGGACATGCGAATATTGCCTGAACCCCAAAACCAATCTCTGCCAGGCCGTGCGCACGACCCAGGGCCAGGGCGTGATGCCGGATGGGACCAGTCGCTTCTCATACAAGGGCGAGAAAATTCTGCATTATATGGGCACCAGCACCTTCTCCAACTATTCCGTACTGCCGGAAATCGCGTTGGCGAAAGTGCGGGAAGACGCGCCGTTTGATAAGATTTGCTATATCGGCTGCGGCGTCACCACTGGCCTAGGCGCGGTGATGTTCACGGCCAAGGTGGAGCCATTGTCCCGCGCGATTGTGTTCGGGCTTGGCGGCATTGGGCTGAACGTGATCCAGGGGCTGAAGATGGTCGGCGCGCGCCAGATCATCGGCGTTGATATCAACGAAAGCAAAGTGCCGCTGGCGACCCAATTCGGCATGACGGACTTTGTTAATCCGCAGAAGATCGACGGCGATCTGGTCAACCATCTGGTCGAAGTGACCCAGGGCGGGGCGGATTACACGTTTGAGTGCATCGGCAATGTGGAAGTGATGCGGGCCGCGCTCGAATCCTGCCACAAGGGCTGGGGCGAAAGCATCATCATCGGCGTGGCGCCGGCGGGCGCTGAGATCTCCACCCGGCCGTTCCAACTGGTGACGGGCCGGGTCTGGCGCGGGTCAGCCTTTGGCGGCGCGCGCGGGCGGACGGACGTGCCGAAGATTGTGGATCTCTATATGGAGGGCCAGGTCTCCATCGACCCGCTCATCACCCACACCATGCCCTTGGAAGACATCAACAAAGCGTTTGACCTGATGCATGCGGGCGAGAGTATCCGCAGCGTCGTGGTTTACTAGCAGCAAACACGGTTAATGCTCCGGGCGTGAAATTCCAGCGCATTTTAGAAACATTGACCGTGACCCATTTAGGCAGGTTGTAAGGCGTTGGCGGCATAGTCAGCTTTGAATAGAGCTGGATATGCCCGCCATGACCCATTGCCTGAAATTCCCTGCCATCGCCGCCCCATTCGTTGTCGGCGCAATGTTGCTATCTACGCCCGCAAGCGCCGCGGGCAGTCCGCGTTTGATGTTGCTGGATGGCGAGGCGAAGGAAAGTGCGGGCGCCGTCACGGTCACTGCCCGGCTGGACCGCCCGGCGCGCTGGCCGGTTATGGCGTCGCTCAGGATTTCAGGCGGCACGGCGCAGGCGGGCCTAGACTATCTGGCGCCTGCGCCGAACCTGGTGCTGATGCCCGGCGAGACCGAGGTCAAAATCACGCTGACGATCCGGGACGACAAGACCCTTGAAGGCGACGAAGCCGCGTATATCTCGCTCGGCCGGGTTGATGGCGCGCAGGTGGCGCGGGGCCAGGCCAGGGCGGTGATCCGCGATGATGATGGTGTGCAGACCGCCGCATATCACCCGGGCGCGTCGGCTGCCTCGGCGCCGCAGTCACGCAGCGCGCTTGGCCCATTAGCGACGCTCAACGGCAGGATCGTCGATGCATCGGGCAGGCCTTTCCGTCTGCATGGCGTCAACTGGTTCGGCTTGGAAACGCCGAACCTTGCGCCCCATGGCATCTGGACGCGCGGGTGGCGGCAGATGATGGGGCAAATGAAGGATCTCGGCTTCAATGTTATCCGCTTGCCTTATTCCAATGCGCTGCTGCGCACGAATAAAGCGCCGAACGGCATCGATTTCCATAAGAATAGCGATCTGAAAGGCCTGTCCGGCCTGGAGATTATGGACAAGGTCGTGGCCTATGCCAGGGTGATCGGCATGCGGGTGCTGCTGGACAATCACCGCATCACTTCTGGCCATGGCGCGGAAGAATCCGGGCTTTGGCACTCGGCCAACTTCTCGGAAGATCAATGGGTGGCGGATTTGGCGTTTGTGGCCAAGCGCTACAAGAACCACCCCGCTGTCATCGGCCTCGATCTCTTCAATGAGCCGCATAACGCTGCGCGCTGGGGTGGGGGCGGCAAAAATGATTGGCGCCGCGCCGCGACCCGTGGCGGCAACGCAGTGCTGGCCGCCAATCCAAACTGGTTGATTATCATCGAAGGTGTTGCGAAAGCTGCAGGCTCGCATTATTGGGATGGCGGCAATCTGGCGGGCGCTAAGCGGCAGCCGATCCGCCTCGACCGTCCGAACCGGCTTTTATATTCAACCCATGTGTATCCGGCGTCTGTCTATGCGCAGCCCTGGCTCAAGGGCCGGAACTTTACGCGCAACCTGCCGAATGTATGGCGGAAGCACTGGGCGTTCCTGTTCGAGCAGCAAACGGCGCCGGTGCTGATTGGCGAGTTTGGCTCGCACATGAAAACGGCAGGGGACCGCGCCTGGATGAAGACCCTGATCGCCTTCCTAAAGCGCCCAGTCGCAGAAGGCCGCGTGGCGTGGACATATTGGTCCTGGAACCCGAACTCCGGGGATACCGGCGGGCTTTTGACGGATGATTGGGAGACGACCCACGGGAACAAGCTCGCGGCGATCCGTCCGCTATTGCCGGCGCCTGGTTCACAGCCAGCGCCAACGCCGTTCCGCCGCAGCGTCGCATCGCTGATCCCTGGAAGCGCCGCGCCGCCAGGCTAATCGCAATCACAATGCCATAACGCAAAACGCCCCGGCTCATTCAAGAACCGGGGCGCTTTGTATTCCTGATGGTTGGTTTCTGCGGGCTAGATAATTCCGGCTTCCGTCAGCTTGGACTGCACGATCTCCTGATCGAACGGTTTCATAATGTATTCGTCAGCGCCGGCTTCAATCGCCGCCTGGATACTCGGCAAGTCGCTTTCAGCAGTGCAGAACACCACCTTTGGCGTCGCGCCATTCGGTCGGGACCGCAGTTCCTTCAGGAAGCCGAGCCCGTCGAGCACCGGCATCTTCCAGTCCAGCAGCACGAGATCCGGCATGTCGTCGCCACAGCGATCCAGGGCGATCTGGCCGTTCTCCGCCTCATCGACATCAAACTTAAGCTCTTCCAGAATGCGCCGCGCGACGGCGCGCACAACCCGAGAATCGTCAACAATCAAGCAATACGCCATTGAAACCTGTCCCGCTGACCAGCCACCGCCGGACGATTGAAAACACAGGCGGATAGAGTGGCGGCTGAGGGTAAATTTGAACTTAACTCAAGCGTATATCCCGGCTTGGCAGCGATAGCGGATCAAACAGGTTCCATCGGATTGTCACGATGCCAGACTCAGATGGTCCCATCGTCAGGCGCCAGCAACAGATAGGCATGCGAGAGTATGCCAGCCCCAATGAAGGCCAAGGCCGTCCACAGAACACCGTTCGCGATTGCCGCGGCAACTGGCAGCAGGACGAGCGCAAGCAATATGGCGGCGATGATTTGTAGCAGCGTGAATATCGCCGTCGCCCAGAAAACGCTCCAAAATTGAGGAGCGATCGCTTCTGGAGCGGACCAAGTCCGCCCGTGCCCGGCTGCGCGGACAGACACATATGGCAGCGCCAAGCCCCATTTCACGTAGATAAATAGCGTCATGAAGCCGATGATTAGCTGCAGGACGACCGAGTAGGCCACAGCAATTATGAAGAAATCTGCGCTAGCGCCGCCGGTCATCAAATACTGACCAAAAAGCGGGAAGACCAAGAAGGAGGATGCCAGCATGATTGCGATGGCTGGTAAGCTCATTGCGACCATGATCAAGGCATAAAAGATGTCGCGCAGACCAAACCAGCGTGAACCTGTCTCGCCAACAATGATCGCTCTATGTCAAATCACCAAGCCCCAAACCAACGCTAGCGTCTTTATCGCAAACCAAATAATCGGAGCTGCGAATAGAAACACCCAAGCTCCTGGACCTGAATTGAGAAGTAAGAATGTGAAGACTTCCTGCCCTAGCAGGGCGCCTGCCGCCCATAATAAAAGGGTCGGCATTAGCGCTAGCATCAGTTGGCCAAAATGGTTGCCAACTGAATTGAACGTTAGCCGGAGCAGGCCGAAGATTGGCCATCGTCTTGTCTCATCACCACGCATGCTACGGCCTCCCCGGCGTTGATTCTAGCCATTCGAATGGAGGATGTCGAAGCCTTTACAGGCCGAAAGGCTATAGCTGGATTGCGCATGCATCCTGCCCCGCCAAATTCCGCGCAGCCGCCGCGCGGCTTTGGTTGGCGTAGCAATAGGCGCAGCCTTGGGGGCAGGTGTCGTAGCGGCCGATGTCGCGGGCTTCGGCGCAGAGGCAGCCGGGGCGTTGGCCGCGTTGGCGGGATGTGATTGGCGCGCCGTTGATATCTGCGAGGCGAGCCGCATCGATACAGCGCGCGGGTGCGAGACCGTCTGAAAGTAAGTCCGGTTGTGAGCACAATGTCGGCGTCATGCCATGCTCGTGGGCGATGCCGCCGAGCGCGTTTAGAAGGGCGGTTTTGGCGTCGGTGGGCGGATCTTGCCAATTGAAGTTTTCCGTCGCTCCGGCATTGTCGAGATTGCGGGCGGATTTCTGGTAAATATGGGCATGGCTGAGGACGACTTCGTCTGTCGCGCCGCTCAGCTTTTCCGCGAGCCGCGTGAAGTTCTCCAAATGCCAATCCCTTGGCGTGAGGCTGCTGATCAGCACTGGATCATAGCGCCACACAGCGGCGCGCGGGCCCCAGCGATCAGCCAGGTCCAAGAAAGCGTTGACGGCTGCGTCCGTATCCAACACACCGGGTTCAAGCGCGCGGGGGTAACCGGTGATGGTCATTTGGATGACGAACGGCAGTCCGCGCGCCGCGACAGCCTCAAACCCAGTCCCGAAGGGCGCTGGGTTCCGCGTCCAGAATACGAAGCCCGATACGCACTCTGGCGCCAACGAAACGTGGGCTGGTTTGCCGTTATAGGGGTTGCGCACCTCGGCATATTCGGCAGCGAGGCGGTTCAGAAACCATTCGACATAATATGCAGGTATGTCGGTCCGATAGCTGGCGGATATAATCATGACGCGCCATTCTGCCTTCTATCGGCGTGATTTTGCCGGAATTTTGTAGAATTTTAGACGAATTTCTTGCAACCCGCTTCTTGCGGGCGCGGCCCAGCGTTCCTATATGTCGGCTAACCGGCGGACGTTCCGCTGTGTATCATCATCAATCATGCCGAATGTACGGGGGTCCGTGCCGGCGTTCAGGGGGTCCTGAACGGGCGTGCTGCTTATGGCAGGCGTTCCAGCGGGGGCTCGCCACAATAGGAGAATACCATGGCCAAAGTTATTGGCATTGATTTGGGCACGACCAATTCCTGCGTCGCTGTCATGGAGGGCTCGAACGCCCGCGTGATCGAAAACGCAGAAGGCGCCCGCACCACCCCATCCATGGTGGCGTTCGCGAAAGATGGCGAGCAGCTTGTCGGCCAGTCCGCAAAGCGCCAGGCCGTCACCAACCCGGAAAACACGCTTTACGCGATTAAGCGCCTGATGGGCCGCCGGTTTGACGACCCCATCGTGCAGAAAGAAACCGGGCAGGCGCCGTTCCATATCGTCAAGGGCGACAATGGCGACGCGTGGGTCGAAGCGCAGGGCAAGAAGCACGCGCCGAGCCAGATCTCTGCTTATATCCTGCAGAAGATGAAAGAAACGGCTGAATCTTTCCTCGGCGAAACCGTGTCTGAGGCCGTTATTACGGTCCCGGCATATTTCAATGACGCCCAGCGCCAAGCCACCAAGGACGCCGGTAAGATCGCGGGCCTGGATGTGCTGCGCATCGTCAACGAGCCGACGGCTGCGGCGCTTGCTTATGGCCTCGACAAGAAAGAAGGCGGCACCATCGTGGTCTATGACCTCGGCGGCGGCACGTTCGATGTGTCCATCCTGGAAATCGGCGACGGCGTATTCGAAGTTAAATCCACCAACGGCGATACGCATTTGGGCGGTGAAGACTTCGACAACACCATCATCGAATATCTCGCGTCTGAGTTCCAGAAGGACCAGGGCGTTGATATCCGCAATGACCGGATGGCCTTGCAGCGCCTGAAAGAAGCCGCTGAAAAAGCCAAGATTGAGCTGTCTTCTGCGACGCAGACGGAAATCAACCTGCCATTCATCACGGCCGACCAATCCGGCCCGAAGCATCTCAACATCTCCATGACCCGCGCCAAGCTTGAAGCGCTGGTTGGCGATCTGGTGAAGCGCACCCTCGAGCCCTGCAAGCAGGCGCTGAAGGATGCCGGCCTCAAGGCTAGCGAGATCGATGAAGTGGTGCTCGTCGGCGGCATGACGCGTATGCCGAAGGTGAATGAGGTCGTTGAAGAGTTCTTTGGCCGCAAGCCGCACACGGGCGTTAACCCGGATGAGGTCGTGGCCATCGGCGCCGCCATTCAGGCGGGTGTGCTGAAGGGCGACGTCAAGGACGTGCTGCTGCTCGACGTGACGCCGCTGTCGCTTGGCATCGAAACCTTGGGCGGCGTGTTCACGCGTCTGATTGAGCGCAACACGACGATCCCGACCAAGAAAAGCCAAACCTTCTCCACCGCTGAGGACAATCAGAACGCGGTCACCATCCGCGTGTTCCAGGGCGAGCGGGAAATGGCGGCGGACAACAAGATGCTCGGCCAGTTCGATCTGGTGGGCATTCCGCCCGCACCGCGCGGCATGCCGCAGATTGAAGTGACCTTCGATATCGACGCGAACGGCATCGTGCAGGTTGGCGCTAAAGACAAAGCGACCAACAAAGAGCAAACGATCCGCATCCAGGCGTCTGGCGGTTTGTCGGACGACGATATCGACCGCATGGTGCAGGAAGCCGAAGCCAACGCTGAATCCGATAAGGTCAAGCGCGAGCTGGTCGAGACCAAGAACCAGGCGGACAGCCTCGTGCATCAGGCGGAGAAGAACGTCGCTGAGCATGGCGACAAGGTCTCCCCAGAAGAGAAAGAGGCCATTGAAGCTGATATCGCTGCGCTGACCGAAGCCAAGGAAGGCGATGATCTGGAAGACATTAAGGCCAAGATTGAAGCCTTGAGCCAGTCGTCGATGAAACTTGGCGAGGCCATGTACAAGGCGGCCCAGGAAGAAGCTGGCGACGGCGCTGACATGGGCATGGGTCCAGATGGCATGGGCGGCGATGAGCAGCCCCAGGCCAAGGACGATGACGGCGTCGTCGATGCGGACTTCGAGGAAGTCAAAGACGATGACCAGAAGAAGTCGGCCTAACGCGTTCCAGGTGTCATGATGGCGGCCAGCCCGGTTTCACTGCCGGGCTGACGCTATTTCCCTTCATTCTTGGACGCGGGTTTTTCTGATGGCCGAAGATTTTTACCAGATGCTCGGCGTGGACCGCGGCGCCAGCGAAGGCGATCTCAAATCCGCATATCGCAAAAAGGCGATGGAGTTCCATCCGGACCGCAACCCGGATAACGCCGAAGCCGAGCAGAAATTCAAAGAAGTCAACGCCGCGTATGAAGTCCTGAAGGACGCAGACGCGCGCGCCGCTTATGATCGCATGGGCCATGAGCGCTTCATGCACAGCCAACAGGGCGGCGGTGGCGGCGGCCAAGGCGGCGGCGGGTTCGATTTCAACTTCACCTCCTCCTTCTCCGATATCTTCGAGGAAGTGTTCGGCGAGATGGGCCGTGGCGGCGGGCGGCGCGGCGGCCAGCGCGGCGCGGACTTGCGCTACAACATGGAAATCACGCTCGAAGAAGCGTTTGCCGGCAAACAGGCCGAAATCAAAGTGCCGACCTTTGGCGCATGCGAAAGCTGCGATGGCTCCGGCGCGGAAGATGGCGCGCATCCGGTCAACTGCTCCACCTGCGGCGGGGCGGGCCGGGTCCGGGCGAGCCAAGGCTTCTTCACGGTAGAACGCACCTGCCCGACCTGTCAGGGCCAGGGCCAGATGATTTCCGATCCGTGCAAATCCTGCGCCGGGCAGGGCAGGGTGCGGCGTGAGAAGACGTTGCAGGTCAACATTCCTGCAGGCGTTGATGACGGCACGCGCATTCGTTTATCCGGCGAAGGCGAGGCTGGTATGCGCGGCGCGCCGGCAGGCGATCTCTATATATTCATTGTCATGAAGCAGCACCGTCTGTTTGAACGGGACAGCGCCGATATCTATTGCCGCGCGCCGATCCCGATGACGACGGCGGCGCTCGGCGGGCAGATCGAATGCCCGACGGTGGACGGCTCCCGCGCACGCATCACTATTCCAGCTGGGGCCCAATCTGGCCGCCGGTTCCGTTTGCGTGGGAAGGGCATGAGCGTGCTCAACCAGCGCAATCGCGGCGACATGTATGTGGAAGCGCTGGTCGAAACGCCGGTCAATCTGAACAAGCGCCAGCAAGAGCTGCTGGAAGAGTTCGAAGAAGCCGGCAAAGGCCGCAACACCAGCCCCGAAGCCGAAGGCTTCTTCGGCAAGGTGAAAGACTTCTGGGACGATCTGCGGGACTAGGCTCTAATGCCAATGCAAACGGGGCGGAGAGCTATGCAGCCCTCCGCCCCGTTCGAGCAGATCACATCAAATGACCAGGTCCTGGTTACGCCTGTTCAGCGCGCCGTTTGATCTGGAAATCGATGAACTTGATTGCGTCTGATGCTTCCGTCCGCGCAAGCGGTCCGTCGCTATAGGAGACCTGGACGACTTTGTTATCCGGGTCGAGGACGAATTCTGAAGGCTGAGCGAATGCGCGCGCCGCCTCGTAGGATCCGCCGATGCTCTCGATCAGCGCCTGGCTAACGCCATAGCCGACCTTGAAGCCGGTATTGGCGGCCATTTCAGCCGCCTTATCCTGCGCGTCCGAGCTTGCGGCGACGAATGTGACGCCGCGGTCTTCCATATCTTTTCTGATCGCACTGAAGCCGTCCAACTGACGTCGACAGTACGGTCACCAACTTCCGCGATAGAAGATGATCACTTTCCAGCCATCGCCCATATCGCCCGGCAGCGTCATCGACGCGCCATCGGACAAGGTGATGCTGGTTTCCGGGAAGGTCATCCCGATACCCAATCTAGCCAATGCTTTCCTCCAATTGCCGCCAGCCTGCAAACGGCCAGCGTCGCGCGAGACTTTGTCTGAAGAATGGCTTCGCATCAATTAAGAAATGCTGGTTGAGACAAATCAGGCCCCGTCCACGCCCAGCGCTTGCGCCAGTGCGGGGAAGTCATCAACGATGATATCGTGGATCGGATTGGGCTCGGGGTCTGGCGCGCTCGCGTCGCCCCATTCCTTTGGCCGTTTGACGAAAGCCGTTTTGTAGCCCTGCTTTTTGGCGGCGTTCAGATCAAAGTTATGGCAGGCGACCATGCAAATCTGCTCAGGCTCAAGCTGCAGATAATGCGCGACCGTATCATAAGCTTCCGGCAGAATTTTATATTTGCCAATGGCTTCGCACGAGAACACGGCATCCCAGGAAAGGCCGTTGCAGCGGGCCGTATCCATGATGATGCGGAAGCTGAGAATCGTGAATGACGCGCACATGAAGTTCTGGCGGAGCTTCGGCAGCACGGCGGGGAAATCTGGCCAGCATTCGAAATTATGCGGCGCGTCATAGGCGATGGCGTGGCGCTCTTCTTCCGTGAAGGCGTCGAGGCCATTCTCCGCAATCACCTCCTCCAACGCCATACGGTGGGCGCCGTCAAAGTTATGGCCGGGCGGCGCATGTTCGCCCAGATTCAGCATTTTACCGAGGCCCTTACGTCGCACATCATTGGCGAGATCATGCCAATTCCGCTCAAGCCCGTGCTTGGCGCCCGTCGCGCTCAAGATCGTTTTGAAGCCGGTATGCCAGTCAAGAATGGTGCCGCCTGTATCAAACGTCAGCGCGCGGATATCGGAGAGGCTCATTGTGTTTCCTTTGCTTGCCGTAGACCATGTGTCCCATCGTACTCCGAGTTTTATACGATTCCAGGACGCGCAACAGGAGCAGCCTCCATGCCCACGGCGACCGTCGCAGGCGGTGATATCCATTATTCCATGCGCGGCGCTGGAAATCCGTTGGCGCTGCTGCTGCCGCAGAGCGCTGGGCCGGTTGGCGTAGCACCGTTTATCGACGGCCTCGCCAAGTTCTCGGTGCCGATCAACTACGATCAGCGCGGCACGGGCAAAAGCCCGGCGCCAACGGAGGCAGGCGCAATCTCTATACCCGACCGCGCCCAGGAAGTCGCTGGGCTGCTTGATGCGCTGGAGATCGAGCGCGCGAGCTTGTTCTGCCATTCTACCGGCTGCGGGATCGGCATTGCATTTGCCGCAGCCTATCCAGACCGGCTCGACCGGCTGATTCTCGCCTCGCCTTGGTCCTATGGCGATCCGTACCTGACAGGCATGCAGAACCTGCGCATCGCCGCCGCGAGAGCGCTTGGCGCAGCTGATTATGCCCGCTTCAACGCGAGCCTGCTCTTCCCGCCAGATTACCGCCGCGCCCATGCCGCTGGGTTCACGCAGCAATATGAGCAAGCCAAGCCGCCGAATGTTGACGAAATTTCGATGCGCCTAAGCGCTATCTTGGCGTTCGATAGCAGGCCGCTGACGCCTCAGATCAACCAGCCAGCGCTGATCGTGACGGGGGCGGATGATCAGTTGATGCCAGCCTGGTTCGGTGAAGACATCGCCGCCACAATGCCGAAGGCTCGCTACAAGCCCCTTACGGGAGGCGGGCATATGCTGCCAGAAACGCGCACAGCCGAATTGTTGAGCCTGATCGGCGCATTTCTCCAAGATGACCTGTGAGCGCTGATATGCCGAATCCGCCTACTCCAATCTTAGCAGACATCACAGTGATCGATATGACAGAGGGCGTCGCCGGGCCATGCGCCGCCATGACGCTCGCCGATATGGGCGCCGATGTCATCAAGGTCGAGAGACCGGCAGGCGACTGGTCCAGACCCAATGACCACTTCACAGTAGATGGAGCGACCAACGGGCAATTCATCGCGCTTAACCGTAACAAACGCGATATCGGTCTTGATGTGGCGAGCGAGCAGGGCAGGCAGATTTTAACGCGCTTGATCGCCAGCGCCGACGTGCTGGTCTCCAACTATCGCCCCGGCGTGATGGCGAAGCTTGGCTTTGGCTATGATGATGCGCAGGCGATCAACAATGATCTGATTTACTGCACGATTTCCGGGTTTGGGCAGGATGGTCCATACGCTGCCTATCCGGCGAGCGATACGATTATCCAGGCGATGAGCGGTGTGATGAGCTTGGTTGGCGAGCCGGACGGGCCGCCGCTCCGGGTTGGGTTTCCGCTGATCGACATGGCCGCCGCCAGCGCCGCCGTTCAAGGCATCCTGCTTTCGCTCTACGGGCGGCAGAACGGCCATGGCGGCGCCAACCTGGAGATCAGCCTGATGGCGGCGGCTGTAGCGATGATGAGCGGCGGCTTCACGAAGTTCTTGGCGTCTGGCGTCGCGCCGAAGCGCCAGGGCAACCAGAACCCGACGTTGGCGCCCGCAGGCGCCTTCAAGGCGGGCGATGGGCGCTACCTGACGATTGCTATCTTGCGGGACCAGCATTGGCGGAAGTTCTGCAGCGCCATGGGCCTTGAAGCCTATGTGGATGATCCCCGCTTTGAGACCAACGCCGTCCGCGTCGAGAACCGTGCATTGCTGGATGATTTGATCATGCCGATGTTCGCCGCCAAGCCCGCCGCCGAATGGCTCGAGCAGCTGCGCGCAGCGGACATCCTATGTGGTCCAATCAATGATTTTGCCGATTTAGCCGCGGATGCAAACCTGCAGACGGCGCTGCCGCTTGTGGATGCGATGGCGCCCAACGCGCCGAAAGCCATCGGCGTGCCGATCCGGCGAAACGGCGTCTATGCCGAAACACGGCGACCTGCGCCTGCCAAGGGTGAACATACGATAGAGATATTGCGTGAGGCTGGTTTCAGTGCTGGCGAGATCGAGGCGTTTTTGAGCACAGGCGCCGCTTTCATCCCGCCAGATAGCCGTTAAGGCGCTTTCTGGATCGCAAGCAGCGCATCCGCCATTTGGAAGGCGTTCCGGTCCGGGCTTTGGGAATCAAAGAACTGGGCAGCGGCGATTTCAGCCATGCATCCAGCGATATGTGCGGGTTGAATGCGATGGCGCCGCGCGATCCGCCAGATTGCTTGCGGCGACAGGCCGGCGCGCCAGCCCTGAAACAACGCTTTGGTCTTCACGGCGTCCTGCGGTTCTGACGGCGGCTGGAAGTGCAGGTCCTCGATAAAATAGAATCCACCGGGCTTGAGCGCAGGCCAGAGGGCGAAAAAACTGATCTGCTGCGCGTCAGAAAGATGGCCGCCATCATCAACAATCACATCAAACGGACCATGCGCAGTCGCGAAATACTGCAGCGCTATGGCGTCAGTTTGATCAACCTGAAAGGTGCGGCAGCGGTCTTGCTGGAAAGCCGCGAAGTCGTGGATATCCAAGCCGAATATTTCAGCCTCGGGCAACCATTCAGCCCACATCGCCAGGCTAGGACAATGCTTGCCGTCCCGTGCGATCGAGAGCCCGATTTCTAGAAGTTTGATCGGTTTTGCGCGTTGGCTGCTTAAAGCAGACGCATAGGCGCGCGTGTATCCATGCCGATTGCCGACGCCACAACCTTTGTCAGACCCGTGCTTATCCGCCAGCGCGGTCAGCTGAGCCGCAGCCTCGCCAATACCGCCTTGGTCCGGCAAAGCTTATTCGGCGTCGACGTCGGCAGTCCGGCGCATGGCGCGGATCAGATCAAGCACGCGACGGCGAACGGCCGGGTCGGCAATGTCGTAATAAGCGCGCACCAACAGCAGGGTTTCGCGCTGCGCCATCGGATCAGCATCATACTGCCTTTGGGCGGCTTCCTGCATGGCCGGGCCAGATGCAGCGCCTTCTGGCGCGTCCGGCAATTCCTCGAAGAAATAGTTCACAGGAACATCAAGCGCATGGGAGAGCTCATACAAACGCCCCGCGCCAACACGGTTTGCGCCACGCTCATATTTCTGAACTTGCTGGAAGGTCAGATTGAGCGCGTCAGCAAGCCGCTCCTGACTGTATCCAAGCAGTGTACGCCGCTGGCGTACACGTTGACCGACATGGACGTCTATATATGTCGGTTTGCCGCGCGTCTTGCGCTGCTTGCGCCGTTTTGGCTTTTCTTCCACTCGTATCTCCTAAATCCGCGCATTTGCGCCGATTTTCGGCATGCGTCGGCGCTGCCTGCGCCCCATGCCCGTTCCGGTACCATAGCCATTTCAGATCTGCCCTATGAGCGCAGAAAGAAATATCTTCCTGGCTGATAAAAGGCAATCTCTTGCATTCGTCAAGCAAATAATCCGAATTGCAATTATAGAGCGCTACCAAGCAAATGTACTAATACTTTTGTCCTGAGCCGCTCCAACGATGCCACCATGTGACTAATCCGTCCCTAAGGCATTGTCATAATTGAATACTAATGCCGCTGTCTTCCCTCAATGTGATGCTGCACTGCACACAAGCGAGCGTCTGCTATGCGCCCTCTGCCAATAAGTACCGGGCGTGTTTTTATGGATTTTTCCCGCCACGGCTTAGAGATAAACAAAAATTACAGCGCCGTCCGCAGCAGTAATGCACTAGTCGCTGATGTCTAACATGATATGCAAAGCCGAATACTATTATCTAGACTTCTCAATAACCTATTCTTAACACTCTACGCCTGTTTGATAATCCTGCCTGAGCGTCCTAAATTCAATGCGGTATTGTAAGAATGCATAAGGCGAAGCATGACTGAAAGACAATGCGCCCTGGTTTGGTTCCGGGATGATCTGCGCATCGGCGATCACGCAGCGTTGACGAAGGCGGTCGGGTCCAGCGGACGGGTCGCGGCGCTCTATGTATTGGATGCAGAACGCGACGATGGCCCGCGCCAGCCCGGCGCCGCCGCCCGCTGGAAGCGCCATGGCGCGCTGACGCAATTGCGCCAGGACCTTGCCGCACTGAATATTCCGCTCATTTTAAAAAGCGGCGACGCCAGCGACATTGTTCCGGCGCAGGTGAGGGCGCTTGGCGCGGACGCCGTATACTGGTCGAGGCGGTATGAAGCAGGCGCTGTCGCACAGGACAAAGCCATCATGGCGGGTTTGAAGGCCGATGGCGCGACGGTGGAAAGCACGAACGGCAAATTGCTGGCAGAACCGTGGGCCGTAACGACGGGCGCTGGCGGGTGGTTTAAGGTTTTCACGCCCTTCTGTCGCGCCGCCCGCGCCAGCCAGGCCGATCTCCGGCCCTTGCCAGCGCCAGACCCTGCAGCGCCCTGGGACAAAGCGCCTGATCCGGGGGATGATCTTGAGGGTTGGGGCCTAACACCGGCATCCTCGGCATGGACGGAGCCGGATTGGACGCCAGGCCTGGCAGAGGCATGGCCTGGCGGCGAGACGGCGGCCAAGGCGCGGATGCAAGCTTTCCTTGAGGATGGCTTCAAAGGCTACAAAGACGGGCGAAACTTGCCATGGACATCCCATGTCTCAGGCCTCTCGCCCTATCTCGCAACCGGTGAGATCAGCCCCAGGCAGGCGCGGCAAGCGGCGCTCACCGCAATGGAGCAAGCAGGCGGCGCACTCGACGCAGATTTCGAGACATTTGAGCGGGAACTCTATTGGCGCGATTTCTCCCACAATCTGTTGTTCCATGGGAATGACATCGCGGCCAATAATCATCAGCCAAAATTCGACGCCTTCCCCTGGGCGGATGACGATGCCGCCTTCACGGCCTGGACAAAGGGCCAGACAGGGTACCCCATCGTTGACGCCGGGATGCGCCAGCTTTGGCGAACGGGCTATATGCATAACCGCGTGCGCATGATTGTGGCCTCATTCCTCACCAAGCATCTTTTGATCGACTGGCGCCGTGGCGAGAGATGGTTCTGGGACACGCTTGTGGACGCAGACGCAGCCAGTAATCCGGCCAATTGGCAGTGGGTCGCAGGCTCTGGCGCCGATGCTGCGCCCTATTTTCGCATTTTCAATCCCATGACCCAGGGCGAGAAATTTGATGCTGATGGGCGCTATGTGCGGGAATGGGTCCCGGAGCTCGCGGGCCTGCCTGACAAACACCTGCACACGCCCTGGGCCGCGCCGGAGAGCGCTCTCAAACAGGCTCACGTCACTCTTGGCGAAACCTATCCGCAGCCCATTGTTGAACATAAACTGGCCCGCGAACGCGCTTTAGAGGCCTATAAAGTGATAAAGTAGCATCTGTAGGAGCGGGCCGGTGCCGTGTGAAACGCCAGAGATCATTCTGCACAATTACAACTTCTCCAATTATGCGGAGAAAGCCCGGCTGGCGCTTGGCTATAAAGGCCTTGCATGGCGGTCCGTGATCATTCCGCCCGTCGCGCCGAAACCGGACTTGACGGCGCTCACGGGCGGGTATCGGCGGACGCCCGTCATGCAAATCGGTGCGGATATTTACTGCGACACCCGCCTCATCCTGCACGAACTTGAGCGGCGCTTCCCGGACCCGCCGATCTTTCCTGCCGCTCATTCTGCGCCCGCGAAGATGATCGCGTATTGGGCGGAAAACCAATTGTTCCGGCCAATGGCGATCTATGTGTCTGGCTCCAACTTGGATCTGTTGCCGCCTGACCTTCAGGCCGACCGCTCCCGCATGCGCGGCCTGCCCGTGCCGGACGCCGCGACCGTCGAACGCGCCGCAGAGCGGAATGCGCCCAAAGTCCGCGTCCAAATCGCTTGGATTGAAGAGCTATTGTCAGATGGGCGCGCATGGATCGCCGGGCCGGTCACGACCATCGCCGATTTCGCCGTGTACCACGCGCTTTGGTTCATTACCGCCCGCAGCGACCGCCTCGCGTATGAATTGGCGCCCCACCCGCACATCAACACTTGGATGGCCCGCGTCCGCGCCTTCGGCCATGGCGCGCCATCGCCTATGGAGCCTGCAGCAGCATTGTCCGCCGCCGCCCGCGCCGCTCCTGCGGCAGCCCGCACATCGTCGCCTTTCAATGAAGACCCGGCGCTTGGCGATCAGGTCCGTATCCGCGCCGACGACTATGCCCGTGACGCAATCGACGGCGTGCTAGATTTCATCAATGCAGACGAAATCGCCATCCGACGCATCGACGATACCGTTGGCGAAGTCGTCGTTCATTTCCCACGGTTGGGCTATGATTTACGCAAGCTTTGATCTTGTAATGTGCGCTGCCAAGCCAGAAGGCCGCGACGTTATTCTGCCGCTCGTTGCGCAAGCTTCAGATATCCATCCCGCGTCTGTGGCAGCTTCTTTTGCAGCAAGCCAGACGCCACGACGTTCCGCAGCACTTCAGCCGTGCCGCCGCCGATGGTGAACATGCGGACGTCGCGCGCCATGCGTTCCAGCGGCAGGTTACGGGAATATCCGCGGGCGCCGAATAGCTGTAGCGCTTCGTTGACCACCTGAATGGCGTTCTCTGACGTATAGATCTTGGCTTGCGCCGCCATCACCATGTCCGGGAAGCCGTCGCGCCCGCTTTCCGCCGCTTTATAGATCAGCGCCTGCGCCGCTGCGATGCGGATCGACATATCGGCCAAGTTCCACTGGACGCCCTGGAATTCATTGATCGGACGGCCAAACTGTTCGCGTTCCTCAGTCCAGTCTTTCGCCAGCTCGTATGCGCCTTCCATAATACCGAGCGCCACGGTGCCGGCGCCAACGCGCTGGGAATTATAGGCGGTCATTAGGTCCGCGAAGCCTTTCTTAAGGCCGCGTGGCGGCATCACCAATGCGGAAGGCGGCAGCTCCATATCGTTGAACGCGACTTCTGCTTCCGGGATGCCGCGAAGGCCCATAGTCGGCTCGCGCTTGACGATTTCCAGGCCTTCCGTCTCGTCCCGGATCGCCAGGAACCCGCCGACGCCTTCGAAGTTCCCTTGCTCATCGAAGACTTTGGCGAAGATAAGATGCAAACGGGAAACGCCGCCGCCGGTGATCCAGTGTTTCTTGCCGTTCAGCACATATTGGTTGCCGCGCTTATCAGCCCGCGTGGTCATGCCGCTGGCGTCAGACCCGGCTTCTGGTTCGGTGATACAGATGGCGGGCTTGTCGCCGGAAAGCACCATATCGGCAGCCATTTTCTTTTGCTCTTCCGAGCCATAGGCCATGATGGCGGATACGGCGCCCATGTTTGTTTCAACGGCGATGCGTCCGGCGATGGAGCAGCATTTCGCCATTTCCTCAATCACGACCACAGCGTCGAGCCAGGTTTTGCTCTGGCCGCCATAGGCCTCCGGGATGGTCATGCCGAGGAAGCCTGCGTCTTTGAACGTCTCCAAGTGATCCCAGGGATATTCTTCCGTCCGGTCGACTTCGGCGGCGCGGGCGCGGACAGTATCTTGCGCGACTTCGCGGGCCTTGGCTTGCAATGCAGCCTGTTCGGGGGCGAGGAATGCAGTCATCGGGAGCTCCTGAGAGGGTGTGTGCTTCTGTTTATACCGAAATATTGTCGATCAGGCGGACGTCGCCGAGCCATGCGGCGGCGAAAAGCCGCGCGGGCGGGCCAGCCTCGTCCATTGGCGCCAGTGTTTTAGCGTCTCGTATCTCAAGATAATCCACACGATCGAACCCCGCCGCAACGAGGCCTTCCATCGCGCTCGGCAGCAGCGCCGAGGCCTTGCCGCCAGTGTGAAACGCTTTGGCCGCATCCAGCATAATTTGATGCATGCGAGGCGCGACGGCGCGCTGCTCAGCGGTCAGGCGTTTGTTGCGGGATGAGAGCGCCAAGCCGTCCGTCTCCCGGATCGTGGCGCAGGGGTGGATCGTGATCGGGATATTCAAGTCGCTGACAAAACGCTGGACCACTTGAAGCTGCTGGTAATCTTTCTCGCCAAAGAACGCCCCATCGGCGCCAGACTGCAAAAACAGCTTCGAACATACCGTCGCAACGCCATCGAAATGCCCCGGCCGGTCTCCCCCGCAAAGGCCTTCGCTGACGCCGGATACGGAGACGTTGGTCGCGTAGCCCTGCGGATACATCGCCTCAGCCTGCGGCGCATAGAGCAAATGCGCCCCTGCATCGGCCAGCTTGGCCGCGTCGTCATGCTCAGTTCTGGGATACGCGGCCAGGTCCTCCGCGCGGTCAAATTGGCGCGGATTGACGAAGAGCGTCGCGACCGCACGGTCGTAACGGGCGAGCGCTTGATCGACGAGGCTGATATGGCCCGCATGCAATGCGCCCATGGTCGGGATCAGGCCGACCGTCAGCCCATCCGCCCGCCAAGCGGCGACGCGAGCGCGCAGATCTGCGACCGTGCGGGAGATATCAACGGCGTCTTGAGGTTTAGCAGTCATCGTTTTTACCCAGGATCAAAGGGTCCCGTTAACCGGTTTGGGCGCATTCTAACGTTCTGATGCACAAGGTCGATATAGGTTGGGTATGGGCCATACCAACATGAAACTGCGATTTGACAGGCAGGGCTTTATGAAAGCGCTGGCAGCCGCGCTCGCCGCCTGCGTGGGTCCATTTGTATATGCATCCTCCAGCTTCGCCGCACAGCCGCCTGTTCGCATCGGCGGCGATCCTGCCGCCGGCGCTGCAGTCGCCAGCGATGACCAGGCCGCGACAGACGCTGCGTGGGCGATCCTCGAATCCGGCGGAACGGCCGTAGACGCCGCCATTGCGGGCGCGTTGACGCTATCGGTCACCATGCCCCACGCCGCCAGCCTGGCAGGTGGCGGCGCGGCTATGCGCTATGACGCTAAGGCGCGACAGGTTGTTGCCTATATCGGGCGGGAGCGAACGCCAGCAGCGGTCAATCCCGATTGGCTGAAACCGCGTGACGGCAAACCGGCGCAAGCGCTGATCGGCGGGCAGTCCTTCGGCGCGCCAAGCTTGCTCTCGATGCTGGAAAAGCTGCACGATGATGGCGGCACATTGCCCTGGCTGAAACTGACTGAGCGGGCTGAACGCCTGGCCCGCGTTGGGGCGCCGCTAAACGCGGCAGCCGCCAAAGCGCTCAAACGCATTTATCTGGTGCGCCGGGGCCGCGCTGAGGAAATTTTCCTGGACGCCGCTGGCAGTCCCCAGCCGGAAGGCGCTGTTATCCGCAATCGCGAACTGGCCGCTGTCTTGGCCGCAATTGGGCGGGACGGTCCAGATGTGCTGTCTGGCGGCGTCGCTGGAAACGCCATCATCCGCGCCATCAGCCAGTCCCGCACGGACCCATTGCCGGTCACGCTGGATGATCTTGAGCAAAGCGTCGCCGTTGTCACAGCGCCCGCTTGCGTCGCCTTAAGCCGGGCGGCGCTTTGCGGACCGCCAGCGCCAACCCTTGCGCCTGCAGCGCTGCAAGCCTCAGCTCTATTTGATCGTACGACCAAAGGCGCCGCCTCCGCATTCGACTGGACCAACCGCATGGCCCAAGCGCACCGCTTGGCGATGACGGACGCACGCCGTTACCTGACGGACCCGGACCACTTCCCGGACCTCTATCCCGCATTGCTGGAGCCTCGCCGCCTGGACCGGCGCGCCCGTAGGATCAGCGCCAGTCGCAATCCTGGACGGCCCGGCGCCTCCAGGCTTTCAGAAGCCCCACGTGGGCTGACGACGCCGCGCGACCGGCGCATGAACCCGCCGACCGCTAGCATCGTCGTCGTTGATCAAGCCGGACATGCCGTCGCCCTATCGATAACGCTTTCATATCCCTATGGCGCAGGGATCGCAGCGCGCGGCGTTATCCTGAACGCCGCCAATAGCGGGTTTGACGCACCCCATGTCCGCCAAGGCTTTCTCGTCGCCAATAGCATGAAGCCAGGCAAGCGGCCCGCATTGTTCGCCGCCCCGGTTATGGCGTTGGACCAGGACAGGCGCCTTGTTCTGGCCGCGACCGCAAGCGGCCTGAACGCGCCCGCGTATCTTGCGAAGGCGGTGTCCGCGACATTGCTCTATGGCAAGTCTGCAGAGGGCGCGCTGCGCGCACCCAATATCGCCAGCGCCACCCGGCTGACGGAGCTTGAAGAGCGCACGCCCGCTGAGCGTCTCGCCAACCAGCTCGACGATATCGGGCACCGTTCCAGTGTCCGCAAGCGTAAGAGCAACCTGCTGCTCATCAGCCGCCGCCCCGATGGTTCCGGTGATTTCGACGCAGCTGCCGACCGCCGCAATGCTGGAACGGCGCGCACGCGGGATCGGAGCCGCAAATGGCGGAAGCAGCCCGACGAGCGCGGCTAATCCGCCGCCCCATAGCCGCCGCCGCTTGACTCGCCACACGGGCGTTCTTAAGACAGTTGTTCGCGTGTGCAGCATTTCAGCTGCGCGCTAACGCAAACCTATTCCGTGGAAGGCGATCGCTCCCCCATGAAAGTGCTGGTGCCCGTCAAACGCGTCATCGACTATAACGTCAAAATCCGGGTGAAACCGGATGGCAGCGGTGTCGAAACGCAGAACGTAAAGATGTCCATGAACCCGTTCGATGAGATTTCCATCGAAGAAGCGGTTCGCATGAAAGAAGCAGGCGTCGCTGATGAAGTGATCGCCGTTTCCATCGGTCCGCAGCAGGCGCAGGAAACCATCCGCACCGCGCTCGCCATGGGCGCGGACCGGGGCATCCTGGTCAAGACGGACGCCAACCTGGAGCCGCTCGCCGTCGCGAAGTGCCTAAAGGCGCTGATCGAAAAGGAAGAGCCGAAGCTCGTGCTCACCGGCAAGCAGGCGATTGACGACGACAGCAACCAGACCGGCCAGATGACGGCCGCGTTGATGGGCTGGGCGCAGGCGACCTTCGCCTCCGAAATCAAGATCGACGGCGATGACGCACAGGTCACCCGCGAAGTCGACGGCGGGTTGGAGACGATCAAAATCTCCCTGCCGGCTGTTGTGACGGTTGATCTGCGCTTGAATGAGCCGCGCTACGCGTCGCTGCCCAACATCATGAAGGCCAAGAAAAAGCCGATTGATGAATCCTCCCCAGCGGATCTGGGCGTTGACGAGGCGCCGCGCCTGGAAGTCGTTTCCGTGGCTGAGCCGCCGAAGCGCGAAGGCGGCGCCAAGGTCGAAGATGTGAATGAGCTTGTGAACAAGCTGCAGAACGAAGCGAAGGTGATCTGATGAGCGTCCTCGTACTCGCAGAATTGGACGAAAACGGCATCGTCCCGCAAACCCGGAACGCCGTCACCGCTGCCGCTGAAATGGATAGCGACGTGCATTTGCTGGTCGCAGGCCAGGATTGTGGCGCTGCCGCCGATGCGGGCGCCAAAATCGCTGGCGTCGCCAAAGTGCTGAAGGCTGACGATGCGGCCTATGCCAACGGCTTGGCTGAAAATGTGGCGCAACTCGTGACCGGCATGGCGTCCAACTACGGCCATCTGGTCGTCGGCGCGACTTCGTTCGGCAAGAACGTGATGCCTCGCATTGCAGCTTTGCTTGATGTGCAGCAGATTTCCGAAATCACGGAAGTCTCCGCCGCCGATACGTTCGTGCGCCCGATCTACGCTGGCAACGCTATGGCGACGGTGAAATCCAGCGATGGCGTGAAAGCCATTACGGTTCGTGCAACGGCATTTGAAGCGGCTGCGGCTGAAGGCGGTTCCGCTAGCGTTGAAGATTCGGCGTCCTCTGGCGACGCTGGCCTCTCCAGCTTTGTTGGCGTTGAGCTGACCGAAAGCGAGCGCCCGGAACTGACGCAAGCTGGGATTATCGTTTCCGGCGGGCGTGGCATGGGTTCTGGCGAAAACTTCTCCCTTCTGGAAGCCTTGGCTGACCAGTTGGGCGCTGCTGTCGGCGCAAGCCGGGCGGCTGTCGATGCAGGCTTTGTGCCGAATGATTATCAGGTCGGCCAGACCGGTAAGGTCGTTGCGCCAGAGCTTTACATCGCTGTCGGCATCTCGGGCGCCATTCAGCATCTGGCGGGCATGAAAGACTCCAAAGTCATCGTGGCTATCAACAAGGACGAAGAAGCGCCGATCTTCCAGGTGGCTGATTACGGTCTTGTTGGCGATCTCTTCAAAGTCGTGCCGGAATTGACCGAAGAACTGGCCAAGCGGCAAGCCGCAGGCTGACCTAAGGCGATTGACGTTTATTGAAACGCCTGCCGCCTTCCCTGGCGGCGGGCGTTTCTCATTTTCGAAGCTTGAAAGCTTAATACCATGATCGAACGCATTGGAGTTATCGGCGCAGGGCAGATGGGCAACGGCATCGCCCATGTCTGTGCGCTGGCAGGCCTGAATGTCCGCCTGATCGACATCGCCGAAGACCGCTTGGACGGTGCGGCGAAAGCGATGCGGAAGAACATGGATCGGCAAATGCGCCGGGGTTTGATCGACGAAGTGCAGCTCGAAGAAGCGCTGCTGCGCGTCCAGCCAAGCACCGATAATGGCGTGCTCGGCGACTGCGACATGGTCATTGAAGCCGCGACGGAAGATGAGGCCGTTAAGGGCAAAATCTACCAGTCGATCATCCCGCATCTCCGCGACGATACGATTATCGCATCCAATACCTCCTCTATCCCGATCACCCGCCTGGCCGCCACGACGGACCGGCCTGGCCTCTTCATCGGCATGCACTTCATGAACCCGGTGCCGATGATGCAGCTGGTAGAGGTTATCCGGGGCATCGCCACGGATGACGAAACTGTATCCATTGTCCGTGACTTGACCGGGCGTCTCGGTAAGCAGGCGGTGGCGGCAGAAGATTTCCCCGCATTTATCGTCAACCGCATCCTGCTGCCGATGCTGAACGAAGCCGTTTATACGCTGTATGAGGGCGTTGGGTCCGTTGAGGCCATCGATACGGCGATGAAACTTGGCGCGAACCATCCGATGGGCCCGCTGGAACTGGCGGACTTCATTGGCCTGGATAC
This sequence comes from Alphaproteobacteria bacterium, assembly GCA_038102935.1. Lineage (GTDB taxonomy): Bacteria > Pseudomonadota > Alphaproteobacteria > Bin95 > Bin95 > VMCJ01. The sequence goes on along the minus strand of JAYNYG010000013.1, from coordinate 59,250 downwards.
CTGCCTGTCGGTCATGCAGGTGCTGTATGAAGGCTTGGCCGATAGCAAATACCGCCCATGCCCGCTGCTGGTGAAATATGTGGAAGCCGGGTGGCTCGGCAAGAAATCCGGGCGCGGTTTCTATGACTATAGCGGCCCGGAACCGATCCCGACGCGCTGATTTCCTGTGATCTGGCTCAGGCCTTACGGATCAGGAACCTGAACTCGCCATCGGCCTCGCTGGCGCTTTCCAGCACATGGCCTGTGGTTTCGCAGAACGCCGGGAAATCCTTGGCCGATGCAGGATCATCCGCGCGCACGAGCAAGCTGTCGCCCGCTGCGAGCGGCTTTAGCGCGCGGCGGGCGCGAAGCACCGGCATCGGGCATTTCAGGCCCGTTGCATCGAGTTCGTAAACGGCCGCCCCCGTCGCTTCTCCTGACATTATCGGTCTCGCCAACGCCGATCCCACGGCAGGCGCAGCCCATCCTTCGGCGCTTCGCCTGATCGAGGCGTCACGCCGCTATCATCGTCGCCATCGCTGTTGTCGAACTGGCCTTCTGCTTCATCCTCAAAGTCATCGTCGTCGCCGTCGTCATCACTATCATCGTCACTGTCGTCGTCATCGTCTTGATCATCTTCGCCCGCGTCGCTATCCGGATCCTCCGCCCCGTTGGCCTCATCTTCCAGCGCATCGCCATCAGATATGTGATCGCCGCTCGCGTCATCGTCGACGGCGTCATCATCATCTTCGTCGCCAATATCGCTTGCATCTGATGGCTCTTCGCCAACCAGCCAATGGTCCAACATTCGGCGCTCGTCAGCGTCCAAGCTGCGCTGCGTATGGTCGACAGCGCTGAGCACGATGTCGCGGAAATGCTCCGCCAACCGCTCAGCGCCCAGGCGCGGAGCGTCATCACGGGACAGCACGCCTTCATCCGCCAAGCTTGAGATCACGAAACTCGCCTCGCCCCGCCGCACTTTGGCGCCATCAGGCAGGTTAGCCCCGGTTTCTTGCAGTAACTGATCGCGATCCACAGCGCCGCCTGCTAACGCCATTGCAAGCCCGTCGAACAATGCATCGTAATCGTCTGGGCTGAGCTTCGGGGCGCCGACCAGCACGTTGATATCTTCCATCAACCGCGCGACTTCCGGCGGGATGTCGGGTTCCGGGTCGGGTTCCGGCGCCGCTGCGGCTTCAGGCGTCTCTGCGACGGGCGCAGGTTCTGGCGCTTTCGCCGCTTCCGGATCATCGGCGCCGCGCAGGCGAATGGCTGCGGGGAGCGACCCATCCATCTCAACGAACAGCGTGGGCTCATGGAGCGTGAGATCATCAAGCAGCGCCTTTAGCGTGCCCATGCCAAACCAGTAGCTGTTCTGGAATGCGTCCATTCGCGAGAAAATCTTATGGGCGTCTTGCGTTGGGATCGCGCCGGACTTTTGAATTTCCGCCAGCAACGCCTTGGCGGCTTGTGGCCGGGCGTCGCTGAATTTCTCTGGCGGTGGCTGGCCTTCGCTGGCGACGCCTGGGCCGCGCTGCGCCTGAAGCTCCTCCTTCGGCAGGCCAAGCGCTTCGACCGCAAATGTCTCAAGGTCAATTGATACGTCGCAGGCTTCCCGGAACGCCGCCGCCGTAATCGTGCTGGTGAGCACTGAGGTGATCCGGTCATGGGCGCGGAGCCGTAGCAGCACCGGCGTGAAGTCAGCGTCAGATGTCAGGATGATGAACTCATCAAACCGCGTCGGGTGATTGACGGCGTCCAGAATATCCATCGCCATCAGAATGTCGGCGCTGTTCTTGCCGCGCGCCGTCAGCGACGGGCAATCAACAACCGTGAAAGCGGCGCGGGTAAAAAAGCTGCGCTGCCGGCTGAACGCCGCCGGGTTCAGGTAGCAATTGCGGATGAGAACGCGGCGCGGGATTGGATCGACGCCGTCTTCCAGCGCCGCATGGGCCCCGGATTCCAGCCAATCCAGCCAGAGCGCAGGGCGCTCTGCGAACGCATCGGCGGCGCGGCGGTCAAAATTGCGGAGAGAGAGGTACACATTGTCGAAATCGACGAACAATGCGGACCGGATCGCGTTTGGCGTGTGGCCCATAAAATTCTTACCCACTAAAGGTCAAACAAAACGCCCAAAGCCATACCGGCCAAAACGGGCATAGGGTGAAACTATCTTGCCTAAGTCTATATTGCAGGCGATGGCCGACGTAACCCCCAATATTGATCCTTTGCCGCTCCTGCCGGAACGGTTTGATGCCTGGTTCAAAAGCCGGGGCTGGGCAGCGCGTGAGCACCAGCTGGCGCTGGCGCAATTGGCGGAGCAGGGGCGTTCCGTATTGCTGACTGCGCCGACCGGCGGCGGCAAGACGCTGGCTGGGTTTCTACCGAGCCTGATTGATCTGGCGGGGCAGGGGGATGATCCCTTGCCCGGTCTCCACACAATCTATATCTCGCCGCTGAAAGCTTTATCGGTGGACGTCGCACGGAACCTTGAAGCGCCGGCGGCGGAAATGGCGTTGCCGATCTCCATCGAAACCCGCACAGGCGATACCCCGCAATCAAAGCGCGTTCGCCAACGCCGGAAGCCGCCGCATATTCTTTTGACCACGCCGGAAAGCCTAGCGCTGCTGCTGTCATACGCCGATGCGCCGCGTATGTTCGGCAAGCTGCAGGCCGTCATCATCGATGAGCTGCATGCCCTGGCGGACAATAAACGCGGCGAGATGTTAGCGCTTGGTTTGGCGCGGTTGACGGCGCTTGCGCCAAACCATCGCCGTGTCGGCCTGTCCGCGACAGTCGCGGACCCACCAGCGCTGACCCAATGGCTCAGTAAGACGGCAGGGCGAGAGGATGATGTGTCCCTCGTTGTGGGGGAAGCGGGCGCCCAGCCAGAGATCAGCGTCGTGCATGCAAAAGCGCGGGTGCCGTGGTCCGGTCATATGGCCATGCACGCCATGCCCGATGTGTATGAAGCGTTGAAAACGGCGGAATCAGCGATTGTGTTCGTCAACACCCGTGCCCAGGCGGAACTGGCGTTCCAGGCGCTTTGGCGGCTGAACGAGGACCATCTGGCAATTGCCCTCCACCACGGCAGCCTTGCTGTGGAGCAGCGGCGGAAGGTGGAAGCGGCGATGGCGGCGGGCAAGCTTCGGGCCGTCGTCGCCACGTCGTCGCTCGATCTTGGCATCGATTGGGGAAATGTCGATCTGGTGATCCAGGTGGGCGCGCCGAAGGGCGCCGCCCGGTTGCTGCAACGCATTGGCCGCGCCAATCACCAACTGGATGCGCCAAGCCGGGCGCTGCTCACGCCCGGGAATCGCTTCGAGCTTCTAGAGTGCCGGGCGGCGATTGAAGCGGCAGAGGCGGGCGAGCTTGATGGCGATTCCTATGAGAATGGCGGGTTGGACGTGCTGGCGCAGCATCTGGTCGGCGTCGGGTGCTCCATGCCGTTTGATGCGGATGCGCTCTATGCCGAAACCATATCCGCCGCCCCCTATGCCGACCTCTCCCGCGCTGATTTTGATGCCGTTCTAACGTTTGCAGCCACCGGCGGATATGCGCTCAAAGCCTATGAACGCTACCACAGGCTGACGCAGAACGAAGACGGGCTTTGGCGCGTCGCTGAGCCCCGGATCGCCCGGCAATGGCGCATGAATGTCGGCGTGATCGTGGATGCGCCGATGCTGAAAGTCCGCGTGGGCCGCCGCACCATCGGTGAGGTTGAGGAGGCCTTCGCCAATGGGTTGGAGATTGGCGACAGTTTCCGCTTCTCTGGGCTTCTGCTGGAATTCACTGGCGTTCGCGAGACCACGCTGATGGCGAAACACGGCAAGGGCGACCAGCCGAAAGTGCCGATCTATGGCGGCGCCCGATTGCCCCTGACTACACGGCTTGCCCGGCGCGTCCGCGAAATCTTGTCAGACCCAAAACGTTGGTCGGGTCTGCCGGATGACGTGCTGGAATGGCTTCGCATGCAGCGCTGGCGGTCGGAGCTGCCGAAGGCCGATGGCTTGCTGGTCGAAACCTTCCCGCGCGGCGGGAAATACTATCTGGTCGCTTATAGCTTTGAAGGCCGGAACGCCCACCAGACGCTCGGCATGTTGCTGACCCGGCGGATGGCGCGCATGGGCTACGGCCCGCTTGGGTTTGTCGCGACGGATTATGTGATCGCTGTGTGGTCCGTCAAAGAGGCGATGGATATTGAGGCGCTGTTTGCAGAGGATCTGCTCGGCGATGATCTGGAAGAATGGATGGCGGAATCGACATTGTTGAAACGCACATTCCGCAATGTCGCCGTGATCGCAGGCCTGATCGAACGCAGGCATCCAGGCCAAGAGAAATCCGGGCGGCAGGTCACCGTGAATTCAGACCTGATCTATGACGTTCTGCGCCGCTACGAGCCAGACCATATTCTGCTGCGCGCGACAGAGCGAGACGCCGCCAAAGGGCTGACAGATGTGCGGCGGCTCGGTGAAATGCTGGCGCGTGCGAGCGGCAAAACCATCGTTCGCCGATTGGCGCGCGTATCCCCGCTTGCGGTGCCGGTGTTGCTGGAGATCGGCAAGGAGTTTGTCTATGGCGACGTTGATGAGGCGCTCTTGGCGGACGCCGAAGAAGATGCCGCCGAAGCTTTGATTGAGGAAGCGATGGCCATGGGCCAAGAGGATCAGGCCGCACTGCCGCTATAGCTGAGGCGCGGCAAAGGTTGGTCCTTAATCGGCCAATGCAACAGCGCTGAGACCAAGCCAAGCGCGATCGAGATCATCCACATCAGGTCATAGGATCCGGTCTCGTCGTAGATCATGCCGCCAAGCCAGGCGCCTGTGAAGCCGCCAAACTGGTGGCTCATGAAGACGATGCCAAATAGAAATGAGAAATGGGATGGTCCGAACACCTGGGCCACGATTCCGCTCGTCAGCGGCACTGTGCTCAGCCATAGCAGGCCCATCAGCGCGCCGAACATGATCGCGGTCATATCCGTCATGGGCGCGACGAGGATGATGGACATCAGGATCGCGCGCAGCACGTAAATCAGGGTCAATACGCCCTTCTTGCTGAACTTATCGCTGAGCGCGCCAAACAAATACGCGCCTGCGATATTGCAAAGCCCAATTGCGCCAAACGCATATGACGTGGCAGTCGCGGAAACGCCATTGTCCTGTAGATATGCCGGAAAATGGGTGCTGATGAACGTGACATGGAAGCCGCAAACAAAGAACCCAGCGGTCAGCAGTAGATAGCCCGGGTGCCGTGCGGCTTCTGCCGTGGCTTCGCCAAGCGTCTGCCGGACGGTTTGCGCTGCGGTCGCGGCGCTGGCTTTTGCGGTTCGAAGCCCCTGGGCGATCAGCGGCGCGATCAGGATAAGCGCGCCGAGCCCCAACAACGTCTCCCGCCACCCGAACGCTGCCAGGATCGCTTGCACGGCGGGCGCAAAGATAAACATGCCGAGCGACCCGGCTGCGATTACGGTCCCGAATACAATGCCCCGCCGTTCAGCCGGCACAACTCGGCCAATGGCGCCCAGCACGATCACGTTGGTGGCGCCGCTCAAACCAATGCCGACCAGCAGGCCGAGCGAGATTGATAGTTCCAGTGATGATGACGCCATGCTGGCGAGGAACAATCCGCCTGCATATAAAAGCGCGCCGCATGTAATCACGATGATCGCGCCGAATCTGTCCGCCAGAATGCCAGCGATTGGCTGGAACGCGCCATAAAGCAACGCTTGCATGGCGATGACGAGGCCAAAGGTCTCGCGGCTGATCTCCAAATCGAAGGCGATGGGCTTCAGCAGGATGCCGAATGTCAGCCGGACGCCATTGCCGATGAGCACCACAAGCACGCCGCAGACGAGCATCAGCCAGAGTTGGTTGGTGATTGGCGGCTTTCGGGTAGGCGCTTGTTCCGTGGCAGGCGCCCCCCTCACCCCAACCCTCTCCCCCCTTTGGGGGGCGAGGGAGTTTTCTGGGGCGGGATCTAGCTTCTGTTCGTTGGAACCTACATTGCCATCTAGACCCCCTCGCCCCCCAACGGGGGGAGAGGGCCGGGGAGATGGGGGATGCCAGCGGGGCAAGTGAAAGCCTACCCGTATCGCTTCTGCAACATCGCCAAGAGCGCTCGTGTGGACTGCGCTTCACCGCCGCGCGGCCGCCCAGGTTTCGAGTCTGGGTTCCAGGCCATCATGTCGATATGCGCCCAGGGTGCGGTGTCTTCCGCGAATGCATATAGGTAGAGCGCCGCCGTGATCGCGCCAGCGAACCCGCCTGCGGAGACATTGTTCATGTCCGCCACGTCGCTATTCAGCATCTTTTTGTATGGCGCATGGAGCGGCATCCGCCAAAGCGGGTCATCGGTTTTGAGGCCGGATGCGAGGATGTCATTCGCAAGTGCAGCGTCATTGCAGAAAAGCGCGGGCAGGCTGGGGCCAAGCGCGACGCGCGCGGCGCCCGTGAGCGTGGCACAATCAATCACCATGTCCGGCTTTTCTTCCATGGCGAGGGAGATCGCATCACACAACACCAATCGGCCTTCAGCATCTGTATTGCCGACCTCAACCGTGAGGCCTTTGCGGGTTTTGATGACATCAAGCGGGCGCATGGCGTTGCCGGACACGCTGTTTTCCACCGCTGGGATCAAAACGCGGAGGCGGATGGGGAGATCAATGCCCATGATGGATTGCGCGAGGCCAAGAACGGCTGCGGCGCCGCCCATGTCCTTCTTCATGTTCAACATGCCGGCAGCGGATTTGAGGTCCAGACCGCCCGTGTCGAAGCAAACGCCCTTGCCGACGAGCGTGACCTTTGGCGCGGATTTCGGTCCCCAGGTCATGTCGATCAAGCGGGGCGCACGGTCGCTGGCGCGGCCAACGGCGTGGATTGTTGGGAAATTGTTCTTCAGCAGGTCATTGCCGATGGTCAGCGCAACCTTCGCCTTATGTGGTTTGGCGACTGCTTTGGCGGCGGCGGCGAGTTCCGCCGGGCCCATATCGCTGGCAGGCGTGTTGATCAGACTGCGGGTGGTTTCAACGCCAGCAATGATCGACGACGCCAGCGTTTTGTCAGCGCCTTTCGGCCATACCAGCCGCGCGTCGTTGGCAGGCTTCTTCTTGTATTTATCGAACTTGTAAGCGCCCAGCGACCACGCAACGGCGGCATTGGTCGCCTGCGCCTTCGTCAGCTTCGACTTGATCGCAAACAGGCCAGGAGGAAGCTGAGAGGACGCCCCGCCGCAAGCCCAGAAGTCATCCATATCCGCAACGCCAAGCGCGGCGCTCACGGCCTTGCCGCCTTCGCCTGGTATGAGGACAGTTTGCCCAGCCTTGGCCTTGAAGCCAGCAGCGGTTGCCCACTTAGCAGCGTCGCTATCCAGGCCTTCCAGCCATTCATCCAAGGCATCGCTCGCCACCAGGTCCAAGGGAATAGCGCCGCGTCCGGTTTGGGCGAGAATATCAGGCATAGGGAACTCCTTCAGGATATGGTCACGCGCCCCAAACGAGGGTCCCCTCGCCCCCCATAGGGGGGAGAGGGATAGGGAGAGGGGGGAAGTTTCGGGCCGGTACGGAATGGCTGCGGCGGAGAAAGTTTTCGCTTGGCTTCAACGCTAGTAGAGCAGCGGAAGCGCCCCCCTCTCCCTGTTCCCTCTCCCCCCTGCGGGGGCGAGGGGACCGTGTTGCGGCGTCGCGTTCTGAGCTTGGCACGTCACTTAGCCTCAACTGCGTCAGCGAAGGCCGCCAAAGTCGGGAAGCGCCAGTCTGTCGTCGGCAAGTTGGGGATTTCTTTGGTGGCGCCCCAGCCCGTGCCTTCCCTGCGATCAATCCAGCAGGTGGCGAGGCCTTGCGTTGTCGCGATCTGGTGGTCGTGGAAGAGCGACTGCGCTACATGCAGAAGCTTCGGCTTGGCGACGCCTGCGCGATCAAGCTTGTCCAGCATATGGGTGAAATTCTGTGGGTTCGGTTTGTAGGAGCCGACCTCTTGCGCCGTAAACACGTAATCGAACGGCACTTCCAGCCGCTTGGCGCTGGCGATGAAGCCCGCCACATCTACATTCGACAGGATCACCAGCTTGAAGCGCTGCTTCAACCGCCCAAGCGCCTCAACGCTATCCGGGAACGCTGGCCAATTCGGGACTGATTGGCCGAACGCATAGGCTTCCTCAACGGTCGCTTCGCCGCCGAGCCGCCGCGCTAGACCTGGGAAAATATCCTCCAGCAAATGCGGATAGAGCTTCCATGGCGTGGCGGCCTGGGCGGCGGATTCTTCCTCCGCGAAGGCGACCAGCGCCGCTTCCCGGTCCAGCGTCAGCCCGGCCCGGTCGGCGAAGGGCAGCATGGCGTTGAAGATGCCAGATTCCCAATCGATCAGCGTGCCGTAGCAATCGAAGGAGAGGGCGTCGAAATCAGAGAATTGCATGGGGGTCAAAGCGCCTTCACGATGTTTTCGCACATGCCTTTGGCGTCGCCAAACAGCATCATGGTGTTGTCGTTATAGAACAGCGGGTTGTCGACGCCAGCATAGCCCGTCGCCATGGAGCGTTTGATGAACATAACCATGCCTGCATTCTCCACGTCCAGCACCGGCATGCCATAGATCGGGCTGGAAGGATCATTGCGGGCGGCAGGGTTGGTCGTGTCATTGGCGCCGATGATGAAAGCGACGTCTGTCGCGGAGAAATCGCGGTTGATGTCGTCCATTTCCAGCACGTCCTCATAGGGGACATTGGCTTCGGCCAGCAGCACGTTCATATGTCCTGGCATGCGCCCAGCGACGGGATGGATGGCGTAGCGGACGCGCACGCCTTCTTCTTTCAGCATATCCACCATTTCCCGGAGCGCGTGCTGCGCCTGGGCCACCGCCATGCCATAACCCGGCACAATCACGACCGAGCGGGCGTTTTTCAGCATGAACGCCGCATCATCCGCATTGCCGGATTTAACCGTACCCGCAGGCGCCGCGGCCCCAGGACCAGCCGTCGCTTCTTGGCCAAACCCGCCGAGCAGCACCGACAGCAAGTCCCGGTTCATCGCCCGGCACATGATGAAGGACAGAATGCCGCCAGACGCGCCGACCAGCGCGCCCGTCACGATCATCAGCGGGTTATCTAGCGTAAAGCCGATGCCGCAGGAGGCCCAGCCGGACAGTGAATTCAATACGGAGATCACGACCGGCATATCCGCGCCGCCAATCGGCAGCACGACCATCACGCCCCAGGCCATGAACAGAATGACCATGCCCCAGAATGCGCCCTCACTGCCCCAGCCGGCGAAGGCGAGGGCTGCAAATATGGCGGACAAGCCCAGCAGCCCGTTCACCGCTTTCTGGCCGTTGAACACAATCGGCGTGCCGGTCATCAGGCCATGCAGCTTGGTGAAGGCGATGACAGAGCCAGTAAATGTCACAGCGCCGATACAGGCCGAAATCGCCATTTCGATCAGCGACTGCAGCGGCATCACGCTGCCGGACGCCATGCCGTAGAGCGAGGGATCATGCAGTGCGGCGCCAGATATCAGCACCGCCGCCAAGCCGACCAGACTGTTAAAAATCGCCACAAGCTGCGGCAGGTCCGTGATTTTCACTTTGAGCGCAATGAACGCCCCGATCCCGCCGCCAAGCACGATGCCGACGAAGACGAACACCCATGTTGAAATTTGCGGCAACAGCATCGTCGCGCCAACGGCGACAGTGATGCCAAGAATGCCGATCATATTGCCGGTGCGGGCCGATTCCGGGCTCGCGAGTCCCCGGATCGCCAGGACGAAACAGATGGCGGAGAAGAGATAAGCGTAGGAGGTGATATCGCCGCTCATCGGGCCGCCTCCTTCTTCTTCGTCTTAAACATCTCCAGCATGCGGTGGGTGATGATGAACCCGCCGAAAATATTGATCGCCGCCAGCACGACCGCCACAAAGCCCATGATCTTGGATACGCCCAGCAGCGCCGGTCCTGCGGCGATCATCGCGCCCAGAATGACAACGCCGGAAATTGCGTTCGCGACGGACATCAGCGGCGCATGCAGCGCCGGCGTCACCTTCCACACAACGTAATAGCCAACGAAACAGGCCATGGCGAAGACTGTCAGGCCGAAGATCATCGGGTCCGCGCCCTGGATGCCGCCGCCTGCATCCATGTCATTGGCGCGGTTGGCGAGGGAGGCGGTTTCGCCCGCCAGGCGCTGCGCCTCCTGGGCCAACTCGTTCATACGGCCAGCGATATCTGCGGCGCCGCCTGCAACGTCTTTGGGATCGCTCATGGCTTATTCCCCTTTCAAGCTGGGGTGGACGATCTGTCCGTCACGCGTCAGCAACGCGCCCTGGACGATTTCGTCTTCCCAATCAATTTTGAATGTCTTGGCTTCCGCATCCACGAGCGGCTGCAGAAAGTTCAACACGTTGCGGCCATAGAGATTGCTGGCGTCCTGGGCGACAGCGCTTGGCAGATCACTGGCGCCGATGACGCTAACTCCGCCAACATCCACCGTCTCGCCATTCTTGGACACTTCGCAGTTGCCGCCCGATGAGGCTGCCAGATCAACGACGATGGACCCTGGCTTCATAGCGGACAGCATGTCAGAGGGCAGCAGCACCGGCGCTGGACGGCCAGGTATCTGCGCCGTCGTGATGCAAATATCCGTGCGGGACAACGTTTCACGAAGTTTCTCGGATTGGCGACGCTTGTAATCGTCGCTCATTTCTTTGGCGTATCCGCCGGTCCCTTCGCCTTTTTCTTCTGCCTCAACGGTGACGAAGGCTGCGCCTAAGCTCTCGACCTGCTCGCGGGCGGCGTCCCGCACGTCCATGGCCGAAACAACGGCGCCCAACCGACGCGCCGTCGCAATCGCCTGCAGTCCAGCGACGCCAGCGCCAAGGACCAAAACGCGCGCCGGGGATACAGTGCCCGCCGCCGTCACCATCATTGGGAAGGCGCGGCTGAAGGTGTTGGCGGCCAGAATGACGGATTCATATCCGGCCAAATTGGCCTGGCTGGAAAGCGCATCCATGCCCTGGGCGCGACTGATGCGTGGCACGAATTCGAATGTGAACGCCGAAACGCCAGCCTCGGCATAGCCCTCGACGCGCGCTTTGTCTGTATGTGGATCAAGCAGGCCGATCAGCACGGCGCCTGATTTCATGCGGGCGACGTCGTTGTTCAGAGCGGGCCTTACACAGGCGACGGCGTCTGCTTCGGCCCAGCCTTCGGCGGCGTCCGCGAAGATGCGAACACCCGCATCCTGGTAAAGTTTGTCCGGGAAATCGGCGTTCAGCCCGGCGCCCGCTTCAATCGCGGCGTCAATACCGGCTGCGGCAAGGCGTTTGGCAGAGTCTGGCGTGATCGCGACCCGGTTCTCACCGTCATGCGATTCTTTTGGCGCGAATAGCAGCATAGCCTCTCCAACATCGATTTTCCGATGAGACTATAGCGGAGCAGGCCACCCCTTGCATTTGCCAGATTCACGCACCCAATCTAGCAGAACTTTAAAAATCTATGCAGCGCCCGTTTACGGACCAATCGCCAAATCGGGTTGGGTCCGGCCCTTTTGGGCCGCCAATTTCCTCAACTGGTTTCGGCGCATCGGGCTTTGAGCCTGCCGCCGAATCGGGTTTCGACACAGATGGCTCGGAAGATTCTGCTTGTTTTTTAGTCATAGCCGCAAATTTAGCGTCAAAAATGTCACGGACAAGTCATATTCGGTCGCCTCTGCTAGATTTAGCGCAGGCGGTCTGTTAACCATTTCGTCAGACATGGGGGTGTCATAAACATAATTTCGGGATGAGTATTGTGACCAGACCATCTGGACGCGCGCCAAACATGTTGCGCGCCGTTAGCCTTGAGACCGAATGGACCAAACATGCCGAAGGCGCTTGCCTGGCAAAGTTTGGCGATACCCATGTGCTCTGCACGGCATCTGTTGAAACGCGGGTGCCGCCATTCCTCCGGAATTCTGGCCGTGGTTGGGTGACAGCCGAATACGGCATGCTGCCCCGCTCAACCCACACCCGCTCAAATCGGGAAGCCGCGCGCGGCAAACAATCCGGGCGCACCCAGGAAATCCAACGCCTGATCGGCCGTGCGCTCCGCGCCGTCGTCGATACGCAAGCGCTTGGCGAAATCCAGATCACGATTGATTGTGATGTATTGCAGGCGGACGGCGGCACTCGCACCGCCAGCGTCACCGGCGGTTACGTTGCGCTGGCGCAGGCCTGCCAGCATCTGCAACGCATTGACGCCGTGAAGCGCTGGCCGCTCACCGGCCAAGTCGCGGCGATCTCCTGCGGCATCTTCGAAGGCCAGGCCGTGCTGGACCTGGACTATGACGAAGATTCCAATGCCGAGGCGGATGCAAACTTCGTCATGACCGACACCGGCATGCTGGTTGAAGTTCAGGGCACCGCCGAAGGCGCGCCGTTCAGCCGCGGCCAGTTTGGCGAATTGCTCGACCTGGCGGAAGCTGGAATTTCTGACCTCTGTGAGATGCAGCGCCAAGCGCTCGGCATGTCGTCCTAAACGTGGCGGCTGAAAAGGCGTCCCCGAAGCTGCCTCGGGGCTCCAAAATCGTATTGGCGACGCATAATCCAGGCAAAGTTCTGGAAATGCGTGACCTGATGGATCCATATGGCATTGAAACTGTTTCCGCTGGCGATCTCGGCGCCCCAAGCGCGGATGAAACCGGCGACACCTTCGAAGAGAATGCACTGATCAAAGCGCGCTCCGTCGCTGCCGCGACGGGTCTGCCGTCTTTGTCTGATGATTCCGGATTCTGCGTTCAAGCCTTGGGTGGTGCGCCGGGCATATATTCCGCACGGTGGGCCAAGGACGGCGATTTCGGCTTCGCCATGAACCGCGTGCACGAGGAAATGGGCGATGCTTCGGACCATACCGCTTGGTTTGTGTGCGTCCTTGCGATCGCTTGGCCGGATGGGGCGGATGCGACATTCCGTGGCGAGGCATGGGGTGATATGGTCTGGCCGCCAAGAGGCCGGAACGGCTTTGGCTACGATCCGATTTTCCAGCCGAGCGGCCATGCGATGACTTTCGCTGAAATGCCAACGGCGTCCAAAGATGCGATGAGCCACCGCGCCTATGCCTTCCGCGCCTTCGCCAACAACTGCCTTAGAAACTGATCCGACCTCTGATACCGGCGGGTTCGGTCTCTATGTGCATTGGCCGTTTTGCCAATCGAAATGCCCGTATTGCGACTTCAACAGTCATGTCCGGGCGGAAGTTGATCATGGCCGCTGGCGGGATGCGCTGACCCGCGAGATCGCCTATTTCCAAGCCATGACGCCGGGCCGTACGCTGGACGCGATCTTCTTCGGCGGCGGCACGCCGTCGCTCATGCCGCCTGAGACTGTAGAAGCCGTCATCGCTGCCGCCCGGCAAGGCTGGCGGTTCTCAAACGCCATCGAAATCACGCTGGAGGCCAATCCAGGTTCTGTCGAGGCGGACCGGTTTGCGGGCTACGCGATGGCTGGCGTGAACCGTGTGTCGCTTGGCGTACAGGCGCTCAATGATGATGATCTGAAGTTCCTTGGCCGCATGCATTCCCATGCTGAGGCCCTGCGGGCGCTGGAGATCGCGCGGGAGACATTTGCCCGCTATTCGTTCGATATGATTTATGCCCGCCCCGGCCAAAGCGTTGAGGATTGGCGCCGAGAGCTGGACACAGCGCTGGCGCTCGCGGGCGGCCATATTTCCGTCTACCAGTTGACGATTGAGCAAGGGACGGCATTTCACGGCTTGCATCAGCGGGGCGCCTTACAGATACCAGATGAGGATACGGGCGCGGCGCTTTATGAGGCGACGGAAGCGACCCTTAACGACGCCGGATTGCCCCGCTACGAGATTTCAAACCATGCGGCGCCCGGCCATGAATGCGCGCATAACCTCATTTACTGGCGCGCTGGTGAATGGGCTGGCGCTGGGCCAGGCGCCCATGGCCGGCTCATCCAAATGGGCGCCCGTAACGCCTTCGCCCAAACCCGTACGCCGGAAGCTTGGATCAAGCGGGTAGAAAACCACGGCCATGCGACGACATCAGCAGAAAAGCTCACAGCAGATGATGTCGCCGCTGAAGCCTTGATGATGGGCCTCCGCCTGACAGAGGGCGTCGATCTTGCGCGGTTCCAGCAGCAGACTGGCGGCGAACTGATCGACTTCGTTGACGCCGCTGGGCTTGCACGACTGCAATCCGGCGGGTTCGTCGATCTGACAAGCGCGCGCCTGACCGCGACAGAGTCTGGCCGCCAACGTTTGAATGCGGTTTTGGAGATGCTGTTGGCGCGCTAAGGTGACGTCCCCACCTGCCGGAGCGCGATCACCCATGCCAGTAGAATTTTCCCGCGATGAAGAATTCGCGGTCATCACCCTGAACCGCCCAGAAGCGTTGAACGCGCTGAGCTTCGATATCGTCGCAGCGATCAGCGATGCGATTGACGAAGCTGCCGCATCCGACGCACGGGCGCTGCTATTCACCGGCGCAGGGCCAAAGGCCTTCTGCGCCGGGGCGGATATCTCCGAGCTGATTGGCCGCTCCATACCCGCCGTCCGCGAGGGCGCCCGGAAGGGCCAACTGACGTTCGCCAAGCTGGATGAATTGCCGATCCCCTCCATCGCTTGCATCAACGGCTTTGCGCTTGGCGGCGGGCTGGAATTAGCGCTCGCCTGCACCTTCCGTGTTGCGATTTCGAGCGCGCGCATGGGCCTGCCTGAAATCAAGCTCGGCGCCGTGCCAGGCTATGGCGGGACGCAGCGCTTGCCCCGGCACATTGGCGAAAGCCGGGCGATGGAGATGATCCTGACCGGTAAGTTCATTGACGCCGCAGAGGCTGAACGCATCGGCCTGATCCAGCGCGCATTCGATGACGATCTGATGGAGAATGCCAAGACATTCGCCCGCGAATTCACCCAATACAGCCTGCCAGCCCTGCGCTTCGCCAAAGAAGCGACCCGGCGGGCGCTGGATGTCAGCCTGGATGAAGGCCTCAAGATTGAGGCGGACGTGAACACGCTTTCATTCTTCCTGGAGGACGCGAAGGAAGGCACATCCGCCTTCCTGGAAAAGCGTCCCGCCAAATTCGTGGACCGGTGACCATGGCGGAAATGAAAGTCGCCGTTGTTACGGGCGCTAGCCGGGGCATTGGCTCCTGCATCGCGGCGGAGCTGGCGGCCCGCGGCTACCGCGTCGCTTGCCTTTCCCGCAAAGGCGTTGGGCCGGAAGATCGGGCGCGGTCTGCGGAAGAAGCGGCGCAATCGGCTGATTTCGCCTGCGATGTGGGGGATGACGCAGCGATCAAGTCTGCGCTTGCCGCCGTGCATGCAAAGTTCGGGCGGATTGATCTTCTGGTCAACAATGCCGGGCAGCATGATGAGGGCAAGAGCGCGGATTACACGACGGAAGCCTTCGAGCGACTGCTCAGCATCAACACAACCGCCGTATTCGCCGCCAGCCGGGAGGCCTATCCATATTTAGCCGAAACGCGCGGCCAGATCATCAATATGGGCAGCTATTACGATAAGCTTGGCGTGCGGTTTCATGCAGCCTATTGCGCTTCCAAAGCCGCCGTCGCCGCCATCGGGCGCTGCCTGGCGGTGGAATGGGCGAAGGCGGGCGTGCGTGTGGTGACAGTCGCGCCAGGATTTATCGGCACGGACCTGAACCAAAGCCATATGGAGAATGATCGCTTCCGGGATTTCATCACCAAACGCATTCCCTCAGGCGACATCGGCACGCCGGAAGAAGTCGCCAGGCTCGTCGCTGGCATTGCAGACGAAAATCTGCAGTTCCTGAACGGCGAAACCATCTATTTGGACGGTGGCCAAGGCATGAACCATTAAGGCGGAAAATCTTCTGGCCTCAGCAAATTCTTAAGATCGGCGGATCATAGTCCCCGCGTTCTGAGTTTGCGGGGAGCCTGTCCATGCCACAATCCAACAGCGCGGCGGCGCCGGACGACAGCCAATCAGCGGAATCTCTTCGTTTGGATGCGCTGCGCCGCTACGCGATCCTGGACAGTTTGCCAGAGGAAAACTTTGACCGGATTGTCGAAGTCGCAAGCAGGCAATTCAACGCCATCATCTCCCTCGTCGACGAGGAACGTTTGTGGATGAAGGCGATGATCGGCATCGACATCGCCCAATCCGGCCGCGACAAAACCTTCAGCGACATCACGATTAAGCAGGATGGCGTATTCATCGTCCCTGATGTCGAAGCGGACGACCGTTTCTCAAACAATCCGATGGTCATCGGCCCGTCGAAGCTGCGCTTCTATGCGGGTGCGCCGATCTTGTCTTCGAATGGCCAGCGGGTTGGCGCCATTTGCGTCGGAGACAAAAAACCACGCTTTGATTTTGGCGAGGATGAACAACGACTCCTGATGGACTTGGCCGACATCGTCAGCGGTGCGCTGGAAGCTCGCGTCGTGGCGCAAACCACGCTTGGTAATTTGGAGCCGAATGTCGATAGTGCGCTTGAACAGCACCGCAGGTTCCTCGAAAGCCTGCGCGACGGGATTTTGTCCTGCGATCAGCACGGCGTTCTGTCCGTCATGAATTCTACGGCGCGCAAAATGTACGGTCTGGATAAAGCGCCGCCGACGATCTATCAGCTCGTTGGGCGTATGCGGATGTACCAGCCCGATGGCGTCACCGCGATCGAGCCGGAGGAAGCGCCAATCCACCGCGCGCTTGCGGGCGATACAGTTGACCGGGAACTGATCGTCTCATCCGGCGATGGTCATGCCTGTGTCGTGCGCATCAACGCGCAACCGCTGCTGGACAGTGCGGGCGACAATGTGGGCGCTGTATCGGCAATCGAAGACATCACCGAAACGCGCCGCCTGGAAGACCGCTTCCGCCAGGCCCAGAAGATGGAAGCCGTCGGGCAGCTCACAAGCGGTCTTGCCCATGATTTCAACAATCTGCTCGCGGTCGTGATGGGCAACCTGCAATTGATCGAGCGTGTTGTTAAAACCGACGAAAAGGCGCTCCGCCGCACCCATGCAGCGCTGGACGCTGTTCGCCGCGGGGCGGAATTGACCAAGCGCCTGCTGGCATTCTCCCGCAAGCAGGACCTGAAACCAACGCCGACGGAAGCAAACGCCCTCATCACTGGCATGTCCGATATGCTGGAGCGTACGCTTGGCGAATGGGTCGATATTGCGATCATCCCAGCCTCTGAGGACTGGACGGTCACGGTCGATGAAAGCCAGCTTGAATCGGCTGTGCTCAATCTCTGCGTCAACGCCCGGGACGCCATGAAAGACGGCGGACGCTTGACTGTTGAAGCCCAGAATATGCGCATCGGCCCCGGCCACTTCAAAGACGCCGACGATTTGCCTGCGGGCGATTATGTCCGTATTTCCGTCACCGATACCGGGACTGGCATGCCGGAAGATGTGGCGCAGCGTGTGTTTGAGCCGTTCTTCACCACCAAAGATGTCGGCGAAGGCAGCGGGCTTGGCCTCAGCATGGTCTACGGCTTCATCAAACAATCAGATGGCCATATCACGATCTATTCCGAGATTGATCACGGCACGTCAATCGCCATGTATCTGCCTCGCTTGCAAACCGAGGTGGCGGTAGAGCCGGATGAATCAGTGACCGCTGAAGCCGAGCCGCAAGCCGTCCAAGCCCATCGCATATTGGTGGTGGAAGACAATGAGGCCGTGCGGGATGTCGCCGTCGCGATGCTGGAGGACATGGGCTATCACGTCATCGAAGCGCAAGATGGCCTCTCCGCCTTGGAAGTTCTGAAGGTGGAAAACGGCAAGTTTGACCTGATGTTCACCGATATCGTCATGCCAGGCGGCATGCATGGGCCGGCGCTCGCCAAGGAAGCTCGCGCGGTATTCCCGCACCTGCCCGTGCTCTACACGTCTGGCTATGCCGAAGCAGCCGTGATGCGCGAAGGCGATATCGGCAATAGTTTTGATCTGGTCAGTAAGCCTTATCGCCTAGAAGAGCTTGAAGAAAAAGTCCGTAAAGCGCTCGACCAGGATGCGGCCTGACCACGAGCCCGCACCGATGCTAAGCTCCGTTCCAGAAACATATAACTGGGCGGGAGCGAACGATGCTGGCGGTATGGGTGACAGTGAAGATCAAGCCAGAACTCAGGCAAGAATTCCTAGACGCGATTGAGGTGGACGCTATCGGCTCCGAACGCGACGAGCCAGGCTGCGCCCGCTTCAACGTCCTCCAGGATGCCGAAGATGAAAACACCTACTATTTCTACGAAGTCTACAAAGACGAGGCCGCTCGCTTAGAACACCGCGCAGCCCCCCACTACGCCGTATGGAAAGCCGCCGCCCACACTTTGGCTGCACCCGCCACCCGCATCGAAACCCGCTCCGTATTCCCAGCAGAGCCCGGCTACTGGTTTCCGGGATAGCGCGGCCTCACTTCACCCCATGCGTCCGCTGCAGAATCCCCTCAACGAACACCTCTGTCCGCACGTCAGTGAAGCCTGCGCCTGATAGGTAGCCTTCGACTTCTGCCGTGGAGTGGGCGATGCCGGTGGTGTTGTTGATGGCTTGGGCCAAGCCCCACATTGCCGGGTCGCCGGGGCCGGAGCGGTCGGGATCCAGGGATTCGCCGATGAGGTGGAATGTTCCGCCGGGCGCCATGGCCGCATAGGCTTTCTTGGTGACGTCGGCGAAGGCTTCGCGACCATACATCGGGAGGTTGGAGGCCATAACTGCCACATCCGCGCCATCAGGGAACGGATCGCTGTTGAAATCGCAGGCGACGGCCTCAATCCGGTCTTCCAGCCCATTTTCTGCGATAAATTCACGGGTGACGGGCACCACGGCAGGTAAGTCCAGCACCACTGCTTTTAGGTTTGGGTTGGCTTTGCAGGCTTCAATGCAATAGGCGCCGGAGCCGCCGCCGATATCCATCAGGAATTTGGCGTTGGAAAGGTCCACATGGCGCAGGAACAACCGCCCCGCACCCCGGCCAATGGAATAGGTGCCGCGATGGTAGCGGCGCGCTTCTTCAATCGTGATGCCGTCCACCGTTGGGTTTTTGAGGACGGGCGGCGCCTGCTCGCTCAATACTTCCGCCATGCGGCCCCAGTGGTTCCAATCGGGCTTGGTGAACAGCATCCATTCGCCCGCATAGGTTGGCTTATCCTGCACCAGGAACCGGTCGACATCCGCCACATTGCGGAGCTTATCGCCGTCCCGCTCGATCATGCTGAGGCCCAGCATGGCGACGATAATCCGCTCACCATGCAGCGGCTGTAGCCCCATGGCTTCCGTCAGCGCTGCCTCTGTATCCGCACCCTTATCCAGATGCGTAAACAGCCCCAACTCCACCGCCGCCATCAGCGCCCCGGCTTCCCGATACGCGCGCACCATCGACTGCAACCGCTTCGTGGTTGGGCGATTTTGGGTCGGCCGCGAAACCTGCCCGTCCGGGCTCCCGGACTCAGGCATAGGATGCGCCCATCCCTTCGCTTGGATCGGTGAAGGGGCCGTAGGGCGGGATCGGATAGCGGAGGCCGACGCGGGAGAGCGCCTCCATGCCTTCAATGCCGCGCTTGAATTCATGGGGCGGCATGGCGATCAGCAACTCGTCATCCGCAACGCCGCCATAGCGCCGTTCCGCAAAGCATGGGATGGAGATGGAGGTGTCTTTCGTCAAAAGCGCCTTGCCCCAGCTATCGGCGCAAGCGGATTCGCCCGTGATCGACATATCGTAGCGGCGATAGCGTTTATGCTGGAGGCCATTCACGAAAATGATGATCTGCGCTGGCGTGCCATACAGCAACACGATATCCGGCGGGTCCAGCCGGGCGGACCGAATGGGGGACACCACGGTCGCCACATAGGTTCCATACACTTGCCGGGGCATCTCCGCCTGATGCGCGGCGGCGGCTTCCTGGTTGCCGAACCACACACCATTCATATGCGTACCGTCGAGGGTCGGCTCATCCGGCAGGTCGATGCCATGGACGCCGCCGCAATTGGAATTCGGCCGTACATTCTCCGCCGTGATGCCAAGGGTAAAGCCGGCCATGCGGGACTGCGTCACCAATTGGCACATGGTGTGGAAGCGGCCAGCCTTCGGGCGGCGGAGGCCCTGGATCTCGTTCATCTCATCCAGGTTCGTGAACTGCTTCATGCCGATGGCCAGCGTGCGCGGCTTCAACACTGCTGTCAGCCGATTGTTCAGGTCCTGCAATTCAGCGGCGGACACTGGCTCATAATCCGGGTGCGCATCAAGCGGGGTGGGCTGCGGGTATGCGGCTGTATCAGGCATCTGGTCTCTCCATCGGGTTCGTTTGAAGAAAGCATGCCACGCTCTCACGCCTTTGCCTACGACGCCGGATACGCCGCGCGATCGCCCACAAGCAGCCGCAATCTGGTCACTGTGTTTCGGCAATACACCCTGTAGGCATAGTGACGCCACGCCGACTTTCGCCTGAGTTTCCATGCAGATATTTCAATCAGAAGGCTGGATTAAGAAATGCCTCAAAGTGCGCAAGAACTGAGCCGACCTAAAGGAGTGATTATACTTATAGTCCTGGGCTATCTGTTCCTGGCGTTTTCGTTCTTCTTCGCTTTTCTCTCTTGGATCATACCACAAGGCGGTCGGTTCTGGATTGATGGGACCGCAGGCACGCGCCACTTATACCGTGCGGAAAACAAAGATTATTTTTGGATGTTTCTTTTCCAATCGGCCTTCTTCTTGGTCCTTGCTCTTACTTTCGCTGTTTGGGTCAAACGGCATCGCTGGATTGTTTTTTGCATCGCCATCCCTCCCATGCTGTTCGCCCCATGGCTCCGCTACGACATTGTGATGATCACGACGCCAGCGGAACCGCTCTATCCCGACCCGTTCGAATTTCTCCGCGAAGAGTGCCGGGGCGACGGCGCGACACAGCGCGGCTGCCACAAATGGGTAGCGCCGCCGGACCACATTCCCAGGGATGGGAACTGATGTCTGACGATGCGGACGTCATTCTCAGGCAAGCGGCGATTGCCCGCGCCTTATTTTTATGGCCGATGCTGTGTTTCGGCTATATCTGCTTGTCTCTGTCGATTTTGAGTTCCGTTATGGCGGCGCTGTTTTCGCCAGAAACACGTTGCTTTTCAGGGGCTCCTCCCATCCCTGATCCCGTTTTCAGTTATGTGCACAAGGGTGAAACAACCTGGCTGATGCTGGTTTGTGCTGGTTTTTTTCTTGGGCTGAGCTTGATGAGCGCAGTCTGGATTCGGGAACATCGGTGCATTGTCTTGCGCACTGGCGGCATTCCGCTTGTATTCGCGCTCATGCTTCGTGTGCTCATCGTCATGATCTCTGTGCCAGAATTTCCGTCTCAACCTGGTCCACTCGAATTCCTCCGGCCCGGATGCTGGGGCGCAGGCGCTGTGCAGCCCGGCTGTCCTGAATGGGGAGGCCGGAGACGCTATTTTGACTGGAATAATTGATGGGCGCGGGCGGACCAGTTGTTTGATATGATGCTGGAAAGCAGCAACGGATACGAGAAAAGCTATGCCCCATGATGGCCATCATCACGACCATGGATCGGAGTTGTCCGAGACGGAATTGCGCGTCCGGGCGCTGGAATCGCTGCTGGTCGAGAAAGGCTATGTGGACCCGGCCGCGCTCGATGTTCTAGTTGAGACCTATGAGAAGAATGTTGGCCCAAGGAATGGCGCCCGCGTCGTCGCCAAGGCCTGGGCGGAGCCGGAATACAAAGCCTGGCTGTTGAAAGACGCAAGCGCCGCCATCGCCTCGCTTGGCTATACGGGTCGGCAGGGGGAGGACATGATCGTCCTGGAGAATACGGCTGAGACGCATAATATGGTCGTGTGTACGCTCTGCTCTTGCTATCCCTGGCCGGTGCTTGGCCTGCCGCCGACTTGGTATAAGGCCGCACCCTATCGCGCCCGCGCCGTATCGCAACCGCGCAGCGTATTGGCGGAGTTCGGCGTGACTTTGCCGGAGACAACAGAAATCCGTGTATGGGATTCAACGGCGGAGACCCGATATATGGTGTTGCCGCTGCGGCCCGGAGGGACGGACGGCTGGTCCCAAGAACAACTGGCGGACGTTGTCACCCGCGACAGCATGATCGGAACATCTGTCGTGGAGCGCCCGTCATGAACGGCGCCCATGATCTCGGCGGTGGCCATGGCCACGGGCCGATAGCGCCTGATCCGAACGAGCCGCTATTCCATGCAGACTGGGAGCGGAAAGCTTTCTCGCTGACCCTCGCCATGGGCTTCACCGGCCAGTGGAATATCGACCAATCCCGCTTCGCCCGGGAAAGCATGGCGCCTGGCCGCTATCTCGAAACATCCTATTACGAGCATTGGGCGCATGGCCTGGAAGTGCTGCTGGCGGACCGCGCGCTTGTCACCGAGGACGAAATTCAAGCCGCCAAACCAATCGGCCCAGCAAAGCCCTTGCCGCGCATTCTGAAAGCCGCAGATGTCATCGCGACCTTAGAAAAAGGCGGCAGCGCCCGGCGGGACGACGCTGGCGCCCCCGCCGCCAAATTCAGCGCCGGAGACCGGGTGATCGCCCGCAACATTAACCCGCCGACCCACACCCGCGTCCCGCGCTATGTGCGGGGCCGAGCTGGCGTGATCGACCGCGTCCACGGTGTTTTCGTGTTCCCGGACACCAACGCTAAGTCTGGCGACGAGCGCCCGCAATGGCTCTACGCCGTGAGATTTGAGGGCCAGGAGCTTTGGGGGCCAGACGCAGAACCCGGCGCATGCGTGTATGTCGACCTCTGGGACGATTACCTCGATGCGGCCTGATCTCGCGGCCCTGGGGAACGGCCTGCCCGCTGAACGCCCTGTCTTCGCCGCACCCTGGGAGGCGCAGGCTTTCGCCATGGCCGTAGAGTTGAACCAGCGCGGCTTATTCCAATGGCAAGAGTTCGCGGATTTATTGTCTGAGGAACTGCTCGCCGCCGGGTCCGCCCAAGATGGCGAGGATTATTACCAGCATTGGCTCCGCGCGCTCGAACGCCTGACCGCCGCCAAAGGCTTCATCGCCGAAGACGAACGCGCCCTACGCCAAGCCGCCTGGGACGCCGCCGCCAAAGCCACTCCCCACGGCGAGCCGATTGCGCTGGAAAAAGCGGCGCGGGGCGGCGATTAGTGGGTCAATAACGTGGGCTTAAGCTCAACCTCTCATCATAAATTTGTATGGAGTCAAAAAGCGACTAAAGGTTTTATCTAGGTCTCGGTTTTTCTCTGTCTTAGGATCTGGCAAGCAAACATATCCATTGATGTATACATCGTTGCTGCTGGATCTATGTTGATAAAATATACATTTAAAATGGTACTTCTCCAAGTATTATACTTTCATATATGCATACTCGAAATCTATACCATCGCGATTCAATGTTCCGCCGGGGCTAAACTCATCGTAATGTATTTTATATCTCCGCGCTACTCTTCGTACATTGTCGTATGAATCTTTCATAGTCCAATATTCAAATGAATTTCGTCCGCCCCTGAAATAACTGACTCTAGCAGTCGGCTTGTGAGATTTATATGTTCCCACTCGCACGATCTGTCGGGAATCCTCTGTATTAAAGCCACTGCCTCCGCGTTTATAATATTTGGCCGATTTATGCCGAACATCGCCGCCGAAATTGAATTCTGTATTTATTGATAAAGCTCTTTTTTCTACAGTCCATGCTGTAGCATTGCCGGATAGTAATCCGCAAAACAGCATCAAGCACAGTGTCCTAACGGCAGTGTTCACTTTGATAACCAAGACCAAAAGTCTCCTACTTTTGCGAACTGTATTTCTAGCGTGATGCAAATTCAAGACGGAGTATATGTAAAGTAGAGTCCATCCGCTTCAAAAGAAGCGGGATTCCAGGGCGAACAACGGCAGGGCTGGCGCGCAGAGCGCTATTCGCCCCCATCATCCGCAATAAACCGCCGGATGACGTTTTCTGTCATGCGGCTGATATTATTTTCGCCGCCGTTCCAAGGCAGGCTGCCGCAGAAGGTGATGGAGCCAGTGGAGAATACCGCACCCCCATCCGCCGTATCAAAATACACGATATCGGCGCGGATCAAGGGTTCTGGGCGCCCGCCCGCCTTCTGTTTGACGCGGGGGTATGTATCCACATGGGTGAGCTGGTCTTCATGCACCAGCACGAAATGGTCTTGATGGTTTTCAGATGACGCGAGCGTGACGGCGTTTTCGGGCGTGCCGAGGGATTTATCGGCCCGGTCAAGCTCGAAGCCCGCCGCGCCGCCGCCGGAGAAACCGAAATCGCCGATGATTTCCTCCTCAACCCCATCAAAAATCCATGCGTGTTCGCCCTCATATGAAGCTGGCGTGCGGCGGTAGTAGGAGCCTTCGAACAGGCCCTGGCTGGTGAAGCCGACGCCGCCGAGGGCTTGCGGCGGGCGGCCATTTCGACGCCACAACCCGCCATAGGCCCCGTCGAAGCCATTGTAATATTCGCCAGGCTCTGACGCCCATGCGCGGATGCCACCTTCGGCCCGGCGGATTTCAAACACGCCCTCAAGCTGGGGATGCTTCGCAATCCGCCAGTAAAAGCCGTTGCCGCCAAGATACAACAACCGCCCGCCAAGTTTATGGGCGTAGGTTTGGAACGCGTCGAGGCTACCCTTCGTGTGATATTCGGGGTGGGTCGTTGTCGCGACGGCTTTATAGCCCGCAAGGACATCGGCGCCTTCAGCGTCCAAGTCTTCATCCGTTAGAATGTCGTAATCGATGCCCTTGGACTCGAGCCATTGGATCAGGTGCAGGTCCGCCGGCAAGTGGCGGAGGCCGGAAGCGGCGAAGCCATTGGCGATGGCCATGTAGCCTGGCCGCATATTCAGGATCGGGCGATGGCGGGTCGTATGGCAAATGCCGCTGCCGTCGCTATGAAAGTTATAGGTGGACAGGCCAAAGTCTGGATAAATATCCGGCGTGTGTTCCCGCGCGCCCCATTCCTTGGCTTTCGCCAAGTAGCCTTCTGTCGTGTTTTCGCGCGCTTGGTTGGCGTAGATCACATAGGTGAATGTGGGGATCACGACGCAGAAATCTGCCTGCCGTTCGCCCTGTTTTGGCCGGACGAAGAAGGGGATAGCATCCGCGCCGCCATCCGCCGTTTCGACCTTTGCAGCGTAGACGCCGCTCTTCATACCGCCCGGTATGGTGAAGGTGAAATCCGTTTCCCACCGGCAATCATCGATGTCATCATCATGGAAGTGGATGGCGCCATATTCGGTTGGCCGGTGTCGCCAAGCCATTTCAACGCCGGACCAGTTGGACCCCGTCATGGCCCGCGCCGGGAGATTGATGATCCGGCCATGTAGCCCAAGGCGACCCGCATCCATGATATCGAGCGAGCCGATGCGCTGGGAGAAATCCCATACAGCCACCAGATCATCCGCCGCAGCGCTTACCGAAACCTTGGCCTGGGCGGTGCTGCGCGCAGAATTGTGCAGCATGGGCCGTTCGATCTTGCCATTGAAGCAGGTTTCTGGCCCAAGGCCATCAAGCGACGCGATCAGCATATCCTGGCCGGACGCGAGGTCGGGCGCTGCGTCAAGCGAAAGCTCCGCAATGCCGCCATCGGCGCGGTCAAATGTCTGGCCGATGGGGGATTGGCCGACGGTCAGTGTTTTGTTTTCCGCGTCGAAGGTCATCCAGACACGGCTCCAACGCCGCTCCGTCAGCGCGGCGCCGACAACAACCTGGGCCTCCTTGCCGCCGCCAAGGCCAATCCGCGCTTCCGCACCCTCCGGCCCGATGGCGAGCGCATAGCCTTTGCCATCCGCCATACAAGCCGCAATACCTTGATTGGCCTTGGCGGGCATGGTTGGCCAAATGGTGGCGGAGAGGGTGAAAGAGGCTAAATCAGAAAGCGCCGAATTCGCCGGGATACGCACGAAAGACCCAAGCGCCACTGTCTGCATCCGTGATGGGTAAGACCCAGCGAAATCTGCCGGAATCTCTGCCTCCTGAACGCCCGGGCTGGCCGGGTTCGGGTCACCCGATATCAGGCGGACAAGGCGCGCCGTGTAATCGCCTTTTGCAGCGCTGGAAATTTTAAAGGCGATCTCGTCGCCGGGCGCTGCGGATAGCTTGTCGGAATAGCCGATAATCGGGATCATGGAGGGGCGCTCTATGCTTTTACGAGTTGAATTTGTGATTGTCTGGCGGCAAAGCCCAAAAGTGCAACCCCAATCCACCCACCTTGCCGGAATTTTCTGCAAGCGCTACGGAAGTGTGGCAAACGCCGCACCGCAGAACAGGACAAACGCCCATGCGCAATGATTTGCACGAACAAAAGATCGAGCTCGCCGTAGCCCTGCGCTATGCAGACCGGCTTGGCTTGAGCGAAGGCATCTGCAACCATTTCAGCCTAGCCGTCGATGATGCGGGCGAGACGTTTCTGGTGAACCCGCAAGGCCTGCATTGGAGCGAAATCAACGCCAGCGACATCGTGCTCTGCCGCCATGACGGCGAAGTGCTGGAGGGCAAGCATCCAGTCGAAGAAACCGCGTTCTTCATCCATAGCCGCCTGCACCTGAAACACCCGAACGCCAAGGCGGTGCTGCACACCCACATGCCCTACGCCACATCCTTCACGCTGCTGCAGGACTGCAAGCTGGAGATGGTGGAGCAGAACGCGCTCCGCTTCCATGACCGCATCGCCTATGACGATACATATGGCGGCGTCGCATTCAGCATGGAAGAAGGCGACCGCATCACCGCCGCTATGCGCGGCAAAGACATCGGCTTCCTGGCGCATCACGGCGTTGTCGTATGTGGCGGAGATTTAGCGACGGCGTTTGATGATCTCTATTACTTGGAACGCGCGTGTCAGGTGCAGGCGCTCGCCCGCGCGCAGGGCCTGCCATTCCGCAAAATTCCGGCAGCGAAGGTGGAAGAAACTGCGGCCCAGATCGCCGCGGAAAATGGCGCCCAACGCGTCGGCCATTTCGCGGCCATCCGCCGCGTGATTGAACAGGAAGCGCCGGAAGTGCGGGATTGAAGTTATTGCTGGTATAGGTCCTTACCCGCAAGCTTCCCCCCTCTCTCTGATCTCTCTCCCCCCTATGGGAGGGCGAGAGGACCCTCACAGAAGCCGCGTTCGACTTTCTAGAACCCTCGCCCCCCCGCAGGGGGGAGAGGGCAGGGTGAGGGGGGAAGCCTGCGGGCCGGAACCTATGCCAGTCACTGACACATCGCTCAGCCCTTACATCCCATCCCAATCATAAAGCCGCGGCTCTTTCGCTAAGAAGCGGCGGACGGCTTCGGCGTGGAATGCGCTTGGGCGGAGCGCTTGTTGGGCGGCGCATTCGGCGTCCGTCATCGCGGCTTGCGTTGACGAAAGGCTGCGGTCGAGCAGGGATTTCGCCAGCGCCTGCGCCTCAGCGCTGCCTTTCGCCAGGTTCGCCGCCATTTTGATGGCTTCTCCCCGCACATCCTCTGGCGCATGCACGGCGTTGATGAGGCCCATACGCTCGGCTTCCTCTACGCCAAATGAGCGCGCTGTGAAGGCCAGCTCCTTCGCCCGACGCGCGCCGATAGCGCGGGGCAGTGTGTAGGCGATGCCCATATCTGGGATCAGGCCGATGCGGCCAAACACAAGACAGAACTTCGCGCGTGGCGTCGCCAGCATGATGTCTGCCGTCATGGCGAGGCTGAACCCGCCGCCGAATGCAATGCCATCCACCGCCGAAATCACGGGCTTCGGCAAATTGACGATCCGGTAGATCACGCCAAGCGTATCGCGCAGGCCAGATGCGCGGCTTTCCACCGGGCCGCCGTCGCTCTTCTGCATGCGCGTTACGTCTGCGCCTGAACAGAAATTCCCACCTGCGCCTGCGAGCACGAGTGCGCGGATATTCTCGTCTTTCTCCGCCCGGTCAATCATCGCCGGCAGGTCCACATCAAAAATGTGCTGGCTGATGGCGTTCATTTTCTCCGGCCGGTTCAACGTGAACACGGCGACGCCATCTTCGTTGACCTCAAACGTGCTATGCGGCGCACCCATTCCAATTCCCCTATTCCAGCGACTTGCTTGGAAACAAAGATAGCGGCATTCTGATATTCGGGATATATCACCCAAGTTTCCGGCGCGGCTCTCGCGCCCTATCCAAACCCGTTGCCTTAAAGGATCGACTCGATGGACGGATCAATGACAGATAACAAATGGATCGGCACAAATACGGTCCGTCCAGACGGTGTGGAAAAAGTGACCGGCATGGCCCGGTACGGCGCCGATGGCGACATGCCAGGCATGATCTGGGGCAAGGTGCTGCGCAGCCCGCATGCTCACGCGCGCATTAAATCCATCGATACATCAAAGGCTGAAGCGCTGAACGGCGTTCTGGCTGTCATGACCGCCGATGATATGCCGCTCCTGCCGCTGGACATTCCGCGCCCGATGGGCCCGCAGGATCTCCGCTGGATCTGCCGCAACACCATGGCCCATGGCACCGCGCTTTATGTCGGCCACCCAGTAGCCGCTATCGCCGCCACGACACAATCCATCGCCGCTGCTGCGCTGGATCTGATTGAGGTCGATTACGAAGTTCTGCCGCATGTGGTTGAGATTGAAGACGCCATTAAGCCAGACGCGCCTGTCCTGCATGACTGGATTCACACCAAAGGCGTCGAGCCTGCCCCGACGAAGGCCTCAAACATCGCTTCCGTCCTGACCGAGCAATCTGGCGATGTCGAAGCCGGTTTCGCCGCTGCTGACGTTATCGTTGAGCGCAGCTTCAAAACGGCGGCAGTCCACCAAGCCTATATCGAACCCCATGCCTGCGTGGTTTATTACGGCAAGGATAGCCAATCGACCGTATGGTCGAGCAGCCAGGGCCAATTCATGGTCCGCTTTATGACGGCGGAAATGGCTGGAATGCCAGTTGGCGACATTAAGGCGATCCCAGCCGAAATCGGCGGCGGCTTCGGCGGCAAAACGGTTGTCTATCTTGAGCCGCTGGCGATGGTGCTTTCCAAAAAATCCGGTCGGCCTGTCAAAATGCAGATGAGCCGCGAAGAGGTGTTCGTCGGCACTGGCCCAACATCCGGTTCTGTCAGCCACGTTAAGGTCGGCATCTCGAAAGACGGCAAGATCACAGCCGTCACTGCAGACTACTATTATCAGGCTGGCCCGTTCCCCGGTTCTCCGGTTGGCCGCGCCGTGTACTTCCCGTTCGCCAGCTACAAAATTGATAACGCCATCGTGCGCGGCTTTGACGTTGTGTCGAACCGCCAGAAGGTGAACGCCTATCGCGCCCCTGGTGCGCCTGCCGGCAACTATCCGCTGGAATGCCTGCTCGATGAAGCGGCTGAAAAGATCGGCATGGACCCGTTGCAGCTCCGCAAGGTCAACATGATCGGCGCAGACGAGCCGACTTTCTACGGCGCCAAGCTCGGCACCCACGGCATGCTCGAATGCATCGAAGCGATCGAGGAACACCCGAACGCTCAGATCAAACTTGGTCCAAACCAGGGCCGTGGCGTCGCCGTTGGCTACTGGGGCAATGCGGGCGGCGAATCAAGCGCCCAGCTGCACATCAACGAAGACGGCACCGCGCTCGTCATCACCGGCCACCCAGATGTCGGCGGCAGCCGCGCATCCATGGTCAATATTGCGGCGGAACTGCTCGGCGTCGACTATCGCAAAGTCCGCGCGCAGATCGGCGACACCAACTCTGTCGGCATCAGCGCCGTCACTGGCGGCAGCCGCGTGACTTTCGCCGCTGGCATGGCGGTGGAAGCCGCCACGAAGGAGGTCATCACGAGCCTCCGCGCTCGCGCTGCTGAAAAATGGGGCATCGACATCGAGGCTGTTGACTGGGCCGATGGCCAAGCAAGCCCCGCTGGCGCCAATGCTGGCGAATTCGAACCCCTGACGCTGGCTGATATTGCAGGCATGGGCGGCGCGCCGATCGCAGCGTCCGTCTCCCTGAACGCAACGGGCCACCAAGGCGCGTTCGCAGCGCATATGGTCGATGTTGAGGTTGATAAAGAAACGGGCCATGTGAAAATTCTCCGTTTCACGGCTTCCCAAGATGTCGGGCGCGCCATTCACCCGGATTATGTCGAAGGGCAGATCCAGGGCGGCGTTGTGCAGGGCATCGGTTGGGCGCTGAACGAAGAATACATCTATGCCAAAGACGGCGACGTTGATAACGGCGGTTTCCTCGATTACCGGATCCCTGTCGCCAGCGACCTGCCGGAAATCACGCCGATCATCGTTGAGGTGCCTAATCCTAAGCATCCCTACGGTGTGAAGGGCGCAGGCGAGGTGACCATTGTGCCGCCGCTCGCCGCGATCACAAATGCGGTCTATCACGCAACGGGCCTCCGCATGACCGAGCTGCCCATGTCGCCGCCGCGCGTTCTAAAAGCGCTCGACGACGCCAAGGGCTGATTTTGATGAGCGATCTTGCCGGAAAATCGGCGCTCGTAACCGGCGCCTCTGGCGGCATCGGGGCGGCTATCGCCCGCCAGCTGCATGGCATGGGCGCGAGCGTCGCCCTTTCCGGCACGCGCTTGGAGCCGCTGGAAGCCTTGGCGGCGGAGCTTGGCGAGCGCACGGCTGTCACGCCCTGCAATTTGGGTGATGGAGAAGCTGTCGCCGGATTGATTGGGCAGGTGGAAGCCGCACTTGGGCAGTGCGATATCGTCGTCAACAACGCGGGCGTCACCCGTGATGGCCTGGCGATGCGCATGAAGGATGAGGATTGGGAAACCGTTCTCGCCGTTGACTTGACAGCCGCCTTCAAGCTCTCCCGGGCGGCGCTCAGGGGGATGATGAAGCGGCGCTGGGGGCGGATTGTGAATATCACCTCCGTCGTCGGCCATTCCGGCAATCCTGGCCAGGCGAACTATGCAGCGGCAAAGGCTGGCCTTGCCGGCATGACCCGCAGCCTGGCGGCGGAAGTGGCCGCACGTGGCATTACGGTCAACTGTGTTGCGCCGGGCTTTATCGCAACGGCCATGACGGATGTATTGTCTGACAAACAGAAAGAAGCGATCAACGGCCATATTCCGGCTGGGCGTATGGGCGCGCCGGATGATATCGCCGCCGCCGTCGCTTATCTCGCGTCAGATAATGCCGGTTATGTCACCGGCCAGACGCTGCATGTGAATGGCGGGATGGCGATGCTTTGAGAGAGATTTTGGGCGCGTCTGCAATATGCAGTGGCATTCCGCTGCAAGGCTGCCTAAATCTTTGGCTTGGGCCTGTAGCAAGGCCTGATATTGTGTGTTAACTAGCCGCGCATTCATGTCTGTTTTCGCTCCACAGCGAAGGCCGCGAATGCCTGAAACAGAAGATTTAGATCGCAGGGAACTATTCGAATGAGCGACATCGCCGAGCGCGTTAAGAAAATCGTTGTTGAGCACCTCGGCGTCGAGGAAGCTAAAGTCAACGAAAACTCCTCCTTTATTGACGACCTGGGCGCTGACAGCCTCGACACCGTCGAGCTGGTTATGGCCTTCGAAGAAGAGTTTGGCTGCGAAATCCCTGACGACGCCGCCGAAAAGATCGTGACCGTCAAAAACGCGATCGATTTCATCAGCGAAAACGCCGACTAACCCTTTCCGGGTTAAGCTGGCTGGGCGCTCTTGAGCGCCCGCCACCGGCTCAAGCTCTAAAATCGGAGGCGTTCCATGCGTCGCGTCGTCGTAACCGGCATCGGCTTGGTCACGCCGCTTGGCTGCGGGATCGAAGTTCCGTGGAAGCGGATGCTCGAAGGTCAATCCGGCCTTGGGCCAATGCAAGGCTTTGAAACAGACGATCTGCCTTGCAGGATTTCTGCGCATGTGCCGCACGGTGAGGATGAAGGCGACTTCAATCCTGACGCTTTCATGCCGGCGAAAGATCGCCGCAAAAGCGACCCGTTCATCGTCTACGGCGTTGCAGCTTCGGATTTGGCGATCGCTGATTCCGGCTGGAAAGCTGAAACTGAAGAAGCGGGTGACCGCACCGGCGTCATGGTCGGTTCCGGCATCGGCGGTCTCTCTACGATTTATGACACCTCGATCACGCTGCATGAACGCGGCCCACGCCGGGTTTCGCCGTTCTTTATTCCAGCAAGCCTGATCAACCTGGCGTCCGGGCAGATTTCGATCCGCCACGGCTTCCGGGGGCCGAACCATTCTGCCGTCACGGCTTGCGCTACAGGCGCTCATGCCATCGGCGATGCGGCGCGGCTGATCCAGTATGACGACGCTGATGTGATGGTCGCTGGCGGCGCAGAAGCCGCCATCTGCCGGATTGGCATTGCCGGGTTCGCAGCGGCGCGCGCGCTCTCCACAGGATATAACGACGACCCAACCAAAGGCTCCCGCCCTTGGGACAAAGGCCGCGACGGCTTCGTCATGGGCGAAGGCGCTGGCTCTGTCGTTCTTGAAGAATACGAGCATGCCAAAGCGCGCGGCGCCAAAATCTACGGCGAGCTTGTGGGCTATGGCCTAAGCGGCGACGCACACCACATCACAGCGCCCGCGGCAGACGGCAATGGCGGATACCGCGCCATGCAGGCCTGCCTGAAGCGGGCTGGCGTTTCTACCGGCGATATCGACTACATCAACGCCCACGGCACCTCGACGCCACTCGGCGATGAGATTGAGCTCGGCGCCGTCAAACGCCTGTTCGGTCAAGACGCTTACGACCTCACGATGTCCTCCACGAAGTCCGCCATCGGGCATCTGCTGGGCGCTGCGGGCGCGGTTGAGGCGATCTTCTCCATCCTGGCGATGCGGGACGGCGTAGCGCCGCCGACACTGAACCTGGAAGATCCGTCTGAAGGGTGCGATCTGGATTTGGCGCCATTGGAAGCTCGCGAGCGCAAGATCAGCCACGCGCTCTCTAATTCCTTCGGTTTCGGCGGCACGAACGCGTCGCTGCTGTTCCGCTCGGTCTAAGACTTCACAATGTTGCGCGCATTCTTCGCCCTGGCGCTGATCGCGCTAGGGCTATGCGCGTTTTTCGCTTGGCGGACCTTCGAAGCATTCGATGCGCCGGGACCGCACACAGCAGCGCAGCGCATCTACATCGAACGTGGGTCCGGCACAGTCACCGTCGCCAATCAGTTGGAACGTGAGGGCCTGATTGAAGATCCGTTGGTGTTTAAACTGCTGACGCGGCTTGAGGACAAAGGCGGCAAAATCCGCGCGGGCGAGTTCGCGGCGCCCGCCAAAGCCAGCCCCCGCGCGCTGCTCACACTCCTGACAGAAGGTCCCACAATCGTCCGCAAGTTCACTGTGCCCGAAGGCGCGCTGACGATTGAAGCGCTGGCGATTGTGCAGGCGGCGGAAGGGCTAATCGGCGACGTGCCTCAAGGCGTGCCTGAAGGCGCGTTGTTGCCTGAGACTTACCACTATTCCTGGAATGACAGCCGCACAGACGTGATCGCCCGCATGCGCCAGGCGATGACCGCGGCAGTGCAAGCCGCAATGGCGACGAAGCCTGCGGACCATCCGGTGAAAACGGCGGCAGACCTAGTCACGCTGGCCTCCATTATTGAGAAAGAAACGGGCGTTGGCGGGGAGCGCGCGCTGGTGTCCGGGGTGTTTGTCAATCGGCTGCGCAAAAACATGCTGCTGCAATCCGACCCCACCACGATCTACGCCGTCACCCGCGGCAAAGGCCCGCTCGGGCGCGGCCTCCGGCGGAGCGAGCTGGCGTTGAAAGATCCCTACAACACCTATCAGTCCGCCGGCTTGCCGCCCGGCCCCATCGCCAACCCGGGCAAGGCGGCGTTAATGGCGGCGGCCAATCCGGCAGTGACGGATGCACTCTATTTCGTCGCCGATGGCACTGGCGGCCACGCCTTCGCCAGAACGCTCCGCCAGCATAATCGTAATGTGCAGAAATGGCGGATTATCGAACGGCAGCGGAGGCGGCAATGACAGGGCCCGCCAGCATGACAGGCTTCGCCCGCATCGAGGGATCTGCCGATACGTTGACCTGGGCCTGGGAAGTGCGGTCCGTCAACGGCAAGAGCCTAGATGTCAGGGTGCGCGCGCCAGGCTTCGTCGAAGGCGCTGAGCAGGCCGTGCGGAAAGCGGCGGCGGCCCAGTTCAAGCGCGGAAACCTGCAAGTGTCGCTGAATGTCGAGCGGGCGCAGACGGCAGGCGCTGGGCGAATTGACCACGGGGCGTTGAATGCGCTCCTGGCCGACATCGCCAAAATCGAAATCCCGCCAGACGCGCCCATCGCGCCCGCTACGCTGGATGGCATCCTGCAATTGCGCGGCGTGATCGTCCCTGATGATATGGCCAGTGACGAAAGCGCCAACGCTGCGCCGTTGGCCGACATTCCCGCATTGATTGAAGCGCTGGACGCCGCCCGGCGGGAAGAAGGCGCTCGCCTCGCCGATGTTCTGCTCGACATCCTGAACCGCATCGAAAGCCTGACTGCAGACGCCGCCGCTCTCGCAGACCAGCAACCGCCCGCCCTGGCGGAACGCTACCGCGCAGCGCTGACGGCGCTGATCGCGGATGCCGCCCCCGTGCCAGAAGACCGGATCATTCAGGAAGCCGCGGCGCTCGCCGTCAAAGCGGATGTCGCGGAGGAGCTTGAACGGCTGAAAGCCCATGTGGCCCAGGCGCGTGATCTTCTGGCCAGTCCGGAAGCACAGGGTCGGCGGCTGGACTTCCTGGCGCAAGAATTTAACCGGGAAGCGAACACGCTTGCGTCCAAATCTGCGGACGTGGCGCTCACCCGCGTCGCCATGGACCTAAAGGCCGCAATTGACGCGCTCAAAGAGCAGGCGCAAAACATAGAATAACAGAAGGCTACAGAAACGGGCGTGATGCAGGACGAACACCTTCAAAGACGCGGGCTGATGCTGGTTCTTTCCTCGCCATCGGGCGCGGGTAAAACTACGATCTCGCGCCGCCTGTTGGAGATCGAAGACGATCTCACCATGTCCGTTTCCGCCACGACGCGTCGCAAGCGCCCTGGCGAGACCGAAGGCAAAGACTATTATTTCACGGACAACCAGGATTTCGGTGAGCGGGTGAATCGCGACGAACTGCTCGAGCATGCCAAGGTCTTCGATTATTATTACGGCACTCCGCGTGCGCCGGTGGAGCAAGCGCTCGCCGCTGGGCGGGACGTATTATTCGATATCGATTGGCAAGGCACGCAGCAGCTTTATGAGCAGGCGCGGGAAGACCTCGTCCGTATTTTCATTCTGCCGCCCTCAACCCGTGCGCTTGAATCCCGCCTCCGCGCCCGCGCCCAGGACACCGATGAGGTCGTCGCCCGCCGGATGAGCGAAGCGTCGTCTGAAATGAGTCACTGGCAGGAATATGATTACGTCATCGTCAATGACGATCTGGACAAAAGCCTAAATCAGGTCCGCGCGATCCTCGCCGCCGAGCGCTTAAAGCGCCAACGCCAGCTTGGTCTTGGCGAATTTGTGAAGCTGCTCCGGTCCGGGCACTAAGCGCGATATGGCCAGCCGTATCAGCCGCGAGGAGTCTATCGAGACGCCCTATAGCTGGGTGATCGCCATCGCCTCGCTGGCGACATTGGCGCTGTCCATGGGCGCAAACTACCTGGCCGTGATCGCCGTGCCGTTCCTGGAGGCGGATTTCGGCTGGTCCCGCTCCGCCGCATCAGCTCTGTACAGCGCGACGACGCTTGGCGCCGGGATTGGCGGCATAGTAATGGGCTATTATGTAACGCGGGTGGGCGTGCGCGCCGCGTTACATGTAGCCTCTGCAGCCATCCTCGTCGGCTGTATTCTTGCGGCGCTTTCGGACTCGTTGCCAGCCCTACTTGCGCCGGCGTTCCTGTTTATCGGCATGATCGGCATGGGCTGCGGTTTCGCGCCGTTGATCGCCAATGCAAGCCTTTGGTTTGATCGCAATCGGGGCCTTGCAATCGCTGTCGTCTCCTGTGGGCAGACGGTCTCCGGCGGTATCTGGCAGGTCGTGTTTGAGCCGATGGTGGTGGCGCATGGTTGGCGGGCGGTCTATATCGGCTATGGCTTATTCGCCGCCGCGATGATCATCCCACTCAGCTTTTTCCATAATCGCGAACCGCCTGAGCTGGCGAGAATGCGCGCGCAGACGGCAAGCGGCACAGCGCCCGCATCTGAACAACCAATGCCTGACATCAACAAGAACTTCCTCACGTTGCTCTTAGGCTTGGCGATTGTCGGCTGTTGCGTTGCCATGTCGATGCCGATTGCCCAGATGGTCGCCTATTGCTCGACGCTGGGCTACGGCACCGCCGTCGGCGCTGAAATCGGCTCGCTTCTGTTGATCTGCTCCGCCATCAGCCGCCTGGCGTTCGGCGTTGTTTCGGACCGGATTGGCGGGGTAAACACGATCCTGATCGGCTCATCCCTGCAATGCGCCATGCTTTCGCTGTTCATTTTCTTCGATACACAAGAGCAGCTCTACATCATCTCAGCGATGTTCGGCCTGGTGTTTGGCGGCATTGTGCCAGCCTATGGCATGGCCGTCCGTGACCTGTTTCCGGCGCGCGAAGCGGCGAAGCGCACCGGATATGTGTATTTCTTCGGCTATATCGGCATGGGCGGCGGCGGGCTTGTTGGCGCCATGGTCTATGACATCACGTTGAGCTATCCAGCGGCGTTCGGCGTCGGCGTTGCGTTCAATGTCGCGAATATCGCGCTCATCCTGTTCATCAAAGGGCTGGTGTTTGCGCGCACGCCGAAAGGCCCCGTGTCCGGGACTGCAATGGGGGCGGCGGCATGACGGAAAACACTCTTGAGCTTAGGCGTGACGGCTCCGTCCTCCATATTGGTTTCAACCGCCCGGAACGGCGGAACGCCATCACATTTGAGATGATGCGCGCGCTGACATCCGCTTTCGACGACGCCGCAAAAGACACATCGCTCCGCGCCATCGTGCTGCGCGGCAAGGGCGGGCATTTTTGCGCAGGCGGGGACCTCAACCACATGCGGGAGCCACCCAACGAATCCGGGCCGGACCCTGTCGCCCGCGCCTACCGCCGCATGGGCGAAGCGTTGATGGCGCTGAACGCCTTGCCGCAGGCCGTCATCGCCGCCGTTGAAGGTAGCTGCGTTGGCGGCGGGCTTGGCATGGCGTGTTCTGCGGATTTCGTGATTGCTGCAGAGGGCGCCAAGTTCGGCATGCCAGAGGTTCGCGCCGGGTTCATTCCAAGCCAAATCCTGCCAAGCGTTGTTCGTCGCATTGGCGAGGGCCAAGCGCGCAGGCTGGCCGTCATGGCGGAGATCATCGGGGCGGATGAAGCCTTGCGGATCGGCATCGCGCATAAATGCGTCATGGATAACGAAGCGATGGACGCCGCAATCGCAGATGCGCTGGATTGGCTGCGCTACGCTGAACCCGCCGCCGTCGCCCAATCCAAACGCCTGATCAGCAGCCTAGCATCCGGCCCGTCAGAGGCT
The DNA here is from genome assembly GCA_038102935.1 of Alphaproteobacteria bacterium. Lineage (GTDB taxonomy): Bacteria > Pseudomonadota > Alphaproteobacteria > Bin95 > Bin95 > VMCJ01. The sequence goes on along the minus strand of JAYNYG010000013.1, from coordinate 21,896 downwards.
GTGCTGGATGATGCCGCCGCCACCATCTCCCGCCTATTGCAAAGCGATGCGGCGGCGGAAGGCATTGCCGCCTTCAAAGAAAAACGGCCGCCCGCATGGGCCAAGCAATAGCCCGCTTGAGCCTTGCCCGGCATTCTCGCATAAAGACGCCAACATATCCCGGACCAAAGGACTGCCCGCCATGATCGGCCGCCTGAACCATGTCGCTATTGTTGTGCCGAACCTGGAAGCGGCGGCGTCCACATACCGCAATGCGCTCGGCGCAACTGTGTCAGCGCCGGAGATATTGCCGGACCATGGCGTCACCGTCGTTTTCGTGGAACTGCCGAACACCAAGATCGAGCTGCTGGAACCCTATGGCGAAGGCTCGCCCATCGCGAAGTTCCTGGAAGGCGCGCCTTCTGGCGGCATGCATCATGTTTGCTACGAGGTGGAGGATATTCTGGCCGCCCGCGACAAGCTTGTGGCCGAAGGCGCGCGGGTGCTGGGCGATGGCAAACCCAAGACGGGCGCCCATAACAAACCCGTCCTCTTCCTCCACCCGAAAGATTTCTGCGGCACGCTTGTTGAGCTTGAACAGGCGTAAATATCAGGAAATAGCGTCGCCTGCGTTGCGTCCGCACCGCTGATGCCGCATTAATGGTTGGACAATGCATCCTGAGCTGTGGGGCGGCTGGAGAATCCAGATGGCGGTGATGACAAAATTGGAAAGGCTCTGTGAAGAGAAGGGCCTGAAGATGACGGAACAGCGACGCGTGATCGCCCGCGTCATTGCTGATGCGGAGGACCATCCCGACGTTGAAACCGTGTATCGCCGCGCCACCGCCGTTGATCCGCGCATCAGCATCGCCACAGTGTATCGCTCGCTGAAGCTGTTTGAGGATGCAAACGTGCTGGTCCGCCATGATTTTGGCGAAGGCCGTGCGCGCTACGAAGAAACTGGCGACCACCACGAACATCTGATCGATATAGAATCCGGCGAAGTGATTGAGTTCATGCACCAAGAGCTTGAGGCGCTGAAAGAACGCGTCGCGCGCGAGCTTGGCTACGAATTGGTTGATCACCGGCTAGAGCTCTATGGCCGCAAGCTCAAGGGCTGACGCGCCAAAGTCGCCCCCAAATTCAGCAAGGGCATTCACGGCCAAACAAAGCCCGCTCGCCCGCATTGGCGGCGGCTGGGCGATCCTGGCCTGGTCCCTTGCCGCTCTCGCTGCATTTCCGCTGATCGCCGTTGTCGGCATCGCCATGTCGCCATCGGGCGACGTGTGGGCGCATTTGGCGGACACGGTCCTGACCCGCTATTTGACGACGACCCTGCTGCTGTCGCTCGGCGTTGGGCTGATGGTGTCCGCCATCGGGGTCGGCGCTGGATGGCTCGTCGCCATGCATGAGTTTCCGGGCCGCAAATGGTTTGAATGGGCGCTGCTGCTGCCGCTCGCCATTCCCGCCTACATTACAGGATACGTGTATTCGGAGGTGCTGGAATATTCCGGCATCGTGCAATCGACATTGCGTGCGCTCTTCGGTTGGGCGAACCCCAGGGAGTACTGGTTTCCAGAAGTGCGGTCGCTGGAAGGCGCCATCTTCCTGTTTGGGATTGCACTTTATCCCTATGTCTACGTGCTGGCGCGGGCGGCTTTTTTGGCCCAGGGCGCTGGGCCGTTGGAAGCAGCGCGATCACTCGGCGCCGGGCCGTGGCGGGCGTTTTTCCGGGTGGCGCTGCCCTTGGCGCGGCCCGCCATTGTCGCCGGCGCCGCTGTCGCCATGATGGAAACGCTGAACGATATCGCGATCCCGCTGCATTTCGGCCTGCAGACTTTCAGCGTCGGCGTGTTTGACGCCTGGCTCCATATGGGGAGTGCGGCCGCCGCCGCCCAATTGGCCCTGGCGATGCTGGCGCTCGTCGCCTGCGTCATGATGCTGGAGCGCTGGGGCCGGCGGGGCCGGAGTTTTGCAGAAGTTGGCCGCATGGGCCGGAAGCCAAAGCGGCGGCGTTTGCGCGGCTGGCATGGCTGGCTGGCGACGGCATTGTGCCTGGCGCCAGTCGCGGTCGGCTTCATTGCGCCGTCGGCCCATTTGGTCGAGTCCGCCATTGGCGCGCCCGAAAGTGCGGAAGGGTTCGGCAGGTTAGCACTGAACAGCGTGATCATGTCAGCATTGGCGGCGCTGGCGGCGTTGCTGGTGGCGCTTGGCCTGGCCTATGGCTACCGCCTCCGCCCGAAACGCCCGCTGAAACTCGCCAGCCGGTTCGCCAATTTGGGCTATGGCATTCCGGGCGCGGTGTTAGCGCTCGGCGTGCTGCTGCCGCTGGCGGCGTTCGACAATTGGTTGGACGGCCAGATGCGGGAAGCGTTCGGCTTCGGTTATGGCCTGCTGTTGACGGGCTCTATCGCCGCGCTCGTCTTCGCCTGCACCGTTCGATTTTTACCGCTGGCGTACGGCTCCGTTGAGGCTGGGCTAGAACGGGTGACGCCGTCGATGGATGGCGCCGCACGGACCCTTGGCTGCGGCCCCCTCGGCGCGCTGGCCCGCGTGCATGCGCCTTTACTGCGCGGCAGTATCGTCGCCGCGCTGATATTGGTGTTCGTCGATTGCATGAAGGAGCTGCCGATGACGCTGCTCCTCCGCCCCTTCGGGTTTGAGACGTTGGCGACCCATGTTTACCAATACGCATCCGCCGAACAATTGGAGGCGAGCGCGCTATCTGCGCTGGCCATCGTCGTCGTCGGCCTCGCCCCGCTGATCATCCTCTCCCGCGTGATGGACCCGACGCGGAAGCAGTAGAGATCAGCCCTGCAGTATAAGCTCGACCAGCTGATCCGGCGTGCTCAACATCGGATAATGGCCGGTTTCAATCTCGTGCCAGCTTGCGCCGAGCGCATCAGCAGCGCGCTTCTGGTGCGGTTTGCCGGGGTTTTCGGCTTCGGTGCAATAGATCACGCTGGCGGTCCACTGGTCCTGCCAGAAGGTTGGCAGCTTGACCGGTTGATAGAACACGTTGCGCGGATGCAACGTCAGCCGCTCCACCGCCCAATCGCGCACGCCCGGTTCTAGGTCCGCAAAGAGGCGTGACGCAGCGTCTTCCTTGGAAGGCCCGAGCGCCAGATCGGTCTCAATGGAGGAAGGCCGGGTGACAATGTCCCGAATTTTCTCGCCATCCATCAGCGCCAAGGCATCGGCGAACACGATCCGGCTGACCCGATCCCGCGCGCGCTCCGCCGCCGCCGCCATCACCATGCCGCCGGATGAGGTTGCGACCAGGACCACATCCCGGAGGTCTTCAAATTCCAGAAGTTCGGCGATCTCTGCGCCATGGGCTTCAGTATCAATGCCAGGGCGCAGCGCATGCGCCCGCTCCGCGCAGCCGTCCAGCGTCGGCGCAAATACGGTGTGGCCAGCGGCCTGCAACCGCTCACGAACAGGTTTCCAGATCCAACCGCCCTGGTAGGCGCCATGCAGCAATACAAACGTCGCCATCATCTCTCTCCCTAATTGGGTTTTGTGCAGTTAGAGGCCTGCAGGCGCATCCAACGCCTTACAATCACTGGCGAAAGTCAACGGCGCCTCTGTTTTCGCTTGCAACTCATCTTGTGACATACCGCTAAGTATCTCCCGCACGACGAAGCCGCCATCCAGTACATCGACAACCGCCAAATCCGTGTAGACCCGCGTGACGCATCCAGGTGCGGTCAGCGGCAAGGTGCAGGCGTTTAGCAGCCGGGGGGCGCCGGTTTTGGTCGTATGCTGCATCATGATGCGCACAGCCTTGGCGCCAAAAGCCAAATCCATAGCGCCGCCGACAAGCTGGCCTTTGTTCGGAACTTGCGCATCCCAATTCGCGAGATCGCCATTGGCCGCAACCTCAAACCCGCCTAGCAAGGTCACGTCAATATGACCGCCCCGGATCATGGCGAAAGCGCCCGCGCTGTCGATCACCGTACCGCCGGGCGCCAGGGTGACATTGCGGCTGCCAGCGTCAACCAAATCCGGGTCGGCATTGCCTTCCGCCGCCTCTGGCCCGACGCCGACAATGCCGTTCTCCGATTGGTAGATGACTTCTCGGCCCTCTGGCGCATAGCTCGAAGCCAGCACCGGCATGCCGATGCCAAGGTTCACGACCATGCCTTCTTCCAGGTCCTGGGCCGCGCGCCAGGCGATTTGATTGCGGCTTAAGGGCTCAACCAAGGATCTCTCCAACATCTGGAACCAGCACAATGCGCTCTACATAGACGCCGGGAAGGTCGATATCCTCCGGCCGGAGCGGTGTATCTGAGAAGGCCTGCACTTCCACGATCGCCACATCGGACGCCGGCGCCATCGCCATGCCGAAATTCGCCTGGCTGCCCCGGAAGCGCACGTTGCCGAACCGATCCGCCTCTGCGCCGCGCATGAACGAGAAATCCGCTCGCAGCGCTGTTTCCAGCACAGAAGGCCGACCATCAAACATGCGCACTTCTTTGCCCTCGCCAAGCTCGACGCCTGCCGCCGTCGGTGTAAAGAAGGCTGGGATGCCCGCCCCGCCAGCACGGATACGCTCGGCGAAGGTGCCTTGCGGGCACATATCGATATCAAGCTCGCCCGCTTGCCATTGCAGCTCATAGTCGCTGGGTGTTTTGCCGCGACCGCGCGCCGCCGTGCACACTGCCTGCTTCACGCGTTTGTCTGCGAACAATCCAGGCGCTTGCCCTTCCAGGAAGCGCAAGCTGTTGACGATGACGGTCAAGTCCTTAGCCCCCGTTGCGTCTAGCCCACGCATGAGATTGGCTGGCGTTCCAGCGCCGCCAAACCCTGAAATCATGACGGAGGCGCCGTCTTCGATATCCGCCAGCGCCGCCTCGACACTTTCCACCCGCTTATCGATCATACGTCGTCTCCATAGAGGCCCGCCGTACGGGCTTTGGCGCGGACAAGCGGTAGCAGCACGTCTAATACTGGCGTTTCGATCCCGGCAGCCTTGGCGAAATCATGGGCGCAGCCGATGATCGGATCAACTTCCATCCGCCGCCCGGCTTCGAAGTCCTGCAGCATGGAGGATTTATGATCCGGCCTCTTTTCGGGATTGGTGTAATTTTCGATATTCACGTCCAGATCGAACCCATGCGCCTTCGCGACCGCAACGCCCTCTTGCATCACAGCCCGCGCCACGTGGTCCATACCGGCTTGGGAGAGCGACCCCTTAACACTGGCGCCGGTTAGCGTGCAGACCGGCGCGCCATAGATATTGATGATGAGTTTGCTCCAGACCTCGCGGCGGATGTCATCCAGAATAGGCGCTTTGATGTTCGCCGCCTCAAGCGCCTTTGCGATGCTTTTGGTCGCCGCGCTTGCTCCACCGTCCGGCTGCCCGAGCGGATATTCCGCTGGCCGCGTCGCCTTGTTTTGGATAACGCCGGGGCGCACCACTGTGTTCGGCGAATAGATCACGGCGCCGGTCGCGCGTTCTGGCCGGAAGCCGTTCCAGATCGCGCCGTCCGGATCAAGCCGGGCGAGCGGGCCGGGCGTCAGGCCAGGCGCTTCGAACGCATGGCCATACCACCAGGGAATGCCGTTCTGCGCGAAGACCATGGCCGTATCTAGACCGATCAGCGCCTGGGCCGCATCCGCAATGCCGCCCAGCGAATGGGCCTTGGTCGTGAATATCACCGCATCCTGATGGCCGAAATCCGCCGGGTCGCTGCTGGCTTTTACCTGGGCGTGGATTGTGCCATTGGCTTCTTCCAGCGTTATCCCGTTTTCCTGCAACGCTTTGAGTTGCGGCCCGCGCGCAATGGCGGCCACATCAAAACCGGCATGCGCCAAGCGCGCCGCCAGGAACGAGCCGACCGCGCCGGCCCCGTAAATACAAATCCGCATGAGTTAGAGCATAGCCCCTTATCCATGAAAGCGATTGACCAGAGGCCATTCACACAGCACCCTTCACTGCAACAAAGCGAATGTGCTGAACCAACACTGCGCCGACGACAAACGAAGGAATTTAAAGTATGAGCGAACCCGTAATCGCCGCCAAGGCCCCCGCCCGCGTCGAGCTTGAAGCCGACAAAGCCTATTTCTGGTGCACCTGCGGCCAGTCCGCGAACCAACCGTTCTGCGACGGCGCCCACAAAGGCAGCGACTTCGCGCCCATGCGCTTCAAAGCGGAAAAGACAGGCGCCGCCGCGCTCTGCCAATGCAAAGCCACTAGCAAAGGCCCGTTCTGCGATGGAACACATAACAAGCTGTAGGGGCCCCTGCGCCGCCACTTCGGAGAAACAGACCATGCGTAAACTATTCATCGTGATCTTAGCCGTGTTCGGATTAAATTCCGCGGCGTCAGCCCAAGAGGTCGTCACTTGGGGCGAAGCGGGCGGGTGGGACGTTCTCGTCGACAAAACCCTCGCCAATGGCTGCTTCATTCAAGCCGAGTTTGAAGACGGCTCGTTGATCCGGATGGGCATCGATAAGGAAGAAGGCGGCGGTTACGTCACGGCGTTTAATGACGCCCTGGGGCGATATTGAAGATGGCGCCCGCTATGACATCACCTTTGATCTCGATGGCGAGATCTATGAAGGCATCGCCAAAGGCCTCTATCTTGATGACGCTCCCGGTGCTGACATCGCCTTCGACAATGAGGACTTTTTTTGGGACCTGATGCGCAAAAACACGCTGACCTTGTATCACGAGGACGAGGAAGTCATGGCGATCTCACTCGACGGGACCTATGCCGGTTTGCAAGCCGTGCTTGAGTGCCAAGAGGACGTCGATAGGCTGCGCTAAAGTTCCTGCAAAGACCTCTGCAAACGGGCGCCAATAGAGTAGGCGCCTGTTAACCAAGCCCAGCTAGGGTGCCCGATCACATCACGGCATCAGGCTGAAAGCCACATGGGCTTCGATCTTCAACATTTGCGCGCCCGCGTACTAGACCGCCTACCGAAGCTTTTGACGACGCGTGGCGGCAGCGCTGTTCCGCAAGCTTCTGAAGCGGATCAAGCAGATGGCGTAGCCTTGCCGGACATTGAAGACGCTGTAGCTGCGCCAGACGCCGTCGGCGCATTGATGATCCTGGATGTTGTTTTCAGCGACTACGATTGGTCCCTGACTGTCACCAATCCAATCAGCCAAAAACGCATCATCGAACGCCGGGATGATCTGTCGAACACGCTTGCGAACGATCCCTCCAGTCGCGCTGGAACGCTGGATAGCCTGCGCGCCGCGATCCGCAGCCTAGCGCCTGGCGAACGGGCGCAATGTGGCGAAGTCCGGCTATGGCCTGCTGATCCGGCGATTGAAGTTTTCGACAACCGCGCCGTCCGCGCCTATGGCGCCGACCGTTCAAGCATGACTCTGTTGGCCGAACGGCTGATGGGCGCCGCCGAATGTGGTTTCGATAGCGTGCCCTACGGCCGCCGCATCGAAAACGAAGCTGAGCGCCGGTTGATCAGCGCCTGCCAGCTTGATCTCGCCCGCAGCTATTTGGCGGCGCTTGGCGATCTCTCGACCCGCATCGCCTCCATCGCGCCCGCCACGCTTTCCTGGTTGGCGGCGCCTGGCGAAAGCGAAACGAAAGCCGTGCTGCATCTGGGCGCAGATAGCAGCCTGCTCGTTGTGTCAGACGCGAGCAGCGGCGTCGTAGCGCAACGCCATATCCGGGTTGGCGCGCATGAATATCGCTTCGAGAATGACCGGCTGGTTGCAACAGAGCTCGATGAGCGCACCCAACAGCGCCAAAAGGCCAATGCATCGAAGGACAAAACGGCCGATGGCAAGAAAGCCGCCAAGCCCCCGCAGAAATTTCTCGGCCTCACACTGCCACAGCGTGGCGGCGCCGGATCAGAAATCACACCGCTCAAGCTTGCAGCCCTTGGCGTTTGCGGCGCCGGTCTGATTGGCTTCCTAGCGCTCGATTTCGCCATCAGCCCCGCTGCCGCTCGGCTCGCCCGCTCAGGCGCCGATTATGATGCGGCGCAGATCCGGATTTCTGCGCTCGAAGCCCAATTGGGCAAGCTCCGCGCCGCCGCCCGCCAGGATGCATTCAGCGCAGCAGGCGCGGATAAGATCCTATGGGCGGAGAAATTCGCCGCAATCGCCGAAGCCTTGCCGCCGAGCGTTTGGCTGACCGGCGCCGCAATCGCAAAAACAGACCGCCGTGTCGGCAATATCGATGTCGTGACGACGAAACTGGTCTTGCATGGCGTCACCAGGGCCGAAAGTGACCAGCGGCTGCAGGATATCGCACAGTTCATCCAAAGCCTTGAAGAAGATCAATCGTTCATGCGGGATTTCCGCCGCATTGTGTTCGCAGGCCTTGGCGCGCCCGCCAGCGAAAATGCTACGTCTGCCGCCAGCGGTGTCACGTTTGAAGTCCACGCCTGGTATGACGAGAACAAACGGAAAGCGATGCGGGATAGCGCGCCTGCCGCCGCAACGGGCCTGATATCGACCGCTGCTGGCACCGCCGCCGCCCGCGCTGCTGTCGGCGCACGGCTAGATGGCCAAGCGTCTGACCCTGCCCTCGGTCTTCCAACGGGGGCCAGGCCATGAAATTTCGCGGGAACGAAGCCTTACATCGGCCCATGACCGGCGCTGATATGAAAGCGCTGCTCAAAGGCGCTGGCGCGCAATCGGCAATTGTATTTCTGCTGGGCCTTGCGGCGTTCGGCTATTCCACGTTGGTTGTGCTCAAGGGCGATATCGCAGAAAGCGCCCGCGTGGCGGCAATAGCGCTCAGCCAGGATGCACGCATGCTCAGCCAGCGGTCGAAAGCGCTGGCGGCAGCGGCGAAGGCGGCAGAGGATGCGCCGCCGCTAACATCTGTTCCAGCGTTTATTGACCGTATCGGCGCGCTCGCGGGACGTCACAATACCGCCGTCATGAGCATCCAACCGCTCAGAGATAGCGTCGATACCTTTGACATCACACTTGCGTCCGGTTACCGCGCGCTGATTGGGTTCGTGGCGGCGCTTGAAGAACTCGACGTTCAGGTCGTGGGCTTTGGCATTAACCGGCAGGCGCTCAAAGCCAGTGCGCCGACATTGACGGCGACTGTAAAAATCCGCCCCCGCAATGACGCCCGGCGCCTCGCGATCCCGCGCATTCAGCTTGTTCGTGAAGCATTGTTCGCCGAGCAGGCGCGCGACCCGTTCCAAGCGTTGATCACCGGCGGCGGCGATGGTGCGGAGCGTGTCGATATTACAGACGCCTACAAGCTCACAGGCGTTGCGACGCTTGAGCCATCCGGCGAGCGGATCGCGACAATTGATCTGATCGATTACGTCGTCGGCGATGTTTTGGATGGGCGGCTTGTCGTGGATGTAACCGAGGATCGGGTGCTGCTCGATAGCCTGGACGAACGGCGCAGCGACAAATATGTCATCCGCTTCGTGCGCGATCCGGCCAATATCCGACAAAACTAATCTGGGTCAGGCTTGCTTTCCGGTTTCTGCGCTGTCTTCCGCTGCACTAGCCAAATCCCCGCCATCGCTACGACGAACCCGGCGATAGCTTCCGGCTTTAGCGTTTCGCCCAGGATGAAGAACGCCAGGATTGCGGCGACGGCGGGCGTCAAATAAAAATTCGATGCGACTTTGCCGGCGGCGCCATGTTTCAGCATCAACAAATACAGGCCCATACCGCCGAGTGAAACGCCGATTGTAAGATAGCCGAGCGCCAGGAAAGCCGCTGGCGTCCAGTCGATCCGGGGCGTTTCCACCAATCCCATAATGACAAAACATAAAACTGCGGATGCGGCCATCTGTGTCGCGTTCGTCGCCAGCAGCGGCAAGCCGCGCGCGGCGTAGGCGTGCCAGATCGTGCCAAGCGTCATAGAAAGCACGCCCGCAAACGCCGCCGCCAAGCCGATCCCGACATCCAATGCAAAGTAATCCATCCCCGCCACCAAGCCGACGCCCAAAATGCCGAGCAGGAAGCCCAGCCATTGCAGCGGGCTGAACCGCTCGCCCAATACCGGGCCGGAAATCAGCGCTGTCAGGATCGGCGTTAAGGAGCCAACCAGCGCCGTGGTTGCGGCGGATACATCCTGCATGGCTGTGAAAAACAGGCCGAGATAGAGGCCGTTCATCAGTATGCCAGCGCCCACAACACCCGCCCAACGTTGCCGGAACGCCGCCCAATCCGGGTTCTTCTCCCTGATGCAGAGCGCCAGGACCAGCAATAGTAGCGCCGCCAGGACGAAGCGGATCGTCAGGAGCGCCCAGGGCGTGAAATCAGGCAAGCCTCCACGCGCCGCCACGAACGCGCCGCTCCAGATCAAAACAAAGATGAAGGGCGCTATGCGCAGCAGCATAAGGAACTAATTCTAGGGTGACGGGAGACGTGCTGCGCTTGACCGTACAGGATCAGGCGCGCAGGTAAAGAACGGTCAGTATATGAGCGAGGGGCTATGCCGGATAGCGGCCAAATGCGCACAATTTCGCTAGATGTCGGCGGCATGCATTGCGCGGGATGTGCTGCGTCCGTTGAGCGCGCGCTGAAGGCCGTGGGCGGCGTTGCGGACGCGCGCGTGAACCTTGCGGTCGAACGCGCGGATATTGATCTCGCGGAAGGCGCCGCTGGACCCGCTGATTTGGAGCAAGCCGTCATCGCAGCCGGGTACCGCGCGACGGCCCGCACCGCCGGCCGCGCCGCCGCTGAAGCCCGCCGCCTGGAAAAACGCGCCGAAGCCGAAGCCGAGGCCCGGCGTGACCGAACGCATCTTATTATAGCGGCGATCCTGACAGCGCCCTTGCTCGCACAGATGATCCCGATGGCGTTTGGCTCGCCGCTGCATCTTCCAGGCTGGGTCCAAGCTTTGCTCGCAGCGCCTGTGCAATTCTGGATCGGCGCGCGCTTCTATAGGGGCGCATGGGCCAGCCTGCGGAACCGCGCGCCCGGTATGGATATCCTGGTCGCCATCGGCACGAGTGCGGCCTATGGCTATAGCTTGGCGGTCGTGCTGGGGGTCGGCCCCGCCAACGCGGGGCTGTATTTCGAGGGCGCGGCTGCTGTTATTCTGTTTGTCGTGCTTGGCAAAACGCTGGAGAGCCGCGCGCGGCGGAACGCTGTCAAAGGGCTGGAGGCGTTGTTGGCGCTTCGCCCAAACGAGGCGCAGCGCGTTACGGCGGATGGCGGTACAGAAGCGATCAGAGCAGATGATGTGCAGGCGGGCGACATCCTGCTGATCCGCCCCGGTGAGCGCGCTCCGGTGGACGGCGTCGTGATCGACGGTCTATCGGAATTCGATGAGGCGCTCGTTACCGGCGAAAGTTTGGCCCAACCCAAAGCGCCGGGGGATAGGGTGGCGGAAGGCGCGGTCAACGGCTCCGGCTTGATCCGCCTCGAAGCGACGCGGGTTGGCGAAGATGGCACGATCGCCCGCATCGCGCGGCTGGTGGAAGCGGCGGAGGGCGCGCAGGCGCCAACACAAAAACTGGTGGATCGGATCAGCGCAGTGTTTGCGCCGGTCGTTCTGGCATTGGCCGCGCTAGCCTTCGCTGGATGGCTGATCTTCAACGGCAGCATAGAGCACGCCATCGTCGCCGCCGTATCGACATTGGTGATCGCCTGCCCTTGCGCGCTCGGGCTCGCAGCTCCCGCCGCCATCGCCGCAGGGGTAGACGCCGCCGCGCGCGCCGGGTTGTTGATCCGGGATTTCGAAGCGGCGGAGCGCGCCGCCAGCATCCGCGCGGTCGCGTTCGACAAAACAGGCACCCTGACCGAAGGCGCGCCAAAGCTTGTGCGATACGTGGCTTTAGAAGGCTGGGACGCTGCCGAGATGCTCGGCCTCGCCGCATCTGCGCAAGCAGGCAGTGAGCATCCATTGGTGCGGGCGACCGTTGATGCCGCTGGCGGAGTTGCTGCGCCGCCCACGCGCTTCGAAGCGCGGCCTGGCCGAGGGCTGGTCGCAATTGTAGAGGGGCAGACCATCGCGATCGGCTCCGAGCAGATGATGCAGGCGGAGGGTATCAGCACCGCCGCATCGCATAGCGCCGTTGCAGATGCCGCTGAAACCGGGTGCTCCATCGCGTTTGTCGCTATTGAGGGTGCATTGGCGGGCCTGCTGGCCTTCCGCGATGAGCCGAGGCCAGAGGCCGCAGCCGCAATCCAGGCCGTGACGGCTGCTGGCCTTACGCCCGTGATGATCTCCGGCGACAACGCCGCCGCCGTGTCCGCCATAGCCCAAACACTTGGGCTTGCGGACGCCCGCGCCGGGGTCGCGCCAGATATGAAAGCTGCAGCGATCCGGGAACTGCAGGCGGCGCATGGCGGCGTCGCTTTCGTTGGTGATGGCGTAAACGATGCGCCGGCGCTTGCGGCGGCTGATTTGGGGTTGGCCATGGGGTCCGGCGCCGACGCTGCGATTTCAGCGGCAGATGTGACGCTGCTGAGACCCGATCCGCGCTTAGTTCCAGCAGCGCTTGATATCGCCGCCCGCATGCGCGCAAAAGTGCGGCAGAACCTGTTCTGGGCCTTCGCCTATAACGCTATTGGCCTGCCGCTCGCGATGCTGGGTTACCTGACGCCCGCCTTCGCAGGCCTCGCGATGGCGCTCAGCTCCGTCAGCGTGGTCGCCAATGCGCTTTTGCTGCGGCGGTGGCGGGCCGGGATATAGGCAACCCCTGTACGGATGACGGCGGATGCGGTCCAATGCCATGAACCGCGTCACTTCAGGGAACTTTCGCTAATGCCGATCATCGATTCACAAGTTCATGCCTATGAAGCCAATACGGACCAGCGCCCTTGGCATTCTGTGCCGAATTGGCCGGACCATGTGACCGGGGATGAAATGGTTGCGGCTATGGAGGCGGTCGGTGTGGATGGGGCGATCCTGGTGTCCGCATTCTCGCTGTATCAGTGGGATGATAGCTATGCGCGCATCGTACAGCAGGCGCATCCCGGTAAATTCGGGCTGGTGAAGCCATTCGATTCAACGGACCCGGCGACAGCCGAAGTGATGGCTGAATGGAAGCAGGTTCCTGGAACCGTTGGCGTTCGGATCATGCTGGATCGCGGGCCGGACCGGCAGGCGGATGATCCCGGCATCAGCCGTATCCTCACTGAGGCCGCGCGGAATGATTTCCCGGTGAATTTTCTGTGCTGGGGCAATCTTGATCTCGGTATGGCGGTGATTGACCGGCACCCCAATACGCGGTTTGTGATCGACCATATCGGCATTATGCAGCCGCGCACGCTGCCCGTGCCGGATGAACCCTTCGCTAACCTGCCGAAGGTGCTGGAGCTCGCTAAGCGCGACAATGCTGTAATCAAGATCAGCGGCGCCGGTACGCTCTCCAAGGCGGGCTACCCCTACCCGGATATCTGGGACCCGCTCGCGCGCATCTTCGATGCCTGGGGTTTCGAGCGCTGCTTATGGGGCACGGACTGGACGCGCGCCTATGCCGTTCTCAACTACGAACAGGGCGTGAAGCCGTTCGTTGAGACGGATAGGCTGACAGACGATGAGCGCGCCATGCTCATGGGCGGCGCATGCGCCAAGGCCTATAATTGGTCGCCCTCTTGAAGCTCAGCGTGAAGGCGGCGTGTCGATCAGGCCTTCTTCCAACGCTTTGATTTGCAGCGCCATATATTTGGAATAGACGCGGGCTTGCGTGAGGCTGCCAGCGATAAACCAAACGCCCTCCTGCGGCGTGCGCTTGAACATGTTGGCAAGCTCGCCTTCAGCGTCTTCACCCCATACCGGGCCGATTTTGGCCGCCATGTCTTCGCCGAGCGCCCGGCGCACCAACTCGCCCTGGGGGAAATATCCGGTGGCGAGCACGATTACGTCCGCCTCAACGATACTGCCGTCTTTCAACAGCGCGCCGGTCTCGCAATAGCGCTCGATTGTATCGTTTTGGAGAAGGCCGATCTCGCCCTTGATCATCAGCTCTGAACTGCCGGCGTCCAGATTATAGCCGCCGCCGCGCCGCCGGTACTTCATTTGATGGCCGGTTTCATCTTCGCCGATATCAAACTTAAAGCCGATGCCTTCCAGGCCGTCGATCATGTCTTTATCCAGCTCCATCATGCGCTTGACCGCAAGCTGATAGCCTTTGACTGTCATAGGCGGTGTGGCCGCCGTACCCAGCAGGTCGCAATCGTCGACGGAAAGCCCTTCGTCATAGAGCGCGTAGTTCAGCTTGGCGGATGGATCGATTGAGACGACGGTGGTTGATCCGCGCTGCACAATCGTCGTCTCGCAACCAAAGCTGTGCAGATCGAGGGCGATATCGTTGCCGCTGGACCCGGTGCCGATCACCAGCGCGCGTTTGCCGGCATAGGGCGCGCCGCTATCGAAGCCTTCTGAATGGATGATCTCGCCCTTGAAATCATCAATACCCGGAATGTCCGGCTTCAGCGGATAGCTGCTGACGCCATTGGCGAAGACGATATGGCGGGGGCGCATAATGCGCTCGCCGCCGTCTGCGGTTTTGAGCGTGGCGACCCAGCACTTGGCTGCATCATCCCATTCGCCCTTAGTGAATTCCGTGTTGGTCCAGTGATTGATTTCCATCACCTGGGCGTAGAATTCGAACCAAAGGCCCAACATGTCCTTGGGGATGTAGTTGGGCCAGGTTGGCGGGAAGGGAAGATAGGGCAGGTTGTTAACGTGGATTGAGTTATGCAGGGCCAGGGAATGGTAGCGCTTCCGCCAGCTATCGCCGATGCGCGGCCATTTCTCGACAACCAGCGTATCCACGCCAAGCTGGTTCAACCGCGCCGCCGCAGACAGGCCCGCCTGCGCCCCGCCGATGACCAGAACCGTCGGGTCATGGTCTGCATAGGCCTGCGCTTTCTCGCGCACGCCTTCCCAGTTATCGCCGCCGAAATTGCGGGAATATGCAGCGCCGGATGGACGCTTCTCGCCAATCATCTCCTCAAATCCGGTAAGAGACTCAAGCGATGTTGAAATAACCCAGGCCTTTGGCGCATCTGTCGTGGTCAGCCGCAACACGCCTTCGGCACGCCCGAATTCGGTATCGAATGCGAACAGCGCTTCGATGCAGTCCCGCCCAAGCCGTTTGACGCGGCGCGGCGGGGCGCGATCCGGGTTCAGCGCAAAATGTCGCGCCCGGACAGCGGATTGGCGTTCGACCATGCCAGCCGCTATCGCTTTGCCGCCAATGGTCGGCTGTATGCGCCATGTGAACGCCAGCACATCCCGCCAGTTGCCATCATCCTCGATGAGTGCAGCAACCTCCGTGGCGTCGCCGGACCCGAGCCCGCGCTCGAACGCCTGCAGCCACCCGGCTACAGCTTCGCGCACGAGTATGGCATCGCGCGCTTCAGCACCGGTGGGATCAAGGTAATTCATGGGCCGCATCCGCTCTATTGTTGGTCTGCAGGCGATTGTAAGAGAAAATCAGATAGTCGGCCATGCGAGGCGTTGGCCTGTGCTTGTAGCCTTTAGCCCCGCCCGAGCCAGCGCCCTGCAGCCGCGCCTGCCAGTATGGCCGTTATGCCGCCAATGGCGACCTTCGCCAAAACAACGCCGACCCAAAAGACGATGCTTTCGATCCAGCCGACAGCGCCGGTGATCGTTCCCCGACCGGCCAAGATCGCGGTTTCAGCGGTCCCATAGCCAAGCGCCACAATTGGAATGGCGGCAAGTGCGACAAGCCCGCCAACCCGCCAACCGCAGGGGCGGAAAACAGCGCCCAGCAATGCCCCGACAAGCGCTGCCAGAGGCAATGCCTCCCGCCAGAGCCGAAGATTCCCTGCATCGTGCCAGAGCACATGCACGGTCGCCGCTGCCACCCCAACGGCTGCAAACATGATTGCCGCTTGGCGGCGCGATGGGCGCTGATCGCTCATTACGCCGCTAGAACCGCTTGAAAAATTCAGATAGCGCGTCTGTCGCGCCGAGCGGCATTATGCCAGCCACGAACTGATCTGGGCGGGCAATGACAAGCGCGCCAGTTGCGCGGTCGACTTTTCGAAGATCAAAGATGTCTGGTCCGCTTTTGAGGTCAGGACAGAACACTTTCTGGTAGTCGATGAGGCCAAAGCGGCCTTTTCGCGGGAGTAGCAATGCTGGCAGTGCCTCCAGATCAAGGTCGGCATGAGGTGTTTGAAACACGGCGCGAAGGTCAATATGCGCATCTGGATCACCACCGGGCCTAAACTTGCGGAGCGGGCTGTCGGCATGGGTGTCGAGATAGCCGCAAAGCGCATGCGCTGCCGTTAAACCGGCATCGCCCTTGGGGAGGAAAGCGATTAGGCGCCAGCGGCCGTCGGCCCGGAGGCAGTGGCCGAGCTCAGCCCGTTTGGCGTCTGCAGCGCGGACCACGGGGGCGGAATGGAAGCGTGTTCCGATCTGAAACCCCGCCGCCAAATGTTGGTCGGATGTCTCAAGCGTGATCAGCGACGGGTCGTAGCGCGTTTCGACACCGGCAGTGTAGCGCCCGTGTTTCTTGAAATACCGCTGGAATTGATCGGCTTCCTCTGGCGTTTTCGGCTTTTCGGAGAACAGCCGCGCCATGTCCCGGTCAAAATCAATCAGCTCCTGCGCCTTCGCATGACGCTCCAAATTATAGGTCGCCAACAGTTCGGGCGCGCTTTCCTCCCGGAGAACGCTCGCCAGTTTCCAGCCGAGATTAAACGCGTCCGCCATGGAAACATTCATACCTTGCCCGGCTTTCGGCGAATGGGTGTGACAGGCGTCGCCCGCAATGAAAATGCGGGGCGGGGCGCCATCGGCAGCATCATCAAAGCGTTGGCAAACGCGCTGGCCGATTTCATAGGCGGACCACCACGCAACGTCTTTCACCTCTAGGCCATACGGCGCCATGATCGCTTGCGCGCGTGCGATCAATGCGTCGGCAGTGATGTTCCGGTCAGCGGCGCGTTCCGCCCCCGCTAATTCATCAAGCTCGATATAGAGCCTGGCCAAATACCCGCCTTCGCGGGGGATGATCAGGATACTGCCTTGGTCAGCCGATTGGATGGCGCATTTCAGCCGGATATCCGGGAAATCCGTTACGGCCAGAACATCCATAACGCCCCATAACTGCCGCGCGGACTCGCCCTCTAACGCCAGTCCCATGGACTGGCGCACCATGCTCCGGGCGCCATCACAGCCCACGACATACCGCGCCTGGATGGTCTCCGTTCTACCGCCCTCATCGAGGCATGCGAGCGTTGCAGTCAGGGGGAATTCGCCTTCGCCGCGTTGAAGCTCCGTCAATTCCCGGCTGTAGCCAGGCGCCAATCGGGATGGCGATTGCGCCATCACATCAAGCAAGAAATCGTGAATGCGGGCTTGGCTTAGGATGACATGCGGCATCTCCGAAAGGCCATCTTCAACATCCTGGATGCGGTTGGCGCGCACGAGCCCGGCGCCGTCTGCGGTTGGCCGCCAGAATGTGACCTCGTTGACCCAGTAAGCCTCTTGCGCGACCCGTTCGGCGAAGCCAAACGCCTGGAACATCTCCATCGACCGGCATGCGACGCCATCCGCCTGGCCAAATGTCAGCGGGCCAGGTTTTCGGTCGATAATCTTCGTCGTAATGTCGGGGCACGCGCTGAGTTGCGCGGCGAGCGTCAGGCCCGCCGGGCCGCAACCGACGATCAGCACATCAACCTGGCGCGCATCGCCTGCGCCGGGGTTTGGCGCGGCGATCCTGGGGTCTCCAGGCCGAAATCCATTGAGATGATATTGCATCGCCATTGCTGAAGCGCTCTTAGATCACTGGGCTGCATAGTCGCCCGTCCAAAACGATGCTGAAGCTCTACCAGCGGCATCGTTGATGCGAAAGACCTGGCAGATATCCCAGGCGCATGCGGGCGCCAGTTGGCGCTATTGTTGAACGGCTGGCATAATTGTCAGAAGTTTCACCGCATTCAGGCCCAGGCGAATTGATCGGGCGCGTCCAGAGGAAATCCATCATGTCAGACAGAGTCGGCGGCAAAGTGGCGCTCGTAACAGGCGGCGGTTCAGGCATTGGCCGGGCGTCATCCCTGACCTTGGCGCGGGAAGGGGCGGCTGTGGTCGTCACTGACCTAAACGCCGAGTCCGCCGCCGAAACAGCCGCGCTGATCGCTGAGGCTGGCGGCAAGGCCCGCTCCATGGCGCAGGACACGACAGACGAAGCCGTGTGGCAGGCGGTCATCGCCTCCATCCGCGAAACGGAAGGGCGTCTGGATATTGTCCTTAACAACGCGGGCGTCAGTGGCGGCGGCACGCTATTAAAAGATACCAACCTTGAGCATTGGCGCGCCGTCAACAGCGCCAATGTCGAAGGCGTTTATCTCGGCACAAAATACGGCATCGCTTTGATGGAAGAGGGCGGGATTGGCGGTTCCATCATCAATATCTCTTCAATATATGGCAAAGTCGGCGCGATCGGGGCCGTCTCCTATAGCGCCAGCAAGGGGGCAGTGTGCGTCTTTTCCAAAGGTGCGGCGCTGGAATGTGGTGCGGCTGGCAACGGCGTGCGCGTCAACACCATCCACCCGGGCTTTATCTTTACGGGCATGACCGAAGGCCGTCTTCAGCGGGATAAATTCCGCGACTGGGCCCTGAAACGCACACCCATCGGCCGCATTGGCGAACCACAAGATATCGCCAATGGCGTTCTCTACCTCGCCAGCGATGAGAGCAGCTTCGTCACTGGCGCGGAGCTAGTAATCGACGGCGGTTTCCTCGCTGTTTGATGTCGCCGCCCAACGCTTACGCCATTGGCGGCGGGGCGAACTTGGTGAGGTTGATGCCGTCTACTGCGGCCATGTATTCGTCGATGCTTGGCGTACGGCCAAGAATTGTCGACAGCACCACCACTGGCGTTGAAGCCAAGAGCGACTCGCCCTTTTTCTCATCCGAGTCGGCCACGACCCGCCCCTGGAAAAGCCGTGTGGAGGTGGCCATGACTGTATCGCCTTTGGCCGCCTTCTCCTGGTTGCCCATGCAGAGATTACAGCCTGGCCGCTCGAGATAGAGGATGTTCTCATAGGCCGTCCGCGCTTCCGTCTTCGGCGTGACGTCGTCGAATTCGAACCCGGCGTATTTTTGCAGGATTTCCCACTCACCCTCGGCCTTGAGTTCATCGACGATGTTGTAGGTTGGCGGCGCCACGACCAGCGGCGCTTTGAATTCTACCTTGCCCTCGTTTTTCTCAATATTGCGGAACATCTGCGCGATGATATTCATATCGCCTTTATGCACCATGCATGACCCGACAAAGCCAAGATCAACCTCTTTCTCCCCTTCGTAGTAGGAGATTGGCCGGATGGTGTCATGGGTGTAGCGCTTGGCCACATCGATGTTGTTGACGTCCGGGTCAGCGATCATCGGCTCATTGATGGCGTCCAGATCAACAACGACTTCCTCGAAATATTTGGCGTTGTCATCAGGCTTTAGCGCCGATTGCGCGCCGGATTTGATCCCTGCGATCCGTGCATCAGCCTTACCAATCAGGCCCTGAAGCATGCCTGAAGATATCTCCATGCCCTTGTCGATCATGACTTGGATACGGCTCTTGGCGATCTCGAGGGACTCGATCAGCGTTTCGTCATTGGAAATGCAGATGGACGCCTTGGCTTTCATCTCCGCGGTCCAGTCCGTGAAGGTGAAAGCTTGGTCTGCCAACAGCGTGCCAATATGGACTTCGATGATCCGGCCCTGGAAGACATTCTCGCCGTTGAATTGCGCGAGCATCTGGGCTTGGGTTGCGTGAACGACATCCCGGAAATCCATATGGTCGGCCATTTTTCCCTTGAAGGTGACTTTGACCGACTCTGGAACAGGGATGCTGGCTTGGCCGAGCGCCAGCGCCAGCGCGACGGTGCCCGAGTCTGCGCCGAATGCCACGCCTTTGGACATCCGGGTATGTGAATCCCCACCGATAATGATCGCCCGGTCGTCAATCGTGATGTCATTCAACACCTTATGAATGACGTCCGTCATGGGTTTGAACCCGCCTTTAGGATCGCGACCGGTGACGAGGCCGAAATTGTTCATGAAGGCCATGAGCTTCGGCGTATTGGCTTGGGCTTTCTTGTCCCAAACGGATGCAGTGTGACAGCCGGACTGGTAGGCGCCGTCCAGGATTGGGGAAATCACGGTCGCGGCCATGGCTTCCAGTTCCTGGACCGTCATCGGGCCCGTCGTGTCTTGGGAGCCGACGATGTTCACTTTCACCATCGCGTCTGATCCGGCATGCAGAACCGTGCCTTCTGGAACCCCGACGGCATTGGCGTTGAAGATCTTCTCGACCGCGGTCAAGCCTTGGCCTGGATGCGACACAACATTGGACGGCGCGAACACCGGCTTCGGCTCGACGCCAAGCGTTTCAGCGGCGAAGACCTGCAGCTTTTTGCCAAAATCAATCGCGTAGGAGCCGCCAGCCTTCATGAATTCAACGGATTGCGGCGAGAACGCGGAGGCCACGTCCGCAAATTCCTGTGAGCCATCCTCGCTGGTGAGTTTTTGGGTTTTGGTATTGATCGTCAGGGTCGTGCCCGTCGCGACGGAATATTTCTCTTCCAGGATCGGGTTGCCGTCATTGTTGACGATAACCTTCCCATCTTCGTCGACCTTCTTAACCCAGTTTTTCAAATCAAGGCCAATACCGCCCGTAACGCCAACGGTCGTTTGGAAAATCGGCGAAATGCCATTGGTCCCGGCGATGATCGGGGCGATGTTCACGAAAGGCACATAGGGACTGGCCTGCTCCCCCATCCAAAGGGCGACGTTGTTCACGCCGGACATCCGGGATGAACCAACGCCCATGGTGCCCTTCTCGGCGATCATCATCATACGTTTGCCGGGATGCTGAATTTTGAGCGCTTCGATCTCTTTCTGCGCTCTTTCAGAAATGAAGCTTTTGCCGTGTAGTTCCCGGTCCGCGCGTGAATGCGCTTCCGCGCCCGGCGACATCAGGTCCGTGGAGATGTCCCCTTCGGCCGCGACATATGTGACGACTTGGATTTCTTCTTCGATCTCCGGCAGGTTCGTGAAGAACTCGGCATTGGCGTAGCTCTTGAGGATATCTTCAGCGAGCGCGTTGCCTGCCTTATAGGCGGCCTCCAGCCTGTCCGTATCCGCTTCGTAGAGAAAGACTTGCGTCTTTAGGACATCAGCGGCGTCCTTCGCTATGCCAGCGTCATCGCCAAGCGCCAAATTAAGCAAAGCCTCTACGGACGGCCCGCCTTTCATGTGAGAAAGCAACTCGAACGCAAACGCAGGCGTGATCTCTTCGACAACAGCTTCGCCGCGAATGATCTCCTCCAGGAAGCGCGCTTTGACGACGGCCGCGCTCGTCGTGCCGGGCAAGGTGTTGTAGATGAAGAAATTGAGAGATCCGTCACGGTGTTCGTTGCCCGTATCCTTGATCTGCGCGACGAGCTCTGTAACGAGGGCGCCGTCCTCAATTGGCTTGGGGTGTAGACCTTGCGTTTTCCGGTCTTCAATTTCGGCCAAGTAGTCGGAGTACAAGCTCATCATTTTCTCGCAGTTCTGGGTTTTCTCAAAGGTCGAGCGGCGGACCACTGACCTTCAACGCGTTCGTAGCATGCCTTCGGGCTAATTTGGTTTAGAAGCGCCGCGCTTGCAAGGTGGATAATGGCGCCGACCGAGCAGGCAGAAAGTCCTCAGAAGGGTGACCCTGAGCGAGGAATGAAAGGCGGGCCGGACGGTGGTCCATATTTCTTGATACCAAGACAGCAAAATACACAAATACTGGCGCACAGAAATGGTGCCAGGGGCGGCATCGCACTATTATTTTAACGCATTGCACAATAAAATAAAATAAATTCATTTGAATTGAAATACCAACTAATAGACCAACAAAAATCTGCATGGCGCTGGCGGGTTGCTTCACCTTATGAGTTTCGAAGTTAATCAATGAAGTGACAGGGCTGGAAATGGCGACTGGTCAGCCCCCACTGAGTGGTCCGGGTGTAATGTTAGTGCATGGACGGTCTC
>JAYNYG010000107.1:0-5077 GCA_038102935.1 Alphaproteobacteria bacterium | reverse complement strand
GCAGAAAAACGCTTGTATGCGGTTGGAGCAGCCCCCCTGAAGTGTGGTCAGCCCCACTGAGTGGTCCGGGCGTAATGGTAGTGCATAGACGGTCTCTGCTTCAGGGGCAGGAGGACTAAAAGGCTTTGAAAGCCTTGGGGGTGGGGTTCCAGCTTTGCTAACTGACAATTTCGCCTATGCGACCGGCCCACGCTTCCAGTGCAAGGCGCTTCTCCTCAGCATAGCTAACGCAATTATAGATTTTGGTTACTCCACACTCACCATGGTTCAGCACGCGGCTAATCGTCGAGACTGGAATACCGGACGCCGCCATGCCTGTGCACGAACTCACAAAGGTAGTTAAGCCAAAAGTGTACCAAAAAACGTACCAATCGGGCTTTTTATATCATAAATATTATTATAAAGTAGATAGTTAAAAGATAATTATGGCGCCGGGTGAGAGATTCGAACTCCCGACCTTCGGTTTACAAAACCGCTGCACTACCACTGTGCTAACCCGGCGTTGGGGCACATATAACCTGCCTGAAAGAGGTTCGCAAATGCTGAATTCGTATCACGGATCACCCATCTTAAGCGCGGCGATAAACGCGCTTTGGGGAATTTCGACCTGGCCGAAGGAGCGCATGCGCTTCTTGCCGGCTTTCTGCTTTTCCAAGAGCTTCTTTTTGCGCGTGATGTCGCCGCCATAGCATTTTGCGGTGACGTCTTTACGCATGGCGCTGACAGTTTCGCGGGCGATGACCTTACCGCCAATCGCCGCCTGCACAGCGATCTTGAAGAGTTGGCGCGGGATCAGGTCCTTAAGGCGTTCACACAGCATCCGTCCGCGATATTCAGCTTGAGACTTATGGACGATGGCTGCGAGGGCTTCGACCGGTTCGTTGTTGACCAGAATCGACAGCTTAACGAGATCGCCTTCTTCATAGCCGTCAATCTGATAGTCGAAGGACGCATAGCCGCGGCTAATCGATTTCAGTCGGTCGTAGAAATCAAACACGACCTCGTTGAGCGGAAGGCGGTAGACTAGCATCGCGCGCTCACCGACATATGTCAGCTCTTTCTGAATGCCGCGCCGTTCCTCGCAGAGCTTGATGACGCCGCCTAGATGTTCATCCGGCAGCATGATCGTCGCGTTGATCCAAGGCTCTTCGATCTTGGCGATCTGCATCACATCCGGCATGTCCGCCGGATTATGCATCTCGCGGATGCCGCCTTTGACCATGTGCAGGCGATAGACAACGCTTGGGCTGGTCGCAATCAGGTCCAGATCAAACTCGCGGTCCAGCCGCTCTTGGATGATTTCCAAGTGAAGCAGACCAAGGAAGCCACAGCGGAAGCCGAAGCCAAGGGCGGCTGAGGATTCCGTCTCAAATTCAAAGCTGGCGTCGTTTAGCCGGAGTTTCGCCAAGCTTTCGCGCAATTGCTCGAAATCGGCAGCATCCGCTGGGAACAGGCCGCAGAATACGACTGGCATATTCGGTTTGAAGCCAGCGAGAGGCTTGTCGGTCGGCTTACGGTCGTCGGTGATGGTATCGCCGACTTGGCAATCAGCCACGGCCTTGATTTGCGCCGAGACATAGCCGATTTCACCGGGGCCAAGCGCTGCTCGCTTCGTTCGTTTTGGCGTGAATACGCCGACCTCATCGATTTCATAGGCGGCGCCGGTCGCCATCATGCGCATCCGCATGCCGCGTTTGATTTCGCCATTCATCACACGAACAAGCGTCACGACGCCGAGGTACTGATCATACCAGCTATCAACCAGCAGCGCCTCGAGCGAGCCCTCGGTTTCGCCTGTTGGCGGCGGCAAGCGCTGGACGATCGCTTCCAGCACGTCGGGCACGCCTTGGCCGGTTTTGGCCGAAATTTCGATCGCCTCTGACGCATCAATGCCGATCACATCTTCGATCTGCTCCTTGATGCGTTCAGGCTCAGACGCCGGTAGGTCGACTTTGTTCAGCACAGGCACGATTTCAAGATCGTTTTCGACGGCGAGATATACGTTCGCCAATGTTTGCGCTTCAACACCCTGCGTCGCATCTACCACCAGCAATGCGCCTTCGCAGGCTGAAAGGCTGCGACTGACTTCATAGGCGAAGTCAACATGACCGGGTGTGTCGATCAGGTTGAGTTCGTACTCAATGCCGTCCTTAGCTTTGTATTTGAGCTGAACAGTCTGTGCCTTAATCGTGATGCCACGCTCTTGCTCAATCTCCATTGAATCAAGCACTTGCTCGGACATTTCGCGGTCCGTTAGACCGCCGCACATTTGGATCATCCGGTCGGCCAGGGTGGATTTACCGTGGTCGATATGGGCGATGATCGAGAAATTGCGGATGTGGCTGAGATCAGTCATGGCGTCCAATAATGCAAAAGCGCGCGTACAGACCCCGTGATTTAGCGCAACAGGCGCTGCTTGGGAATGGCTACAGGCCTTGATTCTAAAGGCGAGCCATCAAGGCGAAGCTCTACCGGAAGCGACGATCTCTAAAATCTGGAGAACTCAATAACACGGGCTGCCGCATCACTCAGGAATCGCTCAGTTTCTTGATCGAGCTGATCCTGCTCTTCGCAAAGCTCTAGGGCATGCAAGTAAGCGGCGCGTCCAAAGAAACCATCATCCCAATCCGCCACTAAGCCCTCAGCGCTTGCAAGCGCTTTGGCATTTTCGTCAGCGCCGAGATGGGCAGCGACCTCTCGCAACGCCGCATCGCGGGATCTTGGCAAGTCTCCAATAATCTCTAGTGCGGTATCCCAACGCGCGAAATTTACCTCAATTGTCGCCAGGAGCAGGCGGGCTGCATCAGAATCGTCTTTCTTGAGTCCAACCAACTCATTCGGTCGGTTCTTTCTAAGACGGCCAGCTTTGAGCGCCGCAGCCATATAGGCCCTATGCGCCGCAGCGTCACCTTCGGGTAATTCGCTGACCGTGTGCAGGTCCAGCGCTGCTTCCGGCGCGCCGAAATTGGTTGCGCGATTAATCTCCGCAATAAGCTCTTTGTCGTGCCGGGCCGTCTCCGCCAATTGCGCAATGGTCTCCGCGCGCGTGCCGGTTTTTTGGGCGATGATGTCAATTGTCGTTTCGAACCCATGCCACCGCTGCGCAGCGTCTTGCAGAGCAGGCGCGCCGAGTGTTGCGAACCCGCAATATCGTGCTGTCTGCTGGATGTCTTCGCGCGCATACCCGCGTACACGTCCACGCAATGTGGCAAAGATTCCAAGCTTATAGAGCCCCTGATTGTAGATCATGCGGAGCGAGTTAGATCGATGTCTGTTAGACGCTGCGTCGCCGCTATACGCTGACATCGTGTGGAGACGGTGGCCAAGCGATGTATAGGCTAAATACATGTAGCCATTCGTTTTCAGCACGCGGTTCATCTCACGGAACATCTGATCTTGCTCAACGAACATCATCATGCCATGCGACCAAACAGTATCGAAGGCGTCTTCCTCATAGGGGAGCTTCCGCGCATCGCCGACCACAGATACTGATTTGTCGCCAAAGCCAATAGCATCGGCAACGCCATTGGCCAGATCAACGAAATCCGCACGCATTTCGACGCCGTCCGCACGTTCGTTGAGCGCCGCATAAGCGTTCATCCAATGACCCGCGCCGCTGCCCACGTCCAGACCGCGCCCAAGCGATGTAAACCCAAGCTGGTTCATCACATTGCAGTATCGTTCCAGGCCTACATTGTAGCGGCCGATGGTGTAGCGATGCGCGTAGGCGCGGTCTTTATCCGCGTTTGCGTCTTCCGTTCGGTCGACATCATTTAGCCATTCCAGGGCTTTGGCGTTGAGCTCCTTGAAACGCATTTCTTCCTCTTCCTGCACAGGCCGACCGCTGAACGAGAGATGGGGCTGGGTTTTGCGAAATTCCGCTGAGTAATCCGTCGTGTCAGGGACATGCCATCGAATGCCAGCCGTACAGGCCTCATCATTTTCTGTGCGATGAAGTTCGGCCTCGTCGATTAGTTCTCCAGCGAATGCGATGCGGAACTTGACGGACCTGGGCGCTTCAAATGTTAGGCCCCTGAGCGCTTCAATCGTTGGTGAGCGTTCGCCTTCCACGATATCGTGGAGCTTCAGGATATCAATCACTGGCCCTTCAGGCGTATCCCGCACAGTCCAATGGGCGGCGGCCCTATTGGCGGCGTATCTGAGCAAGCGGGTCGTCCGCGCGACTAAGATTTTGCCGTCATCCTGGTGCCTTTTCAGTAGCCTGAGCGCCTCTGCGGCAGGGGGATCAATATCGGGTAGGGACCCTTGGCTACCCAGATGCTGGCCAAGAATAACAAAGAGGTTGTTGTCGATAGCGTGATTGAGGATGGCCTCACTAATCTGCACATCCAGCATGGAGGCCGACCATACTTGCGCGAGGGGGCGGCCTGATGCGGCCGTCAAACGCGGCTGGGCGCCAATACTGTGGGCGCGGGCTGCCGCCACCTCATCGTCCAGCAGCGTTGTAAAGCGAGGCCAAGTATAGAAGAACTGACCATTCTCAATGGCGCGCGGCTCTGTGATGACGTTGTGCCCGATTTCAGCGACGTCATCCGCTAGGTGGAGAAACCTTAGGCCGTAATCCCACAATAGATCACTGTGATAGGATTCGGTCCCAGGCGTGTCGCCGCGCATGAACTCGCGTCGACCCATGTTCTGCGTATTGTGCCGGGAGCCATGATTGGTCCATGCGCCGAGATGAACATCGCGCGCGTTCAACTCATTGAGCGCCTGGGCGGCCAAATCCCGGTTGAACGGATATTCTAGGCCACCGCCGCCAGTGAGATTGAAATTGCCATAGGAATGCAGCGTGTCGATCTAGCCTGCCTTGGCGTAGGCGGTCAGCTCATCGGCAAATGGCGTCTTCGGCGCATCAATCGTGCGTCCCATCCAATAAGAGACCTGTCGGTTTGCAAGGCTGCCGTAACTGCTCTCATCACGCGCCGTTCCATACATCCACATTGAATTCGCGAAATCGAGACCTAGCCTTGGACCAAGCGGCGTATCATCGTTGGAATTAATGAACTGGAGTTGCCCCTATTTCACCGGACAGTCGGGCTTGGTTATAGAGCGCGCC
>JAYNYG010000012.1:0-84444 GCA_038102935.1 Alphaproteobacteria bacterium | reverse complement strand
ACGGGATAAATACTATCCCTAGGGGTGGACCACTTCAGGGGGGCTGCTCCACTTTCCTCAACCACGCCCCGGTATACGGGCCGCGCTGAGATAGGCGACCCTGCCGCCCAGCCGAGCACGGCGCCATTGTCTTTTTCGACAGCGACAAGGCGAGCGGTCGATAAATGTCCCCGGTCAAAATCTACCCAGCCCGGCGCATGCTCCTGCAATGTCGCATGGCCGGTATCCATGCCTTCCTGATAGATCGCCAAAACTGCCGGGCCGTCGGAATCATTCATTGGCCGGATGACAAATGACGCCGTCATGACCGGACGGCCACCGTTTTCTCTGCTGGTTTCGGGCAGTCGCGCTGGCCCGCCAACGCCGCCAGCCGATCATTTCGCTGCATCAAAGCCCGCGCCTCAATTTCTTCAACATCCGACATATCAACGCCCATGATTGCGGGCCAGAACCACACCTGGCTCAATGTCATCGCGACGGCATTGGAGAAGGCGATACCTTCATCCAACTTTGCCAACTTAGCGGCCTGCTTGCGATTGCTGACCATCTCGCCAGCAATCTCCGAACAGCTCATGGCGCCGTCGCCGGGCTGGGCTAAATGCACTGGCGTGGCAGTACGAGTTTGGCACGCGCCGATTGCCAGCAGCCCCAAAATTGCTAATAAACGCATTGAATCATCCAAAGGCTGTCTTCAACGCAGAAGAAAGAATCACATGATCCCTGCAGGTTCAAGACAATTCCTACAGCAGACTCTTGGAATTATTGCGCTATTGGCGCTCGCTTCGGGCTGTGCACAGCCTGCAAACGTGAACCAAATGGCTTCTGGCACGCGCGCCAACGCCGACGCGCCTGCCAACCCAGATGCCAGGGAAGCCATGTGCGTCGAACAGGTTGACGGCGGCAAGCTGACGAACCCGCTTTGGGTTTCAGAGGTCGATAACCTGGGATTTCTGCGCGCACTCGAACACAGTCTGGACGCCAACAGGCTACTCGCAAAACGCCCGGAAGATTGCCGTTTCGGCATTACAGCGAACCTGCTCGGGCTATCGCAGCCTTTTATTGGAGTGGATGTGGAAGTGACAGCGAATGTGAACTACAACGTGCGCCAAGCGGGCGTCGAAGCGCCCTATATGCTCCGCACCCAGACTTCGGCCTACACTGCCCGTTTCACCGAGGACAAAATCCTATGGGGCGCGCGCCTGCAGGAGGCGAATGAAGGCGCTATCCGCAAGAACATCGGCGCGTTTATAGATGCACTGCTCGCCGCTAAGCCTGCGCTTTAGCCCACTCGGCGCGCATCCATTCAGCGCAAGCGACGCCTTGTTCGAACAGCGAATATTTGCACCCGCCGCCATAATCCGGATTGGGAATGAATTCCGTTGATATCTGGCCAAGCGTCGCATTTGGGTCCGCCGCATGAAACGCCATGAGCTGGCGAATAACCGTTTTCCAAGGCTCTAGTTTCTCAGCCGACCATGGCGCGTGATACTCGCCCGCCTTCGGTTCTACAAACGGGTACTGTACGCCGCGACCGGGAGAGCCATCCGGATGGCTCATCAACGTATTTATGGGATTATTGGGAACTGCAGCACGGGCATGGCAATGGCGCACCCACCCAGCTTCAATCCATTCCGTCGTCACAGCTTTCGGGTTTGTTGGGTCAAGCACGAGATACCCGACAGACACATCTTCGCGAATGCCCACCACATCCTGTTCGGCCGGGTTATCCATTTTGAAAATCACGTGGCTGTGGTCGAGCGTCATGCGGAAGGGAACACCCTTTGCCTCAACCATCCGGGCGACAGGGGCGACGCGACGAAAATCCTCCGACCACATGTTGATATGCACTTCAAAACACGGCTCAACGCCAAGCTTCTCGCCAAGCTCGTATGCGTACATGTAGAAATCGACGACGTCTTGATCCGTCACCGGCGCGCCATCCACGTTCTTGGCCGTGACCTGCACATTGTGAACTGTTGAGCCGAGATCCTTGGCCAACTCCAGGTTATGCCGCAGCAAATCCGCATCATCGCCGCCGAGCGTGTAGAACCAACCGCCGGCTCGGACGGGCAAGCCATATTTGGCGCTGGCCTTACGAAATTGCTCCACCTCATCGGGCTGCGGGGTTTTATCGATGTAGTCGAATACGCCAGCGTCCCGGACCATACGGAACCGCGTATCGATATCCGGCATGCCATCCGCTTCGCCATGTTTGATCCCATTAGTCTGGATGCCGAAAAGCAGATCATTCGCCATGGATTATCCCCCGGGCCAAGCTTGAACCTTCTGGTCCTGCCGCCATATCCGCTATCATGCGCTGAATTGGGACCAAAGCGCAAAACGCGCGCGCTGTAGGGGATGACGATGCGGAGAATTATTCTAGCGGCTATCACGTTGGCATTAGCGGCTGTAACTTTCGCTGGGCCTACCCGTGCCGATGAAGCCGCAGTATGGGCGGCGCTGAAAGCTGGCGGGCATGTCGCGTTGATCCGGCATGCCCTCGCCCCAGGGTATGGCGATCCAGAGAACTTCTCAGTCGACGACCCTAAAACGCAACGCAGACTGTCGAACGAAGGCCGGGCGCAGGCGAAGCGGATTGGCGCCGCCTTCACCAAGCACACCATCCTCAAGGCCCAGGTCTATTCCAGCCAATGGGACCGCTGCATGGAAACGGCGGAACTTTTGAACATTGGGCCAGCGACGCCTGAACCGGTGCTCAACTCCTTCTTTCAGAACCAGGAAGACGGCGAGGGCCAAACGGCAGCGCTTAGGGCCTGGCTACTTTCCGCCAATCTCCGCCGCCCGGTGGTATTGGTCACGCATCAGGTGAATATCTCGGCTTTTGCCGGCGTCTACCCGTCTTCTGGCGAGATGATCGTGCTGAAGCGCGAGGACGACGGCGACTTCAAAATCGCTGGGCGCGTCCTCATCAAATAGCTTAGTCAGCTAATCCCAGCGGCATCCGCGACGACTTTCATCGCGTCCACACTTGGCCTGGACAGCAGGATCGAGTGGATATGTCCTTTGGCGGCGGCGGATTGCCAATCCGCGACGCGAGCGCGGATACGGTCAGCTGAACCAGTAAGCGCCATGCCGTCCAGCAGTTCGTCCGGGACGGCGGCGGCGGCTTCGGCGCGTTTGCCCGTCAGGAACAGGTCCTGGATCTGCTTCGCCGCCGTCTCAAAGCCAAGGCGCTTGGCGTAATCGTTGTAGAAGTTTTTGTCGCGCGCGCCCATACCGCCGATATAAAGCGCCAGGTTTTCGCGCACCGGTTGGCGGCAGGCGTCCAGGTCATCGCCCATGACCGTCGGCACGAAGGGCAGAATATCGTAATTGGACATATCTTTGCCGCCGCCTGCCCGCGTAAAGCCCTTCTCCAACGCTGGCTCGAAGACATCAAATTTCTCCGGGATCATGAAGACCGGGAACATGCCATCTGCGACTTCGGCGGACATCGCCACGCCCGCAGGCGCTATAGTGCCTGTGTAGATTTTCATGGCTGGGTCACCATGTAGGATGCTCTTCAGCGGCTTCCCAAGGCCCGTCGCGCCATCGCCATAATACGGGACCTGATAATGTTCGCCGTGATGCTCCAGCACCGCCTCGCGGGAGAGAATGTTGCGGACGATGGAGACATATTCCCGCGTCCGCATCAGCGGCTTGCCATAGGGAACGCCATGCCAGCCTTCGATCACTTGCGGGCCAGAGGGGCCGATGCCCATGATAAAACGCCCGCCGGAAAGATGCTGCAGGCTCATCGCTGTCATGGCGGCGCAGGCCGGGGTTCGCGCCGGCATCTGCATAATGGCGGTGCCGACTTTGATGCGCTTCGTGCGCGCAAGCGCCCAAGCAGCAGGCGTTACAGCATCCGAGCCATAGGCTTCCGCTGTCCAGATTGAATCGAGGCCGAGCGCTTCTGCAGCGTCCACTTCGGCTTCGGGAAACTCCAAATGGGCGCCTGAATAGCCCATGACGTAACCGACTTTCATCTACTTCTCTCCGAACAAAGGCGCTAATCTGAATCCGCTATGGCGGGATCACTGCAGTTTAGGGTAACATCCCTGAAATCATAGTGACCTTCCGGATGGATCTCGCACCGATGTCAATTTTGTTGAGCCCATCATTTCTGATCTTCGTGCTGCTGATCGTCCTGAACTTTGTGCTGATTTTCTCAGGCCAAACGCCGCTGCAACTGCTTGCGGGGCTGTTCACATTCTCGCTTTTCATCGCTGCCTTATTGACGCTGATCGGCGTCGCATGGGGCCGGATTATCGGCTTTATCGTGCTGATTCTATCGCTGGTGATGGCGTTGCTTTTAGCGCAACAATCGGGCTTCCTCGTTTAATCAGTACCCGGGTTTAACTAATAGCCAGGCGGCGGTTCGAACGCCTGGTATTCACGCTCCAGCATTTTTGCGACCTCAATCGCCGTCAGGTCCTCCAGATAGGGCGCGATAATCTGCACGCCGACGGGCAGGCCAGACCGCGTTAAGCCAATCGGCGCCGATACGCCCGGCAATCCGGACGCGCCATTCCATCCAGACCAGAACAGCTGATCATTCTGCAAGATTTCCTTGCCGTTGACGGTGAGCGTGCGCGTCCAACGATCACCCGTTTCATTCTGCGGGAAGGCGGCGCTGGCGCCGATTGGGCAGAGCAGCACGTCCCAATCCAGGAAGAATTCCGCCCATTTTGCGCGCATCCGCATGCGCTCGTTATTTGCGGGCAGCCAATCCCGATGCCGCATCACATTTGCCCGGGCCATCATGGCGTAATAGCTCATGTCATCCGCGCTCAGGGTTTCGATGTCTTGGAGATTCTGCGCCACCAAGGATGCCGGCTGCCGCCCTGATGTGGTCGCCCGCAGGAGCGTCACATAGGTCTGATGCGCCTTCACCTGATCCAGGTCCGGCAGCGCTTTGTCGCTCAGCTTGGCGCCCTGCTTCACCAGGAATTCGGCGACGTCGTGGATACGCTCGGCATATTCAGCGTCCGTCTCGATCACCGGCGTTGAAATTTGTACGGCGACGCGGAGGTCTTTGAGCGCGCGAACACGCGGCGGCGGCGGCTCGAAGCGCCAAGCCGCGGCCTCGGCGTCTTCAGGCCCGGCCATAACGCCGAACGCCATCTCCAGATCACTGGCGGAACGCGCCAGCGGGCCAATCACCGAAATATCTGCAAACGCATGCGCACCCGGCAGCGAATGGCCACGCGGCGGCAGCACGCCATAGGTTGGCTTCAAGCCCCACACCCCGCAGTAATGCGCAGGATTGCGGATGGACCCGCCGATGTCCGATCCCGCCTCCAAGCTCGTCATCCCGGACGCCAACGCCGCCGCCGCCCCGCCGGATGATCCGCCGGGCGTGCGCGTTAAATCCCATGGATTATTCGTCGTGCCGTAGATTTTGTTGAAGCTTTGCCAGTCCGCCAGCATCAGCGGCACGTTGGTTTTGCCGAATATAACAGCGCCCGCAGCCTTCAACCGCTTGGCGGCTAGGGCGTCCTCATCCGCGATATTGTCTTTGAAAGCTGGATCGCCCCAAGTCGTTGGGAGGCCTTTGATATTGTAGCTTTCCTTCAGCGTCATCGGCACACCGTGCAGCGGGCCGAGGATATCCCCCTTGGCGAGCGCAGCATCTGCGGCTTCCGCATCCGCGCGCGCCGTCTCCAAGTCCGTTTGGATAATCGCGTTCAGAATAGGGTTATGCAGCGCCATGCGCGCCAGGAAATGATCCAGCGCTTCAACGGCGCTGAGGCGTTTCTCCCGAATGTCAGCAGCGATGCCCAATGCGGATTTGAAATGCAGCTCGGTCATGGTCCAAATGTCCCTGGATGTTTCAGGCGCTCAAAGAATGGCCTATACAGCATGCAACCGTGGCCGCGAGGCCGTCCAGTGCTGGAGCTTGAGACCCATGCCCCCAATCACCCGCATTCTCGCCGTATGGGCGCTCACCCTTGGCCTCTATGGCTGCGGCGTGAACGATATTCCGACCTATGAAGAGCAGGCCAAGGCGAACTGGGCGCAGGTCGAGAACCAGTATAAGCGCCGCGCCGATCTCATCCCGAACCTGGTCGAGACCGTCAAAGGCTATGCCGCCCAAGAGCGCGAGACGTTGGAGGCTGTCGTCAAAGCCCGCGCCGCCGCCACCCAAGCGACGCTGCCGCCGGAACTCCTAACAGACCCAGCCGCATTTCAGAAATTCCAGAAAGCGCAGAGCCAGCTTGGCGGGGCGCTGTCCCGCCTGCTGGTTACGGTCGAGCGCTATCCTGACCTCAAAAGCAGCCAGAATTTCCTAAAACTGCAGGATCAGCTTGAAGGCACGGAGAACCGCATCGCTGTCGCCCGGCGGGACTATATTGAGGCTGTCAGGCTCTACAATACCGAACTCGTGACATTCCCCGGCCGTATCTGGGCGATGATTATGTATAGCGACAAACAGCAGATGCAGACTTTCAAGGCGGAACCTGAAGCCGCCAACGTTCCAGAGGTGAAGTTCAACTAGCCCTGATGCACACCCGCCGCCTCCCCTTTTCTGTTCTGGCAGTCATCGCCGCGGTTCTGATCGGCATTGCAGCCAATGCAGCGCCGCTCGTCGCGCTAACCAACTATGTGGTCGATCAGGCAGGACTACTATCCAAAGATCAGGAAACGCGGCTGATTGAAAAGCTGCGCGCCCATGAAGCCGCCACCTCCAATCAGGTCGCGGTTGCGACAGTCGAAAGCTTGAATGGCGAAAGTTTGGAACAGGCGGCGCTTGAAATCCTGCGCACCGCCAAGCTAGGGCAGGCGGAGAGAAATAACGGCGTGCTGCTGTTCATCGCACTGGCGGAACGGAAAATCCGTATCGAAGTTGGCTACGGCCTGGAAGGCGCGCTGACAGATGGGCGCGCCGGTGAAATCATCCGCCAACGTATATCGCCGCGCTTTAAGGCGGGCGATCCGGCGGGCGGGATTGAGGCTGGCGTCGACGCGATCATCGCTGCGATCAAAGGCGAATATCAGCCGCTTGCGTCATCGCCTGGGCGCGATGGCGGCATTGAAGAATACATGCCGATGATCATGTTCGGCGCCTATGTCCTGATCGTGCTGTTCATCCTGTGGCGACGAAAAAGGCGCAGGGCGGCGCGGCGGGCGCTTGGCTATGATGACTATGACGATTGGACCAGCGGCGGAGGCTTCGGCGGCGGCGGTTTCAGCGGTGGTGGTGGTTTTGGCGGCGGCGGATTTAGTGGCGGCGGGGGCGGCGGCGGAGGCGGCGGCGCCTCTGGCGGCTGGTAGGGGATGAACAATGAAGCCCTTTATTAGTCCGGATGATCAGGCTCGGATCGAGGCCGCGATCCAGGCCGCCGAAGCGAATACCCGCGCCGAGCTGGTCGCCGTCGTGACAGAACGGAGCGATGATTACCGCTATGTGGTGATCGCCTGGGCCGCCGTCATTGGCCTGGCGCTGCCATTCCCCTGGTCGCTCGGGCTGCTTTCTGGGCCGTGGTCGATCCCGCCCGGCATGTGGGTGCATGGCGTTGGGCTTGTGGCGTTTCTGGCGGTGCTGGCGCTTGGCCAGCTTGATCCTGTGAAGCGCCTGATGACGCCTAAAAGCTTGAGACATCGCCGCGCCAGCCGCTTTGCGCGCGCACAATTTTATGTCCAGCGAATGCGGATGACGCGGGAGCGGGCTGGCGTCCTGCTGTTCGTCTCCGCATTTGAGCATCACGTTGAAATCATCGCCGATGACAACGCGGCCAAGGCCGTTTCCGACGATCAATGGCGATATGCCGTCGATGCCTTCATTGAAACCTTGCGTTCGGACGGCCCGGCGGAAGCGCTCAACGTCACGGTCGCGATCCTCGACAAGACGTTGAGCGAGGCGTTGCCTGGGGGTTCCGGGGACGCCAATGAGCTGCCAAACCGCCTGATTATCCTAGATTAACGCTTATTCGCCTGCCCCGCATTGACAGGATAGTAACCGCGATCTGCGATTATCTGCCGTCCTGAATGAACCAGCGGCGGGCAGGCGATGCGCCCTACAAAAGCAGTAAAATCAAGGCAATCAGGCTTCACCCTGGTCGAACTGATGGTGGTTGTCTCCATCATTGGCATTTTGGCCGTGATAGGCGTTCCGCATTTCCGCGCTTATTTGCTTGATGCGCGCCTGAATGATGCGCTGCCACATCTCTCTGATATCGCGGCACGCAACCGCATGCATTTCATAGAGACGAGGCAATATTGCTGTAGCGGCGCAGTCAATGATGAAGATATCATCGCGGACGAACTCAATGTGCCAATCGATGAGGTAGGCGACTTTTGTTTTACCATTGTCTGCAAAGATGCAAATCTTTGCGGAACGGTGTCCGATGCCAATTTCATCGCCCCGAACGAAGCGGAAGACGCAGGCGCTGAGTTTGAAATCTGGGCGATCCTGCGCGGCCAAAACAACGGTAATGTTGGCGGCCCAGACGGCGCCTGCTTGAAGCACACAGACAAAAGGCCAAACACTGGCTTAGCCCAACCGAATGGCGCGCCCGTCGCCGGACAACATGGTCAAGCCATCGTCTTGCGTTATCCCGCACCTGTGAATGGAACGGATACTGTAACGGGCAATGGCGGCCACCGGTATGACTGGAACGCAGGGATCAGCAAAACCAATGCGCTTTTCCCGTAAGCCCAGCGCCCTGCAGCGGGGTTTTACACTGATTGAGGCCATGACGGCAGGCGTGGTCCTATCCATCATCACCCTTGGCCTGATGAGCGCATGGAGCGTCGCTGGCGCTAACGTCAATGATCTCGTGATCCGCGAGAAAGCCATCTGGACGCTGAACGCCCATATGGAACGGCTGACGACCCTATACAACTACAAGGATTTCGGCGCCTTCGGCGCGACACTATCGTCAAACTACGGTTACCCAGCCGCCTATTCGGACGTGAGGCTGATCTATGGCGGGCTCGCAGATGCCGCTATGGCGCCGCCCGGGACGCTACCACTCTTAAAGCTCCCCGTCGGCGAGGTTAACGGATTTGTCGAAACACCAAGCGCCTTTGATACAAAAGATGGCTATCCCATCGCCTTGTTTGATTTCGGTTTGGCGACAGATTTCAATCGCAACTATGTATGGATAGATCGCGACCGGAGCATCGTCGGGCGCCTAAGCTGGGAACTCCAAAATATTGTCGTCGCCGAATGCGATGGCGACAACCAACCTGGTGGTTCAGAAGAGTGCAAATGTCTTAGCCCACTCCACGATATGGCCAATCCGAGCCATGGCGGCGGCGCTGGCGACTTCTGCAGAGAATTGCAGCTAGCACTTGAGTTTCCGCTTCGCTGGAACGATGCGAACAATACTTTCGTGAACATGCCGCAGCAGACAGAGATCTTAACTCTGCGTGCGATCGTGGGGCGGATCCAGTGAGTAATTTCAAGAAACAATGCGGCTTCACAACAGTTGAACTCGCCTTCGCAGGCTTGATCGCCGCCGGATTAACACTGGTTGGACTGAACCTGCTGATCAAGAGTTTGGATGTGAAAGCGGAACTTGACGGACGCGTCCGCGCGAACCGCGCAGCGCGCGCCGCAATGGTGACGCTGACAGACGGCGCCGCAACGCCCGCGCCTGGGACAGATGGCTTCAACATCGCGCACGGCGTCCGCAATCGGCAGGGCGCGCCAGTCGTTGCTCTCCAAGATGGCGAAATTTTGCAGATGACCTCTAACGGCGCCACAGTTACGGGCGAACGCACGAGCCCAGTCACCGTCCGCTGTATCGCTGCAGGCGACCCTGCGCCCGCCTGCACAGGCGCTGGCGCAACTCTTATTCTTGACGGCCCCCTTGTGGAGACGCCGCGGTTCCAAGATGCCTCCCGCACCGTTCGGAACAAGACCGTAGAAATGGAAATTCGCGTGCAGGACCCATGGTCCGCAGCGCGCGGCATTCGCCGGGTTGAACGGTATGGCGGCATGGCCGCTTACAATGCCGAACAAGGCGAAGGCACACCAAATGGCGCGACTGATACCGTCAACCCAGTCGGAGGGAACTAGGCATGGGCATGCGCAAAGCGAGCCAGGCCGGGTATGCGCTGCTTTTTGTAATGGCGATTGGCATGGTCGGGCTCTATTCGGTGACCGGACTGATCGGCAACGGGTCCGCCACAGAGTATGAGGCGCAGGAGCGAGAGCTCTTGAAACTCCGCGCATATTGGGCCGGCATGGGGCACATTACGCATGCCCTGAGCCGCTCCCGGCACGGCGACCCATGTGGGAGTGATTGCTCTAATATGAAGAAGCGGACGGACTCGCTAAAAGATATCATCAAAGAGCTGCAGAACTTAAACAAAGGCAAACTTGTTGATCCGACTAAAGGCAAAGACCGGAATTGGGCCTATCCGGAAATCAGCAGTACGTATGCCCTACCAGTCCATGTTCATGTTGAAGACGTTGAAAACAAATCGCGGTTGGTCCTGCGTGTCCACTACCAAAACGCGGACAACATCGAACACCCATTCATCGCCGCAAACTGGCCGGTGCGGGTCGCGCATGCCGCGATCATCTGCACTGGTCTCAATGCAGTGAACGCGCCTTGCCCTGCCACTGAGGCGGACATGGATGAAAACCACAGTTTCGCCCGCATCATCAGGTTGGAGCCGCGCTAAAAATGTCTGACCTCACACTCGATGATTTAACTGAGACAGATCACACGCAGCTCACCGGCGCCGAGCGTCGTCGCGATACACGCTATGAGCTTGCAACGCCTGGCCTCGTGGCGGATAGAGTTGGTGTGCATGACTGCATGGTCGTCGATATTTCGTTTGGCGGCTGCATGCTGGAGGGCGATTTTCATATGCGAAATGGCATGGAAGTCGCCGTCGGGTTCGATAAGCTCATGGGCTTGGTCGGTGATTTTGCATGCGGGGCCGGGCTTCGTCGGCGTCAAGTTTCACGCTATTCCGGACCGGCGGAGAGACATCCGTTCCTGGATCGCTGACCGCATGAAGATCGCCCGCGCAGACGGCGCAAACTGACATCTCCATGGACGCCGCCGCACAATCCCTTCAAGCCTTCGCCGCATTGCCGCCGGTAGCGTTGATCACGGTCGCAGCGCTCTTCGGCTGCCTGATCGGCAGCTTCCTGAACGTTGTCGCTCACCGCCTGCCGCTGATCATCAACGCGGAGGATGCTGGCGGAAATACTGATGATCTAACGCTTTCCTATCCAGCCTCCCGCTGCCCGGATTGTGGCCATAACCTTCGTTGGTATGAGAATATTCCGCTCATCAGCTTTCTGGCGCAGCGCGGTAAGTGCCGTCATTGCGGCACGGCGATTTCGTGGCGCTATCCGCTTTTGGAAGCCGCTGGCGGCATCTTGGCTGGGCTGGCGGTATGGCAATTCGGTCCAAGCCTGCACGCCGCCGCAATCGCCGCATTCCTCCTGGCGCTCCTGGCATTGACAGCGATTGACCTGGACACCGGCCTGCTGCCGGACCGCATCACGCTCCCCATGCTCTGGCTGGGCTTGATCGCCGCCGCTGCAGGCCATGGTCCCACAGCCGCGAGCGCAATTCTCGGCGCGGTTATCGGCTATATGGCGCTGGATCTATTGAACCGGATCGCAAGGTTGATCGCCGGCGCAGACGGCATGGGCGGCGGCGATATGAAAATGGCGGCGATGATGGGCGCATGGCTCGGGCCAGAAGCGCTTGGCGTCGCGCTCTTTATCGCCTGCGCCAGTGGGGCGATTTACGGTGTTGCCGGCCGCCTCATCCGCCCGGCGGCAGATACGGGCGCGGAGACGGATATTCCAACCGGCGCCATTCCATTCGGCCCTTGGCTGGCGTTTGGCGCCGCGGTTCTGGCCCTCTGGCCGGAATTTGCTGATATTACGACGCGTTGGGCGCTCTACGGCGTCTACTGAGCGGGTGCGGCGAAAACTGGCGGCGACGCGGAATACTCAAGCGCAATGCCATTCGACTGTGGAAGCTCAATATTTTCAGATGAGCGTTGTATTTCCAGCGGCTCGACGATTCGCACAGGCGCCTCAAGACGCTCAGCCCGAACCGATGCAGTCTGGTCAGGGAGAGGCGGAGTGATTGTCGCTTGCGCAGCAACCTCCGATCCACTTGGCAGGAAACCTGTCAGCACCCGGCTGCCAATTGGGTTATCGCCATAGCGATATTCTAGGCGCACGTAGTTGCGAATTTCGGGCGCATACCACCAGCGCTCAAACCCTGTCCATTCCGTTTCCGGGTTGCGGGTGCGCATGACGATGACAAAGGCGTCAAAATCGCCAGCGGGCACGCTGATCCGCTCTTTGCCTTCAACGACCCAGGAGGTCGAGTAAACCCGGATCTTACCATTCGCCGTAAATTCACGCGTGAACACCAATGGCGCGCCAGATTTCAAAGATTGTGCAGCGCTGACAGGGATGGAGCGGTAGACGACAGACCGCAGCGTCGTCGCCGACTGCGCATCCTGGCGCAGAAAGCCTTTACGGCTGAACCATTGCTCCGGCGCATCCGTCCGGCGGAAAGAAGTCATCCCACCATCAACCTGTGCCACAGATAATCCGTAGCCGTCGCTATAGCTCCAGGTATCGCCGACTTGCCAATCAGGCGCAGGCACGGTGAGCCGTTGCGTTGATGGCGCCGCCGCCCGTTCGACCGTAGCGGCGATTTTAGTTTGCTGCATGACGCAGCCGCCAAGGCCAATTGTAGCTATGAGTGCGGCGGCCGATACCGTGCGCTTTAACTTCCCGCGAGCCATTTGCCCTCCGATACCGATCCTTGAAGATCGATCTGACGCTCGTAAATCATCGCCGGCAGCCAATAGCTGGCGACAGCGGATGGCGACGTCATGGCGCGCACTTGCAAGCGCCCTTCGTCAAGAATGCGCGCCTGCACAGTGATGCGTTTGTCGCCTTGGCCTGCGGCGGCTTCCGCCGGATCAAACGCCTCGCGCCGCACCAGCACTGCGCGCTGGGCCGAGATTGTTGAATCAACGGCGGACATCACATCCTTGCGGAACTCGGCCACATAGAAATGCTCATGCGCGAGCGGCCCTGCGAACGCCAGCACGAGCAGCCCGAGCCCGAACGCCCAGCCGCTCGCCCGCGCCGTTTCCCGGAACATCGCGAGGCGGAAAGCAATTTTGCTTTGCGACGCCATTAGGACTCGTCCTCCTCAAGCTCTGAGAGGATGCGATAGGGGCTATTGGTCGGGCGGACTTCTGCGTCCGGCGTTCCCAGAAGGCTTTCGCTCGCCCGGTCCAAAGTGCGCCTGCGCGACGCCACATATTCCGGCGTGCCGAGCCTGGTCGCGATGTCGCTGCCGAACGGCCCGGCGCCTTCAACAATGCGCGGCGTGATGAAAAAGATAGTTTCCGAAAGCGCGCTATTCGCTGTGTTCTCTTTGAACAGGCGGCCAACC
This sequence comes from Alphaproteobacteria bacterium, assembly GCA_038102935.1. Taxonomy (GTDB): domain Bacteria; phylum Pseudomonadota; class Alphaproteobacteria; order Bin95; family Bin95; genus VMCJ01. Next base: position 71,035 of record JAYNYG010000012.1, on the reverse strand, counting down.
ACAGGAATGTCTTTCAGGCCCGGCACGCCGGACTCTTGCTCCCGGCGCGTATCATCGAACAACCCGCCGATGATGTAGGTGCCGCCATTGGGCACCAGCACTTCGGTTTGCACTTCCTGGGAACGCACATCGATCTGTCCGAACACATCGGCGCCCGGCGCGGAATTAATCGCGTTCAAGTTCAGCCGGATCAGATTGCCTTCGCCAATGGCGACAGCGGGGACGATAGAGGGCGTGATTTCCTTGACCCGGTCTGACCGGCCCTTCAAGGATACAGTGTTCGTCGCACTATCGAAGGCAACGCCCTCAAGGCCGAGGCCAAAACGGACGAGCATGTCCTTCAATGCCGAGTAGCGGGTATGCGTCAAAGCGATGAAAACGCGTTCCGGCGGGTCAAAATTGACGGCAGCGTCTTTGTAGACAGTAACTGTTCGCGTTCCAGGATTATATTCATACGCCAGCCCGCGCTCAGTCATGAGCTGCTCAAATGCCTGGCGCGGCGGCACTTTATCGAAGCGAAGCGAAATGGGGCCTTCAACGCCGGGCCTAAAAATGGCTGAAAGCCCGTTGGCCCGCAGGAGCGAGCGCAGGATGGAGCGCACGTCATCATCAACTGATGTGCGGCTGAAACGAACATCGGGTCGCCATGGTATTGTTTCAGCAAATGCTGGGCCAGAAAGGCTGAGCAAAATGCCTGCGATCACAATCCGCGCACAGTTTCGCCGCAATCTGGGTGCAACGATCCGTTGGGACAGGTGTTTGAGGTCTATCAACATGGTTGGAATAGAACGCCCGCCTTGGTTAACGGCGGCCTAAGCCAGACACTCAAATTACCAACAGGCAACAGGCAAGTGTTTGCGCCGCAATCCAGGGGCGCCTATACCGAAAGAGAACGAACGGCCTGCGTTTCAGGCCCGCAACGGAGGAAATCGATGTTTAAGCGCACATTCGCCATGGCTCTCGCCGGAATGGCATTCGCCACAGCCGGGGCTATCGGCTCGCATGCGAAAGCGGATTATGCAGAGGCGAAAGACATCGTCGACAGCAGTAAGATCACGATCCAGCGCCTGATCCGGAGCCCGGAAACGCCACAGGTCAAATCCCTATTGGCAAAGGCCAAGGGCGTCATGATCTTCCCACAAATCCTGAAGGGCGCATTCTTCATTGGCGGCGAAGGCGGATCGGGCGTACTCATGTCCAAATACGCCAATGGCGCTTGGAGCTACCCGGCATTCTACACGATGGGCTCAGTCAGCTTCGGTTTGCAGATCGGCGGGCAATCTTCCGAAGCGGTGCTGCTGATCATGACCCAGCGCGGCTTGGACTCGATCATCAACGATCAGGTGAAGCTCGGCGCGGATTTGAGCGCCGCCGCTGGCCCTGTCGGCATCGGCGCCGAAGCTTCAACGACGACAGCCACTGGCGCAGATATCTACGTCTACTCGCTGAATAAGGGCCTCTTTATTGGCGCAGCGCTTGAAGGCGCCGTCATCGCCAAGCGTAAGGATTGGAACCAGGAATTCTACAAAGGCACATATTCTCCAACCCAAATTGTCCGCGAAAACCGCGCACAAAACCCAGATGCAGACGCGCTGCGGGCTGCTGTAGAGGCGGGCGCCTAGAGACGGCGGGTCACCCGCCAATCCGGTTTAAGATCAAATTCCCATACGCATCCACGACCGAACGCCAATCTGGCGGCACAACGGTCGTGGATGTTTTTTCTGTGATGATCGCCGGCCCGGCAATATTATCGCCCGGCTGCAATCCATCGCGGTCATAGAGCGCGGCATCAACGCTGCCCTCAGTGAAATACACCTGACGTGGCCCAGCGCTCGCAAGCTCGGCCAAAGATTGAGAACCCTCCGTCTCAACAAGCGCCGGGCGTGACTTAACGCCATCCACGGTCGCTATCAGGCGACAGTTCACGATCTCCACACCGCGCGCACGAATGTCATAACCGTGTTCCATGGCGTGCGCAGCATGGAACCGCTCTATAAATGCCGTGAGGCCCAGTCCGTCCTCGACAGCGACAGCGGCCTCGAAACTTTGCCCGTGGTATCGCGCCTCAATAATCCGACGTTGTTTGCGGCAGGCTGGGTCGCTTGTTTCAGCCATTAACCATGGATCGGCCTCAACGGTCATATCTGCAAAAGCCTGATCTGCTGCCGCCCATCCAGCGGCATCTGCAGGCGTAAGGACTGTGCGAACAAAGTCCATTGTCGGGTCGGACATCAAAATGCCGCGCGCGCAAAGCGTTCCGGGCGCTAGAGGTACGATCACTGTTGGACACCCGGCTTCAGCGGCCACGTCTGCAGCGACCAACGGACCGGCGCCACCATAGGCGACCAAAGCCATATCACCCAAATCGTAGCCGCGTTCACTGGTGGCAGCACGGATGGCGCGGGCGATATTGGCGACAGCGACACGAAGAACGCCCACAGCCGCATCTTCCACACTAAGTCCAAGCGGCTGGGCGACCTGCGCGTCCAAAACAACCTGTGCTGCCGAAGCATCCAAACCTTGCGCGCCCTCGACCAGTCCTATGTCGGCGCTCAAGCGCCCAAGTGTGAGATTAGCATCTGTGAGCGTCGCCAACTTACCGCCAAATCCGTAAGCCGCTGGCCCCGGGTCAGCGCCTGCACTTTCCGGGCCGACCTTCAATCCACCAGCGGCATCAACGGACGCGATAGACCCGCCGCCAGCGCCGATCACCGTGATATCTAAGCTAGCGGCGCGGATGGGATATCCCGCTACATCCCGCTCCGCAGAAACCCGGGCGGCGCCGTCAGCGATTAGGGCGATGTCCGTGGAGGTGCCGCCGACATCAAACGCCGCAACATTCGGGTAGCCCGCAGCAGACGCAATCGCCGCGGCTGCCGCCACTCCTGCCGCAGGGCCTGAAAGGCAAGTGCGCACAGGCTCCGACGCTGCCGTTTCCAGCGTCATCAAACCACCACCGGAATGCACCATATAGGGCGGCGGCCGGATGCCGATTTCCGTGACGCGACGTTGCACCTCGCCCAGATAGCGGGCCATGCGCGGGCCGACGAAAGCATTCAAGACGGTTGTCGATGTGCGCTCGAATTCCCGGAATTCAGGGGAAACCTCATGCGAGCACGTGATGTAGGCCCCCGGTAGCAATTTCCGCAGTATGGCGGCGGCGCGCTGCTCGTGGTCAGCGTTCCGGTAGCTGTGCAAAAACACGATGGCGACTGACTCGACAGCGGCTTCGATCATGCCCCGCCCCGCCTCGGCGACCGCCGCTTCGTTCAGCGGCGTCAATACTGCGCCAGTTTGATCCAGCCGCTCTTCGACCTCAAAACGGCGGCGGCGCGGCGCGAGCGGCGGCGGGCGGGTTTCGCGATAATCGTACAAATTCGGGCGTGTTTGCCGGGCGATCTCCAAGACATCGCGAAAGCCTTCGGTCGTGATCAGGCCGGTGCGGGCGCCCTTACGCTCAATCGCCATATTGGTGGCCACCGTCGCGCCATGGCCGATCCAATCCACCTGGCTTGCATTGATGCTCGCAAGCGGAAGCAGCTCACGAAGTCCAATCTCAATCGCCTCGGACGGATCATCCGGCGTGGAAGGCGTTTTGTGATGGACGGCGGTATGGCCATCAAGCAGCGTCAGATCTGTAAAAGTCCCGCCAACATCAATGCCAATTCTAATCATGCCTACCTCGTGCCTGCGCGTTCTGCTGAGCCTAAACGAGAATTGGACGGCGGAAAGCGATTTAACAAAACGCCTAATCCCATTGTCCATTCGCATTCCGGCAATCCGCCGTTATGGTGCGGCCTCATGAGTGAGAATTCTGTCCATGTGGCCATCGCGGAAGCGGAGAGGCTGATCAAGCTCGGTCGCCAAGCCGAAGCCGATGCCATGCTGCAAGATGCAGTCCGAGCGGAGCCGAACGCGCCTGCGCTGCGTCGCCGCCTTGGGATTCTCCGCGCGCAACAGATGGACTATCCCGGCGCCCGCCGCGAGCTGGAAGCCGCGGCGTCCCTGGCGCCCGGGAATGCATCAGTCCTGCAGCCGTTAGCGTTTGTTTATGACTGGATGGGGCTCCCCGTGTTGGCGCGCGCGGCGGCAGAGCGATTGCTGGATGTAGCACCGGACAGTTCCGCCGCATTCAGCCTCCTCGCAGGCATGGCGAAGCCCGGCGAGGATCATACTGGCATGCTAGAGGGGATCGCCCGCGCCATTTCCCGTTCGGAAACACCGCCAGTAGACCGGGCGCGGCTGGGGTTCGCCGGGGGACGGCTTGAGCATTTGGCCGGGAATCCTGACCGCGCCTTCACTTTCTATGAGATCGCCAACCGGTCCCACGCCGCTACAGACGACGCAGCAGGCAGGTCCAAACTGGCGTCCCGGCTTTCGGATGCATTCAGCCAAGTCGCGTGGCCTAAGTTTCAGCCGCGCGCGGGGCTGATCCTACTGACAGGGTTGCCGAATTCTGGACAGGCGTTTTTCGCCGATGTGGTCGCAAGCCATCCTGACGCCGCGCTGGCGTCAGACATCAACACTTTAGCCAGCGCCGTTGTTAGCCTGAAGGCGCGATCCGGGTCCGCAGAGCCATTCCCAGAATGCGTCGCCGCCGCGCCGCCTAGCGCATGGCAAGCAGCCTCTGACGCGATGTTCGCTGACCTGATGGCAGAGCACGGCGAAGCGGATGTGTATGTCATGAGCGCCCCGGCAGCGTTCCTGCAAGCAGGTGCGGCGGCAGCGCTCGTTCCCGGCGCTGTCATTGTTGACCTTCAACGCACGCCGATGGCCTATGCGCTCTCCGGGTTCATGGCGCATGAGGGCGCCAATGCGGGGTATAGTTATTCTGCAGCAGGGTTAGGCGGGCTGTACCGGACAGTCCAATCATTGACTGCGTTCTGGGAGGGCGTGTTGCCAACCCCGCCGATCGCCATGACCGATGATGAGTTGATCCATGCGCCAGAAGCAGCGGCGGCCAGGGTGCTGGCTGCAGCGGGCCTAGCGATGGATGGCGATTGTGAAGCGCAGATTGAAGCTGTGCCCCCCAGCGACCGCTTTGGCGACAATATTGGGCTCGACGGGTGGCGCGCATACGCAGCCCATCTGGACGCCTTTCGTGAGGCGTTTTGGCCTCAACCGACAGAAAAACTCTGATCCTTTGAGGAAACTGGCTTTTTCCGCACCGAAAAGCCATATTCCTGCCATGAGCAGGTATAACTATAACCTCAGAACCAAGGCTGCCGGAGCAAACGCAATGCGCCGAAGCGTTCCGATGCTTCCTGGACTTGTGTTTTTGGGGCTTGCCGGTCTGGCGGTCGCAGGATGTGAGCCGATTGTGAAATTGTCGGCGCCTGACAAGCCAATTGTTATCAATCTAAACGTCAAAATTGAACGTGAAGTCCGTGTGAAGGTCGAACGTGAAATTGACGACGTGATTCGCGAGAATAAGGAGATATTCTGATGCTCCGCATACGGATTTCCCTCGTCGCATTGGCTGCGGCGTTCATTGGGGCGACGCTGCTGTTTTCGTCGCCGACGCCCGCTGTCGCGATTGATTTGCAGTCAGCGCGCTCAACGGGTCTCGTTGGCGAAACGCTTTCTGGGTATGTGGCGCCCGTCACCAGTCCATCTGGCGAAGTCTCAAAACTCGTCGCAGATGTAAACGCAGCGCGCCGGGCGGAGTATATCAAGCTCGCGAAACGCAATAATGTGCGCGTGGAAGAAGTTGCGTCGTTGACGGCCCAACGCATAATCAACTCGCTGCCCGGCGGCGCCTATTTCCAAGCATCAAGCGGCGGCTGGCGGCGCAAATAGCGTTTCAAGCAAAGTCTGGCTCCGGGGGACTAAGAAGCATGCAGATGGATGCGCTGAACGGCGTCGATGATGTGCGCACGCTGTTGACGGAAGGGCGCTATGTCGCCGATGATAGCTTGGCGACGGCGCTCTACCTCTCCCTGAAATTGGGCCGCCCGCTCTTCCTGGAAGGCGAAGCCGGTGTCGGCAAAACTGAAATCGCTAAGGTGCTGTCTGATACCTTAGGCCGCCAGCTGATCCGCCTGCAATGCTATGAAGGCCTCGATATCGCTTCTGCCGTCTATGAGTGGAACTACCAGCGCCAGATGATCGAAATTCGCGTTGCTGAAGCCGCCGGCGCCACGGATCGGGACGCCCTTGGCGGCGACATCTTTAATGAACGCTTCCTGATCGAACGCCCCGTTCTGCAAGCCATGAGGCCCCACTCGGAAGGCCCGCCCGTCCTGCTGATCGACGAGTTAGACCGCGCGGACGAGCCGTTCGAAGCTTTCCTCCTGGAAGCGCTTTCAGATTTCCAAGTGACAGTGCCGGAGATTGGCTCGATCAAAGCGGCAGAACCGCCGCTGGTCATCATCACATCCAATCGCACCCGCGAAATTCACGACGCCCTAAAGCGCCGCTGCTTCTACCATTGGGTCGATTTCCCGAGTGCAGAACGCGAATTGCAAATCTTGGCGCTCAAGGCGCCGGACGCGAACGAGGACTTGTCGCGCCAGATCGTCACTTTCGTCCATCGCTTGCGGGAGCTGGACCTGTTCAAACAGCCAGGCGTGGCCGAAACCATTGATTGGGCGAATGCGCTGATGCAATTGAACGCCATTGCCCTGGACGCCGACACCGTATCCAACACGCTCGGCGTATTGCTGAAATACCAGGACGATATCCAAAAGCTTCAAGGCGGCGAGGCTAAGCGCATCCTGGATGAAGTCCGCCAGGAACTCGCGGCCGCCGACTGATGCTGGACGATCCTAAGCCCGCGCTCCGCGAGCCAGCATCAGAAGATGGGCGGCTGGCGGAGAATGTTGCGCATTTCGTGCGCGCTTTGCGCCGCGCCGGGCTACCGCTTGGGCCGGGCCATGTGCTTCGGGCCGTTGAAGCGCTCCAAGCGGTCGATATTATGGACCGGGACCAGTTCTATTGGGCGCTGCATTCCTGCTTGGTCACCCGGCAGAGCCAGCGCGAAGTGTTCGACCAGGCCTTCCACATGTTCTGGCGAAGCCCAGATTATCTTGAAAGCATGATGGGCATGCTGCTGCCGACGCTGAAGGTCGAGGACGATGCGCCAGGCGATAAGCGCGAACTCTCCCGCCGTGTCGCCGATGCGCTCGCCGCCGCCCCGCCGCAAGCGCCAGAAGGCAAGCCGGACGAGGAACTTGAAGTCGACGCGTCAATGACGTTCTCGACGAGCGAAGTTCTGAAAACCATTGATTTCGACAGTATGTCCGCCGATGAGGAAGCCGCCGCCAAACGCGCCATGGCCCGGCTGACATTGCCTTTGCAGGACCTTCCGACCCGCCGCTTCCAGCCGGACCCCCATGGCCGCCGCACCGATCTTCGCGCCAGCCTGCGTTCAGCCTTGCGTGGCGGACCTGGCATTATTCCGTTAAAACGGAAGTCGCCGCGCACGCGCCCGCCGCCATTGGTGGCGCTTTGTGATATTTCCGGCTCCATGGCGCGCTATTCCAGAATGCTTTTGCATTTCCTGCACGCGCTCAGCTCAGACCGGGACCGGGTGCATAGTTTCGTATTCGGCACGCGGTTGACGAATGTCACACGCCACCTTCGGGGCCGCGATGTTGATCTGGCGCTGGAGCAGGTGTCAAAATCGGTAGACGATTGGGAAGGCGGCACGCGGATTGGCTGGTGTTTAGAGCGGTTCAATAAAGAATGGTCCAGGCGGGTTCTTGGCCAAGGCGCCGTTGTGCTGCTGATCACAGACGGGTTGGATCGCGAATCAAACGCCCTACTTGCAACAGAGGCGGAAAGGCTTGCTAAATCCTGCAGAAGACTTATCTGGCTCAATCCGCTTTTGCGCTATGATGGGTTTGAGCCGAAAGCGGGCGGCGTCACAGCGATCCTACCGCATGTGGACGAATTCCGCGCGACGCATAACTTAGAGAGCTTGGAGGCGCTAGCTGACGCATTGAGCGGCCCAGCGCCCGCATTTGGGGCAAGAGGAGAAGAGCGATGGCGGCGGCAGATATAACGTCGACGATCGGACCGGCAGAAACCCACGAAATTATCGGCCAGGCGCAGGCGTGGCGGCGTGAGCGCAAGGGCGTCGCGATTGCGACCGTCGTATCCACCTGGGGCTCAAGCCCGCGCGCTGTCGGCTCGCAACTGGTCGTGAATTCTGAGGGCGCGTTCTTGGGCTCCGTCTCCGGCGGCTGCATTGAAGGCGCTGTCGTCACCGAAGCGCTGGATGTAATCGCTGACGGCCAGCCGCGCATGCTGGATTTCGGTGTTACGGACGCGCAGGCCTGGGAAGTCGGCTTGGCGTGCGGCGGTAAGGTTGAAGTCTTTGTCGAGCGGGTCCAGCAATGAGGTCCAAGACACTCGACCGGCTGGCCGCCCTCGCCCAGGAAAAACAGCCGACGGCCCGCGTCGTCCGCATTTCCGACGGCCGCGAAACCCTTGTCCGCCCGGACCGGGTTGAGGGCGATTTGGATGCGCCATCGGACGTCATTGCCGCCGCGCGCGAAGCTCTACGCAGTGACCGTTCCACCATGGTTCCGCACGGGAACGAGCGGTATTTCATCCATGTCCACAATCCTCCGCGCCGGATGATCATCGTCGGCGCCGTGCATATCTCGCAGCCGCTTGTCGCTATGGCGCGGGAAGCTGGGTTCGACGTTACCGTGATTGACCCGCGCGGCGCCTTCGCCACCGTCGAACGCTTCCCAGACGTGACGCTTATGGACGATTGGCCGGATGACGCGATGGGCAAACTTAGCCTGGATACTCGCACCGCTGTCGTTACCCTCACCCATGATCCAAAGATTGATGATCCCGCACTTGCGGCGGCTATGCATTCGCCAGCTTTCTATATCGGCGCGCTTGGCAGTCGCAAAACCCATGCGAGCCGGTTGCACCGCTTGAAGGAACAAGGCTTCGACAGCCGTAAGCTAGACCGCATCCACGGCCCCATCGGCCTGAACCTTGGCGGACGTGCGCCGGCGGAGATTGCGGTCTCAATCCTGGCTGAGGCGCTGATGGTCCTGCATGGCGGCAGTGTGAAGTGAAGTTTGGACCAGTCCCGGCAGGTAAGGCTGCGGGCGCATATCTCGCGCACTCGATCCGCCTGGACCACCGGACATTCAAGAAAGGTCGCCTGCTGACCGCAGAAGATGCGGCGGCGATCGAAGCGGGCGGTGTTCGTGAGATTACGGTCGCACGGCTTGAAGATAATGACGTCCATGAGGACAAAGCCGCGGCGCGCTTAGCGGAAGCACTAATGGGCGGCGGTCTGAAGGTCAGCGCTGCATTTACGGGCCGCGTCAACCTGATCGCTGATTGTGAGGGCGTGCTTACGGTAGACGCCGGGTGCATCAATCGCATCAACGCTGTCCATGAAAGCGTCACTGTCGCCACGCTGGAGCCATTCGCTGCCGTCACCCCAAGGCAGATGGCGGCGACAGTCAAAATCATTCCGTTCGCGGCGCCCGAATGGGCCGTCGCCGAAGCCGAAGCCATCGCCCGAGAAGGCGCGCCCCCACTGGCGGCGCATGCGTACCGGCCAATCCGCGCGGCGCTCATTCAGTCCACTTTGCCGACAGTGAAGCCAAGCGTACTCGATAAAACAGTGGATGTGACAGCGGCGCGCCTGCAGGCGCTGGGTGGCAGCCTCGTCGATGAACGGCGCACGCCGCATGATGCGGCCGCTATTGCAGAGGCCATCAAAGCGGCGGATGCCGTTGGCGCGGATATTCTGCTGATCGCGGGCGCGTCGGCGATTGTTGACCGGGCGGACGCCCTGCCCGCAGGCATTGAGCAGGCGGGCGGCAGAGTTTTACATTTCGGCATGCCGGTCGATCCCGGTAATCTGATCATGCTGGCGGAGCGGAATGGCAAGCCCGTGATTGGCCTGCCCGGCTGCGCCCGCTCGCCGAAACTCAATGGCTTCGATTGGGCGCTACAGCGCTTCGCGGCAGACGTTCCGGCGACGCCGCAGGATATCCAATCGATGGGCGTTGGCGGCCTGCTAGCTGAAATCGGCGCCCGCCCCCTCCCCCGCGCGGAAGCCACGCGCGCAGAGGCTGATACACAACATGCGCCCAAAGTCGCGGCGATGGTTTTGGCGGCTGGCCAATCTCGCCGAATGGGCCAGGCCAACAAGCTGCTAGAAGCCGTGGATGGTCGCGCCATGGTGGTCGCCGCCGTTGATGCAGCGCTGGGCGCGGATGTTTCCTCTGTAACCGTTGTTACGGGGCATGAGGCGAGCGCGGTGCAGAAAGCTTTGCAAGGCAAGCCAGTCCGCTTCGTCCACAATCCAGATTTTGCCGATGGTCTCAGCGCGTCGCTCAAAACCGCTGCCGCCCATGCGCCCGAGGGCGCAGACGCCATGATCGTGTTGCTCGGCGATATGCCAGACGTGACCTCCGCTCATGTCGACCGCCTGATCGCCGCGTTCAATCCACTGGAAGGCCGCGCGATCTGTGTGCCAACCGCGAATGGCAAACGCGGCAATCCCGTACTTTGGGCCAAGCGCTTCCTGGCCGAAATGCTGGCGCTTCGCGGCGATGTCGGCGCCAAACACCTGATTGGCGAGAATGAAGATGTGGTGGCTGAAGTGGAGATGGGCGGCGTCGGGATTTTGAACGATGTCGATACGCCAGAGGCGCTGGCCGCCATTCGAAAACGCGGCAATTCCGGTTCTGACTGAAACCGGTTATGCTACCCCCAATACATATTGATGAGGATGCAATCTGATGCCCGAAGGCGTTAATCGGCAGGAAGCGGTTCCGGCCCTGCTCGCAGACCATAAAGACGCACTAATCGTGACGGGGCTCGCAGGGTCCGCGAAGGATATCGGCGCGCTGACTGAAGATGGCGATCATACATTCACTATGGCGGGCGCCATGGGCGGCGCAACAGCGATGGGGCTTGGCCTCGCACTGGCGCAGCCCGACCGCAAGGTGATTGTCGTCACCGGTGATGGCGAGCTTTTGATGAACGTATCATCGCTCGCGACTGTCGCTGTCGCAAAAGCGCCGAACCTTTCTATCGTCTGCGTCGATAACGGCCACTACCAAGAAACTGGCAATCAGGAGAGCCACACGTCTAAAGGTGTGGATCTGGGCGCCATCGCCAGCGGCTCCGGCATCAAAACTTGCCGCACCGTTACCACGATGGTTGAAGTCGAGGATGCACGTAGCCTGCTCGCCGGCGCTAATGACACCTGCTTCATCCACCTGAAAATTGACGGCACGCCGCCGCCCGTCTTTAAGCGCGATATGGATGCAGCGAACGTGAAAACGCGGTTCCGGAAAGCGCTGCTCGGCGTTTCGTAAAGGCAATGGCGACACAGGCCTATTTTACGCTGCTGGCGGATTATAATGCGTGGGCGAATATCCGCCTGTATGACGCCGCCGCGAGCCTGCCTGACAGCGACTACCGCAAAGATTTGGGCGCATTCTTTGGATCTCTGCATCGCACGCTGAACCACATCCTGGTCGGTGACCGAATCTGGCTGCAACGCGTCGAGGGTGAGGGCGATGTCCCACGTGACCTTGACCTTGTGCTCTATGAGGATTTCCATGAGCTTCGCGCCGCGCGAGAGGCAGAGGATGATCGAATAAAGCGGATCATCAATGGCCTGTCGGATGCCCAAATCGCTGGCAATTTCGACTACACGAACCTCCGCACCGGCGACCATTTTACCGGCCAGCCATTAGCGCCAACGCTCGCGCATATCTTCAATCACCAAACCCACCATCGCGGCCAGGCGCATACCTTGCTGTCACAGCTAGGCCAGGATCCACCGCAGTTGGATATTCTATATTTAATCCGCTGATCTATGGGCGTCGGGCCATTGTGGTTTAGGTTCACACACTTATACTGCAATGCAGCAAGCGCGCCCCCGACTCCTAATGTTGGGCGCACGGGAAGCCGGTGCGGCGGGAATTTTCCGCTAATTCCGGCGCGGCCCCCGCCGCTGTAGCGAATGCGGCTCTGTCCACTCAGCCACTGGCTCACTGCCGGGAAGGCGGGCAGAGTATCCTTCGAAGCCAGAAGACCGGCTTGCTGTTATACCCTTAACGAGATGCGGGAGGCGTCCCTCATGGAGAAAAGAACTATGCGTATTTTTGCTTCAAGCCTGCTGCTCGCTGCTGCGGCAGTTCCCGCCTATGCCCATCCCGGCCACGAGCCTGGCGCTCTTGGCGCCGCACACGATGCGCTGCATTCATTTGGCGGCCTGGATGTGATCCTGCTGATGGCGCTTGCTGCAGCCGGGTTCATCGCCTTCCGCACGATGAAATCGGCGAAAGCGCGCAACAAGTAGCGACGGCTATACCCGGCGCTGACCTTCTGGCAACGGTTTGTCTTTGTCAGCGCCGGGCCCGAGTTCCGGGCGTTTCCGGCGAATGATGATATCGCCCTCCGGGGTGATCTCCGGCGCTTCATAGCCAGGTATGGCGCCGATAAAGCGCTCCAGCAGATTGAGCGCGCGCTGCATCGCCTCGTCAACCTGCTGGCCGACAGACGGCTCCTCTGCCAATGCTGCAGGCGACGCGGCCAATGCCAGCGCCAACCCTGCAGCTGCTATCATTTTCTGTCCCATACAATCGATATGGCGATGCTAGCCCGCGAGTCCAAGCGATCTTGTGAAGAACGCTTTCGTGCGATCATTCGCAAGCATGCGCATTGCGGGCACATCAGCGCTCGCACCCTCGCGCGCAAAGGCGTGGTTTGTATCCTCATAGATATGAGTTTCGACGCCAGCGATCGCGCCAAGGCCAGCTTCAAGCGCACGCTGCACCGGCGGCGGCGTCCAGGGATCAATGCCGCCGATATGCAGCAGCATCGGCGTTTTCAGATTGTCCGCTTCCTTCAAATACCCCTCAATGCCAACGCCATAATAGCTGACATTCGCATCCGCCGATCCACGCACGCCAGAGAGATAGGCCAGTAATCCGCCGAGGCAGTAGCCGGAGGTTGCGACCTTGCCATTGCATTCCTCCAGGCCTCGCAGATGCGCGACACAAGCCTCAACATCCTTGGCCGCCAGATCGACATCCATGCCGTCGCGGGTTTTGAGCGCCTGATCGCGATGACCGTCTGTCTCCGGGTCTAGCTCGATGCCGGGTCGGATGCGCCAGTAGAGATCGGGCGCGAGGACGATGAGTCCTTGCTCCGCCCAATGATCCGCAATGCGCCGAATGAAGCGGTTGACGCCGAACACCTCCATTATAATGACGACAGCCGGCGCCGGGCCGGTTGCGCCCTTTGGCATCGCCAAATATGCGCCCATAGCGCCATCGCCCGTCGCAACATCCACGTTCAGCATGAAACACATCTCCAGTTGTATTGATCATCATTTCAAGCGCAGCATAGCCGTAGACTAGACGCATGCGCGAGAGGGAGCCGCCACAATGGCGATGCATAATTTTACGGACCTAATCACAGCCTATGCTTGGACCACCCACTAAGGCCGCCGATCCGCCATCGGCAAGAGCATCTGGCAATTGTATGGCAAGACGAAATCCGTACTGGTCGTGGACCTCTGCGGGTTCAGCAAAAGTTCCAAGAGCAAAGCCAGCACATTGGATTTCCTCGCGGTGATTCGCTGGATGCAAGCCGCAGCCCGACCGCTCGTGTGGCTGCATGAAGGCGATATTGCAAAGATGGAGGCGGATAACTGCTTCGCCGTATTCAACACGCCAGACCAAGCGGTTATGGCGGCGCTTGATTTGATCAACGCCGCCGAGACAATCCGGCGGGATGAAGGGCTGAATCTGCAGCTTTGCTGCGGCATTGAACATGGCGAAATCCTCTATCTTGAAGAGGAAGATTTCTTTGGGACGCCCGTCAATTCCGCCTCGCGCCTTGGCGAAGATGTGGCGAATGCGGATGAAGTTCTGGTCGGCCCTGGCGCCGCTGGCGCGCTCGCGGGATATGGCGAGGATTGGATTGTAGCGCCGCATGCTGACGGATCCGCAGCGCTTGAGGCAGAGGTCGTCGGTATAAGACGTCCATTGGCATAACGCCTAGAGTTTGGCCGCGCGCCGCCTTGCAGAATCACCTGAAAGCCGCGATAGTCCGCGCCAGACGACATCGACATATGGGAGATACACTGATCATGCGTAAGATCCTTCTGGCGGCAGCCGCCGCCACAGCTGTGCTCGCGACAGGCGTCGCGCAGGCGCAAACCCCGCAGTTTTTCCGGATCGTATCCGGCAGTGCTGGCGGTAACTACTTCCCAATGGCTGGTCTGCTCGCCAACGCCATTTCCAACCCGCCTGGCTCGCGCGCCTGCGACAAGGGCGGCAGCTGCGGCGTGCCTGGCCTGATCGCCATCGCACAATCCGCCAATGGCTCCGTCGCTAACGTGAACGCAATCCAGTCTGGCGCTGCCGAATCCGGCCTCGCACAGTCTGACGTCGCATTCTGGGCTTACACCGGCACGGGCGTATTCGAAGGCAAAGCGCCGCTGAAAAAGCTCCGCGCTATCGCGACGCTCTATCCTGAGCACATCCATGTGGTGATGCCAAATGATTCGACACTGACGGCGCCCTCTCACCTTAAAGGCAAGCGCGTTGGCGTCGGCCTCCCGGCATCTGGCGCACAGGTTGGCGCGTTGCTCATTCTTGAAGCCGCTGGCCTCAAAAAGAACGTGGACTACATCGCTGAGGAACTGAACACCTCACAGTCTGCCGAGCGCTTGGCCGATGGCCAGCTTGACGGCTTCCTGACTGTAACCGGCGCGCCGTCATCCGGCATCGCCCAACTGGCGTCCACAGCCGGCATGAAGCTGATGAGCCTGCCGGACCCGATCCAGCAGGCCGTGATCGCTAAGGCGCCGTTCTACTTCTCCTCGCCGATCCCGAAGACTGCTTATGAAAGCATGCCGCATGATGTGAACACGCTTGCAGTCGCCGCCCAGTGGCTCGTGTCCGCCGATCAGTCGGAAGAGCTGGTCTATGGCATCACCAAGGCGCTGTGGAACAAGAACACGCGCAAGCTGCTGGACCGCGGCCACGCCAAAGGCAAAGACGTACAGACCACGTCTGCACTGGACGCCATTGGCATCCCGCTGCATCCGGGCGCTGAGCGCTTCTACAAGGAAGCCGGCCTCCTGAAATAGGCCGCTGCCTTAAGCTAACGACCAGCGGCCCGGCTGTTCAGATGAGCAGCCGGGCCGTTCTTTTTTGCACGCAGTCCGCAGGCATCAACGATGGCGAACGATCCAACCAGCCCTGAAAACCGACCCAATGACTCAATTACGCTGACCGCAGCAGAAGCGGCGCGGATTGAAGAGCTTGAGGCGCAATACGATCCGGAGATGAATTTCCGCACGGTGGCGCCTTGGCTCCGGACGCTAATCACCTGGTCGCTTGTATTGTTGGGCCTCTACCATTTCTACACGGCTGGATTCGGCATACCCCGCGAGCAATGGCACAAAGGCATTCACTTGGCCGCCGTACTCGCCTTGATTTTCATGAGTTTCAGTCTGCTCCGCCGTAATGATCGCGACGCTTTGAACACAAGCGCGCTCCGGCCAGGCGGCGTGCCCTGGTATGACTGGTTGCTGGCTTTGGCAGCGTTTGCTGGCGCGCTTTATGTGCCTTTGACGTTCACTGGCATGTCTTGGCCGCTGCAGCTGGAAGAAATGAACTTCCGCATCGGCTCACCGACCACATCGGACCTCGTGTTCGGCACGATCCTCATCATCGTCTCGCTTGAAGCCGTGCGCCGCGCCATGGGCTGGGTGTTGCCGATCGTTGTTCTCTGCTTCATCGGCTACGCGGTCTTCGGGTATTTGAGCCCGCTGCAGGTGTTGATCGTTCCGCCCGCATCCTGGAGCGATTTGGTCAACCATCTCTACCTCACGACGGAAGGCCTCTATGGCGTTCCGGTGAAGGTGATCTCGTCTATTGTTTTCCATTTTGTACTGTTCGGCGTGATCGCGCAGAAGATGGGCCTGGGGCAGTTCTTTATTGAACTTGCGCAGGTCGTCGCAGGACGACTATCAGGCGGTCCGGCCAAGGTTTCTGTCATTTCTTCCTCGTTGTTCGGCACGATCTCCGGCTCATCCATCGCCAATACGGTGACGACAGGGTCGCTGACGATCCCGGCCATGAAGCGTATCGGCTATCCGCCGCATTTCGCAGGCGCAGTTGAAGCCGCCTCCTCAACCGGCGGGCAGATTACACCGCCAATCATGGGCTCCGCCGCGTTCTTGATGGTCGAGTTTCTCGAGATTCCCTACACCACGATCATCCTCGCGGCGGCGACGCCAGCCCTGATGCACTACATCGCCGTGCTGGCGATGGTGCATTTCGAAGCCAAACGCCTGGACCTCAAAGGCCTTTCCCGTGAGGAAGTTCCGAAGGTCACGGATGTGCTGAAGCGCGGCGGCCATACGGCTGTACCGCTGGTCATTTTGATCTACGTGTTGTTTGCGGGATATACGCCATATCTGGCGGCATTCTGGGGCATAACCAGCGCCATCGCCATTGGCTGGCCACGGATCGCGGCGGGTGCAGCGATTGCGATAACGCCCTTCGTTTTCTTCGACATTGTGCAGCTGAAGCTAGACCCAGTGACGATTAGCCTGTTCGCCATCGCACTCGCAATTGGCGCGCTTAGATGGCGAAAGCAGTTGCATTGGCCATCCCTTAAAGACGCCTTCGCCATGGGCTCGAAATACGCGCTAGCGGTTGGCGCTGCGGGCGCGGCAGTCGGCATCGTCGTCGGCGTTATCACATTGACCGGCGTTACCTTCCGGCTTGGTTTTATGGTGACGCAGGGCGCGTTGGCTACGGTTGATTCCATCAGTGCGATGTTCAGCTTCCTGCCATTCGATCTAATTGGGGACGGTTCATCCGGGCCAGCGCTGTTCAATATCGACGAAGCGACATTGTTCATATCGCTGTTGTTTATCGCCATGTCTTGCGTCCTCATGGGCGCAGGGCTGCCGACGACCGCCCTCTACATCATGTTGCAAGCCATTGCGACGCCAGCACTTGGCAATCTTGGCGTTGAGCCATTGGCCGCGCATTTGTTCGTACTGTATTACGGCGTGCTCGCAGATTTAACGCCGCCAGTTTGTGTTTCCGCCTATGCGGCAGGCGGGATCGCGGGGGCCAATCCGTTCAAGACAGGCACAACCGCATTCCGCCTGGGCAACGCCAAAGTCATGGTGCCGTTCGTATTCGTCTACGCGCCAACGATGCTGATCGTCGTCGGGGATTTCAACATCCTTGAATATCTCTCAGTCGTTGGCACCTGTATCGCGGGCATTCTGCTGCTAGGCGCTGCGTTGACCGGCTTTCTGATCGCGCCGATGGGCATGTTCTGGCGGCTGTTGCTGGCGGTTTCAGCCGTCATGATGGTGGCGCCAAGCTGGTCCTCGAACTGGTGGGGCCTCGCATTGCTAGCGCCTGTCGCTGCGCAGCAGTTCTTGGCGCGCGGCAAACGGGCGCCTATATCGGCTGCATGACGGCTGAGACCAAACCCGCCCGGCGCTCCATCCTAGCCGGTATAGCGCCCGTCGCCATGACTGCGGCGGCGGTGCTGCTGTTTTTTGGCTGGACGCTGCCGATGCTGAACGTCACCAGCTTTTGGGTGTTCACGGATACGCATTCGGTCATCGGCGGGATCAATAAGTTCTGGCAGGAGGGCGAATGGCTGCTGCTGGCGGCGATTGGCGGATTTGCCGTACTGTTTCCGGCTGCGAAAATCCTGGTGGCCGGTTGGGCGTTTGTTGATCCCGCAGGCGCGCGCTCAACGCTGAAACTGGCGGCGCAGATATCCAAATGGTCGATGTTGGATGTCTTCGTTGTGGCGCTGGTCGTGCTGACGGTGAAGTCGACTGCGGTAGCGGACGCCAGCGTCGGCCTTGGCGCTTGGTGCTTCGCCAGCGCCGCGATCCTCTCTTCCCTCGCCATCGCTGGAGTCGCAAAACGTTATGCGCCGGATAATGCGGTCGCGGAACCAAGAGCCATTGCCGTTATATCGAACGCGATGCGCTTGGCCGCCAATGTCGCCAACGCTGCTTCCATCACCGCGCCGGCGCTCTGGATCGGCTTGATCATCGGCGGCGGGTTCCTGGCCGTTCCCGCCATCTTTGCTGGCGACGAGGCCGCGCGGCCCTACGCCTTCACGGCTGCGGCCCGCGTGTTCGAGCGCCTAGCTTTCGCTGAATGGGGTGTGGCGGCGATTTTGGTCATTGCGCTTGCCGTTCTCAAAAGCCCGAAACGCCGCACTGTGGCCGCCGCAATGCTGATCGCCATCCTGGCCGCGCAGGTGATCTGGCTGCAGCCGGAGCTGGCGGAACGGGCTTATGCGCTCTCCGTCGGGCGGGACGTGCCGCCCTCACCCGCGCATGCGATCTATGCCGGGCTCGAGATATGCAAACTCGCATGGCTTACCGGCATCGCCGTCGCCGGATGGCGCGCCGTTAGCGGGGGGCGCAGTCCGCCAGCTTGATTGCGCCAGACTCCAAAAGCTTGTTGCCGTCAAACCGGCTGTATTCTGAGCCAATCAGCGCCTTGTAATCGAACAGGAGCACGTTGAAAGGCTTCAACGCCTGCAAGGTTTGCATAGCGCTAGCGACCGCAACATCCGCCCCGCCATAAACGACGCGGAACTGCTTCGTTTCGGCGGGCCAGCGGCCATCGCCGGTGTGATTGAATACAGCGACGGAAACTTTGCCCGTCCCCCAATCCAGCCAGGCTGCATGCACGCCAAGCCCATCACAAGCCCCGTCGCCCATAACGCTCGCATGGGCAGGCGCCGCCGCTATAGAGAGCGCGAGCACTGGCAACATCGCAAGGGCGAGGCGGCGGATCATCGGGTCTTTATCCATTCAGCGAGCGCCGCGCCAATTTCATGCGGGCTGTCTTCCTGAATGAAGTGGCTGCCCTTCACGGTAACTTCGCGCTGGTTTGGCCAAGTGCGGCAGAATTCACGTTGCGCGCCGATCAGAATGGCGCCCGGTTCCGCATTGATGAAGAGCTTCGGGAAAGCCGCATCCTTGATCCAGTCGGCATAGTCCTGGACGATCTGAACAACGTCTTCTGGCTCCCCCTCAATCGGAATCTCGCGCGGCCAAGTGAGGGTCGGGCGGCGATCTTCACCGGCGTTGGCGAAGGGACGGCGGTAGACAGCCATCTCCTCTTCCGTTAGCCCGCGCAGAACGGAGCCAGGCAGCACCTTTTCAACAAAGATATTCTTCTCCAGCACCATCGCGTCGCCAGCATCAGACCGGAAGCCTTGGAACACTGGCGTCGCCTGCGGACTCCACTCGCTCCACTGCACGGGCCGGACGATCCCCTCCATGTAGCAGATGCCAGCCACGGGATCCGCATGGCGGCGCGCCCAATCAAAGCCAAGCGCAGAACCCCAATCATGGATAACGAGCGTCACGTTTTCCGTAACGCCAAGCGCGGACAAGAGGGCATCCAGATATTCTCGATGCTCAACGAAACGATAGCTGGCCGGTCCGCTATTGGGCAGCTTTTCAGAATCGCCCATGCCAATCAGGTCCGGAACGATGACGCGCCCCAACTCCTGCACATGCGGCCAGATATTCCGCCAGAGATAGGAGGACGTCGGATTGCCGTGCAGGAACACGATTGGCGCCCCCGCAGGCTCACCCGCTTCCGTGTAAGCCATGCGGCGGCCTTTGACCTGAATGAATTGTTTCTCTGGCTCTGCCGTATCAAACATTTGCTTTTATCCCAGTGCAGCATTCGTGTGGCGCAGTCTATCACCGCTATCCCTGCTTGACAGATTGGCCTGCACGCCTCTTCTTTCAACGAAACACGACGATTATGTGACAAGCAAACTTGAAGGAGATCAAGCGATGACGCGGGCATTTGTATTTCCGGGGCAAGGCTCCCAGGCAGTCGGTATGGGCAAGGCCTTGAGCGAGGCGTTTCCCGCCGCCAAGGAAGTGTTCCAGGAGGTTGATGACGCGCTCGACCAGAACTTATCTCGCATGATGTTCGAAGGCCCGATGGAAGACCTGACGTTGACCGAAAACACGCAACCGGCGCTGATGGCCGCAAGCGTCGCCGTGATGCGGGTTCTGCAAAGCGAAGGCGGGGTTGAAATCGCTGACAAAGCCAAGTTCATCGCCGGTCACTCGCTCGGTGAATATTCCGCCCTCGCCGCTGCTGGGGCACTTGATCTGGCGGATGCGGCGAAGCTGCTTAAACTGCGCGGTCAGGCGATGCAGACTGCCGTTCCTGCAGGCGAAGGCGCAATGGCGGCGCTCCTGGGCTTGGACCTGGATCCTGCTGTCGAAGCCGCTGCGGAAGCCGCCGATGGCGATGTGTGCGAAGTCGCGAATGACAATGCGCCGGGTCAGGTCGTGGTCAGCGGCGCCAAAGCCGCAGTTGAGCGCGCGATTGAGATCGCTAAAGGCAAAGGCGCCCGCCGGGCCATTCTGTTGCCTGTATCAGCGCCGTTCCATTGCTCGCTGCTGCAGCCAGCTGCAGACGCAATGGAGAAAGCGTTTGAAACGGCCAATATCGCGGCGCCTGTCGTGCCGCTCGTCTCCAATGTGACAGCGGCGCCTGTTGCTGCGCCGGATGAGATCAAGGCGCTTCTGGTGCAGCAGGTAACCGCGACCGTTCGTTGGCGGGAATGCGTGCTCGCTATGCACGCCGCCGGGGTTGAGGAATTGGTTGAAATCGGCTGTGGCAAGGTGCTGTCCGGCATGGTCCGTCGCATCAATAAAGAGATGACCGCCCGCAATGCCGAGACGCCAGAAGATATCGAAGCGCTGCTCGCTGCTTTGTAACGGACCTAATACCTCAAACGCAGAAGACCCTCAAACGCACAAACCCCCGGACCATTGCTGATCCGGGGGTTGGCGTATTGAGGGGTTGGACCTTCCTATCAGAGAAGGATGAAGTCCCCAGCGTCGAGCGTCGCGATGCCGACATTCTGCAAGCGGATGCTGTCGCCTGCGCCGAGATCAATCACAACGTCCTGATTGTCCTGCGCTGAAGCGCCGATCAGTGCCGCGAAGTCGACAAAACCGCTGTTATCGATGCGGATATGGTCAATGTTGACTTCGAAGTCAGTGATGATGTCTTCGTCGGTCGCGATTGCGTTGTTGAACACGAAGAAATCAGGGCCAGTGCCGCCGGTCATCGTGTCATTGCCTTCGCCGCCGCGGATAACGTCCCGACCGCCTTCGCCGCTCAGCTGATCGTCGCCGCCGAGGCCGACAAGCACGTCATTGCCTTCGCCAGCGAAAACCGTGTCGTTGCCGCCGTCGCCGGTGATGAAGTCGACGCCCGTGCCGCCAGCCAGCACGTCATTGCCTTCGCCGCCGAACACCTGATCGTCGCCAGCGCCACCGTTCATACGGTCATTGCCGCTGTCGCCAGCCATGAAGTCGTTGCCAGCGCCGCCGACAATGATGTCATCGCCGTCATTGCCAAACAGCTGGTCATTCTCATTGCCGCCGTTGATCGTGTCGTTGCCGGAGCCGCCGCTAATCTGGTCGTCGCCAGCGAGGCCGCGCAGGTCGTCAATGCCTTCGCCGCCGAACAACCGGTCATTGCCAGCGCCGCCCAACAGAAGGTCATTGCCATTGCCGCCGTCGAGTTCGTCGTCGCCGTTGCCGCCATTCAGCAGATCGTCGCCGTCATTGCCGCCAAGGCGGTCATTGTCGTCGCCGCCGAAGGCGCGGTCATTGCCGAGCCCGCCGTCAAGCTGATCAAAACCAGCGCCGCCGACCAGAAGGTCGTCGCCGTTTTCGCCGGCGATACGGTCATTGCCGTCTGCGCCGAAGATCGTGTCGTTGCCGTCGTTGCCGTCGAGGCCGTCATCGCCTGCGCCGCCATTCAGAATGGTCGGCGCCGAGACCGCCTGCGAGCAAGTCATTGCCGTTCTGGCCAAACAGACGGTCATCGCCGTCTTCGCCGAACAGTTGGTCGTCGCCATCCTGACCACGCAGGTCATCATTGCCGTTCCGACCGAAAATCTGATCTGACTGGGGCGTTCCGATCAACAGATCGTCCCCCGGAGTTCCCTCAATAAACGCCATTGTATTTCTCCTACCTGGTGTAATCGCCAAATTGCGGGCAAAGGCCTCTTGGCCGATGGCTTTAAGCTATTTGGTCGGAAGGATGCGTACAATAGATGCGTTGGCTTAATCCCCAGAATTACCCCCTTTTTGGGGGCGTATATTTGGCTCTCTTTTGGCTTAATACCTGTTTCGAGAGCCTATCAGCCAAGCACTTTGCCGGGATTCATGCGCCCATCCGGATCAATCGCGGCCTTGAGCGCCTGCATCAGCTTGTACTCGACAGGTGACTTGTAACGGGCGAGTTCATCCGTCCGTTTCTGGCCGATGCCATGTTCCGCACTGAATGACCCGTCAAACGAAACAACCAGGTCATAAAGCGTGCGGTCCAGCAACGCCTTGTGATCCTTAATATCCTCTGCGGTCGCCAGGTAATGCAGGTTCCCGTCGCCCATATGCCCAAAGCCATAAAATCCGACATGGGGCGCAGTCTCTGCCATCTTCTTCTCTGCAGCCGCATAGAATTCGGGCAATGCGGAAAGAGGCAAGGTCACATCCCAGGAGATGCGCGGACCGACTCGTTGCAAGGCTTCTGGCGCTAGTTCGCGTATTTTCCAGAAATCGGCGCGCTGCTGTTCGGACTGCGCGATCAACGCATCTGTCGCAAGGCCGCGTTCAAACGCCTGTGCGAGCGCGCCTTCCAGCACATCAACCGGGGATTGGCCATTATCGCCGCGCCGGGTGGTCGAGACCTCCATCAGCACATAGAAGGGCGATGTATCTGGCAGCGGGTCACGAACGTCATCCATCTTGTCGACGACTGTTTCCACGAGTGTGCGGGTGATGAGCTCAGAAGTTTCAACGGCGTCTCCCGTCTCCGCCCGCGCCACATCCAGCAGTTCAAGCGCGGATTGCACCGACGGTGTGGCCACCCAAGCGGACGCTGTCGCGGTTGGTTTCGGGAATAGTTTCAATGCAGCAGCGGTGATAACGCCTAGCGTGCCTTCCGCGCCCATGAACATTTCTTTCAGGTGATAGCCCGTGTTGTCCTTACGGAGGGTGCGCAGGCCATCCCAGATTTCACCATCTGGCAGCACGACCTCCAGCCCCAGCACCAGCGCGCGGGCGTTGCCGTAGCGGATAACATTCACCCCGCCCGCATTGGTCGAGAGATTGCCGCCAACGGTGCAACTGCCCTCCGCACCCAGAGACAGTGGAAAGAACCGGTCCGCCTCCAGCGCCGCCTTCTGCGCGTCCTGCAGAATAACGCCCGCCTCGACGATCATGGTATAGTTGGCGGGATCGATCTTCCGCACCTGGTTCATGCGCTTGAGCGACAGCACAATCTTCCGCCCATCACTAAACGGCGTCCCCCCGCCGACAAGCCCCGTATGCCCGCCCTGGGGCACCACGGCGACGCCCTCATCCGCCGCCCACCGCATCACCGCCTGCACTTCTTCGGTGGAGGACGGTCGCGCTACCCCAATCGCAGCGCCGGTGTAGGCCTGGCTCCAATCCGTCAAAAACGGCGCCGCATCCTCCGACTCCCCATCAATCCAGCCATGGGGGCCAAGGGCGGCGGTGAGCGTTTCAAGAGCGGCGGGGCCAAGACCATCGGGCATGGGTAAGGTTCCTTAATATGCAGAGTGTTGGCAGAGGATGCCAAAGGGACGAAGGTTCTGTAAATGGCGACCATTGTAGCGGGCCCCGTGCATCCAGCTGATAATCTAACTGTAGCGAGCGGAAAGAATGTCTATTGCAGCAATGGTATCATACCGACGACGGCAGTGCTCTGAGAACATCTAGCCGAGATGCTATGGATTTATGTTGCAATGGTAGCTGCGCTGGCAGACGTCTAAGAATATTTTCTCGGCCAAGGACCAATAAACTATAGAGAAAACGCAAGCGAAGCCTTGCGGAATATCAGCTAGCTGCCAATCCGCCCGCCAACCCAATCAATCCAAAGTCCCGCCCATTTGGCGCCATCAGCTGCATACCGATTGGCAGTCCGTCCGCTGTCTCACCGCTCGCAAGGCTCAGGGCTGGGCAACCGGCGAAGTTGGCGGGGGCGCAGAAATCGGCTTGGGTTACGGGGTGGTCGCTGTCGAATGGGAAGGGCGGCATGGGGGTTGTGGGGAGGGCGATGACGTCTGCCTCCGCGAAGCTATTGCGGACGAGGCGGCGGGTTTCGCGGACCTGGCGTTCGGCTTTCACAAGCTTTCCGGCAGGCGCTGTGGCGCCGTATTCAAGCATGGCGTGCAGGCCCGGGGAGAAGCGATCTGGGCGGTTCGCCAGATCGTCCGCCATAGCGAAGGCGGCTTCGGCTTCTGAAATCAGGAGACCGGCGCGGCGGGCGGGGCTGGCGGAAAAGCCATCCCAGGACAGTTCAACGATGTTGGCCCCGTCGGCATGCAAGCGCTCTAAGAACGTCTCATAGGCGTCACGAATATCGCTGTGCATTTCGGCCTGATTGATCTGGCGGATATGGCCGACCTTTAGTCCCGCAAGATTGAATGGTCGGCGATCCAGCGTTACCCGCTCCGCATCCGGCGATGCCGCGTCGTAGCCCGCCAGCGCTTCCAGCACCAGCGCTAGGTCTTCCGGCGTTTTAGCGAGCGGACCGACGTGGTCGAGCGTCCAAGCCAGGGGCGCCACGCCGCGGGTGCTGACAAGGCCATATGTCGGCTTGATGCCGTAGCAGCCGCAATAGGCCGCAGGGACGCGCACAGAGCCCATTGTATCCGAACCCAAAGTCGCCGCCGCCAACCCTGCAGTAACCGCAACGCCAGACCCGCCGGATGAGCCGCCGGGCGTCCAGCCTTGGCGATGCGGGTTCTGCGCCCGGCCCCAATGCGGATTATCCGTCGTCGCGCCGAGAGCGGCCTCATGCATGTTGAGCTTGCCAAGGATCACAGCGCCCGCCGCTTTCAGACGCGCGGTCACTTCGGCATCGGCTTCCGCGACCGGGCCATAGGCGCAGCCATTTGTGGTCACTACGCCCGCCATGTCGATATTGTCTTTGATGGCGATGGGCGCGCCGTCCAAAGGCCCCAATGCCTGCCCTGCTCGCCAACGGACGGCAGAAGCATCAGCAGCGGTGCGCGCATTATCCGCCAGCACCGTAATATAGGCATTGAGCGACGGATTGCGGGCCTCAATCGCCGCCAGATAGGCTGCCGTCACCTCACGCGGATCGAGGCTGCCCGTGCGATATCCAAGCGCCAACTCCGCCAGTGTGCGCGCCGTAAGATCAGCCATTATTCACGCTCGTCGATCAAGCGGATGGGCTTCTGGCGGGATTCGACCTGGGTAGCCTCCGCGGTAGCGCCTGGATCTGCCAGTTCGACGCCCACCTCAACGCCAAGGCCGCGCTTCATCAGCGCCGCGAGGTCTGCCTGCAATGCTGGTCCCTGCTCCCGGACTTCGGTGACGATGGTCAGTTCATCCCGTGCGCCGGTGCGCGTTAAACGACAATAATACTCGCCGGTGGTGGCGGGGTGTGGGTCTAGCATTGCGCCGATGGCGGTTGGGTACACATTGATGCCGCGCAGCTTCACCATGTTGTCGCTGCGGCCCTGGAAGCCTGGAATACGGCGAAAATTGATCCCGGATGCAGCATCCGGCGGCAACACGGTTGAGACATCTTTAGTGTCAAAACGGATAATCGGATAGACGCCGGTTTTGAACAAACAGGTGCAGCACATATCGCCTGCATGGCCATCTGGCAGGATGGTGCCCGTCTCGGCGTCTAAGATTTCCAGAACCTGCGCGTCCTCCCAGATATAGAGGCCGTTTTGCGCCGGGCCTTCCGCCGCAATCACGCCTGTATCGCCGACGCCATACCAATCGTATACAGCGGCGCCGCCCCAAGCGTCTGAAATCGCCTGCTTATCTTCCTGGCCGATATGGCCGGAAATCATGCGGAGCGGGATATCCTTGCCGGGCGTCAGGCCCGCTTCAACAACAGCCTCCGCCAAGCGTTTGATATAGTCCGCAAAGCCGACGATGGCGGTGGCGCCATAGCGCTGCATGGCCTCGACTTGCTGCACCGTCGGCGTATCACGGCCCGTGCCTGCCGGGACATACATGGCTTCCGTGAAATGCGCGACAGCCTCCCGCACGTAATGCCCGCCATTGACCATGCCGTAGCCATAAACGGAATGCACAACATCGCCCCGGCGCATGCCCTGTAGCAAGTATCCCCGCGCCAGTAGCGCATTCTGCACTTCGCGATCAAACGGGCCGAAGAAAAGGGGTTGCGGCGTGCCGGTGGTGCCGCTGGTGGTGTGGAAAACGGCGTGCGGAAATTCGTCGTCACGGCCATGATAATCGCCGAACGGCGGATAGGCGTCGACGCTTTCCATCAAGTCCGTTTTGGAGAAGCTGGGCAGTTTCGCCAGATCATCCAGCCCCGATATATCGCCGGGTTCAATGCCAGCGGCGGACCAGCGGCGGTTGTAAAACGGCACCTGCCAGGCACGCTGCATCACGGCGCTAAAGCGTTCTTCCTGCAATTCCCGCAGCATATCTCTGGAGAGCTTGGCTGGACCAGCCAGGAATGCCTCGCCGACGGGATATTCCTCCGCAATGCGAGCCGGGTCTGCTTCTTGGAAATACCGGCTGACCATCAGGCTTTTCCTCCATCAGCCATGCAGAGATCTATGAGGCTGCACACGTCTTCAACACTCTCGATGTCATCAATCGCAGCAATCAAAGCCTCCGCCTGCTCTGCCGGAACAGCAGGGTTTGCGGACGCAAAGTTCTTCCGCACCTTCGCCAGATGCGCCTCATGCGTCATCGGGTTCGCCGGCGCGCCATAGACCTTGTCGAGATCAACCTCCAACCGCTTGCCGTCCTGCAGCACGATAGCGACTTTCAGCGGCGCCAGGGCGTTCGGGTCCGGGTTGTCGTCAATGTTAATGTCGACCATGGAGGCGAGCGCCAGCCGTTTGCCATCTTTCAATGCCTCAGGCTTGAAATCCTCAACACCGACGCCGTCGCCCAAAATCGCGCTGGCGACGACATATTGGCCAGAAAGCCTGGCATAGCCCGGCGTCATATCCGTTTTTGACGGGCGACCGATCAAGCGATGCGTCAGGCTGGGCACATACCCTTCGACACGGGCGACATCGCGCTCATGGAAATTATGCTCCCGCTTCAATTGCAGCACGCCGTCAACAAGCCCATGGGTCGCGCGGCCAGACGGGAACGGTTTGTGCGCAACCTCGGTAATCCGCCAAGTTTGCCCAAGCGTTGCGGCAACGGCGCCGACATCATGCTCGCCTTCAAACAGGGCAAAATACCCAAACGGGCCTTCCAGAATGTTCTTTGGCCCATCCGCACCATGCGCCGCCATTTCAGCGGCGACAATGGCGTTCCGGGCATTGAATCCGACCTGCATCGCCAGCAGCATCGAGCCTTCGGTATGCGCCTGCATGGTGCCGCCCATCTGAGCATAGGCCGTGCTCATGGCATTGACGATGCCGTCCGTATCCATACCTTTCCTCCGCGCCAATGCCGCCGCTGCGCCGAACCCGCCAGCGGTGGAAGGTCGGAAGAACTTCAGCGGCGCTTTCGACGCGACGCCAAGCCCGGCGGCGATATCCACGCCAGCGATCAGAGCCGTCAGCAAATCTTTGCCGGATACAGCCCCTTCGAAATAGCCATCGGAATCCGCAGCAGAGAGCATCGCGCCCAGCAACACCGCCATTGGATGAACAACGGCTGGCTCATGGACGCAATCGAACTCAGAATTGTGGATCTGAAACGCATTTGCGAGCGCCGCAGATGGCAATGCCAGACGTCGCCCGCTCGCCAAGACACGCGCAGAGCCTCGCGCCATGTCGACGCCGAACGCAGCCTGGCTACTCCAGAGTTCGTCAACCCAAGGCGCTGCGGAGCCGACCACGCCAACGCCCATGGAATCCAGCAGGAATGTTTTCGCGGCAGTAATCGCAGCGTCCGGAATGTCATCGTACCTCAGAGAGGCTGCATGCTCGGCGAAAGCCCATACGGCGTCTTTATCGGCAGTCATGGACTGATCCTCTAGTTGTTGGTCTGCGCCCAGTGATCCCGGATATCCTTCCGGGTCGCGATCCATACATCGTCGCGGCGCTTTACATGTTCTAGGAAATCGTTGAACGCGCCGATCCTGCCGGGGCGGCCAATGATGCGAAGATGCACGCCGAGCGACATCATTTTTGGGTCGCCCGCTTTACCTTCCTCATACAGCCAATCGAAGCTGTCGATCGCGTATTTCAGCCAATTCTCCGGCGTATAGGCGGGGTCCGTCCACATCTTCATGTCATTGGAATCAAGCGCGTAGGGCATGATGACGATGGAGTCGTCGTCCGATGTATCCCAGAACGGCATGTCGTCAGAATAATCGTCCATATGGTAGGTGTAGCCTTCTTCGATGAGCAGGCGGCGAGTGTTAGGCGTCAACAGATATCGTGATAGCCAGCCGTATGGGCGCTGACCTGTCGTCCGCTCAATCGATTGCACGGCGGCGCGGATAAACTCGCGCTCTTTGTCTTCGTTCATATGGAATTGGTGGACCCAACGATAACCGTGGGCGCAAACCTCATGGCCGCCTTTGACGATCTGCTGCGTCAATTCTGGCGCGCGCTCCAAAGCAACGGCGGCGGCGGTGAACGTCGCCGTGATGTCGTGCTTTTGGAGCAGCGCCATAACGCGGGGCGCGCCTGCCTTGATGCCGTATTGGTAGTTGCTCTCGTTACCGTAATTACGCATCGCCTTCTTCAGCGTGATGCCAAGTTCATCGACGGGTTCCGGCCCCCTATCGCCATCAGCGATGGTCGCCTCCGCGCCCTCTTCAACATTCACAACAACGGATAGGGCGAGCTTGGCGTCATTCGGCCAAATGGTCATAGCGGTGGAGTCTCCGGGTAAGCGAAAGCCTTTCCAGAGAGTGACGGCAGCAGGCCCCAGGATCAAGCGTCCAGCGCGCGCGGCATGATCGCGCCGCGCACGCCAATCACCTGATACGCCAGCGCAGCACCTGCCTGTGCAGCGACTTCCGGCGTTTCACCCCGCATCCGGCTAACGAGGTATGCAGCGTTAAATGAATCCCCAGCCGCCGTCGTATCAACTGGATCCGGGTGCGGCGTGTTCTCAATCACGACGGCGCCACCTGCCATCGCGACAAGGACGTTGGCGCCAGCGTTCTTGACAACAACCTCCTCAACACCTGCCATCAGCATGCGCGCGGCTGTGTGTTCTGGTTCCTCGTCGTCATAGAGCGCCTGCTCATCCTCGAAGCTCGGCAGCGCGATATCGGCCCAACTAAGCGCCACATCGAAAGCGGCCCGGGCCTCCTCTTCGTCTTCCCAGAGCCGCGGGCGGTAGTTGCCGTCGAACGCGATTTTCGCGCCATTGTCCTTGGCCTGCCGCAATGTCTCGAACAGTCGTAATCGCCCCTCAACGGTTAGAACGCCGAGCGTGATGCCGCTGAAATAGAGCCAGTCATATTTCGCCAATCTGCCCATCAGGACCCGACCGGCGCCGCCATCGAACATTGTTTTGGCCGGCGCCGCACTCCGCCAATAATGAAACGTACGCTCGCCCTTTGCATCCGTGCGGATCATATAAAGGCCCGGCACTTGGCCGTGCTGACGCCAAACAAGGTCCGTGCCGACGCCTTCAGCGCGCCAACCATCAAGCATCTCATCGCTATAGGGGTCGTCGCCAATCGCCGTGGCGTAATCGACCTGGACGCCGCCCATTTCCGCAAGCCGCGCCATATAAACGGCGGTATTGAGCGTATCGCCGCCATACCCCCGGCTGATATCCTTCGGACCGCGATCCGACAGCTCAATCATACATTCCCCAATTGCGGCGATGCGCATGGCGGCAATATCCTTTGTCTCCGTCTACAGAATAAGCGATACACGGGCATCCGAGTTCCAGCAAAGAGAAAAGCCATGCCGGTCCCATTCGAAATGCCCGAAGGCGCCCCACCCATAATCCCGGTCGTTGTCATCGATGAAGCCGAGCAAGGCCCAGGCCTCGCACGCGCGCTGCTTAAAGGCGGCATTCAGGCGATTGAGGTCACGTTGCGCACGGTGGCTGCGATGGATGCGATCCGGTTGATCGCCCGGGACGTGCCTGAGATTTACTTAGGCGCCGGAACAGTTATCACGCCGGATGACGTGCAGCAGGTTCGTGCTGCTGGCGCAAAGTTCATGGTGAGTCCCGGCTGCACGCCGCGCCTACACCAAGCCGCCGAGGCTGCGCGGCTCCCCTTCCTCGCAGGGGCGGCGACTGCAAGTGAAGCCATGGCGATGCAGGAGCTTGGCTACACACATCTCAAATTCTTCCCAGCAGACGCCCATGGCGGCGTTAGCGGGCTGAAAGGCCTTGGCGGTCCGCTGCTTGGCTTAAGCTTCTGCCCGACGGGCGGCGTCAGCGCCAAGAATGCGGCGGACTATCTGGCTTTAACGAACTGCTTTGCGGTCGGCGGCTCTTGGGTAGCGCCCGGCGATGCGATTAAGTCCAGCGACTGGAAGCGGATCGAAGACCTATCCAGGGAGGCGGCAAACCTTGTCTAAAATCCCGGGCGCGCCACATATTGGGCTGGAACCGAAGGGAGCATCCGACGTGTTGTACGAACTCCGCTGCGCCGCAATGGCCGGCATCATGGCTTGCGCCGCCGTTATCGCCCCGGGGCCTGCGGGCGCGGCGACCGGCCAATCCGCCCATGAATTCGCCTTCACATCGATTGATGGCCAGCCGCTGCAGATGAGCCAGTTTGCGGGCAAGGCCGTGCTGGTTGTGAACACAGCCAGCCGCTGCGGGTTCACGCCGCAATATGAAGGCCTGCAAGCGCTTTGGGAGACCTATCGGGACAAGGGAATCGTCGTGCTTGGCGTCCCTTCAGGCGATTTCGGCAATCAGGAGCTTTCGAGCTCTGGCGAAATCAAGGAATTCTGCGAGGTCAATTTCGCCATTGATTTCCCGCTGACCGAAAAGACAGAAGTCTCCGGCGAGGCCGCTCACCCGTTCTATGCCTGGGCCGGGAAGGAACTCGGCGCCGCCGCAAAACCGCGCTGGAACTTCCACAAATACCTCATCGGCAAAGACGGGCGCCTGATCACCTGGTTCTCCCCGACCACCGGCCCATCCTCCGACCGTGTGCAGACAGCGATTGAGGCCGCACTGGCTGAATAAATCAGCCGCGCAGCGCTCCGCCCGTCGCCTTCTCCACAGCCGCCACGACCTTCGCCGATAGCGCTTCGATCTCGGCATCCGTCAGCGTTGCGTCCTTCGGTTGGAAGGTGACGGCGATGGCGAGGGATTTTTTGCCGTCTTCTACGCCTTTGCCCTGGTAGGCGTCGAAGGCGTGGACATCCGTGATCATCTTTTTGTCTGACAAGCGCGCGGCGCGGGCGACGGATTCGGCTGGGGTGTCTGCGTCCACCAGGAAGGCGAAATCGCGTTCGACGGGCAGCAGCGTATCCAGCTCCAGGAATTTCCTGGTTTTGCCGCTGGACTTGCGTTTTGGCTCAGGGATGGCGTTCAGGAACGCTTCGAAGGCCACAACAGGCACATCGATATCGTATTCCGCCAGCACCGCCGGGTGGATTTCGCCAAAGCGAGCCAGCACGTTTTTGCCAAGCCGAATTTGGCCAGAACGACCTGGATGCTGCCAAGGCTCTGCTGCCGCTTCCACAGGCGCGGTATCAATCGGCGCCCCTGCCGCACCTAACGCCGCCAGTACATCCGCTTTCGCGTCGAACGCATCGACGGCGCGGGCCGGGCCTGTCCAGTGGCGCGGCTTAGCGGAACCCCAGCGGAGGCCTGCCGCCGCCCAATCCTGGCCGGTTTCGGTTGGGTCCCGGTATGTTGGGCCAACTTCGAACAGCGCGCCGTCTCTGGAGGCACGGGCGAAATTGCGGGACGCCGCCGCCAGCAAATTCGGGATGATCGATGGGCGCATGCAGTCCAGATCAGCGCTGATGGGATTATCCAACAGCATCGCAGCATCGCCGCCGCCAAAGCGCGCTGCATCCTGTTGCTTCAGGAAGGAGAACGTGACCGCTTCCACCATATCGCGCGCAGCGAGCGCCCGGCGGACGCGAACGCGGCGCGCCTGGCCCAAGTTGAGCGCCGGCGCGGGCTGATTGGCCGTACGCGGCAGCGGCGTTTCGGGGATCGTGTCGAACCCGACGATGCGGGACACTTCTTCAACAAGGTCAGCCTCGCCGCCAATATCCGGGCGCCAGGAGGGCGGTGTCGTGTTGATCACACCATTGCTTGCTTCCGGCTTGAAACCAAGCGTATCGAGAATACGGGTCTGTTCAGATGTTTCAACAGCGATGCCGGCAAGGGCTTCGACGCGGCCCGGTCGCAGCGCCACATTGCGTCGCCATTCAGGCGCCGCGCCTGCGACAACTGTTTCGCTCGCTTCACCGCCGCA
Source organism: Alphaproteobacteria bacterium (assembly GCA_038102935.1). Lineage (GTDB taxonomy): Bacteria > Pseudomonadota > Alphaproteobacteria > Bin95 > Bin95 > VMCJ01. The sequence goes on along the minus strand of JAYNYG010000012.1, from coordinate 38,591 downwards.
AAGCTCCAAAATCATCGCTGTTGCGGCTTCAATGCCGGGAACGAGAGATTCCGGGTCCACGCCGCGTTCAAACCGGTAGCGTGCGTCTGAGTGGATGCCGAGCTTCCGGCCCGTCGCGGCGGTGCGCAGCGGGTCGAACAGCGCGCATTCAACGAATACATCAGTGGTTTCTTCGCTGCACCCAGTGACCTCGCCGCCGATGAGGCCGCCGAGCGCTTGCGGGCCCATGGCGTCGCAGACTGCCGTCATGCCGGGCTGAAGCGTGTAAGTTTTGTTGTCGAGCGCAGGCATTTCTTCACCGCCGCTGGCGAGGCGGACCGTGATGTCGCCCTTTAACTTGCCCGCGTCGAACACATGCAGCGGGCGCACCGCGTCCATGGTGAAGAAGTTGGTGATGTCGACCAGTGCAGAAATTGGGCGGAGGCCAACGGCCATCAACCGATCCTGCAGCCATTTCGGGCTTGGGCCGTTCTTGACGCCCCGGATATAGCGACCTGCGAAGGCTGGGCAGGCATTGGCTGTATCCGCCTCAAAGTCCAGATGGACCTTCACCGGGCTTTCGAATTGCCCAGGCACGGGCGCATCCCAGCCGGTCATGCGTTTTAGGGAGCCCAGGCCCGCCGCCGCCAAATCCCGCGCGATGCCTCGCACGCCAGCGCAATCGCCGCGGTTCGGCGTCAGACCGACTTCGATGATTGGGTCGTCCAGGCCAGCGACCTTCGCAAATGGCGCGCCAATGGGGCTGTCTGCGGGCAAGTCAATGATGCCGTCATGCTCGTCAGACATTTCCAGCTCGCGCTCGGAGCAGAGCATGCCTTCGGAGGCGACGCCGCGAATTTCCGTCGGCTTCAGCACCATGTCTGAACCCGGAATATACGTGCCGGAGGGCGCGAACACACCGACCATGCCCGTCCGCGCATTGGGCGCGCCGCAGACAACTTGCACCTCTTCCGTCCCCGTATCGACGAGGCAGACGCGTAGCCGGTCCGCATTCGGATGCTGCGTCGCCGAGATAACGCGCGCGACAGTGAATGCCGTCAACTTTGATCCGCGATCTGTAACGCCATCGACCTCAAGGCCGATCATCGTCAATTTTTCGCAGATTGCATCCAAGGACGCATCGGTATCCAGGTGTTCTTTCAGCCAGCCAAGGGTGAACTTCATCGGTGCAGTCCCCCAAGGGCGCCCGGAATATCCAGGGCGCCGAAGCCATAGTGCCGCAGCCAGCGGAGATCCGAATCGTAGAAAGTGCGAAGGTCAGGAATGCCGTATTTCAGCATCGCAATACGCTCAATCCCCATACCGAACGCGAAGCCTTGGTACTTCGCTGGGTCCAGACCGCAATTTTCCAGCACTTTCGGGTGGACCATGCCGGAGCCTAGAATTTCCAGCCAGTCATCGCCCGCGCCGATCTTCAATTCGCCGCCGTCGCGTGTGCAGCCGATATCGACTTCGGCGCTGGGCTCCGTGAACGGGAAATGGCTGTTGCGGAAGCGGACAGGCAGATCATGCACTTCAAAGTATGTGCGACAAAACTCGATCAGGCAGCCTTTGAGGTGCCCCATATGGATCGCTTCGTCGATCACCAGGCCTTCGACCTGATGGAACATGGGCGAATGGGTCGCGTCATGGTCTGAGCGGTAGGTACGGCCAGGCACAATGATGCGGATCGGCGGCGCCTGGTTCATCATCGTGCGAATTTGGACGGGGCTCGTATGGGTCCGGAGGACCGGGCGTTTGCCCTCAGCGTCGGCGCGAAGATAGAACGTGTCCATTTCCTGCCGCGCGGGGTGTTCTTCCGGGATGTTGAGCGCGGTAAAATTCCGCCAATCATCCTCGATATCCGGGCCTTCGGCGACGCTGAAACCCATCTCGCCGAATATCTGCACGATTTCATCAATCGTCTGGCTGATCGGGTGGATGGCGCCTTCGCCTTCGGGGCGAATGGGTAGCGAAACATCTACACGTTCAGCCGCGAGCCGGGCGTCGAGCGCGCCAGCTTCCAAACCTTCTTTGCGGGCTCCAATCGCCGCCTCAACCGCCTGCTTCACGGCGTTGACGCTTTGGCCGAAGTCTTTGCGTTCTTCTGCCGGCAGCGCGCCAAGTTGCTTCATCAGCGCGCCGACGCGTCCCTTTTTGCCGACGGCGGCGACGCGCGCAGCCTCCAGGGCGTCCAGGGAATCGGCTGCGTCCACGCTGGCGATAAGCTCAGCGCGGACAGAGTCCAGATCAGTCGTCATGAGTGCAGGGCCTTTTCAGGCGCCGGCAGGCTTAGGCGTCAGCCGGCGCCGAATGCGTGAGTTACGCGAGTGCGGCTTTCGCCTGATCGACGATGGCCTTGAAGCCTGCGTCGTCGGAATAGGCAAGCTCGGCCAGGACCTTACGGTCGACCTCAATGCCAGCCTTGTTCACGCCGTTCATAAACTGGCTATAGCTCATGTCGTGGGCGCGGACTGCGGCGTTGATGCGCTGAATCCAAAGCGCGCGGAAGTTCCGCTTCTTAACGCGGCGGTCGCGATAGGCGTATTGCATCGCCTTTTCGACCCGCTCAAGCGCCAAGCGGTAGTTGTTGTTTGACCGGCCACGGTAGCCTTTAGCGGCTTTAATGACCTTCTTATGACGAGCGCGGCTGGTGACGCCGCCTTTTACGCGGGACATATCAGTATCTCCGGAATTTTAGAGTGTTGTGGCTGTTCAGACGTGATTAGCGGTCATACGGCATGAACTGGCGGACGATTTTCGTATCGCCGTCAGAAAGCAACCGTGTGCCGCGCGCCTGGCGCCGCATTTTGACTGATTTGCTATCAAGACAGTGACGCTTGAACGCGACATTGCGCTTGATCTTTCCGCTGGCCGTCCTGGAGAAGCGGCCTTTGATGCTGCTCTTAGTCTTCATCTTGGGCATTTTGTACCTCGCTATAGTCGAATGATCGTATGGCGGATCGCCGTTTTCGCGCAGCCCTGGCATGCCCTTCAAGCCAGGCCGCGCATAGTAGAACACGGGTATATACGGGGGCGCGCGCCCAAGAGCAAGCTTATTGGGCGGCGCGATTTGGCCGCAGCATCGCCCAAGACACGAAAAGCGCCGGGAAGGCGATGATGACGAAAGCTATGGGGTAGCTTTCAAAAAACAGTAAGCCGCGGAAAACAAGTGGGAAGACAATCTGGCCGGCTGCGCCGAATGCCAATACGCCGCCGGTCAATCGCCCGGCGTCTCCTTTGCGCGCTAGCCTTGCTGCTTCCGACAGAAGTATCCCATGCCATGACAACACGGTTAGGCTGACAAAACCTGAAACGCCAATAAGCGCCCACCAGGACCAACTCTGTTCAAACCATCCCATCCAAGCGGTTGCAATAGCCATCAGGATTGCCAAGAACGCCAGCAAGCTGGGCGGCTTCACATATGTACTGCCAAGCCATCCCCAAAAAATACGGGCGGGAACAGCAATGCACACGACAATGCCAAACATCGGCCCTGCATCGCCTAATTCATAGCCAAGCTCCACAAAATAGGTAATCGTGAAAGACATAAAGACTGCTTGAATGCCGACGAAGACAAATGCTGCACCAGCGAGCAAACGCAGCTCTGCTGACGTCAAAACTTCCCGGATCGTATTGGGGAAATCCGTCCAACTTGGCCTAGCGTGCGGGTCTCTGTCTTTATCGAATTCTTCGCGGACAGGCTGCAGCCCGGCGCCGATTACGAGACAAAGAACAGCGAGGGCAATCAATGCAATACGCCATCCTTGTTGATCAGCAAGCGGCGCCAGCACCAAACCTGCAATCGCCAACCCCATCGGCACGCCCGTCTGCTTAATCGAAAACACTAAGGGCGCCCATTTCGGCGGAGCATAGCGTTGCAGGATTTGGCTGCTAGCGGGCGTCGCCACTGTCGATCCTGTGCTGTTCAGGAATACGGCGAGCATCAGAGGCGCGAGTGCGAACCAAGGCTGAGCCAAGGTCGCGGCCGCCGCCATTCCTGCCGCCATTAACACACAGCCAACTTGGCTGACCCGAAGCGCGCCCCAACGGCGGATCGCCCCGCCACACCCTGCCATTACGAGGATGCCGACAGCCGCATTCGCTGCGGTTAGAACCAACACAAACTCTAGATCAAACCCCAACTCTTTCGCCGCCGCTGGAAAGATAGACGGCAGGCCCAGCTTCGCTGTGGTGGCGACGGTTTGCTGGATCAGCATGGCGGCGATGGCGATGATCAGGATGGGCATTGCGGCGGGGCGGGTCTAACGGTTTGATATGCGGGAAATGAAATTAACGTCCACCTGGGAGCGCTCACGTGACCGACTATAAGACCTTTGGCTTCACAGACGAACAGGTCATGATCCGCGATAATGTGCTGGGCCTCCTACAGCGCGTCCTGCCCCAATCTAAGATCGCTGAACTCGATGCGGCCAAGCAGGAGCCAGAGGAAGCGTTCCAAGCGCTCGCCGCTGATGGCTGGCTTGCCTTACCATTCGGCGAGGAATGGGGCGGCGCCAATGCCACAAACAAGGATATGGCCGTCTTCATTGAGGCGCTGGGCTATTGGCATTTCGGCATCCGCTCCGCCTACATGACCAGCGCGATTTATGGCGGCGGACATCTGCAACATCATGCGCAGCCTGATGTCAGGGCGGAGATGCTGCCGAAGCTGATTGAGGGCAAGCTGAAGATGGCCATCGCCTATTCAGAGCCCGAGAGCGGATCAGACGCCGCCGGCATCCGCACCCGCGCCGTTCGGGATGGCGACGGCTACCGGATCACCGGCCAGAAAATCTACATTACCAACGCTCATGTCGCCGATTATCTGGTGGTTTCCGTGAAGACGGACCCGGACGCCGGGCGGCGCGGACTGTCCCTCATCATCGTCGATACAAAAGCGGAAGGCGTTGAAATCCGCCCGATGAATTCGCTCGGCACCCTCACCAGCCGCCCGAACGAAGTGTTCCTCGATAACGTTTATGCACCCAAAGAATTTCTGCTGGGCGAAGAAGGCGGCGGTTGGCCCATGTTGATGCGCGGCCTGAACCAGGAACGCCTGCTGCTGGCGGCGAACGGCGGCGGCGCGTCGCTGCGATGCATTGATGTCGCGCGGAATTTCGCCAAGGACCGAGTGGCCTTTGGCTCCAAAATCGCTGAATACCAGGCTGTCAGCCATAAATTCGCAGATATGCACAATCTGGCCGAAACCGCCCGGCTCGCAGTCTTCCACGCCGCCGATATGCTTGATGCAGGCGAGGCTGCCGTCATGGAAACCACCACCGCCAAGATCGTCGCAACAGATAACAATTACCGCGTCGCGGACCTTGCAATGCAGGTGATGGGCGGCGCTGGCTATGTCGAGGGCGAGATGCAACGCCTGTTCCGCGAAGCTCGCTTAGGCCCCATTGGCGGTGGGTCAAATGAGGTGCTTCGGAACGTTATTGCGGGGCGCATGGACCTTAACACTAAATAAGTGATTTGGATTGCACACTGTTTCCGGGCTATACCACTTGTAATACTTCTGGAGACTGGATGATGCAGCGCGGCTTGCTGTCTACATTCGCGCTCGCGACATTATGCCTGACGGCGCCTTCTGCAATGGCGGAAGAGCGCGTACTGGCGCCTACAAGCACGCCCGCTACGCCAGAGGAAATTGGCGCTGCTCAGATCGGCATTGAGATCGGTGAAGAGCGCCCCGCCAGCTCAGATTTCTACACGCCGCGTCTTGAAGGCTTTCAGCTCGGTTTCAAATATTCGCCGGAGAAGTCAGATGATTCGGCTGGCGCGCCAGTTGGCGCCAAGAAAGACGACAAAGCCGCGATGGGCGTCGCGCTCAGTTTCGACCGCGCGTTTGGCGATTTAAATGTCGGCGCCTCCGCCTCCTACGTCAAATCCGGCGAGAAAGATGCGGAAACGGGTCAGAAGCCTGAGAAAGTCGGCGTTGGCCTTCGTCTGGGTTTAGGCGGGTTCAGCGTCAGCGGCGCATATGAAGGCGCGAAGGAAACGCCGGACGAATCCAAAGAAAGCTACGGCGCGGGCATGGCCTATAAGACCGGCCCATTCAGCGCCACGCTGTCCTACAAATACGGCGAGGACGAGCGCGCAGGCATTGAAACAGACGAGGTCGAGCTCGGCGCGCGCTACAAACTGGCGCCCGGCTTGGACGCGAAAGGCGCGCTTCAGTATTCTGACAAAGAATCAGCGGCTGGAGAAAAGCAAGACGGCGTCGCCGTCGTCGGGGGCATCGCCCTCTCCTTCTGACCGCGCTCTATTGTGAGAGGCCGTCATGAAAATGCGCGAGTACATCCGCTCCGCATCTCATTCTATTGCCCGACCCGCGCCTATTGGAACGTGCTCCGCTTGCACGGCTTTGAGGACTTAGAGCATCGTCCGTAAAATATGAAGGGCTGGCGGACCGGCTTTCGCTGTTTATCCCAACGGATACAGCGCCCGGCCCGCTTGGCGACATCATGCAAGACCTGCAGCGTATTCCGACGCGCCTTACGGGCTGATCGGCCCTTCATCCACACCGCCAAACTTTGGCGGCTTCGGGAACCCAAACGGCGGCGGCGTGCCGGCGGACGCGCGTTTGCCGCGCCAGGATGTGAGGTCTGTTTCGTGGCGGGTGCGGCCGCCAGAATCTGGCCATTTCAATCCGTCAGCCAGCTTGAACGCGACTGCGTCCGCCAATCCGCCGCCTTTGTAGCGCTGCAGGATAACGCCCTTGCCGCGGCCCATTTCGGGGAGGCCCTCAAGCGGGAAGATCAAGAGGCGGCGGTTTTCACCGACAACGGCGATTGAATCGGCATCCGTAGGAACCGGAACCATGATCGCGGCCTTGGCGGGCGCCGCCACATTCAGCACCTGGCGCCCGGCGCGCGTTTGCGCCGATAGTCCGGCAGCCGGCGCGATAAAGCCGCGTCCGTCGCTTGTCGCCATCAACATGCGGCCCTCTTGCGGCGCGATCATCAGTGCAATGATTTCTGCATCCGCCGCTATATCGGCGGCAAGACGGATGGGCTCGCCAGCGCCACGTCCGCCCGGCAGCTTATCGCCGTCCAACGTGAAGACCCGCCCGTCGCTCGCGAGGGCCAGCATTCTATCCGTCGTTTGGGCATGGAAACGGAACCGTTCCTCATCGCCTTCACGATATTTGATGTCTGCGTCTGGCGCCAAATGCCCCTTCATGGCGCGGAGCCATCCTTCCTTCGAGCACACAACTGTTATCGGTTCGCGTTCGATCTCGGCAGCACGCGGCACGTCTACTTCTGCCGGTGGGCCTTGGATGCCGGTGCGGCGACGGCCTAGGGCGGTGTCCTTGCCGAAAACTTTCCGCATCTCACGGACTTCGGCGCCGAGCCTCCGCCATTGTTTGGCCTCATCGGCGACCAAGTCCGACAGCTCGGCCTGCTCAGTCTCCAATCCGTCGATCTCTTTCTTAATCTCGAACTCTTCGAGCTTCCTGAGTGAGCGGAGGCGCATATTCAGAATGGCTTCAGCCTGCGTCTCATTCAAATCAAAGGTCAGGATCAACTGGCCTTTCGGGTCATCCTCCTCACGCACAATCCGGATCACTTCATCCAGATTGAGATAGACGATCATGTAGCCCGCTAAAATTTCCAGACGACGCGCAATGGCGGCCAGCCGGAAGCGGCTGCGGCGCAGTAGCACTTCTTGGCGGTGATCGAGGAATATCCGCAACAAGTCCTTCAACGACATCACGCGCGGGCTGCCTTCGCCGTCGAGCGCGTTCATGTTGATGCCGACACGGGTTTCCAAATCCGTCAGGCGGAACAACTGCTCCATCATCGCCTTCGGCTCGACCGTGCGCGTGCGCGGCGTGAGTACGATGCGCACATCTTCTGCCGACTCATCTTGGATATCGCCCAGGAGAAACAGCTTTTTCTCTTCCAACAGCGTCGCTGTCTTCTCAATCAAACGGCTTTTGGAGACCTGATAGGGAATTTCCGTAACGATTATCTGCCATTGGCCGCGCGTCAGCTCTTCTTTCTCCCAACGCGCGCGCAGGCGGAGCGAGCCACGGCCTGTGCGATAGGCCTCAGCGATTGTTTCCGGCGTCTCGCAAATAAGCCCGCCGGTTGGGAAATCGGGGCCGGGCACGACAGCCAGCAATTCGTCTGTCGTGGTGGAGCGCTTTTTGATGAGCATCAACAGCGCTTCGCAAAGTTCATCCACATTATGCGGCGGGATATTCGTCGCCATGCCGACGGCGATGCCTTGCGCGCCATTCGCCAGCAAATTCGGGAAGGCCGACGGGAGAACAATAGGCTCCCGACCTTCACCGTCATAGGTTTCGCGAAAATCAACCGCGTCTTCCTGAATGCCGTCCAACAGCGCTTCGGCGACCGCAGTCAGCCGCGCTTCGGTGTAGCGCATGGCGGCCGGGTTATCGCCATCGATATTGCCGAAGTTCCCTTGTCCGTCAACCAACGGGTAGCGGACGGCGAAATCCTGCGCCAAGCGAGCCATCGCGTCATAAATCGCGCCATCGCCATGGGGGTGATACTTACCCATCACATCGCCAACGACACGGGCGCATTTCTTAAACGCAGCCGCTGGGTTCAACCCAAGTTCGCGCATGGCGAAGACCAGGCGTCTATGAACAGGCTTCAGACCATCGCGCGCATCCGGCAGCGACCGCGACGTAATGGTGGACAACGCATAGGCCAAATAGCGTTCTGAAAGCGCACGGGAAAATGGCTCGGGGCGGATATCGCCGGAGTCTGGATGGTCGGGTGTTTGGTCGTTCATGCTAGGTCCTGGCGACGCGCGCTGGAGAGCTTTGTTCTGATGCAGGCGCTCCCCTTTACACTGTTCTCTCTCCCTCCTGCGTCGGAAGGGTTATCGCAAATGGAAGAATTGCGCTGCCCCAAGGTCTCCTCGCCCCCCAACGGGGGGAGAGGGGAGGGAGAGGGGGGAACTCTCGGAGCGGTCAGGTAACGTAGTAGGAGAGGCTGATTCTCCATGACAGTTGCTTCCGGTAAGGGCCGCTGGCGCCCCCCTCTCTTTGTCCCTCTCCCCCCTGCGGGGGCGAGGGGACCTGGTGGCAGCGCCGCCTCATTCGTAACAGGCGAAAGCATTACCCGGATCAGGGGTGAGGTAAGACGGCTGGATGTGGGAGGCGTCTGCAACGAAGCCGTCGCCGCCGTTTCGATCAAAATCATTCAGCCTCTATATCAGATTCGCTGTAGAGATCGGCCAGCCGCAAACGCGCAGGCGGCATATCCTTGTGGATAGCGCCCAAAACGTCCCGCGCCAAGAAGTGACCGGTGAGCTTCAGGCCTTCTGCAACATCGGCATCCGCCAAATCTGGCTCACCGCGCAGGAAGCCTGGAAGCGGCAACATGCGGTCCTTATAAGCCTCGCCCGCTGCGGCCGACACGGCGCGGCCCGTGCGGGGGGAGACATAGACCAAGTCCTCGGTAGCGCCCGTCGCCGCGCATTCGGATAGGTTCAGAGAAAACCCCAAGTCCGCCAGCAAACCGATCTCCCACCGGATATACGCCGCCGGCCAAAACTCATGCTCGAGCGATGCAAGGAACGCCTCCAAGCCCGCCGCAACGCCAGGATGCGCCTCACGCTCCGGCAACACAGTTTCGGCAAGTGCGGCGGCAGCCGACAGCCCGGCGAGCTTGCGTTTGTCATCGAGCCAGAGTGCTGCATGGTCTTTGACGGGCTCTAGCGTCCATGCGCCCAACTGGTCTTCTAGTCTCGCGCGCCACACAAGGTCAGCCTCGACGCCCGGCTGCAGGACGAACCCGCCGCGCCGGCGCTTGGAGGTCCAGCGCGCAAGGCCAGCATGCAGGCCATTTTCGCGGGTCAATGCGCGCATCACGAGGCCGTCTTCGCCAAACGGGCGAACGGAAAGAACGACGCCGTGATCCCGCCATTCAGCCAAAGCTCATCCCGTCACTCTGCGTTGTAATCGAGCGCCCAGGGGGCGTAGCGATCCGGGTCATTGGCCCAGTTCTCCCGCACTTTGACGAAGATGAACAAATGCGCCTTCCGGCCAAGCGCGTCTTGCAGTTCTTTTTGCGCGGCTTCACGAATGCTACGGATACGCGCGCCGCCTTTGCCTATGATGATGGCGCGTTGGGACTGCCGCTCAATATAGACGGTCTGCTCAATGCGAATATCGCCGTTTTCAAATTCCTGCCACTGATCCGTCTCGATTGTCAGCGCATAGGGCAGTTCATCGCCAAGCTGAATGAAGGCCTGCTCGCGGGTGATTTCAGCGGCAAACAAACGTTCCGCCATGTCCGACATCTGGTCTTCCGGGAAGAGCCAAGGCCCAGATGGCGCATCCTTCGCGAGGGTCGTCGCCAGATCGGTGACGCCGTCGTCTTTCAGCGCAGAGATCATGAAGGTTTCGGTGAAGGGCAGCCGTTCATTCAAGCTGGCTGCGAGATCTAGCAGCTTCGTGCGCGGCGCCAGATCGATCTTGTTCAGCACCAACATCAATCGACCGCCGCCCGTCTCCAACCGTTCGGCCAGTTGATCGAAATTCTTTGGCTGCTTCTTGCTCGCGTCATATACCAAGCAAGTGACGTCTGCGTCTTCGGCGCCGCTCCAGGCTGCACTGACCATCGCGCGGTCGAGCCTGCGGCTTGGGCGGAAAATGCCTGGCGTATCAACGAAAATAAGCTGCACGTCGCCTTCCATGCGGATGCCCATAATCCGCGTCCGCGTCGTTTGGGCTTTCGGCGATACGATAGCAATCTTCGCGCCGACGAGCGCATTTGCCAGCGTAGATTTCCCCGCATTCGGCGCGCCAACCAGGGCGATAACGCTGCAGCGCTGGCCACCAAAATCTTCAGAACTCATATTATCTCCGCTCATTGCGCGGCTGTTTCCTGAGCGCGGGCCAGCAGGACTGTCGCAGCGGCTTGCTCTGCGATCCGTTTGGACCGACCAGAAGCCCTCTCTGTTCCAATAGTATCCAGCTTAGCCTCGACGACAAATACGGGCTGATGCGCCGGACCATTCATACCGATAACTGCATACGCCGGGAGCTTGAGCGCGCGCGCTTGCGCCCATTCCTGGAGCGTAGTCTTAGGGTCTTTCGGCGGCGCTTCGTAGCGGTTCAGCAAAGGCTTCCACCAATGGCGCACAAAGCCGGATGCGGCTTTGTATCCGCCGTCTCGGAAGATCGCGCCAATCAAAGCTTCGACGCCGTCAGCCGACGCTGTTTCCTTATGTCGCTCATAGGCCCGCCCAGCGCCGGGCGCTAAATTGATCGCGGCCCCGATCTCAATCTCGCGCGCGACATCCAATAGCGCTTCTTTGCGGACCAGCGCCACGGAGCGCTTTGAAAGCGCGCCTTCATCATCAGCCGGGAAGCGTTCAAGCAGCAGTTCTGCGATCACGAGGCCAAGCACCCGGTCGCCAAGGAACTCCAACCGTTCATACCCAGCGCCCAGCTTCGCCGCCCCTTTAGCGATGCCGGAGCTCGGATGGGTCAGCGCGCCATCAAGCAAATGCAGATTGTTAAACCGGTAGCCGATGCGCGTCTGCAGGTCTTCGCTTAGATTAGCGATGTCACCCATGCCGCTCAAGGCCCGATGGACGTAAACATACGGTCCCAGCGGAGGCCGAAATTGAACTCAGTCCAATCCTCACCCTTCCAATCAATCGAGAGGAACAGGATATCCGCACGGCCGACAAGATTCTCCGCCGGAACATATTTGACCGAGAAGCGGCTATCGTTGGAATTGTCGCGGTTGTCGCCCATGAAGAAATAATGCTCTGCCGGCACCTTGAAGACTTCGGTGTTGTCGAGGCTCTGGTTGTCGTCAATTTCCAGAATCTTGTGCTCGACGCCATTGGGCAGCGTTTCGATATACTGTTTGTAGGTCTGCCCGCCAGCCGTGAACTCGCCATCTGGCCGTCGTTCGACAATGGCGCCGTTGATATAAAGGCGCCCGGCCTTCATCTGCACCGTGTCGCCTGGCAAGCCGACGAGGCGTTTGATGTAGTCTGTGCGGGTAATGGTGGTTTCGCCGCCGCGCCATTTTTCTTCGATGAACTTGAGAACGATGACATCGCCGCGATCCGGCACGCCATTTGGCACGCGACCGTCATAAATGTCGGGGCTCATCGGCAGAGAATGCTTGGAATACCCATAGGTCCATTTGGACACGAACAAATGGTCGCCAATCAGCAGCGTCGGCTGCATTGAGCCTGACGGGATGCTGAAGGGCTCATAAACGAAGGACCGGAATATGCCCGCAAGCAGCAGCGCCCAGAAGAGTGCGCGCACGTAATCCCAGATGCTGTCCGTTTTCTCTGGCTTGTCGCTCAACGGCGCAGGCTCCTGATGGTCAAGCGTCAGGCCGCGGGAATGCGGCGACGAATTTCGGTGAAGACGGCGTCGAACATTTCTGTCGTCAACCGTCCAGTGTTCGTGTTGTAGCGGGAGCAATGGTAGCTGTCAGCAATCGTCAATGCGCCGATCTGATGCATCGCCGCATGCCCGAAAGGATGCGCCGCCAATCGCTCGCCCAGAAGCCGCAATGTCGCATCATGGGCGATCCGCCCCAGCGCCAGGATGACTTGCAGGTTCGGCATTGCCGCAACCTCGGAGACTAGGAACGGCCTACAGGTCGTCGCTTCCAACGGCGTTGGCTTGTTGGCCGGCGGCAGACAACGGACAGCGTTGGCGATCCGGCAATCCTCTAATTCAAGGCCGTCATTGGGATTGCGGTCATAAACGCCTTTAGCGAACCCAAAACGCACCAAAGTGTCATACAGCGTGTCGCCAGCGTAATCGCCGGTGAAGGGCCGACCTGTCCGGTTTGCGCCTTTCATGCCGGGCGCCAGGCCCAGAATCAGCAAGCGCGCGTTCAGGCCGCCGAACGACGTGACCGGCGCGTTGTGCCATTCAGGCTCCTTCGCGCGCAGATCCTCACGGAAAGCGACGAGGCGCGGGCAGAGCGGGCAATCGCGGTCAGGCGGGGACCACTGGATATCTCGGGCGGCTTTGGACAAAGGGGATCAAACGTCCTCTTCGTCTTCGATGAAGCCGCCATCGCGATAATCGCCAGGGCCACGCAACGGCGGCGGGGCGTCGTCCTCATCTTCATCATCGTCAGCGGATTGGTTGGCGGCGGCATATCCAGCACCGGCCATAGGCGCGCCAGGCGGGCGTTCAGGCCCACGCTCCGGTCCACGATCAGGACCGCGTTCGGGCATACGGCGCTCAATGTTCGGCGCGATGACATGCAGATCCAAGAACTCGTCGGCTTGGCGGCGTAGCTCATCCGCGATCATCGGCGGGCTGGTGCGCACGGTGCTAACGACAGTGACCCGGATGCCCTTCCGTTGCAGCGCTGCAACGAGTGCGCGGAAATCGCCGTCGCCGCTCATCAGGATTACATGGTCCAGGCGGTCCGCCAGATCCAACGCATCGACCGTGATTTCAACATCCATATTGCCGCGAATACGGCGACGGCCCATTGAATCCACATATTCCTTGGCGGGCTTCGAGACGAGCGTGTAGCCGTTATAGTCCAGCCAATCCGCCAACGGACGCACCGGCGAATATTCCTGATCCTCCGCGATGGCGGTATAATAATAAGCCCGCATCATCCAGCTTCCAGCTTCAAAGAAATGCCGGAGCTTGCGATAGTCGATATCGAAGCCAAGGTTTTTCGCGGCTGCATAAAGGTTCGAGCCGTCGATGAAGATCGCGCGCCGTATCTGATTCATAGAAACTTGTATCCCGTATGGACTATCAAAACCGGTAAGATTGTGCGTGCGGCAAAAGCCTATGGCGTATCAGATAAGATGCTTTTCAGAATGGGCAATCGAAACCACAAGCCTGCGACACTATCCCTGTGTTGATACCGGATGGGCCGTTGGTATACAATAGATTATCAACAGCCTGGCTGAAGTGTGCGATTTCGCTTGGCCTTTTGGAATTCGGCAATATATCAGGTATAGCGTGAGCCCTGGATACAATAGGGCTGAACGGCGTTTGGCTTTGCGGCTTATAAGGAATGGATCATCATGGCGCGTGTAACGGTAGAAGATTGCGTAGAACGCATCCCCAACCGCTTCGACCTCGTGGTTTTGGCTGGGCAACGCGCCCGTGACATCTCCTCCGGCAGCGAGCTGATGGTTGACCGCGACCGTGATAAGAACCCAGTCGTAGCGCTCCGTGAAATCGCGGACGCTAATCTCGATACTGAAGAGCTGTTTGACGCTGTTGTGCGTGGCCGTCAAAAGGTTGCGCCGATTGAAGAAAATGATGATTACGCGGATGAGAACGACATCGAATCCCCAGAAGACGATGAACTCGATCTGTCCGCGCTCGCCCGCGAAGCCCAGGAGCAGGGCGCGCCTGAGCCTGTGAACCGCGACCGTTTGGCGGAAGCTTATGACGCAGGCCAGATCGATCCAGATCGCTCATAACCGCATCTTGAGTTGATCCGCCCGATCAAGGGCCCTACGCTGGCGGAACGTATAAGAAGCATAGGGTTGAAAGGGCCTGACAGGACGCCATGATCCGCCAGTTCGAACTGGTTGAGAAAGTACGCGAGTACGATCCCAACGTCGATGAAGAGCGGATCAACCGAGCTTATGTGTTCGCCATGCAGCGCCATGGCTCGCAGAAGCGGGCGTCTGGCGATCCTTATTTCCTGCATCCCTTAGAAGTCGCGTCGCTTTTGGCGGATATGCGGCTTGATTCGGGCTCCATCGTGACAGCCCTGCTGCACGACACCGTCGAAGACACAGATGCGACGCTGGAAGACATCACGCGGCTATTTGGCGAAGACATCTCCCGTCTCGTTGATGGCGTCACCAAACTTACCAAACTGGAACTTCAATCGGACCGGACCAAGCAGGCGGAGAATTTCCGCAAGCTTGTCGTCGCCATGTCCGAAGATATCCGCGTTTTGTTGGTGAAACTGGCGGACCGGCTTCACAATCTGCGCACATTGAAGCATGTAAAGTCCGAGAAAAGCCGCCGCCGCACGGCGTCCGAAACCTTGGAAATCTATGCGCCGCTTGCAGAACGCATTGGCGTTCAGACTTGGCGGGATGAGCTCGTTGATCTGGCTTTTGCAGAAATAAATCCCGAGGCCCGCGACGGCATCAACACCCGGCTCGAATTTCTGCGGAGCAACGGCCAAGAGCTCGTGGCGCAGGTCATTTCCGAATTGAAGCGGATCACCAGCGACTATGGCGTCGAAGCCGAGGTGACGGGCCGGGAGAAAGCAGCGCATTCTATTTGGCTGAAGATGCAGCGGAAGGCGGCGCCATTTGAAGCCCTCACGGACATCATGGCGTTCCGCATTTCGGTGCCGGAAGTGGCGGATTGCTATCAAGCGCTCGGCGCCATCCATGCGTCATACCCGGTCCTACCGGGCCGGTTCAAAGACTTCATTTCGACACCAAAACCGAACGGTTACCAATCGATCCACACCGGTGTTATTGGGCCGGAGCAGATGCGGATTGAAGTACAAATTCGCACCACCCAAATGCACCAGGTCGCAGATTACGGCGTCGCCGCGCATTGGCGTTATAAGCAAGCAGGCGAAGGTCACGACGGCAAGCAATACGGCTGGATCCGTAGCCTGCTCGATATTCTGGACCAAGCCGGCGGCCCGGAAGAATTCCTGGAGCACACGAAGCTCGAGATGTACCAGGATCAGGTGTTTTGCTTCACGCCAAAGGGCGATCTGATCAGCCTGCCGAATGGCGCGACGATCATCGATTTCGCCTATGCCGTTCACTCAGAAGTCGGCGACAAATGCGTTGGCGCTAAGGTCAATGGCCGTATGGCGCCCGTGCGCACGCGCTTAAATAATGGCGATCAGGTGGACATTTTAACGGCGCGCAATCACACGCCATCGCCTGAATGGGAGCGGTTCGTCGTCACCGGCCGCGCCCGCGCCCGTATCCGCCGCATGATCCGCCTGGAGCAACGCGATCAATACATAGCGCTTGGCCGGGAAATCGTGAGGCGCGTTCTAACATCCGCCGGGCGCACCTTCGCCGAACGCGAACTGGGCGGAGCGCTTGAACGCTTCAATCTCGATGATGCGGAAGATCTCTACGCTAGCCTCGGCGAAGGCCTGCATACCGAGGGCGAACTCGCCGCGATCTTCCAACCGGAAAAGCCAGAATTTGACGTAGACGAGGCCGCCCTCGCCCGCGCCAAACCGCTGGTGAAACCCTCATCGCCAGATGGCAAGCGCCCGAAGGCCTTGACGCTGAAAGGCCTTATTCCAGGCATGGCCGTCCATTACGCCCGCTGCTGCCATCCATTGCCGGGGGACAGGATTGTCGGCATCGTCACCACCGGCAAGGGCGTGGCTATCCATATGGCCGAGTGCTCAACCCTGGAAGCCTTCGGCCACACGCCCGAACGCTGGCTGGACGTCGATTGGAACGATGGCTCAGAGAGTGAAATGCATGTAGGCCGGGTGCGCGTCATCCTCGCGAATGAGCCTGGGTCACTTGGCGCAATGTCAAATACGATCGGCAAGCATAGAGGTAACATTTCGCATTTAAGGTTCGCCAATCGTGCGGCGGACTTTTTCGAACTTCTCGTTGATATTGAGGTTGAGAGTCTGGATCACCTCGCCAACATCATAGCTGCGCTGCGCACGGACAGCATGGTGACATCAATCGAACGGGAAGGCGCTTAGTTCAGAATGTTTGGGAGACGGAAGCCCAGGGCGACGACGGACAAGGTCCGCGCCTGGATATGGCCGCGCGGCGGGTTTAAGCGCGCGGGCCGATATCTTTGGCGCCGCGTCGCGCGCATTCGCGCCACGCCCCACGGCATCGCCGCCGGGTTCGCCGCCGGGACTGCCGTCAGTTTTCTGCCGCTGCCGGGCTTGCATTTCGTGCTTGGGGCCGCGTTGGCGCTCGGCACTCGCGGCAGCGTCATTGCATCGATGATCGGCACCGCAATTGGCAATCCCTGGACATTTCCTTTCATCTGGCTCGGCGCCTATAAGATTGGCCACACGCTAGGCATCGGCGCGAACGGCATTGCGGAAAGCAGTATTGGGGACAGCCTGAAGATGGCGGTCGCTGATCTATTGAACGGAAATTTCCGTGATGCGGCGATTGAGAGCTGGCCCGTCCTTGCCCCAGCGCTTGTGGGCGGGGCGATCATGTCAGCCTGTGTATGGGCGCTGGTTTATTTCGCCATCAAGCCTATTGTCGCCCGGTATCAAGCGCGGCGTAGCCAGAATATGGCGGCGGGCCGTGCGCGTTGGCGTCGCCCGAAGGCGCCCGCGCCTAAAGCTTCAGGGGAGCAGCCTGGATGACCGATAATACTTTACGTTTAGGCGTCAACATTGACCATGTGGCGACTGTTCGGAATGCGCGCGGCAGCGCCTACCCCTCGCCGCTGCGCGCTGCACAGCTAGCGGCGGAAGCCGGGGCCGACGGCATCACCGCACATCTCCGCGAAGACCGACGGCATATCCAGGACGCGGACATCCCGCTCCTCCGCAACGAAGTCTCGCTGCCGCTAAACTTTGAGATGGCTGCGACGGCTGAAATGGTCGCCATCGCAGCCGAGCACAAACCGCACGCCGCCTGCATCGTGCCCGAAAAGCGCGAAGAAGTGACCACCGAAGGCGGGCTCGATGCCGCTGGCCAGCATAACCGCCTGGCGCCCATCGTCACTGAACTGGCAAGCGCAGGGTGCCGCGTTTCGCTCTTCATTGAAGCGAATTCGGCCCAACTTAAGGCCGCTGCCAGCCTGGGCGCGCCAGTCGTTGAGCTCCACACCGGGCGGTATTGCGAGCTTGAAGGCGCCGCGCAACAAGAAGAGCTGGAACGTATCCGGCAAGGCGCACGGGAGGGCGCTGCCCTCGGCCTCGAGATCCATGCGGGGCATGGGCTGACCTTCGAGAATGTAAAGCCGATTGCTGCAATTCCAGAGGTCAAAGAACTCAACATCGGCCATTTTTTGATTGCGGAAGCGATCTTCCTGGGCCTTGGCTCGGCTGTGCAAGAAATGCGCCGGTTGATGAACGAAGCACGCGGGATCAACGCATGATCATCGGCCTCGGCAGCGATCTGATTGACATCACCCGCATCGAAAAAACCATGGCGCGTTTCGGCGACCGGTTCCTGGATCGCATCTACACAGAAGTTGAACGCACAAAATCAGATAGGCGCGCAGGCCGAGTCGAATCCTACGCCAAGCGCTTCGCCGCCAAAGAGGCATGCTCCAAAGCGCTCGGCACCGGCTTCAGGAAGGGCGTATTCTGGCGGGATATGGGGGTGATCAACTTGCCCGGCGGCAAGCCCACGATGAAACTGACCGGCGGCGCCGCTGAACGCTTGGCGTTTCTTACGCCACCCGGCATGAAAGCCATCATCGACATCACGATCACAGATGAACCGCCGTTGGCCCAGGCCATGGTGATAATCTCCGCTGTGCCGGAAGAAATCGCCGCCCAAATGGGCCGTTAACGCGGTCTTCAGTTCCCTCACGCCTAATTGCGCCTTATTCTTA
Organism: Alphaproteobacteria bacterium; assembly: GCA_038102935.1. Lineage (GTDB taxonomy): Bacteria > Pseudomonadota > Alphaproteobacteria > Bin95 > Bin95 > VMCJ01. Next base: position 20,101 of record JAYNYG010000012.1, on the reverse strand, counting down.
TGCGATATGGATTTCCGTAACGCTTTCTGGAGGCCGCCTTGCGCCCGACCCTGCCGTTAAAAGCCCGGATGCTCCGCATGGCGGCGCGCGGCCTGATCGCGGCGGAACGGTTATGGCGCGGGCTTTGGCCTGCTCAGGGATTTCTGGCAGCCTATGCCGCGCTGGCGTTCTCTGGCGTGCTCGGCGATGCGCATTGGGTCATCAGGCTGATCATCGCTTTGATCGCTGTCGCCGGCGTGGCCTGGGGACTTTGGAGCCTAGCCCGGCGCTATGCCCTGCCCTCGCAATCGGACGCTGAGCAACGCTTAGAGCAGGACGCGAACCTTCCGCACCGTCCGTTCCAGACGCTGGCTGATACGCCATCCGCAGACACGCCGGAAGCCGAGGCGGCATGGTCTGCCCATATTGCGCGGATGGCGAAGGCGATCAACCGCGTCCGGCTGGGCACGCCGCGTATTGGCCTGTCGAGCCGGGACCCTTGGGCGCTCCGCCATGCCAGCCTGCTGCTGCTGATCGGCGGACTGGCGCTTGGATGGGGCGAACTTGGGCCGCGCGCGGTCAGGGCGATGCAAGTCTGGCCGGTTACGGCGCCTGTACCGAGCACGGTAGAGCTTTGGATCAATCCGCCGGAATATACGGGTGCGGCGCCTATTCGCGCATCCGCCACGCTTGATGAAATCGTTGCGCCAATCGGCAGCATCCTGAAAGCCGTCGCCGAAACCGGCAAAGGCGCGCCGACGCTGACGGTGGATGGCGCGGTAATCCCATTTGAGGCGCTAGAGACGCTCGGCGCCTATGCGGTCGAAACTGAACTCACCGGCGGCAAAGCGGTTACGCTAACGGAAACTGACGGCGCGATATTGGCTGAGTGGCCCTTGGTTGTCGTGCCAGATGCTCCGCCGACAGCAAGCTTCGTGGACGATCCAGCGATCTCCCAAACCGGCGTCATCCGCTTCAATTACAAGCTCAGCGACGATTATGGCATCGCCCACGGCAAGCTGGGCGTCACGCCAAATGATGGCGAGCCGCCCGGCGGATATGGCGCCAGTGACGTAATCCCCCTGCCCTTGCCAGCGAATGTGCAAAAGGCGGCGGGCGCATTGTTCCGGGACTTAACGGCGCATCGCTGGGCCGGGCGCACCGTAAAGCTGCAGATCGAAGTGACAGACGGTATTGGCCAAACGGGCGAGAGCAAACCGCTCAATTTCCCACTGCCAGAACGGCAGTTCGAGCACCCCGTCGCCCGCGCAATTATCTCTGCGCGCAAAGAACTCGACGCAGAACCGCGCAAGCGCGAGCCAATCGCCGCCAATATCGCCCAATTGATGCGCGCACCAAACGCCTATGACGGCAGCGCTACGGTTATGACCGCGCTCGGCATCGCCCGCGCACGGCTGCTGGTGGATCGGACAGAACGGTCCTACGACCTTGCTCGCGAGCTGATGTGGGAGATTGCGCTGCGGCTAGAAGATGGCGATCTCTCCGCCGCTGAACGGGCGCTCCGCAAAGCACGTGAACGCTTGGCTGAGGCTTTAGCCCGCGGCGCATCGCCCGAAGAAATCGCACGGCTAGTTGAGGAATTGAAGCAAGCCGTAGAGCGCATGGTGCAAGCGCTCGCCCGCGCACAGCAGAACAACCAAGCACAACCGCAACAGATGGACCGGAACGCGCAGATGATGCGCGGACAGGACCTGATGCGCATGTTGGACCGCATCCGCGAACTCAACGAGGCCGGCGCGCGCGACGCTGCGCAAGAGGCGCTCGCCCAAGTCGACCGGATGCTAGAGCAGCTTTCGAACGCCCGCGTCATGAACCAGAACATGCAACGCATGCAGCAAATGATGCAGAGCATGCAGGAGGCCCAAAACCTCGCCCGCCAGCAGCAACAGCTCATGGACGAAACCATGCGTCAACAACAAGGGCAGCAAGGGCAACCGGGCCAACGTGGACAGCAAGGCCAAAGCGGGCAACAGGGGCAACAAGGCCAATCTGGCCAAATGGGCCAAGGTCAGCGCGGGCGACAAGGCCAGATGGGACAGAGTGGCCAAGGAGAACAGGGACAAAGTCAAACTGGCCAAGGCCAACGCGGTCAGGGTCAAGGGCAACAAGGCCAGGGCCAAGGCCAGAATGGACAAGCCCTTGCCGGGCAACAGGAATCCTTGCGCCGGGCGCTCGGCGAAGTCATGCGGCAGCTTGGCGAGAATGGCGATATTCCAGGCGGCTTGGGCGCTGCTGAACGAGCGATGCGCGATGCGGTCGACGGTCTGAGCCAAGGCGATCAACAAGGCGCACTTGGCGCACAAGGCGAAGCGCTGCAGCAGTTGCAGGAGGCCGCCCGCAGCATGGCGGAACAATTGGCGCAACAACTCGGTCAACAACAAGGCCAGGGTGGCCAAGCACAAGGCCAAAACGGCCAGATGAATGAAGGCGGCACAGACCCGCTTGGCCGCGCGACACGAGGCCGGTCTACCGGTGGCGTGCAGATACCAGATATCGGCGATCTACAACGCGCCCGCACAATTCAAGACGAGCTCCGCCGCCGCGCAGGCGACCGCGCCCGCCCGCCAGTTGAACGAGATTACTTAGAACGGCTGCTGGAGCGGTTTTAAATCAGGGCTCGCCGGGTTCGGCGCTGAAGTGTTCTTTCAGCTTGTTGGGGACTTTTTCCCACTTTTCGGCGTCCGCCGGGCTGTCGCCTTTGCGGATGATGTTGGGCCAGGCTTCGGAATAATCCCGGTTGAACTCGACCCATTCTTCCGCCCCCGGCTCCGTATCCGGCTTGATGGCTTCGATGGGGCATTCCGGCTCGCAGACGCCGCAATCAATGCATTCGTCTGGATGGATCACGAGCATATTCTCGCCAACGTAAAAGCAATCGACCGGGCAGACTTCGACGCAATCCATGTACTTACATTTGATGCAAACTTCAGTGACGACGTAGGTCATCGGCAAGGATCCCGGCAAGTGACGTGGCGTTGGCTTATTCCATATCGCGCCCGGCCTTGGCAATCAATGCGGCGCCTGAGCGCGTGGGGGGCCTTCAGCGATTCAATCTGAGCGCCAGCAGCATCAGCGCGATGATAACGCCTGAAAGCACATAGAGCGCTGGTGTAAATCCGCCCGTCGCCTCAGAAATTGCGCCAAGCGCCAATGGCCCCGTAACCCCGCCAATCTCAGCCGCTGAGAAGAATAATCCAGACGCAGCCCCTGCCCGCCTCGGCCCAATCTCCGGCATCTCTACCAAAATCAAAATCGCGACCGTCATGAGCGAGGATCGGGCGATGCCTTGCATAGCAAGGCCAAGCCCCAGCATTGGTCCAGGGTCCGAATGCAGCAGGATCGTCGCCGCCAAGGCCGCCGCCAACAAAGCAAGCAGAACAGGAAAGCGTCGTTCAGGCGTCGCCAAACGTGGGATCAGCAGTGAACCGGCAACGCCGATCAAAGTTGGGATCATCGCCCAGAGATCAGCGGCTTTGGGCTCCAGGCCGCTGGAGCGCAGCAATGTCGGCAGCCAATTGTTGAGGCCGTGATTGAAGAAAAATACGCCGATGCTCATGAGCAGCATCAACTGGACCGTCGGTAGCCGCAGCAATTCTTTGTAGACAAGTAATTGCGGCTGGCGCGGTTCTGAAGCCAATTGTCGCTCTATCGCCCGTGCCTGCGGATGGGCTGAAAGCGCCAGCCAGATGAACGCCGCCAACGCCGTCACCCCGGCATAGACGCTCAAAACCATACGCCAGTCCTGTTCAAACAGCGGCATCAGAACGGGGTTTGTGAATGCCAGGCCAGAGATCATGCCTAAAGACGGGCCAGTGATATAAACGCCCATGGCGAAGGCGCGATCCTTGCCGTCAAACCAAAGCGCAATCACTTTGGGCGCGCCAACGGAAATCAACGGCCCGCCAAGGCCGAATACAGCGACAGCCACAAGCAAGAAAGTATAGCTGTCCGCCGTCGCACGCAGCAGGCCGCTGGCGACAATCACGAGCGTTGCGATGAAGAGCGTGCGGCGCGGCCCAAACCGGTCCATCGCCGCCCCGCCTGGCGCCGCCGCTACGATATATACAAGCTGCCACGCGCCAAACACCGCGCCCATGGCCGCGTAGCCGATCCCCAAGTCCCGCGTGATTGGCCCAACGAGCGGCGCCAATGATCCCGCAGTCAGCCCGAAACAAGCATAGAGCAACCAAACGCCCGCCAACATCGCCCAGCGATAGGGGTGGTCAGCCGCAAGAGCCTGGATGGAAGTTGTTGATCCGCGCGCCATTATTCTACCCGCATAGCATTGCGCCGGACCCGCTGCTAAGCGCAGGATGCCACAGGGATAAGCGTGATCAGTTGTGCCCGCTACAAATTCTGCGGCGCGGGCTTATACTCTTGCCAGTAGGCGGCAAACTAGAGCCAAAATGATGAATCAAGCAGGGAGAGGCGAGCCATGACGACCACCTTTAATCTCGGCGATTGGCGGATTGACCGCATTATCGAGCAGGAACTGCCCGGCTTCGATCCCTTTGAGTTCTTTCCCAATCTAAAGCCGGAAGAGTTGGAAAAGCACCGCGCGATGCTGGAGCCAGTGGCGCTTGACCCCGCAAGCGGCCTGCTGACATTCGCCATGCAGTCCTATGTCGTGCGCACAGGCAAGTACAATGTGCTGATCGACACCTGCATCGGCAATCATAAGGAGCGCCCGACGCGGCCGCTCTGGCACATGAAAACTGATTCTACATATATGGACGCACTCAATCGCGCCGGGCTGACGGTCGAGGATATCGATTTCGTCATGTGCACGCATTTGCACCCCGACCATGTGGGGTGGAATACGCAGCTGGAAGATGGCCGCTGGGTTCCAACCTTCCCGAACGCCAAATATGTGTTCTCAGAAAAAGAACTGGCGCATTGGACTGAGTTCCAGAAACACTCTCCGACCCTGCATTTCGCCGATTCCGTGCTGCCGATTGTCGAGGCGGGGAAGACGTACTTGGTGGAGAGCGACGCAGAGCTCGTGACCGGCATCCAGCTCATGCCGACGCCGGGTCACACGCCGGATCATTTTGCGGTTCGGCTACTGGAGGGCGGTCAGGAATGCGTGGTGACCGGCGATCTGATCCATTCACCGCTGCAATGCGCCTGCACGCATCTGGACGCGCGCCCAGACACAGACCCCGCCCAAGGCCGCGCGACCCGCAACGCTTTCATGGATCAATACGCCGAGACCGATACGCTGATTGCGACTATGCATTTCCCCAGCCCGTCGCTTGGCCACTTCATCCGCCACGGGGATGCATTCCGCTTCCGTTACGCTGCGAGAGTCTAACGAACCCCCATGATCAAATACTCAGTCCTGGACCAGTCCGTCGCTGTCGCGGGCAGACCGCATGCGCAGGCGATCACCGAAACAATTGAGCTGGCGGAGCATTGCGAGGCGCTCGGCTTCAACCGTTTTTGGGTGTCTGAGCACCATAACCACCCGTCCATCTTAGGGACCGCGCCCGAAATCCTGATGGCGGCGATTGCGATGCGCACAGAGCGTATCCGCATCGGCAGCGCCGGCGTGATGCTGCCGCATTACTCCCCGTTTAAGGTGGCCGAGCAGTTTCGAGTACTGGATGCGCTGGCGCCAGGCCGGATTGATCTGGGCCTTGGCCGCGCGCCGGGATCTGACGGGCGGACGGCGTTCGCCCTGAACCCGCAAGCCAACGAACGCCCGCAAGCATTTCCCTCAGACGTCCGGGACCTGATGGCTTGGGTATCAGGCGAGCCGCTGGTAGAAAACCATCCGTTCCGCAGCGTCCAAGCATTCCCGCAAGGCGATACAGTGCCGGAAACTTGGATGCTCGGCAGCAGCGACTACGGCGCGCAGGTCGCCGCGATTTTCGGGCTGCCATACGCTTTCGCCTGGTTCTTCACGGACGGCAAGGGCGCTGACCGGGCGATCAAGCTGTATCGGGATACATACCGTCCATCAGAACGCTGGCCAGAACCGCATGTCGCAATCTGCGTCTGGGCGATGGCGGGCGACGACCAGGCGGAGACCGAACGCAACTTCCTGCCACGCGCTAAATGCCGCCTCTATCGCGACCGGGGCATGTTCATCCCGCTGGAATCGCCTGAAGAGGTTGAAGCGACCGACCTGAACGCGGCGGAAGAAAACCGCATACAGGCGATGCTGCGCGACAGCTTTGTCGGCGAAGGACCGGAAACGGCTGCGCGCATCGAGGCGCTTGGTAAGGAGTTGGATGTTGACGAGATAGCCATCGTCACCTGGGCGCATAACAAGGCGATCCGGCATCGTTCGTATGAGATTCTGGCGGATGCACTCGGGGTCGCCGCGTGAACGAGGCTGAAACCGGCGTATTCGAATTTATGGAGCCAGCGTCTGAGACGGGCCGCATGGCTGTATATTTCCACTGCCCTGCCGATTGGCAGGATGACGGCCCCATCCTGATCGCACTCCACGGCTACAAGCGAAATGCTGAGGATTATCGCAACGACTGGCGCCAGGTTGCGGAAGACTGCAACGCCCTATTACTGGCGCCGGCATTTGATGAGATCGGCTTCCCTGGCCCGCGCGCCTATGAAGTCGGCGGAATGCGGACACCTGACCGGCGTAGTTTCTTGCCGCGCGATATGTGGAGTTACCAGGCTGTCGAGCGGGCGTTCGATGCGGGTCGCCAGCGCTTCCGCGCAAAGCGGAACGACTACTGGCTCTATGGCCATTCCGCCGGCGGGCAGTTCGTGCATCGCTTGGCGCTATTCCTGCCGGAAGCGCGGTTTAGCCACGCCATCGCTGCAAATGCCGGCGCCTATACAGCGCCCGATGCCGCGCGCTTTCCTTATGGTCTCGGCCAAGGCGCGCCAGATATCGACATGGACAGGCTTCTATCCCGCCCCCTCACGATGCTGCTCGGCCAGCGGGACCGGAATGTGACGGCGAAAGTGCTGCTGAAATCGCCCGAAGCGACACGGCAAGGCCCGCACCGTTTAGCGCGGGGGCGGTTCTTCTATCAATCCGGTAAATCCGTGGCGGACGCCGCGGGAGCGCCGTTCGGCTGGCGCATCGTCGAAGCACCGCATGCCGGGCATTCGAACCGGCTGCTGGCGCCAGTGGCTGGGCGGTTGTTTCTGGCTGGCAGGGATTAGCGGGTCGCGTTGCGGCTTTGATTGTACTTGGCCCGCAGACTTCCCCCCTCACCTCGTTCCTCTCCCCCCAATGGGCGGCGAGGAGGCCTTGTGGCGGCGCCTTCAACTATCGACGCAAAGCCTCACGCGGCCCCAGTGAGGGTCCCCTCGCCACCCATAGGGGGAGAGGGAGCAGGGTGAGGGAGGATGCCTGCGGGCCGGAGAAATAAAAGCCGCAAACCGCCTTTCACTCAAGCAAACGGGTTGAATGGCGTTGGGAACTGGCCGCGCGGTTTAATGTAATCATACGGCGCCCGCGCCATGAACCGACCACGGCCGGGTTTCGCGTTAAACTTGCCATCCTGCCAAAGTACCTCGCCACGGGACATTGTGACGATGGGATAGCCCGTCACTTCCATGCCTTCATACGGCGTGTAGTTGATGCCGTGATGCAGGTTTTCCTGAGCTATCGTCACCTTCATATCCGGGTCCCAGATTGCGATATCCGCATCCATCCCTGGCGCGATCTGTCCCTTTTTCAGGAGCCCGAACAATTTGGCTGGATTGGTAGAGCTCAGCTCCACGAACTTCTCCAAGCTGATGCGCCCGCCATTCACGCCTTCAGAGAAGAGGATGGGTAGGCGTGTCTCCAGACCTGGAACGCCGTTCGGCACTTTGGTGAAAGGCGTATTCGGGCCTTCGGGCAGCTTGTTGCCTTGGCCTTCTGCAAAATTCGTCGGCGCATGATCAGACGAGACAACGCCGAGCGTGCCTGAATTGAGGTGCCGCCAGAGCGCCGCCTGCTCCTCCACTGTACGGGGCGCTGGCGAACAAATCCATTTGGCGCCCTCACCGTTGGGCTTGTCCATATCGTCTTCGGTCAGCACGAGATATTGCGCGCAAGTCTCGCCGAACACTTTGACGCCCCGGTGCTGGGCGCGGCGGATTTCCTCCGCCGCTTCATCACAGGTCACGTGAAATATCTGCACCGGCTGGTCCAGCAATTCAGACATCGCGATGACGCGGTGAACGGCTTCCCGCTCGACCAGCGGCGGTTTGGACCAGCTATGGTGCTTGGCTTCCGTCAAACCAGCACTGGTGAGCTGCTCCATCATCCACATGATCATCTCATGATGCTCAGCGTGGATCACCATGAAGCCCTCATTGCGGCGGGCGATGGCCATCAACTTCAACAGGCCCTCGTCATCCACCCGGTTGGACGGATAGGTCATGAAGACTTTGATCGAGCGGTGCCCCTCAGCGATCAACCCAGGCAGCGCTTCCAAGGTTTCATCGTCGGCGCGGTTGACGATCAGATGGAAGGTGTAGTCACAGGTGGCACTGCCTTCGGCGCGCTTGTGATAATCCGCCGTGGACTCGTTGATATGCATGCCGGGAAACTGCGGCGCAAAGCTGATGACAGATGTCGTGCCGCCGCAAACCGCAGCCCGCGTACCAGACTCGAAAGTCTCAGCATTCTCGCCGCCGGTAGAGCTGATCTGATCGATATGGCAATGGCTATCGACGCCGCCTGGCACAACGATCTTGCCCTTGGCGTCTATCTCGCGCTCGCCCTTTGCCAGGTTTTGGCCAACAGCGGCGATGCTTTCGCCGACGATGCCGACTTCGCCTTCAAAAACCCCGCCAGCCGTCGCGATCAAGCCGCCCCGGATCACTGTATCGAAATTCGCCATAACCTGAACGCTCCGCCTGCAAAATGAGACGGTAAGCTTAGGCGTTCAGCTTTCAGGCGCCAAGCGCGGCCCGGCCTATAAATGCAGGATCAATAGAAGATTTTGCCCTGGTCCATATTAGCGTACATGCCCGCCACTTCTTCGGCATAACCGTTATAGAGCAGCGTCGGCACACGTTCGCTTTGCCCAAGCGGTTTTTCGGTCGCCTGGCTCCAACGCGGATGATCCACTTCAGGGTTGACGTTGGCATAGAAGCCGTACTCCCGGCGGATAAGCTGCTCCCAGAAGCTTTTTGGCTGCTCATCGGTGAACGTGAACTTCACGATGGATTTGATCGACTTAAAGCCATATTTCCATGGAACGGCGAGGCGGAGCGGCGCGCCCATCTGCTTCACCATAGGCTTGCCGTAAACGCCAGTCGCCATGAACGCCAGGTCATTCGTCACTTCATCCAGACGCAGGCCCTCAACATAGGGCCACGGATACCAGCGCTGGCGCTGGCCGCGCGCGACCTTCGGGTTCATGAAGGTTTCCATGCGGAGGTACTTAGCGCCTGCCTTGGGACCGGCCATCTTCACCAGTTCTTTCAGCGCAAACCCGCTCCAAGGCACCGCCATGGACCATGCTTCGACGCAGCGATGCCGGTAAAGGCGTTCTTCGATGGGCATTTTACGGATGAGGTCTTCGGCGTCCAGCGTCATCGGGTTATCGACCATGCCGTCAATCGTGACGGTCCAAGGTTTGACCTCTAGGTCCTGCGCCCGGTCTGCAATCTGTTTATGGGACCCAAACTCGTAGAAATTGTTGTAGGTGAGCGCGATCTTCTTTTCGGTCAGTTCACGGTCCAGCTTATAGAGTTCATTGCGTTTGGCCGGGTACAGTTCCGGCGCCACATCAGGCGCCGCCATGACATCGGCGCGCGCCGGGAGCGACATACCGGCTGCCAGCATTCCAGCGCCGCCGCCGACAAGCAATTGGCGGCGGTTCAGGAACAAGGATTCCGAGGTGGCTTCGCGCTCCGGAATTTCCCAACGGCGCAAGGATTTAATCAGCATCTGGCGTCACTCCTGTGTTCGCATATCTGTATTCAACCTAAGGATCGGCTGAGAAAACGCCAATCACTGCTGCGTCATCTGCCTGATAGCGATACCGCATCAATTGTCGCTAGTGGGGCATTAATACCAGAAACCTAAATGCGCTCACTCGTTCTGGCGCCACACTTGCTGCATAATGCCTGTGGCCAGACTTTTGGGGGGTTTGCGTCGCACTTTGAGACGCAAAACACGTCTTTCATCGTTGTTCGCTTGACCCGGGCGAATGAAGCGTACGATGATGATCTCAGCCAGTGCGGCTGCGCTGCTGCTCGCGGCAGGTTGCGCCAGCACAGATGAGGCCAACACCGGCCGCATCTCTGAGCTGGAAAACCAGCTGCAAACGACCGAAGACAGCCTCGCAGCAGAACGCGCCGCGAAGAACGCTCTGGCCGAACAGGTTAAAGGCATGGGCGAAAAGCCCGTTATGGAAAGCGACCGGCGTGTTGGCGGCAATGCTGACCTGCCGCCAAACGCTAAGCCCGGCCACTGCTATGCCCGCGTGCTGATCCCGGCGACCTACAAGACAACAACCGAACAGGTTATCGCCCGTGGCGAGAGCGAACGGGTGGAAACCACGCCTGCGCGTTACGGCACCGATACACAGCGTGTCCTTGTCGCCGAAGAATCCGAGCGGATCGAAGTTCGCCCGGCGACGTATAAAACCGTCACCGAGCGTGTCCTAATTCAACCGGCGCAGACGACATTGATCGCTACTCCAGCGAAGTATGAAACCCAGAGCGAACGCGTTCTTGTTCGTCAGGCGTATCCGACCTGGAAAAAAGGCCGCGGCCCGGTTGAAAAACTGGACCAAGCCACTGGCGAAATCATGTGCCTCGTTGAAGTGCCGGCAGAATACCGCACGGTGAAGAAGCGGGTTCAGGTGACGCCCCCTGGCACACGTGAAGTCACGAAGCCTGCCGTATACCGCAATGTAACCCGCCGTGTCGTCGATACGCCCGCCGCAACGCGGACCGTGAAGATCCCGGCCAAATACAGCACAATCAAAGTACGCAAGGTCGTTCAGCCAGCTGCTCAGCGGACGGTTAAGATCCCTGCAAAGTACCAGACTGTTTCCAAGCGGGTGAAGGTCAACGAGGAAAGCCTGGAATGGCGTGAGATCTTCTGTGACACCAACACGACTGGTGATGTGGTTCGCCGCCTGCAGCGTGCGCTGAAGGCCAAGAACATTGATCCTGGCCCGATTGATGGCGTCTATGGCTCCCAGACTCGGCGCGCAGTCAATGCGTATCAGCGCAAAGCTGGCCTGCCGTCTGGCGCACTGACCATCCGGACGCTGAATTCTCTCGGCGTTTCACTTGGCCGGTCTGCCTAATAGCTAAAAGCCTGCTCAAAGGCGGCGCCGCAGCTCTCTCAAGAATTCGAGAGAGACAGGTAGGCGGCGTCGCCTTTTCGTGGCTAAATGCCGCCAAAAACAACAAAACAAACGCAAATATCAAAGAAGCGAGCCAAACCGATGCAAAAATTCATCAGCATTGCAGCCGTGAGCGGCCTGGCGCTTTTGGCCGCCGCATGCAGCAGCACGAGCAAAGAAGCCGAAGAAGCGAACAACCTTCGGATCCAAAACCTTGAATCGCAGCTCACGCAATCGCGCCAGCAGCAACAGCAATATTATTCGCAGTTCAATGCGATCAACCAAGAAAACTCCCGGCTGAAGAACCAACTGTCGACGATGCGACGCACGCCGCCGCCGCCAGCCCGTCCTGCCGCCAATCTCCAAACCGGCGCTGCTAACCTGCCGCCGAACGCAAAGCCCGGTGAATGCTACGCTCGCGTTCTGATCCCGGCGAAGTATCAGGCCGCAACGGAACGGCTGCTGGTCCAACCTGAAAGCCAGCGTTTAGAAACGATCCCCGCCCGGTATGAATCCGGTACGGAGCGCGTGCTGGTGCGCGAAGCCTCCGAACGGGTTGAAGTGGTGCCCGCCACATACCGCACCGTCAGCGAACGCATTCTTGTGCAGCCCGCCCAGGAAGTTTTGACGCCGGTGCCAGCGACTTATCGCACGGTGACGGAGCGTATTCTTGTGAAACAGGGCTACACAACCTGGAAGAAAGGCCGTGGCCCGATTGAGCGCCTGGACCAAGCGACCGGCGAGATTATGTGTCTTGTTGAAGTGCCGCCGGAATACCGCACTGTCAGCAAGCGTGTGATTGATCGTCCCGCCAGCACGACGCGCAACGTTCAGCCGGCCGTGTACAAAAACGTCACCCGTCAGGTCGTTGACCGCCCGGCGGCGACCCGCCGTGTCGCGATTCCGGCGCAGTATGACACCGTCCGCGTTCGCAAAATGGTGCAGCCGCCTTCAAGCCGCGCCATTCCCATTCCGGCGCGATATGAGACTGTGACCAAGCGTGTGAAGGTCACGGATGAGCGTCTCGAATGGCGTTCAATCCTGTGCGAGACCAACACGACGTCTGGCATCGTCGCTGAAATCCAGCGCTCACTGCGCGCGGCGGGATACAATCCAGGCCGGATTGACGGCGTCTATGGCCGCCAAACCAAGGATGCCGTCGCCCGCTATCAGCGCGCCAAAGGCCTTCCCACCAGCGGCTTGACGATGGATACGCTCCGCCGTCTCGGCGTTCGCCATAGCGCCATCCGCGGCGCCTGACGACAACGAAAAACCCGCCCATCGGCGGCAGAAGAAAGGCCCGGACATAACGTTCGGGCCTTTCGCATTTCAGGCATACAGCGACTGGGGTTTCAGCCTCGCTGCATTGTGACTGACCGTTACGGTGGTTTGCGTTGCAATCGCCTGGTGTTCAGCCATTTTGAGCATGATCTAATCCGCGCTCTGAGCTTGGAGATATTCAATGCAGACATCCCGCCGCCGGGTTTTACAAAGCGCCGCCGCAGGGCTCACAGCATCAGACCTTACATTTGGCGCGCCCGCATTTGCCGCATCGCCGCCCCGCGGTCTCCGTGTGTTGCAGAGCCGCGATCCCATGCCAGATATCGCCTTCAAAAAGAGCGATGGCCAACTGACAGGCTTCGTTGAATATAAGGGCGCACCCGTCGTCGTGGTCTTTTGGGCGACATGGTGCACCGTATGCTACGGTGAAATGCCGAAGCTTGATGCCCTGCAGGCCAAGCTTGGCGCGCGGGCGCATATTGTGCCGCTCTCAATCGATACCGCAGGCCTGCCCGCCGTGAAGGCCTATTACCGCCGCCGAAATCTCAAAACGATTCAACCGTTCCTGGACGATGAACGCATTTTCGCATCGATCATGGGCATTCGCGGCGTGCCGACCGCCTTCGTGCTGGACCGAAACGGCGACATGATCGCCGCCTCCGAAGGCCCTGTCGCTTGGGACAGCCCAGCAGCCATGGATTTCCTGACGTCGATCTAACGCCCAGATCAGTTATATGTAACGACGCCGCTTTCACCACCCACCGGTGCTGCTGCAGTGGTTGCCTTCAAGTCAATCAGATAGGCTTCGACCGCGTCCACATGTGCGGGTTGCAACATCAGGTGGATGGCGTCCGGCTTAGCTGTTCTGGCTGAAATCCACCCTTTGGCGCGCATGGCGTCAGCGATGGCGTGGGTGTTTTTCTGGGGATGGTGCAGGGCGATCAGGCCGAGTTTCGGGTCGCCGACCGTTTCAAAACCTAAAGCCGCCGCGCCATCCTGGATCGCCTGCCGCGTGTTCATGACATCCGCCGCCAAGCGCTCATACCCATCCCGCCCAAGGTGGCGCAGCACCGCCCATGCGCCGGCGATGGCGCCGCCGGGCCGGGTGCCGTTCACCGTCGGCGTTGACATGGAGCCGCAGGGCCAGACATCGAATGTGTAGGCTTGGTGCGCGAATAAATCCTCAGATCGGTACAGCACCGTCGAGGCACCTTTGGGCGTGTAGCCATATTTGTGCAAATCCGCCGAGATTGATGAGACATGGGGCAAGCGGAAGTCCCACGGATCAATCGCAGCGCCCTGGCGTTCCGCATGCGGAATGAAATAGCCGCCGACACATGCGTCCACATGCAGCCAAAGCCCCGTCCGCGCTGCAACGCCGTCCAGGTCTGCGATCGGATCGATCAGGCCGTACGGAAAGCACGGCGCTGAGCCAACTAGCATAATGGACTCTTCTGAGACAGCGGCCTCCATCGCGCTCACATCCGCCCGGAAGTCTGCCGCTACAGGAATACGTTTCACCGTTAGACCAAGCGTGTGCGCGGCTTTGTTGAATGCTGGATGCGCTGTCGAAGGCGCAACGACTTCTGAACCCTTCCGGCCATTCCCGCGCGCCCAATCCCGCGCCGACTTCATCGCCATAAAGATGCTTTCTGAGCCGCCAGCAGTCATGCACCCCGCCCCGCCCTCGCCCTCGCCCTCGCCCCCGCCTTCGCCGTCCATTAAGCCAAGGCCAAAGCCGACGACCTCCTGCTCCATCCGGTGCAGGCTGGGAAAGGCTTTGGGCGCCAGACCGTTCTCGGAAATGAACATCATGTAGGCTTCGCGACCAACCCGACGCACTTCCTCACCCGCGTTAAACACGTATACGGCGGTCTTCAGGCCGCGCCAGTCCGCGTCTTCAGCGGTCATGGCTTGCATTTCGCTGGCCAGATCTTTCCAGTTAGCGCCTGATTTCGGCAAAGGGATTGCAGACATCGCATAGACCTTTCCAGGGGTTTCAAGGTAAGTATCTCTGAAGAACCTATCCGTCGCCAAGGGGGGCTCCGGTCGATGCGCCGCTGGATCACTATAATGTTGCCGCTCGTGGTGCTCGCTGCGGCGGTATATCTGCGCGTTGAGAGCCCAGTCGTCATTCACGAACTGCGCTTGAAAGTGTTTGACGCGTATCAGTCGATCAAACCCCGTGAGTTCAAACCGGAAGAGACGCCGTCGCGCATCGTCGATATTGATGAGGAGAGCCTCCGCCGTTTCGGCCAATGGCCCTGGCCGCGCCCTGTCCTGGCGGAGTTAACCCAAAAGCTGACGCAAGCGGGCGCTGCGCTCATCGTGTTCGACGTCGTATTCGCTGAACCAGATCGCACATCGCCAACGCGCTTGCTGAAAGATTGGCAGAAGATCGCCGATCCCGCGAGCCTAGACCAGCTCCGCACTGTCAGCGCGGCACTGCCGGACCATGACGATGTGTTGGCGCAAACGCTGGCGCAAACGGCTTCGATCCTCGGCTTCGTTATGTTCGACGAGAAGAACGAGAAACGCCCCGCCAAGACCTTCGGCATGGCGATGCTCGGTGATCCTGCGACGGAATTCGTGCCGACATTCAGCGGCGCCGCTGTCAACTTGCCCGTGCTCTCCGCCAACGCGCTTGGCGAGGCCAACTTCAATAGTGTGCCAGATTCAGACAACATTGTGCGCCGGGTGCCCTTGTTCGTCGGCCTGGACGGGCAAATTTACCCGACGCTTGTGGCCGAAACGCTCCGGATTGCGCAGGGCGCCAGCACATTCCGCATCAAATCCTCCGGCGCCAGCGGCGAGCAGTCGTTTGGCGAAAAAACCGGCATCACCGCAATTTCCATCGGCGACTTTGAGGTGCCGACAGATAACCAAGGCGCCATCTGGCTCTATGACACCGGCCACCAGGAAGGGCGGTACTTGCCTGTATGGAAGGTCATGGAAGGCGACATACCGCCGGGTGAGCTGGAAGGCCGCGTGATCTTTATCGGCACCAGTGCAGAAGGCCTGCGTGATATCCAGTCCAGCCCGCTATCGACCGCCATTCCCGGTGTTGAATTGCACGTGCAGGCGCTTGAACAGATATTCTCCGGCGCGCTTTTGACCCGGCCAGACTGGGCGGATGGCGTTGAGATTCTGGGTATGATCGGCCTTGGCCTCATCATCTTCTTCGGCGTCCGCTGGAAGCGCGTCGGCGCTTCGGCGACTGCCGTGCTTGGCGGGGCGGCGGCGGCGGGCGCAATCTATACCTCCTGGTATATGTTCGATACGCAAGGCCTGCTGCTTGACCCGATCTACCCCATGTTCGCCGGATTTGCGGTCTACTTGGTCACGACCATTCAGTCCTACATGCAGACCGAGTCCGAGAAGAAGCAAATCCGCGGCGCCTTCGCGCAATATATGTCGCCGGATATGGTGGCGAAGCTGGCTGACAACCCGTCCCTCCTGCAGCTTGGCGGCGAAATGCGCGACATGACGCTGCTGTTCTGCGACGTGCGCGGGTTCACAACGATTTCTGAGCAGTTCAACGCTCAGGAACTCACCGCCTTTATCAATAAATTCCTGACGCCGATGACCGACATCATCATGGAGCGGAACGGCACCATCGATAAGTATATGGGCGACTGCATCATGGCGTTCTGGAACGCGCCGCTGGATGACGGTAGCCATGCAGATCATGGTGTTGAATCCGCTATGGCGATGATGGCGCGGCTCACCTCATTGAATGAAGAGATCAAAGCCGAAGCTGAAGCCGAGGGCCGGAAGTTCATTCCGTTGGCGATTGGCATCGGCTTGAATACAGGCGTGGTTTGCGTTGGCAATATGGGGTCCGATCAGCGCTTCGATTATTCCGTGCTCGGCGATGACGTGAACTTGGCGGCACGCTTGGAAGGCCAATCCAAGACCTATGGCGTTGATATCGTCATCGGCGCCAATACGCTGGTCCAGCTGACCGATAAAGCCACGCTGGAGCTAGATCTGATCCAGGTGAAAGGCAAAACCGAACCCGTGCGCATTCACTGCGTCGCGGGCGGTAAAAACCTTTTGGAGAGCGAGAAGTTCAATACGCTGCGCGCCACTCATGAAAAAATGCTATCTGCCTATGCAGGCCAGCGCTGGGACGAAGCGTTTGAATTGCTTGATCAGGCCCGGAAGGAGATGGTCGACGTCATTGATCTGACCGTTCTCTATGAGCTCTACGAAGAACGCCTGACGGACTTTAAAGCCAACCCGCCGGGCGAGGACTGGGACGGCGTATTCGTCGCCACCAGCAAATAGCATGTTTTCAGCCGACGCCTTCATGGCCCGCCTTGCCGGGCCGCCGCTGCTTATGGGCATCCTGAACGTCACGCCAGACTCGTTTTCGGATGGCGGACAGTTCGTCGCTTCCGGTCCCGCCATCGCCCATGCCATGGAAATGGCGGAAGCTGGCGCGGACATTATCGATATTGGCGGCGAGTCCACACGCCCCGGCCACACGCCAATTGACGCGGAGACCGAACAAGAGCGGATTATGCCCGTCATCCGCGCTGTTACAGCGGCGATTGACCGGCCTGTATCCGTCGACACCTATAAAGCCGGGACTGCGACGGCAGCGCTGCATGCCGGCGCCAATATCGTCAACGACGTATGGGGCCTGCAGCAAGATCCTTTGATGGCGGTAGCGATTGCAGAGGCTGAGTGCCCTGTCATCTGCATGCACAATCGCGACGCCATTGATCCAGATATCGACATCCTGGACGACATCAAAGCTTTCTTCGGCAAGACGCTGGCCATCGCCAGGGCTGCGGGCGTCAGTGAGAACCGCATCATCCTTGATCCGGGCTTCGGCTTCGGCAAGTCCCTCGACCAAAGCTTGGAAATTCTGGCGCGGCTCGATGAGCTGAAAGCGCTCGGCTTCCCGCTGCTAATCGGCTTGTCGCGTAAAGGCTTCATCGGCCATTTCTCAGGAAACGCGGATGTGGGGGACCGGCTTGCCGGGACGCTCACGGCAAACGCCGCTGCCGTCGGCGCAGACGCCGCGCAGATCATCCGCGCCCATGCGATCAAACCGCACCGGGAAATGCTGGATTTCATGGCCGCACTAAAGGCGTCCCAAGCGGGGGCGAGGCAATCCGCGGGTCGTGATCCTAGATGAGGCTGATCCCATTGCCGCCCGCGTAAGCTTACCGCATTTCCGCTGGCCAGATTCGGCGCTAAAGTGCGCTCGAAATCAAGCATTCACTCTTGCACAGGAACAGATTGATGGCGTCGAATAAGAAAGTATTGGTGCTGCCGGGCGACGGCATTGGCCCCGAAGTCGTGGGCGAAGTCCGCCGGATTGTGGACTGGATGGACAAGCGCCGCCATGTCTCTTTTGACCTTTCAGAAGGCCTTGTCGGCGGCGCAGCGATTGACGCGCATGGCGTCCCGCTGACCGACGAAACTATGGCCGACGCCATGCACGTGGACGCCGTATTGTTCGGCTCCGTCGGCGGCCCGCAATGGGAAAAGCTGGACTTTGGCATCCAGCCGGAACGCGGCCTGCTGCGTCTCCGCAAAGAAATGCAGCTCTACGCGAACCTCCGCCCCGCCATGGTGTTTGACGCGCTGGCGGATGCTTCCTCCCTCAAGACTGACCTGGTCGCAGGCCTCGATATCATGATCCTGCGCGAATTGACGGGCGGCATCTATTTCGGCGAACCGCGTGGGATTGAAACCCTGCCGTCTGGCGAAAAGCGCGGGTTCAACACCCAAAGCTATACCGAGAGCGAGATTGAGCGCATCGCGCGCGTTGGCTTCGAGCTGGCGCAGAAGCGCAATAACCGTGTTATGTCCGTCGAGAAAGCCAATGTGATGGAATCCGGCGTGCTTTGGCGCGAGGTCACCCAGCGCATCCACGATGATGAATTCCCGGATGTACAGCTCGACCACATGTATGCCGATAACTGCGCCATGCAGCTTGTCCGCCAGCCAAAGCAGTTTGACGTGATCGTCACTGACAACCTGTTCGGCGACATCTTGAGCGACTGTGCTGCGATGTTGACCGGATCGCTCGGCATGCTGCCCTCCGCCTCGCTCGGCGCGGAAGACCCGACCACCGGCGCCCGCAAAGCGCTGTATGAGCCGGTGCATGGCTCCGCACCCGATATCGCGGGCCAGGGCAAGGCCAACCCGCTGGCGGAAGTGTTGAGCTTCGCCATGCTGCTCCGCTATTCGTTCGATATGGGCGAGGACGCGGATATGGTCGAAAAAGCCGTCGCCAATGTGCTGGCGACGGGCATCCGCACCGGTGATATCGCCGGGCCGAACGACAAAGCCGTATCCACAAGCCAAATGGGCGACGCGATCCTGGCTGAGCTGGATAAGCAGGCCGCGTAAGCGGGCGCGTCGGAAAGCAGGCCGGGCGACATCAGATGATCGTCACCCGGTTTGCGCCCAGCCCAACGGGGCCGCTGCATCTTGGCAGCGCCTATGCCGCATGGTTCGCCTGGAACGCCGCCCGGGAGGCTGGCGGCCAGTTCCTGCTGCGGATTGAAGACCTGGACCAAACCCGCGCCCGCCCGGAACATGAGGCCGCCATCCTGGATGACCTCCGCTGGCTTGGGCTGGATTGGGATGGGCCGGTGGTCCGCCAGTCGGAACGCGGGGCCGCCTATGCCGCCGCGCTCGACCAGCTAACGAGGGATGGGCTGACCTATCCGTGCTTCTGCACCCGCCGAGAGATCAGGGACGAGATCGCGAATCCCGGGAACGCGCCGCACCTGCCGCAACACGGCCCCGACGGCCCGCTCTACCCCGGCACATGCAGGCATATTCCACAGGATGAAGCGGCGGCGCGCATCGCCCATGGCGAGACCCACGCCCTCCGCCTCAACACACATGCAGCGCTCGCCAGATCAGGCCCCCTCACATGGCGCGAGGCCCCGGGGAATGCTCCAGCCCAGACGATCCACGCCGACCCGGCGCAATTCGGGGATATCGTCCTCGCCCGCAAAGACGCCCCCGCCGCCTACCACCTCGCCGTCGTCGTAGACGACGCCGCCAGCGGCATCACCCTCGTCACCCGCGGCGCGGACCTGAAGCCCGCGACAGACATCCAAACCCTCCTCCAACACCACCTATCCCTCCCCCACCCCACCTACCGCCACCACCTTTTGGTCCGAGGCGAAGACGGCGCCCGCCTAGCCAAACGCGCCAAATCCGCCAGCATTGCAGCACGGCGGGAGGCCGGGGAGACGGCGGAGGAGGTGTTGGGGGTAGCGAGAGGGAGGTTGGGCTGATTAAACACCGTTTAGCTGTTTTGCGAACGGTCCAAAGCCGCTGTTCGCACCGATCCCCGAATGCGGCAGTCATACCCGTAAGCTGCCGTTAGCGGCACAATCGAATTGAGTTGGGCGATTTACTGAAATGCACCAACCACATACTGCTGTTGCTATTTGTTATCGTGTGACTGACAGTGATTTTGATTACCAAAGTTGAAAATTTTGGACACGCTTGGTCAGCCCCCACTGAGTGGTCCGGGTGTAATGTTAGTGCATGGACGGTCT
>JAYNYG010000106.1:0-5339 GCA_038102935.1 Alphaproteobacteria bacterium | reverse complement strand
GAACGCTACGGTCCGACGCTCAGTCGCTCAAGTCAGATTGCTCTGACAGTGCCCCTGCGTTTTGTGGCGAAAACCTCGAGAACTTCGCCTTCATGATCAACAGCACGCCAGAGATAACGTTGGACGCCGTTGATCCGAACAAAGACCTCATCGACATGCCAACGCCAAAGCGAATACGACAGTCGGCGGACCCGCTTCTGGCGTATCTCCGTAGCGAACATCGGTCCGAAGCGGTTCCACCAGAAACGGACTGTCTCATGGCTGATGTCGATGCCGCGTTCGAACAGCAGATCTTCGACCTGGCGGAGCGACAGTGGATATCTGACATACATCATCACCGCGAGGCGGATAACCTTGGGCGAACTGTTGAAACAGCGGAACGGATTTCGCATCCGGGAAGGCTAGGAGCTGCCACTTTCCACCTCAAACCTGATTGCTCTGACAAGGCCCGCCAGGGGGTTGAACTAGCCGGATTCAGGGAAGAAGCAGGCGGCCAACTCGTCGCGCGCCTGGAGCAAGGCCGCGGCGATATTCGCTGCGCCGACGGCGTCGACCGTCTCCGTGATGCCGACCGTGACCAGGCCGCGCGTCATCCTGCCCTCTGCGTCGAACACCGGTACGGCGACGATGGTCAGCCCGTTCAGGAAGTTCGCCCGATCGACGCCGTAACCCTCCTTTCTCGTCCGGTCGATCTCCGCCAGCCAGGTCTCGAACGTCGGCGGATCGTCCCATGCCAGTTCGTCGAACCGCACGCGCAGGCTCGCTTGGTCCGGTTCGTTGAATGCGACGACACATCGTCCTGTCGCGCTGACCAGTTCGGGGAAGCGACTGCCAAGGTCGGCGGCGAGCCTGAACGCCTGCGGTGCTTGCGCAATCGCAACCACGATCATCTGCCGGACGGGAAAGAGCTCCGTCGCCATCGCGGTCACGCCGAACTGGCGGGACAACTGCGCCAGCATCGGTTGAGTCAGCGTCGCGAAGCCGCTTTGCTGAATGGCGGCCCGCGCGATCGCCAGAATGCCAACGCCAAGCGAGTAGCGCTTCGCGCTCGGATCAAACTCGACCAGCCCCTCCGCCGTCAGCGCCCGAAGGATATGCAGGCATGTGCTTGGCACCAGATCGAGCGCTCGCGCCAGTTCACGCGCGCCCATCGGTGCATCCGCCTCGCCGAGCTTGCGGAGAACCCGGACCGTGCGCGTGACGGCCGGCGCCTGGCGGTAGGGCGGGTTTGACGCTTCGGACAGATCCATGGCGATCTCCTTATTTGTTTTATATACACAACAATGTTCTTTATTGACAACACTAATTCGCCGCCTACACTGTGCGCCAGATCGCCCGAGACGGCGGACGGCACCGCCTTGGCGAACGCGGCTTTTCAGGGAGACATTGGCGATGACATATACGCACATCGACGTGCGCCCGATCTCGGGCGCAATGGGCGCCGAAATCCTAGGCGTCGATCTCTCGGCAGACCTCTCAGACGATGTCGTGTCGGAGATCCGCCAGGCGTGGCTGGAAAACCTGGTCGTGTTCTTTCGCGACCAGACGCTGACGCCCAGCCAGCAGGTCTCGCTCGCCGAGCGCTTCGGCGAGCCTGTCGAGTATCCGTTCGTCCAGGGCTTGCCTGATTTCCCGGTCATCACGCCAATCGTGAAACTGGAGCATGAGAAGGTGAACTTCGGCGGGCTCTGGCACACCGACACCACCTACCAAGAGCGCCCGCCGATGGCGACGATGCTCTACGCGCAGGAAGTGCCGGCCTATGGCGGCGACACCCTATTCGCGAACTGCTATCGCGCTTACGAGACGCTGTCGGATGGGTTGAAGGCGACGCTCGAACCCCTGATTGGAGTCAATTCGTCGACCAAGGGCCGGGTGGTCGACACCCGCGCGGCCCGCGTCGCGGACGCCCCGAAGGAAGACGTGAAGGTGGCGAGGGTCGCCGAGCACCCAGTCGTGCGCGTTCATCCCGAGACAGGCCGCAAGAGCCTCTATGTCAGCTTCGCCCACACCACCCACTTTAAAGGGTGGACGGAAGCCGAGAGCCGGCCGCTGCTCGATTTCCTCTTCGACCATCAGTCCCAGCCAGAGTTCACCTGCCGCTTTCGCTGGGCGCCAGGTTCGATCGCGCTCTGGGACAACCGCTGCGCGCTGCACAACCCGATCAACGACTATCAGGGCCAGAAACGCGTCTTGCATCGGATCACGTTCGCCGGCCAGGGCACGGCCTGACCGTCGCCTCGTCCCACGCATCGGAGGAGAGAGCCTGATGAACACCACCGCGCGCAACGATACGATCCGGCTAATGGTGCTCGATGGCGACGGAATCGGACCGGAGATCACCCGCGCCACGCTCCGCGTGCTCGACGCCGCCGGAGATCGCTTCGGCCTGAACTTCGCATTCGAAAGTTTTCCGATCGGGTTCAAGGCGCTCGAACAGGTAGGCGTCACATTCCCTGAAACGATTATGGAGGCCGTGCCGAAATTCGACGGGATCGTTCTCGGCCCCGTTGATCACGCTGCCTATCCGCCGGCGTCGGAAGGCGGTCTGAACCCGTCCGGCGAGTTGCGAAAGCGGCTGGAGCTCTTTGCGAACATCCGGCCCGCGTTGTCCCGCCCAGGATTTCCGCCCCCTTGCGGGAAGCCCGTCGATCTTGTCGTCGTCCGGGAAAATACTGAAGGCTTCTATGCTGACCGGTCGATGTTCGTCGGCAATGGCGAATTCATGCCGACGCCGGACATCGCCATGTCGCTCCGCAAGATCACGCGGACGGGCAGCACGCGGATCGCCGAAGCGGCGTTCGAACTCGCGATGCGCCGTCCCCGTAAACAGGTGACAGCCGTTCACAAGGCGAACGTGCTGCGCATCGGGGACGGGCTGTTCCTGGAATGCTGCAGGGGCGTCGCCAAGCGATACCCAGACGTCGCCTATGACGAAAAGATCGTGGACGCCATGGCGGCGCTGCTGATCCGCGATTCCAGCCAGTTCGACGTCATCGTCACCACCAACATGTTCGGCGACATTCTATCGGACCAGGCCTCGGAGCTTTCGGGCAGCCTTGGGCTCGCGGCTTCGCTCAACAGCGGCGCCGCCTCCGCGGTCGCGCAGGCGCAGCATGGCTCGGCCCCGGACATCGCGGGCCAGGATGTCGCGAACCCGAGTTCCCTGATCGGATCGGCCGCGATGCTGCTGGGCTGGCTTGGCGAACGGCGTGACGATCCGCGGCTGAACACGGCCGCGGCGGCCATCGAAGGTGCGATTTCCGCCGTCATCGAAAAACCGGACCTCCGCACGCGCGACCTTGGCGGCAAGGTGGGAACCGAAGCGTTCGCCGGTCACGTGGCCGACGCTGTGACAGCCGGGTCGACTTAGACGTTCACCGAAGTGGAAAGCAGGACAGATGGCGACAGAAGCCCCTATAATCGGGTTTATCGGTCTTGGCGTGATGGGCGGCCCGATGTGCCGGAACGTCGCCGCCAAGCACGCGGCGAAGGTCTACGCCTTTGACATGAGCGCGGACGCATTGGCCGAAGCGGAGGCGGGAGGCGCTATCGCCGCGGCCTCCGTAATCGACGTGGCGAAGCGGTCGGACGTCGTGTTTCTTTCGCTTCCCGGCGGCGCTCAGGTGCGCGAAGTTTGCCTGGGCGAGGGAGGGCTCGCCGCAGCCGGCGCAGCCGGAATGACCGTGGTTGATCTCAGCACCACGAGCGTCGCCGACGCCCGGTCCGTCGCGGCCGACCTTACAGCAAGAAGCATTGATTTCGCCGACGCGCCCGTAGCGCGGACACGCGAAGCCGCCCGCCAGGGCTCGCTCGCCATCATGGTCGGCGCCGACGACGCCGTCTTCGCAAAGATCGAGCCGCTACTCGGCTACATGGGAAGCGACGTCGTCCATTGCGGTGAAATCGGCTGCGGACAAGTTGTCAAACTGATCAACAATACGCTGGTGTTCGAACATGTCGCGGCGTTGGCCGAAGTCATGGTGATCGGCGAGCGCGCCGGCGTCGCGCCGGAAACCTTGCTGAAAGCGGTTTCGAACGGCTCCGGCGACAGCTTCGTTCTACGCAATCACGGCCTGAAGGCGATGCTGCCCAGATCTTTCCCGGAGCAGGCGTTC
Organism: Alphaproteobacteria bacterium; assembly: GCA_038102935.1. GTDB lineage: Bacteria > Pseudomonadota > Alphaproteobacteria > Bin95 > Bin95 > VMCJ01. The sequence continues at coordinate 1,221 of JAYNYG010000106.1, read as the reverse complement.
CCGTCGCCCTATGCGTTGAAGGACCTCGGCTACGCCATCGAACTGGCCGAGAGCTGCAGGGTGGAGCCGCGCCTGCCGAAGCTGGCGCGCGAATACTATGAAGCCGCTGTCGACGCTGGCATCGGCGCAAAGTACTTCCCCGCGATCATTGAGTTGATCGACCGACAATAACGGCGCCGCCCACGCCTGACTGTTCCAGCCGCCCAAGAGAGCACACGAATGACCTCACCGGACCGCTCGCCGACTTACGAAGTCTACGCCATACGCTACGCGACCAATCCCAGGCGCGTACGCGGCCAGAACTTCATCCTTGAGGAGCGGCCGTCGGAGCTGATGCCGATGGACTTCTTTTCCTGGGTGTTGGTCGGCGCGGAGCGCTCAATCGTCATCGACACCGGCATGGCGGCCGAGAAGGCGGCGAAACACGGGCACGACTTTCTCGTGAGCCCGGTCGATGTGCTGCGACAGCTTGGCGTCGATCCGACGACCGCCGATACGGTCGTGATGACCCATCTCCACTACGATCATACGGGCCACGTCGACGCCTTTCCGAAGGCCCGCTTCCTGCTTCAAGCGGAAGAGATGGCCTATGTAACCGGTCCGTTCATGCAGAAGGCCTGGTTCCGGCGCGCCTATGAAGTCGATGAAATCGCGAAGTTCCTCGAGTACCTTCATGAAGAGCGCCTGACGCTGCATGGGCGCGACCATCAGGTTGCTGACGGGGTGTCTGTTCATTGGGTCGGCGGCCACTGCGCCGGCCAGGAGGTCGTACGGGTCCGAACGGCGAGGGGCTGGGTCGTGCTCGCCTCAGACGCGTTGCACTATTACGAAGAGATCGAGCGCGGCGTCCCGTTCTCCGTCGCCTTCAATCTGTCCGACATGATCACAGCACACGACAGAATTCGGGAACTGGCGGACTCCGACGACCATATTGTGCCTGCGCATGATCCAAAGGTCATGGAGCTATACACCGCACCTAACGCCGACCTGGAGGGCAAAGTCGTACGCCTGGATATTTCGCCGACCAAGGTTTGAAGGATCGGCCGGACGTCCAAATCCAGAATTCAATTCCCAATTTATTGAAGTGATGCTCGTAACGCGGGCATGGGTCTCCGCTGAAGGGTGTTTACTAGAGACACGCGGAGCCGTGATCTGCGTATCTACTATTGTGATGCCGACTTCGAGCAGATGTTCTGGTCGACGGCCAAGATGGGTCAAGAA
>JAYNYG010000052.1:0-26356 GCA_038102935.1 Alphaproteobacteria bacterium | reverse complement strand
AAGGCGCGCCTTGATATGTCGCGAAAATCGCGAGCGCGATTGAGCCGATGAGCCCAGCCAGCGTCAAAACTGTGCTTGCTAATGATGCCCCTTCGGCCGAGCTGGGCGCAGACGGCGTGTGTGGACGATTACGCTGCGGCGACAAACGCACACTCGGACTAGAAGAAGCCGAAGTAGCGCCAGCAGACGGATGCTCGGCGCTCATTTGGTCTGGCGCGTTCGGTTCGATGCTGGAAACTGTGTCTGGCATGGGCGCCCTGCAGAGGATAAAGCTTGCGACTGCCGCAATGCAGCGAAGCATCGGCGAACTGGCGTATTAGAGCCCAATTCGATTTAATGCCGCCCTAACCCAGGATGCTAAAAAGGAACGCAACCTTATGCCCCGCTTCGCCGCCAATCTTTCAATGATGTTTCAGGAGCATGCATTCCTGGACCGTTTCGCCGCCGCCGCCGCTGCCGGCTTCAAAGGTGTTGAGTTTCTTTTCCCCTATGATTTTTCGATTGATGAAGTGCAATCCGCGGCCACTGCAGCCGGTGTAGAAATCGCCCTGTTCAATCTGCCGCCAGGTGATTGGGAGAAGGAAGAGCGCGGGCTTGCGGCGCTGCCAGGCCGGGAGAAAGATTTCGCCGAGGCGCTGGAAAAGGCTATCAGTTATGCTGTCCCCCTCGGCTGCAAGCGGCTGCACATGATGGCGGGCATTCCGGGCGATGCAGCGGATCCAGCGCTCTGCCGCCAAACCTATGTCAGCAATCTGAAATACGCAGCGCCGAAGCTTGCAGCGGCGGGGCTCACCGGCCTGATTGAGCCGATCAACACGCGTGACATCCCAGGTTATTTCATCAATTTCCAGCAAGATGGCCACGATATCCTGGCGGAGGTCGGCGCGGATAATCTGATGGTCCAGATGGATTTTTATCACGTCCAGATCATGGAAGGCGATATCGCGATGCGCTTCCAGAAGCATCAAGCGGATGTTGGCCATATCCAAATCGCTGGATCGCCTGGGCGGCATGAGCCGGATGTCGGCGAGATCAATCACCCCTATCTGTTCGACATGCTAGATGAGCATGGCTATGACGGCTGGGTCGGGTGCGAGTACCGCCCAGCGGCCGCCACGCTCGAAGGTTTAGCGCGCTGGGGCGGTGATTATGGCCTCGGTTGATTTCCAGCGGGACCGGCCCGCGCTTGACCGCGCCACCTGGAACGGCGTGCATATTCTGGATGAGCTGGATGGCGCCCGCTCGCGCGGGTTCCCGCCAGAGTCCAGGCGCATCAACGACATGCTCGCCTGGTGCGATAAGCGCACGAAAGGTCGGTGGACAGCGGAACGTGATCACGATGAGACGCCGATCTTCTGGTTCGAGGACCAATCCGACGCCCTTCAGTTTTCCCTGAAATGGTTTCCGTTCAAATGTTTATGAGGCCCCTATGATGGTTAGACTGTCTGACATGGAACCAGAGGATGCAGCCCATCTGTTGTCCAAGGCCTGCCCTGCATTTCCGGGCGAGCCGTTTGTTGCTGGCCCGCCACTATCCGAGCGCCGCGTCGCTATCGTAACCACGGCGGGCCTGCACCGGGCCAATGACGACGCCTTTGATCTTTCTGACACCGGCTACCGGGTCATTCCAGGCGACGTAAGCGGCGCTGATCTGGCGATGAGCCATGCGTCGGTTAATTTTGACCGATCGGGGTTCCAGGATGACGTGAACGTTGTGTTCCCGATTGATCGCCTGCGGGAAATGGCGGCGGCGGGCGAAGTCGGCGCGCTTGCGGATTTCCATTATTCGGTCATGGGCGCTGGATGGGAGCCGCATGAGATCGAGCCAACGGCGAAGGCGCTGGCCACATTGCTGCACCAAGACCAGGTGGACGCAGCACTCCTCGTCCCCGTTTGACCGAACTGCACGCGCGCCGTGAGCGCGCTTGGGCATTATCTTGAAACCGCTGGCATCCCGATCGCTGGCATAAGTCTGGTGCGTGAGAATACGGAGCTGATGCGCCCGCCGCGCGCACTTTGGGTTCCGTTTGAGCTTGGCCGCCCGTTCGGCGCGCCCCATGCGCCAGAATTCCAGATGCGCGTGCTCAAGGCCGTGCTGGCTTTGCTGGATCGCAAAGATGGCCCCGTCATCCTGGAAGATTTCCCGGATGATGCGCCGGGTGCGGCAGCATCAGCGCCGATGGTTTGCCCCGTCAATTTCCCCAAACCGCCAAGCCCCAATGATAGTGACCTGTTGCGCGCAGTATTGGCGGAGAATGCTAGCCTTGCGCCCTGGCATGCATTGTTTATGGAAACCCATGGGCGGAGCACAGCCAATCTCAGCGGTTTCGATATTGAGCGCGCGGCCCGCTACGCCGCTGCATTCCTTGAACCAGACGCCAATCCGGAACCACCTGGCGGCCAGGACGCGGCGGCAACGCTCCGTCGCGCGATTGAGGACCTCCGCAACTGGCGCCTGGAGGCGATCACTGCGCAACCAGGCCCCAAGCCTTCCTCGAAAACGCTGGCTGACTGGTTTTGGGGTGAGACGGCGGCAGGCGCCTTGGCGCTGGCGCTCCATCCAGTGCTGGCGGCAAGCGCGGACGAGCGCCTCCGCCAAGTCGGCAAAGGTCAGCTTGTCCCGCGCAATCAGCAGCATCGATTGGGATAGATTAAGGCGTCATCGCCGCTGCCCCAACGCTAAATCCGCGCGCCTGCTCATATGCCCAAGCCGCGCGGAGTGATACATCCTCCGCCCCGTAGCGCGCGACGAACTGGACGGAAAGCGGCAAGCCTGCTTTCGAAAATCCGGAGGGTACGGCGCAGGCGCACATCTCCGCCATATTGACGGCGCGGGTGAAGAGCGCGGGCGTCGTTTTCTGGTCAATGGCGTCCGCAACTGGGGCAGGCGTCGCTGTCGTCGGCGTCAGCAGGATATCGACATCGGCCATGGCGGCGTGGAAGGCGCGGATGCAACGCTGCTGATCCCGCTTCGCTAGGAGATAGTCTTTCGATGAAATACTCCGCCCCGTCGCAAGCCGGGGCCTCACGTCTTCATCCAGCGGCGCATTCGGGTCATCGATCAAGTGACTGTAATGCGCATAGCCCTCGGCATAGATGATTTGCCCGAGCGGGTCGGCCATGTCCGCCAATTTCTCTGGCAACTCAATCGATAAGATATGGGCGCCTGCCCGCTCCAGCACCCTAAGCGCTTCGTCATACGCGGCCAGGACTTCATCATCGACGCCGACGCGGTCATGATCCGGCATGCGGGCGATGCGCATGCCCTCAATGCCCTGTTTCAGCGCTGGCATCGGGTCCGTATAGGCCGGGCGATATGTGAGTGGGTCGTTCAAATCTGGGCCGGACAATGCTGCATAGAGCAAGGCCGCGTCTTCCACCGAACGCGTCATCGGGCCTGGCGTATCTAAGCTTTCAGCCAGCGGCAGAACGCCATGAACGCTGATCCGCCCAAGCGATGTTTTCAGCCCGACATGGCCGCACCATGCCGCAGGCAAGCGCACGCTGCCGCCGGTATCCGTGCCAATCGCCACCGTCGCGAACCCTGCGGCGGTTGCGACGCCAGAGCCCGAGCTGGACCCGCCCGGCGCCCGCTTCTCTGCTCCATCCCAAGGATTCCAAGGCGTGCCGAGACCTTTATTAGTCCCCCATCCGCCCATCGCGAATTCGACTGTGTGCGTCTTACCGATAACGATCATTCCGGCCTGGAGCGCCCGCTCAGCCAGCGTCGCCGTGTAGGTGGAGATGCGGCCCTTGTTGGCTGCCGTCCCGCCCTTCGTCTCCCGGCCTTTGATCTCGACTAGGTCCTTCAGCGCGATGGGCACGCCATGCAACGGCCCGACCCGCCACCCGCGCCGGATCGCATCTGTGGCGGCGGCGGCGGCTTGCCGCGCGTCATCCGCATAGACTTCCGTGAACGCGGCCAGTTGCGGCTCGAACTGCTTGATGCGCTGCAATTGCGCGTCGACAACATCGCTTGGGCTTAAGTTTCCGGCATCAAACGCATCTCTCAGCGCGTTGGCAGGCATATATGCGGGATTGGACTGGTCGGAAGACATTGTGGCGGCGCCTCTCTGCGGTCATTCGCAAAAGAGGGTCCTGCGCTTAAGCGCGTCCGTCAAGCTAGAGCGCTAAGCCGCGCGCACGGTCGCCAGGAATTTTTCGACCTCAGCCTGCAACATAGCCGCCTGCCCGCCGAGTTCTTGCGCCGAATCGACCACTTGCTCCGCCGCCGTACCGGTTTCAAGCGCCGCACTGCGGACGGATGCGATACTGCGGTCCACCTGGCCGGAGGATGCTGACGCGCCGCTAGCGCTTTGGGCGATGCCCTGGGTCGCAGAGCGTTGCTCGCCAACGGCCGCCGCGACGCTTTGCGAGGTCTCGCTCATCCGGTCGATGGTCTCCCGGATATCTGCGATAGAGGTGACGGCGACATTGGTCGCCTGTTGGATCGCGCCAATCTGTGCGGCGATCTCACCCGTGGCGCTGCTGGTCTGGGTCGCCAGTGATTTCACCTCAGCCGCGACAACCGCGAAGCCTTTGCCAGCCTCGCCCGCGCGGGCCGCTTCAATGGTCGCGTTGAGGGCCAACACATTGGTTTGCGCCGCGATGTCGGAGATCAAATTGACGACTTCACCGATCTTGTTGGCGGCGGTGCTCAACGCTTCCACCGTGTCGCTGGTGCTGGCTGCCTTATCTGTCGCAGCGTCAGCAATACGGGAGGATGCATCGACCTGTTGTGCGATCTCGGTGATCGACGCGTTTAGTTGATCCGCAGCCGTCGCCATGGAGCCGACAGCGCTTGCCGACGCCTCGGACGCTTCCGCCGCCCGGCTCGCTTCATCGCCTGACGCTCGCGCCATGCCCGCCATGGATTGCGCGGAGACATGCAATTCCTCGGACGCCGCGTTGACCGCATGAATTACACCGCCGACTGTATTCTCGAAGGCTTCAGACAAGCTGAGCAGCGCTGCCCGTCGCCGCTCTGTCAGCGCCGCCTCGCGCCCGGCCGCCGCCTCTTTTACGCGCTCAGCATCAATCATGCTGTCCCGGAACGCCGCCGTCATGCGCGCCATATCGCCAATCTCGTCACCGCGCTCTTGGCCCGGCGCGTCAACGCTGAGATCGCCATTTGCCATCGCCGCCATCGCCGCCGTCAGGTCTTGCTGCGGCCGGGTGAGGGTGCGGGAGACGCATAGCGCGAGGATCAGGAGGAGAATAGTCACAACCGCCAGCGTTTGCATGGAGGCTATAGCAACGGCGTCTGCAGCAGACATTGCTTCAGCCAACCGCTCCGTCGCGACGAATGTCCATTTGGCGCCAGCGAACTCGGCCTTAGCTGTCGCCACCAATGCCGACTCTCCGGCACGGTCGAAAGCGCCGCCCATATTGGCGGGCGCATCGCCCGCGCGAAGCCAAGCGCCCTTTGGCGCGGGCTTCAGCACATCGGCTTTTTCAGTATCTGCAAGATCGCTCCGCAGGAGCTTGTCTTCACCGAAGACAAAGATATCACCCGTTTTGCCAAGCCCTGCACTCTGCGTTGCGATACTGGCGACCACACGGATTGGCAATTGGAACGCCACAGCGCCGAGCGGGCTTCCGTTATTATCGACAACCAACTGCGCCATGAATGCAGAAGGCATGCTGGCAGATGGCGCATACACAGAAAAATCTTGAAACACAGTCTGCCCCGGCTCCTGCTTGCCGAGAACATCCCGAACAGCAGAGCCTAGCGCAGAGTCCTTGAGCGCGCCGTCAATCAGGTTGGTAGCGAAATCTTGTTCCTTCCGCACCGAATAGATCATGTTTCCATCCAGATCGAACAGAAACACATCATATAGCCCGCTTGCCTCTTGCAGCTTGCGGTATTCGGGGTGATGCGCGATGTGCATTTCGTCATAGAATGGCAGATTGCCCGACGTCCGCATCTTCTGCTTTTCGCCGACGGGGTAAGGGTTCTGTGTGATGAAGGCGGATTGCAAATCTGCGGTTCCAGACGCACCCATCAAGCTCCATGCGGCGGAGAAGTCAGAGATGGCTTGGAGTGTAGCAGGGCTTGTGGCTGTGGTGGAAAGCGTGCTGTCGATATCTGCCAGCCAGCGGGTCATCGCCGCCGCCCGGTCGCTCACGATATCGACGACGCGGCGCTCCGCCTGATGCTTGATTGTCGCCGATGATGATAAATACCCCGCCACCGTCGTAGCGCCTGCCGCCAGAATACCGACAGCGCCAATTAACAAAGGCAGCTTGATGGAGAGTTTCAATTGCGCGAGCACAGCCCGATCCTCCGCAGTCCGCAACGGGCGGACTACCCCTCAAATGATAAACTTGAGGGAGTGTGACCTGGAGCCGTTAAGGGGTGCTGAAGAAAGTATGTGGACCGAGCTCCGCAAGCAGCGCCACTACGCGCTAGAGCCTCGTCCGTAATCTATGAGGCGTCTCGTGAGGCTATGCCTCACCCTTCGGGCCGTCCTGAGCGCGTCCTCGGACAGCGTTGCGGCCCTTGAACGATACACCGCATCGCCCTGCGCACCGCGCCTTGCCGAAGACGCGCTCAGGGCGGCGAGACGCCTCATATTTTACGGACGATGCTCTAAGCGTCGCGCGCCTTATTCTCGCGGAGGATGAATGGCGTTTGGGCGAGGAAGAAAATCAGCGTCAGCCCCATCAGACCAAAGACTTTAAACGTCACCCAGAAATCCGTGGATTGTGTGCGCCACACGACCTCATTCAACGCAGCCGTGCCAATGAAGAACAGGCCAAAGCGGAATGTGAGCGTCCGCCATGCCGCATCGCTTAAGGTCCAGGCGGATTGCAGCATCGGCTTCAGCAAGGGTTTGCCAAACGCCAAGCCGCCGAGCAGAACGCCTGCAAAAATAAGCTGGATGATGGTCGGCTTCATCTTGATGAAGGTTTCGTCATTCAGCCAAAGCGTCAGCCCGCCAAATACGCCGACGATGATCGCCGTCGTCAACGGCATCCAAGGAATGCGGCGCTCGATGGCAAGACTAAGGATGACCGCGGTCGCTGTCGCAACCATCAGCCAGACGGTAGCGTTCATCAAATCGCCGGTGAAATAGCCCGTCATGAATGCGGCGAGCGGGCCGTAATCGGTCAGCGGTTTCAGCCATGCGGGCGCGGGTTTAGACATTTCATATCCCTTTCGCCCTCAAAAACTAAAGCCGGAGAGCATACTGCTTCCGGCTTCAAATGCTGGTTTCAGGCGGGTTGGTCAAGCCCTAGGCCGGAAATGCCCTATGCGGCGGCGGCCAGGCAATCTCCAGGCAGTAGGTCGCTATAGCGCTTAGCCACAGTTTCGGGAGCGTCGCCAAACTGGATGCCGATGCTGTCTTTGCCTTCCCAGCACACTTCAGCCTCGAACGCGCCAAGTCGCCCGAGCAGAAAGCGGCACGTGCCGTCCTGCTCCGTCAATTTACCAACCGGGCGGACGCGGACGCCGCTCGCGGACAGATCAACCACTTGGCAATCAATGCAGCCGTCCGACGTATAGATCAGACCAGATTCCAGCACCGGATAGCGGCGGTAGCGGCGGCGATCCGCGCCATCGCCCGCATCAAGCGGCTGAATATTGGATTCTGTACCGGCAGTTTCACTGATCTGATGCATCGATGGACCCTTGCAGCTGCTGACGCTTAGTCTCAGACACATAAGGTGCCCTTATAATTATTTCAGCGAGGTTAAGCCTTTTTAGCTTTCAGCATATTTACGAGAGCATCCCGGATTTTTTCCGGAACTGGCGGCTCCAAAGCATCAAGGACCATGGCGATATTCGCCCTCACCAATACGTCGTCAGTTTCTGTTGTTTTGGCGCCAGCCTTAAACGGGTCCGGCGCAGATGCGGCGACCGCGCGCTCCGCCGAAAGCTCTGCCGCTTTCGCATCCGCATAGGCCTGCGCCTTACCTGATTTCAGACGGTGGCGGCGCGCGCGAAGACCCTCTGCGCGCTGGGCCGCAGCGGCAGTAGCCTCCGCATAGGCCAGAAGGTCGTCATGGCTGAGCCGCCGCCCCGCCGACGTCGCCGCAAGCGCCCAGAGCACAGCCATCACATCGCCGCCATGGTCGTCTTGCACGCCTAGCAAAGCGACTTGCGCGCCCGGTATGCTGTAGAAATCGAGCGCAAAGGCCCAGAATGCGGCATTGGCGCCAGTGGTCATAACACTCTGCCATTACGCTGTTTTAAGACTTTTCTCACAGGATAATTCCAATTTTTCATCTCGTGCGCCGCCATGCATGCCATACTATCACCGCATCCCGCCGCCTTGGTTCACATTTGGGGAGACTGGCCGTTGAAAGACGCAGACCTTGATCAAGCGACAGGCGCGCGCCTGGAAAGCCTAAAAGCGGAACACCGTGATCTCGATTACGCCATCGCCACCATGGCCGAGCAACCGGTTTTGGACCAGGTTCAGGTGCAGCGCATGAAAAAGCGCAAACTCCGCCTGAAAGACCTGATCGACCAGATTGAAGGCGGCAATCGACCGCACATCATCGCTTAGAGCGCCGTGCGCCGTTTAAGGCGCAGCCCGGCGCTCTATCACAGTGATTGCGGGCAATATCCGATCGTTCTGAATAAGATTGGTCGGATTTTGCCCTAGCGCTTCAGAACGCTAAAGCGCCCGCGCAATCGCCGCCACACGATCCCAAGCCTCATTCACGTGCATCGCCGCAGTTGTGGTGTGCCCGATTTGAAACCGGATCACATAGCGGCCATGCACGCGGTTCTGCGTCAGATACGTGAAGCCGTCATCATTCACAGCATTCAGGAGTGTTTCGTTCAGGGCGTCCAGCGCCGCAGGGTCGCTGACGCCATCCGGCACATAGCGGAAATTGATCAGGGACATGACACGCGGCGCCATCAGCTCAAAATCCTGGGTTGACGCAATCCGCGCCTCCAAATCCGCCGTCATCTGGATATGGCTGCGGATAATGCGTTGTAGCCCTTCGACGCCATAGCTTCGGATCACAAACCATAATTTCAGCGCTCGAAACCGGCGGCCAAGCGGCACGGACCAGTCCCGGTAGTCGATCACCGCGCCATGTTCACGGCTGTTCAGGAAGACCGGCAGGATGGCGAGCGTGCGGATCAAGTCATCCGGGTCACGGACGAAATGGGCGGAACAATCAAAGTTCGTGAGCAGCCATTTATGTGGGTTGAAGACGAAACTGTCGAAATGCTCAATGCCTGCCAGCAACGGCTGATATTCTTCAAGAATAAGCGCTGATCCGGCCCAGGCCGCGTCCACATGGGCGAACAAGCCGTGGCGTTTGGCGATGGCGCCGAGTGCGGCCAGATCATCCATCGCGCCGACGCCTGTGGCACCCAAGTTCGCGACCAGGCATGCGGGGATGCGGCCCGCCGCCTTATCCGCCAGGATCGCCGCTTCAAACGCCGCCGGGTCCATGGCGAAGGTTTCGGGGTCGGTTGGGATGATCCGTACATTCGCTCGCCCAAGTCCGGCGATTTTGGCGCCTTTCTCTGTCGCGGAATGCGTTTGATCTGACGTGTAGACGACGATCTCCGGCAAATCCGCCATTCCGGCTTCATTGGCCTGCCATCCGGTCGCCCGCTCGCGCGCGGTTAAGATGGCGCAGAGGATCGCGCTGGATGCGGAATCCTGGATGACGCCATGGAACCCTTCCGGCAGCCCAATCATCTGCCGCAGCCAATCAGTGACGCGGGTTTCCATTTCCGTAGCGGCGGGCGAGGTTTGCCACAACATGCCTTGGGCGCCGAGGGTCGCCGTCACCATCTCCGCCAGAACTGAAGGCGGGCTTGAGTTTGCAGGGAAATAAGCAAAGAAGCGCGGATGCTGCCAATGGGTCATACCAGGCAGTATGTCGTGTTTGAAATCCGCCATGATGGCGTCCATCGGCTCTGGCGTTGCAGGCGGGCCAGCGGGTAGCTTCGCCGCTATCTCTCCGGGCGCCACCTGGGCGCGGACGGGCATCGCCTCGACGCCGGTCATATAGTCCGCCATCCAGTCCACAAGGTCATGGGCATGGGCGCGAAATTCTTCGATTTCCATTGGACGGTTCTCCCGGCTAGACTCAGCAGCGACACATACAAGACTTCTATAGAAAAGGCCCGCCTCATGCATATCGATACCCAAATCCGCGACATGGACCTCTCTGACGTTGGCGCGGAGGCCAAGCGGCTCGAAAAAATGGGCTTTGAATGCGTCTGGACGTTTGAGGCCAAGCATGACCCGTTCCTGCCGCTCGCCTTCGCCGCCGCCGCGACAGAAACCATGGAAGTCGGCACCAATATCGCCGTCGCTTTCGCCCGCAGTCCCTATTCCATGGCGCAAGCAGCATGGGACGTGCAGCGCGCGAGCAATGGCCGCCTGCGCCTTGGCGTCGGGACCCAGGTCCGCGCCCATGTGGAGCGCCGCCTCTCCATGCCGTTCGACCGCCCGGCGGCGCGCGTGACGGATTACATCCACTGCATGCGCGCAATCTGGCACACCTTTCAAACGGACGAGCGCCCCAATTATCAGGGCGAATTCTACCAGTTCCGCCTGATGAACCCGTTCTTCAATCCAGGCCCCAATGACAAGCCGGACATTCCGATATATCTGGCAGGCCTGAACCCCCGCATGGCCCGCGCTGCTGGCGAGGCGGCGGACGGGTTCCACGTCCACCCCATGCATTCCCGCAGCTACCTGAACGAAGTCGTCCGCCCCGCAATTGACGGGGGGGCGCGCACCCGCGGCAAAACGGTGGACGACATTGACCTATACGCCCCCGTATTTGCAGTTTGGGGCGATACGGAGGCCGAGCGCGCCAAATCAGAAGCCGAAATCCGCCAGCAGATTTCGTTCTACGGCTCCACCCCCAATTACCGCCGCCTGTTCGACCACCACGGCGCCGGCGATGAAGCCCGCCAACTCTCCCACCTCATGCGCAACGGCGAGTTCGATGCAATGCCCCGCCTCGTCCCCGACCACTTAATGGATGAACTATGCATCCACGGCGATTTCAAAGACCTCCCCGCCCAACTCCGCGCCCGCGCCGACGGCGTCCTAAACCGCGCCAGCCTCTACTTCCCGGTGGACCCGAAAGACCCAGATGACCGCTGGCAGGCGTTCGTGGCGGGGTGTAAGGGGTAGCGCAGGTCTACTCAATGACAGATGCTCCGCCCAAAGCGGCGGCAAAGCACGATTTCAGCAATATTTATGACCAGCCGACGCCTGCAGCTTATGTGGCGGCGATGTTGGCTTTGTCGTACCGCGATCCAGACTTCATTACCGCCGCGGCGCCGCATATCCACTCCTTTGCCGACGCCGCGCTAGCGCCAGGCGCAGGCATTCAGTTTCTAGATCTCTGCTGCGGCTATGGCATGAATGCCGCTTGGCTGCGGGAAGGCCTGCATGGGGCGGATATGTTCCGGCGGATTGATGCTGGCGCCCCAGTCATTCCCGATAGGCCAACACAATGGGGCCGCCCCCTATCTGTGGTTGGCGCGGATATTGCCGAGAATGCTCTCTGCTATGCTGAGAAGCTTGGGTTACATGATGGGTCTGTCTTCTCCAATCTTGAGGAAATAGACTTGTCGCCCGTAGAGGCTGCCCATGTCGCCCGAACAGACATCATTATTTCCACTGGGTCGCTGAGTTATATCGGCCCCGCAACGATCCGGCGCATTCTGGAAGCCATCCCAGCAGAGCGTCCGTTGCTGGCGCTTTTCTGGCCTATCGTCGGGCTAGATATCAGCGCTGCCCAACAGGCGATGGAAGCAGCAGGGATGACAGTTAAGCAATCGCCGAACTACCAGCTCCAACGCCAATTCGCTGACGACAGCGAGAGAGACCGGTACCGCCAGCAATATGAGAACGCCGGGGTTCTGGTGCCAGGCACATTGCTCGAAAGCGGACTCTGTGTTGCTCCATTGCTGGCGGAACGCATTCCCCGTTAGAGTGCTTTCAACATATTTGAAACGGAGCCCTCCCCATGCCAAACGTCGCCGCCAACGGAATCAATATCGAATACGCGACCTGGGGGGAGGCTTCTGGCAAGCCGTTGCTTATGATCAATGGGCTTGGAACGCAGCTGATTTCTTGGCCAGATGCGTTGCTAGATGCGCTGGCGGAGGCTGGATTTTATGTGATCGTTTATGACAATCGGGATTCCGGGCTTTCTACGGATTTCGATGATTTTGGGCCTACTGATATTCCCGCCGCCTTCAAAGCCGCCCGCGCGAAGGAGCCGGTGAACGCGCCCTATAATCTGGAAACCATGGCGGATGATGCCGCCGGGCTGCTGGACGCGATTGGCATTCCAGCGGCGCATATTGTCGGCAGTTCGAACGGCGGGGCGATTGCGCAGATATTCGCCTATCGCCATGCGGGCAAAACGCTGTCGCTGGCTTCCATCATGGCGACCTCCGGGCGTCGCGGGTTGCCGCGCCCATCTGAGGCCGCGACTGCATGGCTGAACAAAGCCCGCAAGCAGGACGCGAGCCGGGATGAATTCATCGCCGAGGCGCTGGAAACCGCCAGCATCAACGGTAGCCCCGGCTTCCCGAAGGACGACGCCGCCGTCTCCGCCCGCGCTGGCGCGCTGTATGACCGCGCCTACAAACCATTTGGCCATGGGCGGCAGTTGCTGGCGTCCATCGCATCCGCCGACGGGCGCGTGCCGCATCTGGGCGAGATCAAAGCGCCGACGGTCATCATCCATGGCTCCGATGATCCGTTGGTTCCGGTCGGCTGCGGCGAGGATGCGCGGGATAGCATTCCGGGCGCCACGATGACGGTCGTCAAAGGCATGGCGCATGACTATCCTGCTGGCGGGATTGAACAAATCGTCGGCGCTATCGCCGACAACGCTGACAGGGCCTAACCGATGACTGACGATGCGAAAACCGGCCAAAAGACAGGCATGAAACAGGGCTTGGTGAACTATGGCGACGCCGAGTTCTCCCTGTTCATGCGGAAAGCCTTCATCAAGGCCATGGGCTATTCTGATGATGCGCTGGAGCGCCCGATCATCGGCGTCGTCAACACCTATTCTGGCTATAACGCCTGCCACCGCAATGTGCCGGAGCTGGTGGATGCGATCCGCCGGGGTGTGATGATGGCGGGCGGGATCGCGGTCGATTTCCCTGTCATCTCTATCCACGAAAGTTTCTCGGCGCCAACATCCATGTTCCTGCGCAATCTGATGGCGATGGACGTGGAGGAAATGATCCGCGCCCAGCCAATGGACGCCGTCGTGCTAATCGGCGGCTGCGACAAAACCGTTCCAGCATTGCTGATGGGTGCGGCTAGCGCCGGCGTCCCGGCCATTCTTGAAGTCACCGGGCCGATGATCACGGGCTTCTTTAGGGGCGAGCGCTTGGGCGCCTGCACCGATTGCCGCCGCATGTGGGGCATGCACCGCGCTGGCGAGCTAGACGCCGAAGAAATCGCAGATGCGGGCGATAGGCTGATGCCGACTGCTGGCACCTGCATGGTCATGGGCACAGCCTCCACAATGGCGCTGATGTCTGAAGCCTTGGGCATGATGTTGCCGGGCGGCGCCGCCATCCCCGCCGTCCATGCAGACCGTCTCCGCCATGCCGAAGCCACCGGAACCCGCGCCGTCGCCATGGCGGCAGAGAAGCTGACACCAGACCAGATCATGACGCCAGACGCCTTCGCCAACGCCTTCAAAATGCTATTGGCGACCGGCGGGTCCACTAATGGCCTCGTTCACATGACAGCTGTCGCAGGCAGGCTTGGCATTGAAGTGGATTTGGAAGCGCTCGATAAGCTTTCAGATGAAATCCCGGTGCTGGTCGATCTAAAACCCTCTGGCCAGCATTATATGGAAGATTTGAATAATGCAGGCGGCGCCGCGCCCATCATGCGCGAAATCCGGGGCAAGCTGGCGACCGATTGTTTGACCGTCACCGGCAAAACCTTGGGCGACAACATAGACGCCGCCCCTGCCGATTGGGGCCAGGAGGTTGTGAAAACGGCCGCCGATCCAATCTTCCCGAAAGGCGGCATCGTCGTGTTGCGCGGATCGCTCGCCCCCAATGGCGCGATCATCAAGCAATCCGCCGCCGCCGCCCACCTCATGAAACATGAAGGCCGCGCCGTGGTGTTCGAAGACTTGGCCGATATGGCCGAACGCCTCGACAGCCCGGACCTGGACGTTGAGGCCAACGACATCCTGGTGCTGAAGAACGCCGGGCCGAAGGGCGCGCCGGGCATGCCGGAATCCGGATATATCCCAATCCCAAGGAAGCTCGCGCAGGCCGGCGTCAAAGATATGCTGCGCATGTCCGACGCCCGGATGAGCGGCACGGCCTTCGGCGCCATCGTCCTGCATATCTCGCCGGAAGCGGCAGAGGGCGGGCCGCTTGGCCTCGTCCAGAACGGCGACAGGATTGTGCTGGACGTTGAATCCCGCCGCTTGGATTTGATAGTGGATGAGGCCGAGATGTCCGAACGCCGTAAAGCATGGCAGCCCGTCACCCACAAAGGGCAGGAGCGCGGTTATCTAAAACTTTACCTGGACGAGGTTACTCAAGCCGAGGACGGCGCAGACTTCCGCTTCCTTATGCCAGAACGGACCGGGCAAACGACGCCTTAAACGCATTTGACACATGCATTCGCCGGTCGGGGCGCGGCGGCTGATTCCAGAAAACAGGCAAAATTTTCTGTTTTCATTTAAGGGATCGTTCAACCTTATTAGCGATACTCCTATCTGAAATCTATCGGTGAAACCCGTGGAGTCCTGAATTTTCAGGCCCACATTTCAGAAAGGAATACTGTCATGTCGGGCATGCTCGACGATAGTGCTCGCGTCGCATCAGCACGCAGCAGCATTCAAACGCCCCCACCTGCGCCCCGCGCTGTCGAGGTTGCGGTCCCTAAACCATCTGAATCTCCAAGCGTCGAAATCGTGCTTTCTGCTGACGCGAAAGCAGCGCTTGCCAGTATCTCTGTCGCCCGCGAAAAGGGCGAAGAGCGGGCTGACCGCGCCGTTCAAAGCGCTAAAGAGGTCGCGACTGCAACTGGCATGAGCGAGGCGGAAGCCGTTGCGAAGGCTCAGCCCTTGCGCTCGCCGCCGCCAGCGAAGGCGGTTGTCCTCTTCCAGGCAAGCCTGGGCGAGACATCTACTGAGGCTGGCAAATAGCCGAGCAGCTATAAGAGAATTCACCGATAGCGTGATCGGGCGTGCGGCGAAAGCTGCGCGCCTGTTCGCGATTCTGATCCCCTTTCAATCTTGATGATCAGCGCGTCGTTAATTTGAACTCGATCCGCCTATTGCGCTGGTTCGCTTCCGCCGTCCCCGCCTCGTCCAGCGGATGATGTTGGCCAAAGCCTGCTGCGACCAAGCGATCCGCCGGAATGCCAGCATCCGCGAGCGCCCGTACCACAGCGACGGCGCGCCCGACCGATAGCTCCCAGTTCGACGGGAACTGTTCATTCGCAATTGGCCGCTGGTCCGTGTGCCCATCGACACGCAGCACCCAATCCACATCGGCCGGGATGGTTTTCACAATCTCCGCCAGTGACCGGGCGACGGCGCTGATGCTCGCCTGCCCTTGCGGCCCAAGCTCAGCCTTCGCAGTGGCAAACAACACTTCGGATTGCAGCACAAACCGATCGCCGACAACGCGAATATCCTGGCGGTCGCCCAAGACTTCGCTCAAGCGCTGAAAGAAATTTGAGCGGTAGCGCTTCAACTCACTGACCTTCGCCGCCAATGCCGCATTCAGCTTGCCGCGCAATTGCAGGATGGTGGCGCCACGCGCTTTCGCATCAGCTAACGCCGCGTCTAACGCATCGTTCAGGCTATCGACCTTGTCCTGCAATTCGCCGTTCAGGCGGGCGATGCGTTTTTGCTCATCAACGGCGCGGGACTTATCAGCCTCTAACCCAGAGGCGGCGCGGCGGGCTTGCAGCAACCCGGTCTCTGCTGCATCCGCCGCTTCCTGGAGCGCGCGGGCGCGGGCGTTAAGCGCAGAAATCTCCGCCTCAAGCGTCTCAATGCGGGCACGATATTCCCGGATCGCAGCGGCGTTGGCCGCACCGCGTTCCGCCAGCCGGGCCGCCAGCGCCTCTCTGGCCGCATCTGCGCCCGCGCCCGCGCGTCTCGCATCCTTTAGATCCTGGCGGAGAGCGCGGACCTGCTCTTCCAGCGCCGCCTGCCGACCTTCGCCCGCGCCGATCTGGCGGAGGCTCTGCGCCAATTCCTGTTCCAACGCTTGGACCCGCTGCTGCAGCGCAGCCTGATCAGCTTCCGCCGCCGCCAAGGCTTCCGCGCCGCTGTCTGTCAGCTTAGCCAATGCGGCGGTTCGGGAGAGCGCATCCCGTTCACGCCGCAACGCTTCAACCGCAGTTTCCAATGCCGCCACACGCGTTTGCGCCGCTGCATGCTTCGCCTCCAAGGCTACGCGATCAGCATCCGCAGCCTGCAATTTGGCGATAAGCGCCGTGTTGTCCGCCGCTCGTTGATCCGCCAGCGCCGTGAGCGCCGCCACACGCTCCGCCGCATTGCCAAGCGCAGATTGCAGCGATGCCTCTGCGGAATTCGCCGCCCGCAATTGCTTAGACAGCGCCGCGATTTCTTCCGCCCGCAATTCTGCCAACGCCGCAGCCGTTTCACCTTGAGTGTTTGACTGTTCCAATGCGCCAGATAGCGCGCCAATGCGGCGTTCAAGCGCCGCCAGTTCCACACCGAGCGCCTCGTTCGTAACTTCTGCCGCATCCAACGCCGCCCGTTGGTCCGCCAGTGTTTCAGACTGCGCGCTGGCTGCGTCCGCCGCTTTAGCCAGCGCTGCGTCCTGCTGGCGCGCGCTGGCCTCAAGCGCAACAATGGCGCCCTCCAGATTGCTGATTGTCTGGCGGAGATTGGCCTGATCAGTCGCAGCAAGATCGAGCGAAGCCTGCCGCTGATCGCTTTCCTGCGTCTTAGCGCCAAGCGCGGCTTCTAAGCTGGCGGCGGACGCGCGTAGCGCCTGCAGCGTCGCCTCCAAGCTGGCGACAGATGCCGCGGACGCTTGCAAGGCCTCAGACCTGTCAGCGCTTTCCTCAGTTTTGGCGGCGAGCGCCGCGCTCAAACTCGCAGCCTTCGCTTGAAGTGCGGCAAGTTTAGCGGCGAGATCGGACGCCTCGGCCTCCGCTGCATCCGCCCGGCCTGTTTCCGCATCGGCATCGGCTCTGGCGGCAGCGCCCGCAGTGTTGGCTGTGGCGAGCCGCGCTTCAGTCCGCTCAAGCCTCGCCAAAGTCTCGGAGGCTTTTTGCACGGCGGCGGCGAGCGCATCTTCAAGTGAGGAAATTTGCGCCTCATTCTCAGAAACTTCGGCACGGGCAGCATCCAGCCCGCGGGTTGTCGTCTCCAAGTCTTTGTCCAGAACATCGATCCGCGCGCGGGCGGCGGCTTTTTCCGCCTCTGCCTCTGCGGCGCGGACGGTGGCTTCGGCGAGCGCTTCATCCCGACCGCTCAATGCGTCGCTCAAGAAATGCTGGGCGAGCGCAAACACCATCAACAGAAAGATGACGACCATCAGCAAGCTGGCGAGCGCATCCACGAAGCCTGGCCAAATATCTGTGCCAATGGGGGAGCGGCGGCGACGGGCGCGCATGGCGGCGGTCCTCAGCCGAGCCGGTCGGAATCAGACCGCGCGCTCTCCGCCGCCTGGGCGCCGCCGAGCAGCGTGCGGCCAAGCAGCCTGATTTCGCTGCGGAGTTCCTTCGCAAGTTCAGCACGGCCAGCTTCTGCGCCATCGCCGATACGGCTGAGCAACCGCTCAATCTGCGCCAACTGGCGGCGGGCGTCAGGATCGCCAGGACTTGGCGCCGCCATTTGTTGTGTGAGGGCCGCAAGCGCGCCGCCGATATCGGCCTGCCGGTCCGTGGCGCTGTCGATCACGCGTTGTTGGCGCTCGACGATTACGCCGAGGGATTCCAATTTGTCGCCGAGATCCTGCAACCGATCTGTCATCCTGGCGAGACCTTGGCCCGTTTCGCGCCGCCCATCCTCAGACCGGCTGACAAGGCGACGGAGATCATCCAGCGCCTCCGCCGTTTGTTGCAGCAGCGCTTCGGTGAATGCTGAGGGGCGCATGCCGTCGCCCTCGCCTTCCCCCGCCATGGGCGAGGCGCGGAAGCGGGCCATGCTGGAAAGCCAGTCCTCCACATCATTGTAGAAACGGTTTTGTGCTTGTCCCGCCTGCAAATCCATGAAGCCCAGCGCCAGTGCGCCCGCAAGCCCGAACAGAGACGAGCTGAACGCTGTGCCCATGCCATCCAACGGCGCGCGGAGGCCGGAGCGGAGCTGGTCGAACATCTGCCCGCCCGCGTCTTTCGCGGTGCTGTCGACCGTCAAGCCGTCAACGACGCTGCTGATGGACCGGACGGTCTCCAAAAGACCCCAGAACGTGCCAAGCAGGCCCAAGAATATAAGCAAGCCAACGAGATAGCGTGAAAGCTCGCGGCCTTCATCCAGCCTCGTGCCAACGCCATCAAGCAGCGCGCGGGTGGAGATTGTGGTGAGTGTCGCTTTCCGCCCATCCTCACCAAGCGCGCGAACGATGGGCGCCATTAGACGCGGCGGGTGCGCTGGCGGCGCGCCAGCGGCTTGGCGTTGGTAACCTTCGATCCAACTGATTTCAGCATTCAGCGTCATTGCCTGACGCACGCACACGAACACGCCGACCAGCAGTACGCCCAGAATGACGCCATTCAGCGCCGGGTTCGCCAAGAACGCCGCAAGCGCTGGCGCCCAGAGCACATATCCGGCGGCGGCTGCGGCGATGACGAACAGCGCCATCCGGATCAAATATCTACGGGGGCGGGTCACGCCGAATGCTCAAACTGCTGGCCGCCCATAGCGCTCTGGCTCACACAGGCTCAACCAGGGTGACGGATACGCCATCCCGGTTCTGGCCGCCTGTCACTGGCTGCACTTTGATCGCGTCGCTCAGGACGCCACGGCTCAACAGATAGCGTTGCACCGCCAGCGCACGAGCCAACGCAACGTCACGCGTTTCGCCCGGATTGCCCGTAGCGGCGGCCCCGCTGACCCGGGCTTGCAGGCCAGGATTAGCTTTCATCCGCTCTGCAATCGCCGCGAGCGCGGGCATCGCGTCCCCCGGGAGACTGCGGCTTGCGCCAGCAAACGCGATCTCAGCCGAGACATCATTGCTCGCCCGGATCGGCGCGGCCAATGCCGTCCGGCGCGCAGGCGGCGCGAGTTCAGACAAGCGCGGCGGCGGCGGGCTGGCATTCAGCGCGGGCGCCTCTGCGACGGGCGGCGCGATGGGCGCGGGCAAAGGTAGCGGCGCGAAGCCTGGCGCCTTCGATAGATCATCAATCGGCGGCGGGGTCAGCAAGCGTCGTGGCGCATCTCCGCCCGTTTGCTGCGGCGGCGCAACGCGCGCTAGTCCAGCAGGGATAGATAGTCCGCGGCGGAGCGCTTGGTTGGAGACCTCCGTCGCAGGCACTGGCAAGGCGCTTTGGCTTTCTGGCCGGGCGGCGATTTCCGGCGCACGCGCAGGCGGCGGCGGCGGCGCCAGAACGGCGGACCCTGGTTGCGTCACGCCATCGAGGCTGAGGGCCGAGGCGTTCGTTGCGATCGGTTGCGGCAGCGGCGATGCAGGGTTCAATCTGGACCCAAGCGCTTGGCGCTGTGGCGGTTGGATCAGTGAGGGCGGCGGCGCAAACGATTGGACAGGCGCGGGCGGTAACGGCGCTGGAGATGTCAGTTGCGGAGCTTGGCGAACAGGCAAACGCGGCGGCGCCAGCCGTGGACGCGCGTTCTGGCGGATGTCCGGGCGCACGATGCGCGGTTGGTCGGACTGTATCCCAGAGAACGGCGCTGGCTTCAAATTCGTGTGGCCTGAAACAACCTGGCGGGGCTTCGCAACGCCATTGAACGGTCGCGGCTCTGCCACAGACTGTTGGATTAAATTCGGCAGAGGTTGGGACGTAAGCGTTGGCAATTGCGGCGGCGCTTGGACCCCTTGCGGCACGGCCTGAGGGATCGGCGCTGGCGGCGGCAAAGCGGCAAGTTGGCGGTGCGGCTCTTCTGGCTGGCGCGGCGGGGCGAGGCTCGCGAGCGGCGCCAGATTAGCAGGCTTTGCCGCAGCAATCGCAGCTTCGGGCGCAGCGGAGGTCCATCCAGGTTGCGCCATTGCTGGCGGTTTCTGGCGGTCAAAGATGATCGGGAACCGGGCCTTCAGCGCATCGGACGCTTCAATGCCGGATGTGGCGTCGCCGCCAAGCAATTTTTCGGCTGACGCGACGCGGAAGGTGTCGCCATCGATGGGCGCCGGCCGCGCTGGCGGCACGAACAATTCGCTTGATGGCTGCGGCGGCAGCTTCGGCTTCGCCATCGCTGGCACCGGACGCGCCTGTTCAACGCGCAGCGCAGGCGGCAGCGCTGCGAGTTGCGGGTTGTCATTGTTGAGCATAGGCCGGGTCGCAGCATCCGGCGCGACTGCGAGCGCCGGCGGTTGCAACGGCGCTTCAGCCATCACTGGCGCGAAAGGCGGCGCAAGCGCCTCGGCGCGGCGGGGTTCAGTCACAGGCAACGATGCGATCTGGCGGATCTGCGAGCGCGGCGCCATCTGCTGTTTAGCTTGTTTCGGCGGAAGGCTGGCGAGCTGATGCCGGTCCGCGCGTTCTAGCGGACCAAGCCCCGGTGGCGGCGGCAGCGCCGCTGTCGGCAATGGCGGCGGCGTCACCAACCCATCGTCACGCGCAGCAGGCGGCGCAGGGAGTGGCGGGGGCGCCGCGCTAAACGTCGGCAGGCGCCGATCTGGCTGCTCTGGCGCTGGCAGCTTTGGCGGGACCATGTTTGGACGGTCTGACAAAACTGGCGGCGGCGCGGAAATTGGCTGCCGCGCTAAAGGGGCGTTTTTCACAGGCAGCACAGGCGGCAGGGCAAGCACGGCTGCCGGAACATTTGCCGGGGGCTGCACAGGCTGATACGGGGGCCGGACTTTGGACGACGCAAACTTGATTGGGGCTGGCGCACGCGCCGGGGCGGGCGGTGGCGCTAATGGCGGTGGTGCAGGAACATTCGCCAGTGGCGGCGGTGCGGGCTGTGATTTCGGAATGAATGGCGCTGGCTTTACAGGCGGCGGCGCTGCAGGTGTGCGGATAGACGCCGCTGGCGGCAATCCAGGCCGAGTTGGCGCAAGGCGCACCAAGGGCGCCTGTTTAGGCGGGGGCGCCGCCGGGGATGGGCGCGGCGCCGGTTGGCGCTCAGGCAAGACCGGCGCAAGTGCGACACTCAACGGTATCGGCGCTGGCGGCGGCGCCTTGGCGACACGCTGAGGCCGCGCTTTCGGCGGCGGCGCGGACGCCATCAAACGCGGCGGCGGCGCAAGCGATACCTTGCTCTGGCTAAAGGATCGGGGCCGGGATGTTTCGGCAGCTTGAGATTGATAGCCAGGTTGAGATTGATAAGCTGGGCGCGGCGGCGCTACAGCAAGCTGGACTGGCGCCGCTTGCCCCGTCGGGCGACGCGGCGGCAGGCGCATACCGAGCTGAGGCACGGCCGATACAGGCGGCGACAACTGCAGCGGCGCCGCAGCAAATTGAGCCTGCGGGACATAGGCGGGGGCAGGCGGCGCAGCGGCGATAGCGCGGCGCGCTGGCGGCGGGCGCAGACGAATCGGTTGATTGGGAGCTTGGGCGCCGTCCAACACGCTCAAATCAACTAAAACGGCGCCGTTGTCATACCCAGCGGCAAAGCCATCGGCAGCAGATATTAGTGCAGGCGCACGCTCACGCTGGATCGAGGCGCCGGTGCTGTCGATCACCAGAACGCCATCCTGCGCGCGCTCAGGATTGGGCGCGGCGACAGTTACAGCAGGCGCCAGCAATGCAGCGCCCGCCAGCAGTCGCCAGCGTAAATGGCTCGGATAGTTCGATTTCTGTCGCATATGCAATCGCGTCATAAAGCGGACAAAGCCCCTATGTCCCCACGGTGCGCACCCTAACGGTTAACGGTCCCGGCGCCAATACGTCCGAAAGCTTAGCAGATGGCCGCGCCGACATGGTTACTGCGGGCTTAACGGCACGGAAAAATCAACCTGGCGGCTTAGGCCGTCGCCAGTTTCGTCAATTGGCGGTGCAGATCGGGCGGGCCAGCGACGATCTGGCGATTATCCATCCAGCGCGGACCGCCCTTGAAATCCGTAACCTGGCCGCCCGCTTCACGCACGATGATGACGCCAGCCGCTACATCCCAAGCATGCGGCCCAGCGGCGACGTAACCGTCGAGCCGCCCCGCCGCCACATGCGCCATATTGAGCGCTGCAGAGCCCTGCATCCGCAGGCCAGCGCCAGACCCAGCCATCCGCCCGGTGATGCCAAGCCAATCTGCAGGCGCCGCTGCGGCGCTTTCATCGCTCGCCGGGGCAGGCCCGCCGCCCGCCAGCAGGCTGTCCGAAAGGCTGTTGCGCTTAGAGACGCGCAGGCGCCTGTCGTGCAGATAGGCGCCGCCGCTCCGCTCGCCCCAAAACATCTCGTCTGTGATCGGGTTGTAGATGACGCCCGCGATAATTTCGCGGCTTTCCTCCAGCGCAATCGAGACTGCGAAGCTTGGCAGGCCATGCATGAAATTCGCACGGCCATTGATCGGCGCCGCGATAAAGCGGTGGGAGGTATCCTCGCCAAGGGTTTCGCCTGCGGCCATCAGCAGACCAAAGCGCGGGCGGGCTTGCGCCAGTTCCTCACGGATGATCTCGTCAGATTTAGCCTCTGCCTTGGCCACAAAGTCCTTTGGGCCGCGCATGGAGGCCTGCAGCTGCTCAACCTCGCCGAAGTCACGGATGACCGCACGCCCAGCCTTCTCGGCAGCGCGGATCATGACGGTCATAGCCGGGCTTCGGCGCATTGTACTGAACTCCAGGAGCGAAGAGGCGCTAGCCTCAGTCTTTCGCCCGCTCCACATATTCACGGTTTTCCGTGTGTACGACCACGCGTGTGCCGGTGGCGATATGCGGCGGCACCGAAATGCGGATGCCGTTTTCTAGAACCGCCGGTTTGTAGGAGGCGCTGGCTGTCTGGCCTTTAACGACAGGATCGGCTTCGGCCACTTCTAACGTCACCGTCGTCGGGAGCGTGATGCCGACGGGCGAGCCATCCACCGTGTTGACGCGAAGCTTCATGCCTTCCATCAAGAAATCCACCTTGTCGCCAAGCTGGTCCTTATCGATGGTGAACTGGTCGTAGGTTTCATTGTCCATGAACGTGTAGAAATCACCGTCCATGAACAGATATTGGGCGTCGCGTTCGTCTGTTTGCAGGCGCTCAACGCTATCGCCGGTACGGAAGCGGACGTTGGTTTTCGTGCCCGTCATAACATCGCGCATATCCAGCGCGATAAAGGCGTTGCCCTTGCCCGGCAGGATCAGCTCGTGCTTGATGACCTGATAGCGGCGACCTTCGTGTTCGAGCACATTGCCCGAACGCAATGTATTGGCGATGACCTTCATGGCGGCGGCCTCGTGTCTTATGAATGTGAATGTAGGATTGGCGCGGTTTCTATCAGCCGCGCGCCCGCCCCGCAAGCGCATGCAGAACGCTTCAGCTCTATTCTCCGCCAGAAGGCTCCGGCGGGTAGGCATGATCACGCCCAAACGGGTCCTGAATGCGCCACCCCTCTGCCGTTTCCCGGGCGCTCGATACAGCCAGCGGGGCCTTGCCAAACCCGCCCGGCGTATCCAGCACGTAGGTCGGCTGGCAGAGGCCGGAGACCTTGCCCCGGAGCGCCGCCGCCAGCGCCTGGCCTTCCGCGATATCCATCTGGAAGCGCGCCGTTCCAGGCGCCAGGTCCGGGTGATGCAGGTAGTAGGGCCGAATGCGCGCGGAGACGAGGCGGCGCATCAGCTTTGTGAGCACCTCCACATCATCATTGACGCCCTTCAACAGAACAGTCTGGCCCAGCAGCGGCAACCCAGCGTCCGCCAGGCGTGCGGCGGCGCTGCAGGCGGCGGATGTCAGTTCCGCCGGGTGATTGCAGTGGATCGAGACATAGGGCGCCAGCCTATCGCCCGCCTTGATCGCGGCGACCATCTCCACCGATACGCGGCCGGGATCGGCAATAGGGACGCGGGTGTGGATGCGCAGAATGTCTACATGCGGAATCGCATCCAACCGCTTGATAATGCGTTCCAGGACGGCAGGCTTCAGCATCAACGGATCGCCGCCCGTCAGAATGACTTCCCAGATTTCCGGGCGGCTTTCTATGTAAGCGAAGGCCGCACCCAGTTCATTGGGCGTCATGGCGGGGGCAGCGCCGACGGTTTCCCGGCGAAAGCAAAAACGGCAATAGACGGGGCAGACGCTGATCGGCTTCAGCAGCACGCGGTCCGGATAGCGATGGACGATACCGGGGACGGGGCTATGGGCGTCATCGCCGATGGGGTCCAGCAATTCATGCGGCGCGGTCGTCAATTCCGCCGGGTCAGGCAGGAATTGGCGGCGGATCGCAGACGCGTCCGGCCCCTCCATCAGCGCCGACATTTCTGGCGTGACGCGGATTGCATAGCGTTCACTGACGGCGGCGGCGGCGCGCGCATCTGCGGCGTCGATCAGCCCAGCGTTCGCCAAGCCTTCAGCGGTTGTAATTGCGGTGGATTGGCTCATGGCAAAAGCTATAGGCTGCACGCCCGGCAGAGGAAAGCCTGATGACCCAAAGCAAAGGACGCGCGCCCCCATGGCGGCCAGATCGGTTTGACGCCCGCAGGCCCTATCTCATGGCCCGTGGGCGTATCCTGAACGCCACACGCGCCTGGTTCGCGGCTGAAGGCTTCCTGGAGGTCGAGACCCCTGCCCTGCAAGTCTCGCCCGGCATGGAGCCAACGCTCAGACCGTTCGAGACCACGCTAGAAGAACTTGACGGCGCAACACATCCCCTCGACCTGCACACCAGCCCCGAATTCGCCATGAAGAAACTGCTGGCGGCAGGGTCTGGGCCAATCTTCCAGCTTGCGCATGTTTTTAGGAATGGAGAACGATCCGCGACGCACCACCCGGAATTCTCGATGTTGGAATGGTACAGGCCGGGCGCCGGTTGGCGGGATATCACCTTGGACGCCTGCGCGCTTATCCAAATCGCCGCTAAAGCCGCGCAGCCACTCGCGCCGTTGCAAAGTTTCGACCCACATGGATCAGTCGAATGGCGAACGATCGCGGCGGCGTTTCAAGCAACGCTCGGGTTTGATCCCCTGCCCATCCAGGACGATATAACCGCCATCCGCCGCCTGACAGAAGCCGCAGGCATCCAAACGGCAGATGAAGACGGGTGGGACGATATCTTTTTCCGCGGGCTGCTTAATCGGATAGAGCCAGGCTTGGGCGCAGAGGCGCCCGTCGTGCTGCATGGTTATCCAGCGCGGATGGCGGCGCTGGCCCGGCTGGACCCAAACAATCCATTGGCGGCGGAACGGTTTGAAGTGTTCGCGGGCGGAATGGAGCTTGCCAACGGCTTCGGCGAGCTAACCGATGCAGCAGAACAACGCACCCGCTTTGAAAACGACCTAGCCGATATCCGTGCGCGCGGCGGCGACAGGCGCATCGACGAAGATTTTCTCGCCGCCCTCGCCCATGGCCTGCCGGATTGCGCCGGCGCCGCCATGGGCTTTGATCGCTTGGTGATGCTCGCAACAGGCGCTTCGCACATTAACGATGTATTGTGGCTGCCTGTTGCAGAACCTTGACCAGACCGAACCCAATGCCTAACTGAACTTGACGGAGTCTACGGGCCGATCTAACCCGGCGTCCTGTCACTAGTACTTGAAAAAATTCAACGGAGCGCCGCCCAATGGCCGGACCAAGCGTACTCGACCACAGAACAGCCCTGATTTACGTGATGGTGCTGATGTCCGCCGTCGACAATGAAATGATGGACGTAGAGCTCCGCGCCATCGGCGAGACCGTGCGCGGCCTGCCGATTTTTGAGGACTATGACCTCGGCCAAATCTCCGAAGACGCCAAAACCTGCGCCTCACTGCTGAGCGAAGACGACGGCCTGGACGCTGCGCTCGGCCTGATCGACGGCGCATTGCCGGAGAAGCTTCGCGAAACGGCCTATGTGCTGGCTTGCGATATCGCGGCCGCAGACGAAGCTGTAGCGCCGGAAGAATCTGCGTTGCTTGAAATGCTCCGCCGCAAGCTCTCGATCACGCGCCTTGCCGCCGCGGCGATTGAGCGCGCCGCCCGCGCGCGCTACGCCCGCATGTAAAACACGCTTGCGCGGGACACTGGCCTTGCCTATTGTCCGGCCGCTTACGGAGGGGTGGCCGAGTGGCTGAAGGCGCACGCTTGGAAAGCGTGTATACGGTATCCCCGTATCGAGGGTTCGAATCCCTCTCCCTCCGCCA
>JAYNYG010000051.1:0-26461 GCA_038102935.1 Alphaproteobacteria bacterium | reverse complement strand
GTACTGGGGGATGATGAGCTACATCACGCCGCCAGTCGCGGTCGCTGCAGTCGCCGCATCAACCATCGCCGGTTCACCCGCTATGGAAACCGGGTTCCGGGCGATGCGATTGGGCGCGATCTTGTTCGTGCTGCCATTCATGTTTGCCGTGAACCCAACACTTATCCTCGTTGGTGAGCCGATGGCTATTCTGCACGATGTCATCACTGCGATCATCGCCGTATGGATGCTGGCTTCCGCTTTGGAGGGGTGGCTCTATTTCTCCGGCCGATTGGTGGGGCCGTTACGGGTCGTGCTCGCGATTGCCGCATTCGGCACGTTGTATCCGGGCACAATGACCGATCTGATTGGCTTGGGCGCGCTGGCGTTCGTCTATGTGGTGAACAAGGTCATGCAGAAGAAGGCATTTGCCTAGCCACGCCAAAGCATTTTTGGCGTCACGTCATGCATGTGTGGCCAGTCAAACGGAATGGCGGACTGGCTGAGACTGGCGACGCGCGCCTTTCGTAAGTTCGGCTTTTTGATGTTCTCGGCGATGAACCGATTGAGTGGAAGCCCGGGTGCGAACCGGTCTCTAAGCGCCGCCTGCGCCTGGCGTTGCGTCAGCGCTTGAAAGCGTCGACCAATCGCCGGGATGTCTGAAAACGCTGTCGGTGCGCCGCCTAAGTTCAAGGCGCCAGCGCGTTGCACGTAAGCCTGCACCGCAGTCCACTTCGGACCGGCGGCGAAGGCGAGGTCAATTTGTTGTAATTCAAGAAGCGCATAGACCCCGGCGCTCAAGCCTTCGGTTTCATGCATGTGGGAGAGTTGCGCATCATCAAGCCAGGTCGCCCACACTTCGACGGTCGTGCCAGGGGAGGGCGCCAAGGTCGCGCCGCCGACAGCGCCATACCCAGAAATGCTGGCCCCATAGACAACGTCAAAATCCTTCAACCAAGCCTTCGCGACCAGGACAGCGCATGGCGCATCGAAGCCTGCGAATTTGCGCGCGAGCTGCCCTGGCGCACGATTTGACCCGATGGCGAGGATCGGCGTGCGCCGTGCGCGTGGGTCAGCGCCCGCATTCTCTAGGGCGGCGGCGATATCATTGACGCCGCCGCCGACTAACGGCTCCACCCGGCCATCAACCCAAACGCAATCAGTTTTAGGGCTCGGATAGGGGTATTCAACGGCTCGATAGCGCTGGTCCGTCGTTAGCATCTCAGCCATACTTGTCCTCCCAATCCGTTCATCACCTGCAAGTTTGGCGGCATTTTGGACATCAGTACAAGCAGTTCGGCAGAAATGTACGATTTTGCTTGAATACCTGCGACAAACCCCCACATCTATTTCATCGTTAACACAGACAGGAAACAGTAAGTGGAGCAAACAGCGCGCTTCGGCGTAAAATGGTCATCGGCGAATATCGTGGCGCTCGTCCTCGGATTTGTTGTTTTCTGGCCGGTTGGCTTGCTTATGCTATTCTTCATTCTTTCCGGAGGTGACATGGCTGATACTTTCAATCGCGCGAAGTCCTGGGTTTCTGGTCTTGGTTCAGGCCAATCCTATAATGCCTCAGGCAACGCTGCGTTCGACCAGTATCGCGACGAAACGCTGCGCCGCCTTGAAGAAGAGCAGCAGGCATTTGGCGATTTCATGGAGCGGCTGAAGCGCGCCCGTGATCAAGAAGAATTTGAACGCTTCATGTCAGAACGCCGTAATCAAAAGGCCAGCGCATAATATTGCCTGCCTGCGGTGAGCGCCAACCGGCTATCCCCCTCAACCGGTTGGCGCTTTCTCTTTAAACGCTATATCACCCCCGGAGGCGCCTTCCTCTCTCGGCGCCGGGTTCCGGGGGTTTTCTTATGTCCGCAACATCATACAAATCGCTTCGGGAGTTTATGGCGCTCCTGGAAACACGTGGATTGCTGAAGCGCGTCAAAGCGCCAGTTAGTCCTGATCTGGAGATGACAGAGATCCAGACAAGGCTCTTGGCTGAAGGCGGCCCGGCAGTTCTTTTCGAAGATGTCCGCCGTGAAGACCAGTCCCGATATGATATGCCGGCATTGGTCAATCTTTTCGGCACCGTAGAGCGTGTGGCGCTTGGCATGGGCCGGAAGCCTGAAGAACTCAGAGAAATCGGTGAAACGCTTGCGTTTCTTCGCCAACCCGAACCGCCGGGTGGATGGCGGGAAGCGCTCGCGATGCTGCCGCTCGCGAAGACAGTCCTTGCGATGAAGCCGCGCACCGTCAGCCGCGCAGCCTCCCAGGAAATCGTGCTGAAAGGCGATGAGATCGATCTAGCAGCGCTCCCGATCCAGACCTGCTGGCCGGGCGAGCCTGCGCCGTTGATCACGTGGCCGCTCGTCGTCACGAAAGGGCCGGGCAAACGGAAAGAGGATGATTTCAATCTCGGTATTTATCGTATGCAGGTGCTGGGGAAGAACAAAACCATCATGCGCTGGTTGAAGCATCGCGGCGGGGCGCAGCATCACCAACGTTGGGCCCAAGAAAAACGTGAGCCGCTGCCCGCAGCCGTCGTGATCGGGGCCGATCCCGGCACCATTCTGGCAGCGGTGACGCCCGTGCCCGATACGCTTTCAGAGTACCAATTCGCCGGATTGCTGCGTGGAGCAAAGGTTGACCTTGTCGACTGTAAAACTGTGCCGCTCAAAGTGCCGGCGGAGGCCGAAATCGTCATTGAAGGCCATGTCAGCCTGGATGATACGGCGCCGGAAGGTCCATATGGCGACCATACCGGCTACTACAATTCCGTCGAGCCGTTTCCCGTCTTCACTGCCAGCGCGATCACGATGCGCAGCAATCCGATATATCTGACAACCTTTACAGGCCGTCCGCCTGATGAGCCGAGCGTGCTTGGCGAGGCGCTGAATGAAGTCTTCATTCCGCTGCTTCAACAGCAATTTCCGGAGATTGTGGACTTCTGGCTTCCACCCGAAGGCTGTTCGTACCGCATTGCTGTTGTTTCAATGCGGAAGGCCTATCCGGGGCATGCAAAGCGCGTGATGCTGGGCGTTTGGTCCTATCTCCGCCAGTTCATGTACACAAAATGGGTGATCGTCGTGGATGAGGATATCAATGCCCGGGACTGGAAGGATGTTATGTGGGCCGTATCCACCCGCATGGATCCTGCGCGGGATATCACTGCGATCGAGGACACGCCTATCGACTATTTGGATTTTGCCAGCCCCGAATCTGGCCTTGGTTCCAAAGTCGGGCTTGATGCGACGAACAAATGGCCGCCGGAGACGAAGCGCGAATGGGGCAAGAAGATCGCCATGGATCCTGAAATGGTCGAGCAGGTGACGGAGCGATGGGCGTCGCTCGGCTTGCCAGGCTCCGGCGCGCCGATCTGGCGGAAGGACTGACCAGCGCCAGTTTCTCCGCTAGACTAGTGGCCGAATCCAGATAGCGGGGCTGCGCCCATGGACGTATCAAAGCTGACAGAACGGCAAGTCTTGATTGGCGGCGCCGGTCTGGCCGCACTCTATTGCATCTTCTCGCTGATTTTCTTCGCTGGTCCGGTGTCCGATATTGTTGGGGACAAGGCGGATGATTTGCTGCTGATTGAAGGTGCGGATTGGGCGGATATTGAAATCAACGGCCGTGACATCACGCTTGTTGGCGAAGCGCCGAGCGCGGAATCCGGCGAAGATGCCGTCGAAGCTTTAGAGGCGAAATGGGGCGTCCGCGTCGTTAGAGCGAACTTCACTATAGCGCAGCCGCTGATGGGCGACGCGCTTACGGCAAGCGGTCCCCCAATTGCGGATGCAGACGTCTGTCAAACACTGATGGATAGCCTCTTAACCGACGGCGGCATTCAGTTTGAGACAGGGAAGGCGGCGCTGTCGGACGCGAGTGCGCCACTGCTGGATTCGCTTGGCGCAGCATTGCTTCGATGTGGCGGCTTTAAGATCAACATTGTTGGACATACGGACAATACCGGCGACCCAGCTGCCAATCTTGAACTGAGCAAGCTGCGCGCGGCGGCTGTCACTGCATACCTTGCAGGCAAAGGCGTTCCGGCGGATCAGATCACGGCATCCGGCGCCGGCTCGGCAGAACCGATTGCGGGCAATGACACAGACGCCGGTCGCGCCGCCAATCGCCGCATCGAATTCCGCGTCAGCCAGTAGGAGACTGACCCATGCTCTATTTGACCGTACAAACGCTGGCATTGTTATTGATCGCGATTGCAATTGGCGCTGGCATCGGCTGGCTTTTGCGCGGCGCACGAGATAGCGCCGCGAA
Source organism: Alphaproteobacteria bacterium (assembly GCA_038102935.1). Taxonomy (GTDB): domain Bacteria; phylum Pseudomonadota; class Alphaproteobacteria; order Bin95; family Bin95; genus VMCJ01. The sequence goes on along the minus strand of JAYNYG010000051.1, from coordinate 22,210 downwards.
CGAAGCGCGCGCTGCCAATGACGCCGCCCGTATCGCTGATCTCCGTCGTGATCGCGACGCTGCGGAGGCCGCGCTTTCCGAAGCGAAAGCCGCTCCGGCTGCACCAGTATCCAGTGCGGATGATGGTCAGTTTGCAGAGCTTCAGGGAGCGCTCGATGCGTGCCGGGAATCAGTTTCGGCGCTAGAGGCTGAGCGCGACGCGGCCCTGGCTGCGCAAGCAACAGCGGAAGCGCGTGCGGATGCTGCGCCAGAAGCGACGACCCCTAAGGCAGCAGTTCAGCCAGCAGCGGCTGCGGCAGCGCCAAGTGTAACAGCGGTGCCAGGGGGCGCTGCCGTGGGCGCGCCGGATGATTTGAAGCAGATTTCGGGTATTGGACCGAAGCTGGAAGGCGTGCTTCGGGAAGCCGGGATTACGCGCTTTGAGCAGATCGCGAACTTATCGCCAGCATAGATCATAGAGCTGGACGACATTCTGAATTTCAAAGGCCGGATCGAACGCGATGATTGGATCGGCCAAGCCAAGAAGCTCGCCGCTGGCGAAACGCCCTAACCCTAGAGAAGCGACATCAAAGATATGCCCATGACCTATGAAGACATTGTCTATTCCGAAGATGGTGCGACCGCGACCATTCGGATCAACCGACCGGACGTTTATAACGCCTTCCGCCCGCGCACTGTCGTTGAGTTGATTGATGCGCTGATGGAAGCAGGGTGGAACCCAGATATTGGGTCGATCATCTTGACTGGCACAGGGAATAAGGCGTTTTGCACGGGCGGCGATCAATCCGATAAATCGGGCTCTTATGGCCATGGCGAAACACGCGGCACGGTCGGCATGCCAATGGAAGAGTTGCACACAGCGATCCGTGATGTGCCGAAGCCGGTTGTCGCCAAGGTGCGCGGCTACGCTATTGGCGGCGGCAATGTTCTGGCGACGATATGCGATATGACAATTGCGGCGGAAACGGCGGTGTTTGGCCAAGTCGGCCCCAAGATGGGCTCCGTGGACCCGGGCTATGGCACAGCCTATCTCGCGCGCATCGTAGGTGAGAAGAAGGCGCGTGAAATCTGGTACATGTGCAAGCGCTATTCATCGCGCGAGGCGGAGGCTATGGGCCTCGTGAACGCCGTTGTTGCTGATGATAAGCTCGATGATGAAGTGCAGGCTTGGTGTGATGAGCTGAACCAACGCAGCCCAAGCGCCATAGCAATCGCTAAGCGCTCGTTTAATGCAGATTCAGACTCGATTCGCGGCATCGGCGGCCTCGGCTTCCAGGCGCTTCGGCTCTATTACCACACGGCTGAATCAAAAGAAGGCGGCAACGCTTTCCGCGAAAAGCGCAGCCCGGACTTCCGTAAATTCTACGAGTAGGGCGCTTGGCCGCTTCGAATTAGACCCTGGTTCTATGAGAGCCAGCGCTTGCGGCGGCGGTACTGCTTGACGTCACGGTAGGACTTCCGCTCGCCGCCTTCGCCCATGCCCAGATAGAATTCTTGGACATCTGAGTTAGTGCGCAGAGATTCAGCCTCGCCTTCCATCACGATGGATCCGTTTTCCATCACATAGCCATAATCAGCGTATTCCAGCGCTAGGGATGCATTCTGCTCGACCAGCAGGATCGTCACGCCTTGCTCCTGGTTCAGGCGGCGGATGATGCCGAAAATTTCTTCAACGATCATGGGCGCGAGGCCGAGCGACGGCTCATCGAGCAGCACCATTTTCGGGTTGGACATCAGCGCGCGGCCAATTGCCAACATTTGTTGCTCGCCGCCGGAATAGTAGCCGGAGCGGATGCCTTTGCGTTCTTTCAAGCGCGGGAAGTAGGTGTAGACCAAATCCTTCCGCGCATTCATTTCTGCGGTCGATGGCTCTGTATGCCCGCCCGCGATCAAATTCTCGTCGCCTGTCAGGTTCACGAAGACGCGCCTGCCTTCAAAGACTTGGACCAGGCCGTTCTTGACGATCTCGAAGCCTGCCATCTGATCAATGCGCTGGCCGCCAAATTCAATGGTGCCACGGGTGATTTCACCGCGTTCGGGGCGCAGCATGCCGGAGATGGCCTTGAGCGTTGTCGTCTTACCGGCGCCGTTTGCACCGAGCACAGTCGTAATTTTGCCTTCCTTGGCTTCCAGCGAAACGCCTTTCAGCACGAGGACGACGTTGTTGTACATCACCTCGATATTGTTGATCTGGAGCATGTTCGTGTTCCTGGAACGCAAAGGATAGGGGGGAAATCAGGGGACGGACCGCCATGATTGGCGGCGGTCCGTCCCGCTCATTCAGTCGAGCCTACTTTTTCAGATGGCTCTCTTCGGCTTCAAGCAACTCACGCACTTCTGCGCGATACGCCCGATACCATTCAGTTGCAGGCTCGTAACCGGCTTTGCCAGCTTTAAAGATGCGAACCCAACCACCGCCTTCGTGGTCCTTACGGGTGACTTGCAGCGGAGGCAGCAGGCCGCCGAGCGTATAGTCCTTGATCCCGTAGAAACCGTCACGAACATCGGTGCCCGTTACGTCGGCGCTGCCTTTGGCTTTCACAGCGTTTTCAATCGCCGCCAGATGGACAGCAGCCTGGAAGACGCCGCGATTATAGTATGCGGTGAACTTCATGGCCTCAGGCTCTTCCTTGCCTTGCGCCTTGTACATGTCCCGGATTTCCTGCAGCACAGGATAGTCCGAGCCAACGCCGGCGAAGTGCATGGTGTTGTAACCTTCAGCAGCTTCCCAGCCGCCAGCAGCTGCGATATCGCCTTCAGATCCGGCCCAAACGAAACCGACGACTTTGTTCAGCGGATAGCCAGCGCGCTTGAATTCCTTCAAGGACACAGATGGCGCCCGACCAAACAGATGGCTGATCACGAAGTCAGCGCGGAAGCGGCGGGTGATGTCAAGGATTTGAGGACCCATTTCAACGCCTGGAGGTGGCACAGCGAACGTACGGAAGGTGAAGCCTTCCTTCGGCGCCAATTTCTCCAGGATGGGGATGCCTTCACGGCCGGCAGGGTTATCATAGAAGATATAGGCAATCTTCTTGCCCTTAAGATCGCCGCCAAGTTGGTCTTTGGCGAATTTCACAGCTGCGCCCGCTTGTGAGTAATAGCTGGCCGCGATCGGGAACATATAAGGATAGCGTTCGCCATTGCCCGCGAGCGCTGTGCCGAACCCTGCAGAGGTGCCTGGGATTTTATCCTCGGCCATTTTCTGCACAAGCGCATAGACCATCGGCGTGCCATAGGGCGACACGAGGATTGCGTTTTGCGTTTTGAACTTCTGATAGGCCTCAACCGCGGGCGGGACCTTGTATTCATGGTCGATCTCGTTGACCACGACCTTGTTGCCCATGATGCCGCCCTTGCTGTTCACAAGGTTCACATAGTCATGGTAACCGGGGCAGAGGGTGGTGCCGGTCACAGAGGTCGGACCAGTCCGGTCGCACATAAAGCCGATGACGAGGTCTTTGGCGCTCGCCGTCGACGCCATGGCGCTCGCAGCGATCGCCGCAGCGCCAAGCGTTGTCCACATTCTCATTTGTTGTTTCCTCCCGATGTTAAGTCCTCAACCAGCGATGCTCTGCTAGTAGGAGAACGGCCACACCCGGAAGTAATTCCGGATGTTGATCCACAAGCGATTGAGGCCTTCGGGTTCCATGATCAAGAAGATGATGATGAGAGCCCCAAATACGATCAGCCGCATCTGCGAAATGATGGAGGCCAGCGCTTCCGGTTCCAGGAAGAGCGAGCCGATATTCTCCATAAACAGCCGAATGCCGATGGGCAGCAGCGTGATGAAGAAGGCGCCAAGCACCGAGCCCAAGATGGAGCCCAGGCCGCCAATGATGATCATCGCCAAGTAGTCAATAGATACGACCAGCGTGAACTGTTCGTAAGAGGCGATGCCGAGATAGTAGGTATACAGGACGCCCGTTACGCCCGCATAAAATGACGAAATGCCAAAGGCATATAGCTTGTACTTAAACACGCTGATGCCAATGATCTCTGCCGCGATATCCTGATCGCGAATGGCGACGAAGGCGCGGCCAATGCGACTGCGGATCAGGTTTTGCGTGCCGACAATCGCAATGGCGGCGATGGTCACGAGGAACATGTATAGCTCGACGGCTTGGTCCAATTTCCAGCCAAGGATCGTCGGGCGTTCAATCTCGATGGAAGCCTGCACGCCGCCGGAGATCGACGGTGAATGGTTGATGATCCACTCAATGATGAACTGGGCGGCCAGTGTGGCGATGGCCAGATAAATGCCCTTAATCCGGAGGCTTGGAATGCCGACGACCAGCCCAACCGCCGCCGCCATCAGGCCGCCTGCCGGGATTGTCAGCAGGAATGGAATATCGAGCTTTGTGACTAGGTTAGCGGCTGTATAGGCGCCCACAGACATGAACGCCGCATGACCAATGGAAAGCTGGCCTGCATAGCCGACAAGGATGTTCAAGCCGAGCGCGCCAACGACAGCAATGGCGACGAGGCTCAGCAGCGTCAGTTGATATTCGCTCATCAAGAGCGGCGCCGCGACGAAGAACAGCAACACCATCAGGCCAACTGCGAACCTGGAGATCGGCAGTGGGTAGAGCGTCATATCCCGCTTATAGTCGGTCTTGTACTCGCCTGATTCCCTGAAAAACATCGGCCTAGATCCTCTCGATCAATTTGCGGCCGAATAGTCCATACGGTCTTATCATGAGCATTATGATCATGAGCACGTAGGGTGCGAAATCTTTGGTGCCGCCACCGACAAAAGGATCAACGAAACCGGAGGCCATTGCCTCCACCAGGCCGATGATAATCCCGCCGACGACCACGCCGATGATGGAATCAAGGCCGCCAAGGATCACCACTGGGAATACTTTCAGCCCGACCAGTGCGAGCTGTGTATCGACGCCGCTCATGCTGCCCCAAAGCACGCCGCCCAGCATGGCGACGACGCCTGCCATCACCCAGGCGAGGGCGAAATAGCGCTCAACATTGATACCCATGGCGGAGGAAACTTGGTGGCTGTCGGCAACGGCGCGCATGGCGACGCCCTTGCGGGTCATTAAGAAGAACCAGCCAAAGCCAAGCAGGAAGAGGATGCTGACGCCGGCGCCGACAAGCTGGATGGGGGAGAAGAAGAAGGGGCCAAGGATAATGGGTGCGTCAGGGATTGGTAGATCAAGCCCGCGCGGCGCAGAGCCAAAAACCATTGGACCAAACCCACGCAGAATCGCCGCCAACCCGATGGTCGCCATAATAATGGAAACGATCGGACGGCCAATAAGTGGCCTTAAAACGACGCGCTCCAGGCCAATATTAAACAAAATTATGAACACGAGGCCAGCGAATAGCGCCAGCCAAAGCGGGAAGCCATAGGCATCGCTCGCGAGGGCTGCGATCACGATGCCCGCAATCATAACAAACTCGCCCTGGGCGAAGTTAATTGCGTCGGTCGCTTTGTAAATCAGCACGAATCCAAGCGCCACGAGCGAGTACATCAGCCCGTTGGCGACGCCCTGGCCGGCAAGTTCGATGGCGAAAGCCCAATCATCCATAATCCGTTCCCCTTACGCCGCGTCTTGAATGGACAGGCGCATGTCGACATGGCTCTTTCGTCCGTCTTCGAACGTAACTTCGGCCCTCAAATCAACCGTATCCTGGCCGCCATAGAACGCGTTTATGACGGGCGCATAATGTTCCGCGATATAACTGCGGCGCAGTTTGCGTGTGCGTGTGACCTCCGCGTCGTCTGCGTCAAAGTCTTTGCCCAGCAGCAGAAAGCGTTTGACTTGCAATGCGTCAGGCAGTGTTGCGTTGATGCGCTTGACCTCTTCGCCGATCAGGTCGCGGACCTCATCTTTTTGAGCCAAATCCATGTAGTTCGTGTAGGGCAGGGCCTTGCGTTCAGCCCATTTCCCGACCGTATTGAAATCTATCGCGACCATGGCGCATACATGCGGCCTGTCATGGCCAAACGAAATCGCTTCTGAGATATAGGCGCTGTATTTCAGCTTGTTTTCAACGAATTGCGGCGCGAATGCAGAGCCGTCGGTGAGCTGGCCAACGTCCTTGGCGCGGTCGATGATGGTCAATTCGCCGTCGTCGCCGATCAGCCCCGCGTCGCCGGTTTTGAACCAATCGCCATCCACGAACGCATCCGCAGTTGCGACTTCATTCTTGTAATATCCTTTGAAGACCCCGGCGCTCTTGACCAGCACTTCGCCATTCTCAGCAATGCGAAGATCGATGCCGTCACACGCTTTGCCGACAGTGTCCGGGTTCGCTTTGGTATCGGATTGCAATGAGGCTAAGCCGCTGAGCTCCGTAGAGCCGTACACCTGTTTCAGATTGATACCGAAGGCGCGGAAGAAGCGGAATGTATCTGGCCCAAGCGGCGCCCCGCCAGTTAGGCACCAACGCGCGCGGCGGAGGCCAAACTGATCCCGAACGGGCGCGTATACGAGATATTCGCCGAGAAGCTGCATGAGCTTATCGCCAGCTGAGTGGCTTTCGCCCACTTCTTCCTTGCGGCGGTATTCAATCGCCGCATCGCGGAATTTGTTGAATACAAGCCGCTTAACGCCGGAGAGGTCCTCTGCTTTCACTTGAATTTCAGAGAGAATGCCTTCCCAAACCCGCGGCGCGGCGATCATGCCGGTCGGGCCGAGCTCGCGCAGATCACGCTGCAGCGTTTCTGGGCTTTCCGGGCAATTGGTGGCCGCGCCCGTCAGAACGCTGGTGACGACGCTATAGGTCGCGTCGCCGACCCAAGCCATCGGCAAGTATGAAAGGAAATCGTCGGATTCCCGGACATCCTCATTCGCAACGAAGGCTTTGCCAGTGGATAGCATGTTCCCGTGGGTCAGCATCACGCCCTTGGGGCGACCAGTGGTGCCGGATGTGTAGCACATATAGGCCACAGTATCGGCAGTGATGTCCCGAATGCTGGCCTCATAAGCGGCGCCATCGCCGCTTTCGCCAATCTTTTGGACTTCCTCGAACGACTTCAGCAACGGCTCATCATAATCGCCTAGGCCGCGGCCATCGTTATAAATAACGCCTTTGAGACCAGGAAGTTGATCCTTGATCGAGAGAACTTTATCGACCTGTTCCTGATCTTCAGCGGCGATGAAGGAGATATCTGCATCCGCCAGAACATAGGCGAGTTCGGACGCGATTGCGTCCTGGAAAACGGGCACGGCTGCTCCGCCAAGGGCCTGCGCCGCGATCTGCGCCCAGTAGAGCCCGGGGCGGTTATCGCCAATAACGCTCAGCTTATCGCCTGGACCGAAGCCAAGCGCCTTTAGGCCAAGCGCAAATTTGCGGACTTCGGCTTCATAGGCGGCCCAAGAGTAGGTCTGCCAAACGCCGTGGTATTTCTCACGCATGGCGGGCTTGGCGCTGCGGTTCTTGGCGTTGTCCAGTACAGCGGCTGGAATGGATTGCGCATCAGACATGGATTTGCTGGCTCCCTAGTCTTGCAGATGCGAGGCGCCGAGATAGGCGCGGATGACGGCGGGGTCGGCTTTGACGACATCTGGCGTGCCGTCAGCGATCTTCTCGCCCTGGTCGAGCACTACGATATGATCTGAAATATCCATGACGACGCCCATGTCATGCTCAATCAGCACGATGGTGGTGCCGAACTCGGCATTCACATCTAGGACATAGCGAACCATGTCCTCTTTCTCTTCCTGGTTCATGCCAGCCATCGGCTCGTCCAGGAGGAGGAGGGTGGGGTCCAACGCTAAGGCGCGGCCAAGCTCAACGCGCTTCTGCAGGCCATAAGCTAACTCGCCGGTCGTCAAACGCCGCAGGTCAGTGATGCGCAGGAAGTCGATAATCTCTTCGGCGCGCTTGCGATGCTCGACTTCTTCCTTTTGCGCCGCGCCCCAATAAGCGAAGCATCCAAGGATGCCGGACTTCATGCGGACATGACGGCCAAGCATTAAGTTGTCCAGCACAGTCAGCCCGTGGAACAGCGCGATGTTCTGGAATGTGCGCGCGATGCCCTGCTCGGCGATTTGGCTGGGGCGCTTGCCAATCAGTTCGGTGCCGTCAAATTTGATCGAGCCTTGGTCCGCTTTGTAGAACCCGCTGATCATATTCACGAGGGATGTTTTGCCGGCGCCATTCGGGCCGATGATCGAGAAGATCGATCCGCGCTCGACGTCCAGGCTGACTTCCTTCACAGCCTGCACACCGCCAAAACTTTTGGCGACGCTGCTCACGCTTAGGATCGCATCGGACCCGCCGCCATTGCTCCCGTCGAGCATTGGGCGTCCTCCCTGTATGTTATTCAGCCAGCGTCTCGCGCGCTGTTTTGCTTGAACAAAAGGTTAGGACGATTTGTCGCGATGGCGCAAGCGCCTAAATTTACAAAAGGTAAATGCCGTTTTCAGCCGAATTTTGCGAGCAATCGGACCAGCCATTTTGTCCGGTCGCTGAAAAGCTTCGGCGTGTAGTACCCGCCCGCAGCACGTTTGGACGCTTCAGACCGGGTGGGATAAGGGAATACGGATTGGGCGACGCTGCCGATTTTTGCCTTCTGCCCAACCAGCATGGCCCATGTCCCAATCATCTCTCCGGCGCCCTGGCCAACGATGGAAGCGCCCAGCACGCAGCCATTCTTTGCGGTCATCACTTTCATAAAGCCGTCGGTGCGCCGTTCCGCTTGGGCGCGATCATTCTCCGCAAAATCCCAGTGCAGCACGCAGATATCGTCGCCATGCTCCTTCCGCGCTGAAGCTTCGGTTAGCCCCACATGCGCCAGTTCGGGATCGCAATATGTGACCCACGGGATCGCATCATGCTTGGCGCTTACAGGCAATCGGAACAAGATGTTCTGGATGATAATGCCCGCATGATACCCGGCCACATGGGTGAATTGCAGCTTCCCCGCAGCATCCCCGGCTGCGTAGACGCGCTTGTTTGAGGTGCTGCGCAAACGCTTGTTGACGACGATGCCGCGTCGGTCTCGCTCAACGCCGCCAGCCTCAAGGTTCAGTCCATCAAGGTTCGGCGCGCGGCCTGCTGCGACAAGGAGATGACTGCCCGTGACCTGCTCGCCGCCTTCTAGCGTTACGGCATACTCTTCGCCTCGCATCTCTACCGAATTTACTTGCGCATGCTCACGAACCTCAACGCCCTCGGCGCGCAACTGTTTCATGACGACAGCGACCAGATCGGGATCATCGTTGGAGAGCGCAGTCCGCCCTTTGAGCACCACCACCTCTGCGCCCAATCGCCGATGCGCTTGCGCCATTTCTATGCCGATTGGCCCGCCGCCAATAATGATCAACTTTTTCGGCAGCTCGTCGATTTCAAAGAGTGTTTCGTTCGTTAGATAGGGGACATCCGCCAAGCCCGGGATGGGCGGCGCTACGGGGCCGGAGCCGGTCGCGATGACGATGCGGCGGGGCCGGATCGTGTGATCGCCGGCTGTGATCGTGTCCTTATCGCGGAACTTTGCTTCAGCTCGGATGACGTGAACGCCAAGACCCTCAAACCGCTCTTGGCTATCCATCGGCGCAATTGCTGCGATAACGCCGTGGACATGTGCCATAACGGCTTTGAAATTGACAATGGGATCGACGCCTGCGATGCCGAACTTGGCCCCGTTGCGCAGGGCCTCCGCCTGCTTTCCGGCTGCGAGCAGCGCTTTGGAGGGCACACAGCCGTAGTTAAGGCAGTCGCCGCCCATTTCGCCCCGCTCGACAAGCACAACGGACGCACCCATTTGCACAGCGCCCGCCGCTATCGAAAGTCCGGCAGAGCCTGCCCCAATCACGCAGATATCTGGGGTGAGGTCGGATGTCGCCATATCAATCAGCCTTTCAAGGTCTAGCTGATTAACATGGCGTTTCCTGTGCCAAACGCCAGTCACACTCGCGCGAGCGCTGCAGCCTACCTACATCACGAGTTCGATGAGATAGGGGCCATCGCTGGCGAGGCCGTGGTTCAGCGCGCGAATCAATTCGTCGCAATCCGTCGCGCGGCTTGATTCGACGCCGAGGCTTTTCGCCATGCTGGTCCAGTCGATGGTTGGCCTATCCAGGGTCAGCATATCAACGGCGCGGGGGCCAGGGTTCTGCACGCCGACATTAGTAAGCTCGCCTTGCAGGATGCGGTAGGCCCGGTTCGCGAACACGATGATCGTGACGTCCAGGTTCTCGCGCGCCATCGTCCAGAGCGATTGCATTGTGTACATGCCGCTACCGTCGCCTTCGAGGGTGACGACCTTGCGTTCCGGCGCTGCGACAGCGGCGCCGACGGAGACAGGCATCGCATAGCCGATGGAGCCGCCCATGCCATTTAGCCAGCAATGGGCCGGGGCGCCCGATGTCAGCGGAAAGAAGCCGCGGCCAGATGTAACCGATTCGTCCACGACAATTGCGTTCTCCGGCAATACAGCGCCCAGCACAGCGGCGATTTTGTCCAGTGTGATCTCACCGCTGGGCGCCTCCGGGCGCGCGAGGTCCGCCATATGGGCTGGCGCGTCGTTCGTGCAGCCAAGTTCTGCGGCCAGGGCTTCAAGCGCGCCCTCCAGGTCCATTTCAGCGGAGGCGAGATTCGTGATTTCGCAGCCTTCCGGCGTCAGCACGCTTGGCTTATTAGGATAGGCGAAGAACGCGACTGGTTGCTTGGCGCCGCAGAGCACCATGTGCTTCACGTCCTTCAGGACGCCAAGCGCCATTTCGACGACATAGGGCACGCGCTCAATCTTCACACGGCCCGCGCCACGCTGCAGGCGGGCATTCTGGCCTTCCGAGAGCAAACGGCAGCCCGTTTTCGCGGAAATACGGCCAGCCAGATTCAACGCTTTCTCCCGCAACGCGACGTTGCCGAGCATGAGCATTCCGGCGCCGCCTGCGGCCGTCAGCGCTTTGGCGGCAGCCACGACTGCGGCGTTGTCTGGCATTGCGCGGGCTGCGGGCGCTTTCGCGGTGACAGGGGCGCCGCCAGGGTTCCATGCGGTGTCTGCCGGCAAGATCAACGTTGCGATCTGGCCAGGCGCCGCGCGGGCTGCTTCAACGGCGAGCGCTCCATCAGCAGCAATGCCTTCGGCTTTTGGCGAAGACTTGACCCAATGTGACATTGGAGCGGCCACGCCTTCAATGTCTGATGTCAGCGGAGCGTCATGCTCCAAGTGATATGTGGCGTGATCACCCACAACGTTGACGATGCCGGAACGCGCCTTCTTGGCGTTATGCAAGTTCGCCAATCCGTTCGCGAGGCCGGGGCCAAGATGCAGCAGCGTTGATGCGGGCTTATCTGATAAACGGTAATAGCCATCAGCTGCGCCTGTCACTACGCCCTCAAACAGGCCAAGGACGCAACGCATGCCTGGCACGCTATCGAGGGCGGCGACAAAATGCATTTCAGACGTGCCAGGGTTCGTGAAGCACACATTCACTTCGCTGGCGACGAGGGTGTGGACGAGGCTTTGGGCGCCGTTCATTGGGGCGGTCATCGTGGCGATCCTTTAAGACGATATGGCGTGGCGTGATTTGGTTCGGCGTTAGCTTGACGACGGATGCGCAAGCCCCGCAAGCTTAATCTATCTACTGCAGCGAAACCAATCGGCAGCGATTATGGATGGCATGACCAAAAAACCGGCGTTTGACGCCCCGCCAGCACAGCGCGCAGCGATGCTTGGCGCGCTGATAGACGCGCATCGGAATCAGATCGAAGCGGACCGGCGTTTGCCGCCCGAGTTGCTCGCTGCCCTGCATGACGCTGGCCTGTTTCGTATGTTGCTGCCCCAGCCTTACGGCGGCGAGGAAACGTCTCCGCCAGCGTTCTTTGCAGCAATTGAGGCTATCGCTCGTCATGACGCCAGCACGGCTTGGTGCCTCTGCCAGGGGAATGGCTGCGCAATGGCGGCGGCATATGTATCGCCAGATGTCGCCAATGAAATTTGGGGTAAGGATCCCCATGCCGTGCTGGCTTGGGGGCCGGGGAAGGCAGAGGCGGTTCAAACAGATGGCGGCTATGCAGTTTCAGGCAACCTGATGTTCGCGAGCGGCGGCCGACACGCGACGTGGCTTGGCGCGCATACCTCTGTCAAAACCGCAGACGGTGAGATCGTAAGAACGCCTGCAGGAAAGCCAGAGATTCGCACGTTCCTGATGCCCGCATCTGAAATCGAGATGGAAGATATCTGGGATGTCATCGGGCTTCGCGGCACCGCTAGCGATGGCTATAAGCTCGATGCCAAGTTTGTGCCTTCGGCCTTCACGACCTCCCGCGATGATGCTGATGCACGGCAGTATTCGGCGCCGCTCTATCACTATCCATCCATGACGATGTTTGCGACGGGATTTGCGGGCGTGGCGCTTGGCATCGCGCAGGGTTTCCTTGGCGACTTTTTGCAGTTTGCGCAGGGCAAGACGCCGCGTTTGGCGAAGTCCACAATCGCCAATAATCCGGTTGCGCAGGCAGAGACGGCGACAGCATCCGCGCGGATCATGGCCAGCCGGGCGCTATTGGTGCAGGAAACGGAGCAGGTATGGGCCGAAACACTGCAAGCTGGCGCGCTGAGCTCTGCCGGTAGAGCCCGCATTCGCCTTGCGTCAACGTTCGCCATTCATGAAGCTAAAGGTGCGGTCAATGCGCTGTATGACCTGGCTGGCGCAGATGCGATTTTTGCGTCAGGTCCGTTCGAGCGGCGGTTCCGCGATATTCACACCGTCACACAGCAATTGCAGGGCCGGAAAACGCATCTCCAAAGCGTCGGCGCATGGCTGATGGGCCATGAGGCCGATCTGAATGTGATGTAAAACATGCAAAAAGGGCCGCTGATCCGATGATCAGCAGCCCTGATTGTTGACGCCGATTAGTGCTTAGCGTGCTGCACTTTTCAAGCGGCCCAGCAACGACAGCTTGCGGCTGTTGAGCGACTGCCAATCTTCGCCCAGCACGCCGCCGGTATCTTCAGAATTCGGGTTGAACTGCCAGTAGAACCAGCAGTAGGACATGTCGGGCTTCCGGTTCATGTAGGATACGAACGCATCCTGCCAGTTGGCATCTTTCGTGCCGCGCCTGTACTTGCCGCCAAACTCGCCCGCACAGACGGCGTTCGTGTTCGCCATGTGACCGAAGTGCGCATCCCAAATCGCAGGCATATTACGAGGATAACCCGCCTTCTTGAAGTACGGCATCATGTAAACATCTGGGCCGTATACGTGTGGGCTATAGACCAATTTGTGCGCTGGAATCATCGCATTGCTGATGGGCTTCCGCTTCGCTTCAACAAGGTTGGAGCCCCAGAAGGCGCCGTATCCAGCAGTATCTGTCCGTGTTTCAGCGACGCCCTGCACGAACACGAGGAGGCGCGGGTTATATCGCAGAACCTGCTGCCCGCCGCGCTCCGCCAAGCCTTTCCATTCCGACCAGGAAATACCGTGCGGTTCATTGAACAAATCAATGCCGACGACATAAGGCCGTTGCTGTGCAAACTGCGCCATACGGGCAAGGTCCCGCAGCCAGTCTTCCACACGGTAGCTGCCATTGCGCGCGTATGGGGCTGGGGTGTCGCCACCGCTAATGCGTGAATCGTAACTGTTGTAGCCAAGTACGACCCAGAGTCCGGCGCGCGCTGCTGCATCTACCGTTTGCGTCAGCATTTTCAGGCCAGTCGGCCCATATCCTGCTTCTTCTGCCCAATCAGCGATCTTCTTGCTGTCATCCAATACATCAGGCGTGACAGGGAAGCGGACGGCGGTGAACCCGGCCTGCTTGATCTGCGCAAAATAATCTTGGAGCGAACGGCCAGCCCAAAGCCCATGCGGCGCACGGTCTGGCGTTTCCAGTCCGGACCAGTTCAGGCCGAACAGATGGATTGGCCGACGGTCCGCATAAATCCGGGACTGGTAGACATGAAATTGCTGCGGTTGAATTTGATGCGGCGAGAGCCGTGTCTGCGCCTGGGCGCGCGCAACCTGGACGCCGCCTTGTGCGCCAGCAAACGCTGTCGGCAAAGCCGCCAAGCATAGTGTTGCAATGAAAGAGGAGAGGGCGCGCTTCATGCAAGTCTCCGTAATTTAGAGTTTTCGCCACATTCAGCCGAATCCCGGAGACCTGCCTGGCCATCCGCTTTAATTCGGATCTATTTTAGAATTATGCCAAATTAGGCTGAAATATGCATCTGCTTTTTTACACGCCTAAGGCTTAATAAATTCGAGCATTGCACAACCAAACCAACCTTTCGCGAGGGGTGCGCCTGTCAAACGCCACTATCATGTAGGTGATCCAAAAACCCTTGCAAGATGAATGCGGCGGCGGTTTTGTCGATATTTGCATCGCGTTTGGCCCGGCTCAGATCCGCTTCAAGCATTGCTCTGGTGGCTGCATTGGTGGACATGCGCTCATCCCAGAATGCTATCGGCATGTCGTGCAGATGCATGAAGTTAAACGCGAATGCTTGGGACGCTTGCGCGCGGGGACCTTTCCGTCCGGATAGGTCAAGCGGCAGCCCAACAACCGCGCCGCCGGCGGCAGTTTCATCCATCAGTTCAAGCAATGCGTCAGCTGTTGGCTGGAATTTCCGACCGCGTGGAATGACGGTTCTCGCCGTCGCGATTGTCAGGTTGATGTCTGAGACAGCAACGCCGACGGTCCGCGCGCCGACATCAAGTCCAAGTAGGCGGGCGCCCGGCGGGAGGGCTAAAGCGATATCCTGAGGCTTGCAGATTGGCATGGGTGGTGGTACTCGCGGCGCACATGATTTCTCAAGGTTTCAGCCGCTATAAACCTGCCTCGCTGATGAAAGCAACCGGGCGGCGGCTCAGTCGAAAATCAAGGAATTAGCATTTCATGTCCCTGGATCGCGATGCCGTTTCGCATATCGCCCGTCTGGCGCGTATCAATGTCGCTGACGGCGAGCTTGATAATCTGGCGGGAGAACTCAGCCAAATTTTGAGCTTTGTTGAACAGTTAAACAGCGTCGATACGACCGGCGTTGAGCCGATGGTCGGCGTTGGGTCTGTCATGGCGCCATTGCGGGATGATGTTGTGACAGATGGCGCGCAAGCGGAGGCGGTTGTGAGCAACGCGCCAGACCCTGTTGGCCCCTATTTTGGCGTCCCCAAGGTGATCGAATAGTCATGAGTGCACTTTCAGACCTATTGCGGCTGGATATCGCCAGCGCCCGCACCGGCCTTGCGGCCAAAGACTTCTCTGCGCGCGAGTTGACGGAGGCTTATCTGGCCGCTGCTGACGTAGCCCGCCCACTGAACGGCTTCATCACTGAAACGCCGGAGCGCGCATTGGATGACGCGGATGCTGCCGATGCGCGCATTCAAGCAGGTGAAGCTGCGCCAATGACCGGCATGCCAATCGCGCAGAAGGATTTGTTCTGTACGGAAGGGGTGAAGACCACTGCAGCGTCCAAGATTTTGGGCGGGTTCACACCGCCATACGAATCGACCGTTTCCGGGAAGCTGAAGGCCGATGGCGCAGTTCTGCTCGGCAAAGCGAACCTCGATGAGTTTGCAATGGGTTCAGCCAATATTACGAGCGCCGCTGGGCCCGTGACTAACCCCTGGACACCGGACGACGCTCCGGCGCCGTTGACGCCAGGTGGATCATCCGGCGGATCTGCGGCTTTGGTCGCCGCTGGGGCAGTGATCGCTGCGACGGGTACGGATACGGGCGGGTCGATCCGGCAACCCGCGGCGCTCTGTGGTGTTGTCGGTATGAAGCCGACTTATGGCCGGTGTTCACGTTGGGGCGTGGTGGCGTTTGCGTCCTCGTTGGATCAGCCAGGCCCAATCACGCGGAGTGTACGAGACGCAGCGATCATGCTGGGCGCAATCGCGGGGCATGATCCAAAAGATTCAACATCGGCAAATGTGCCGTCTGTCGGTTTCGAAGCCGCACTTGCAGGCGGCGTAAAGGGCATGCGGGTGGGCGTACCGCGTGAATACCGCTCAGACGGCATGCCAGAAGAAATCGATGCGCTATGGCGCGAAGGCGTTGAGATGGCGAAGGCGGCGGGGGCCGAGATTGTCGATGTCTCGCTGCCCATGACTAGGATGGCGCTGCCCGCATATTACATCGTGGCGCTGGCGGAAGCCTCTTCAAACTTGGCGCGCTATGACGGCGTGCGTTATTGCGTGCGAGAGGAAGCTGACGATCTCATCGAGATGTATAGCCAGACGCGCGGCGCCGGGTTCGGTGAAGAAGTGCGCCGTCGCATTCTGATCGGAACGTATGTTTTGTCGGCCGGCTATTACGACGCCTATTACAAACAGGCGCAGAAAGTTCGGACGTTAATCGCCAATGATTTCAACAGCGTCTTCAACGATGTGGATGTGCTGTTGGCCCCGACAACGCCGAGTGCGGCATTCGCGATTGGTGAGAAAATCGAAGACCCAGTAGCGATGTATATGAATGACATCTTCACGGTGCCCGCCAGCATGGCCGGATTGCCAGCGATATCGGTCCCGGCTGGGCTATCCGCCGAGGGTTTGCCGCTTGGCCTGCAGGTCATTGGCCGCCCGTTCGATGAAGCGTCCGTGTTGAAACTTGGATTGGCGCTTGAAGACGCCGCCGGGTTTGACCGAACGCCGCGCCTGCTCGCAGGAGCAGCCTCATGAGTATGATCGAAGGCCGCGATGGCGCATGGGAGATGGTGATTGGGCTGGAAACCCATGCCCAGGTCTCTTCGAAAGCCAAACTGTTCTCGGGTGCATCTGCAGAGTTTGGCGGTGAGCCGAACGATCATGTGGCGTTCTTGGACGCTGGCATGCCGGGCATGCTGCCGGTGATCAATCAGCGCTGTGTTGAAGCGGCTGTGTTGAGCGGATTTGGGTTGAATGCCGTCGTCAATTTGAAATCGATCTTTGACCGCAAGAATTATTTCTACCCTGATTTGCCAACCGGATATCAGATATCCCAGTTCTCTGATCCAATTGTGTCTGAAGGTTGGCTCGATATCGAGCTTGAGAGCGGCGAGACCAAACGGATCGGCGTGACGCGTCTGCACTTGGAGCAAGATGCTGGCAAAAGCATCCATGACCAGGATCCGTACCGCACGCTCGTGGATTTGAACCGGGCAGGCGTCGGCCTAATGGAAATCGTGTCCGAGCCTGACATTGGCAGTGCTGAGGAAGCCGCAGCTTATGTAACGAAGCTGCGCGGAATTCTGCGGTATTTAGGCGTATGCGACGGCAACATGGAGGAGGGATCGCTCCGCTGTGACGTCAATCTTTCAATGCGTCGCCCGGGCGACGATCTCGGCACACGATGTGAAATCAAGAATGTGAACTCGATCCGGTTTATCCGCCAGGCAATTGAGTTTGAGGCGCGCCGCCAGGTCGAAGTGCTGGAAGATGGCGGTGAGATCGTCCAAGAAACGCGGCTGTTTGATCCTGACCGCGGCGAGACGCGCTCCATGCGCAGCAAGGAAGAAAGCCACGACTACCGCTACTTCCCAGATCCGGATCTTCCGCCGCTGGTTCTGGATCAATCATATATCGATAACCTGCGGGCTGGCATGCCGGAATTGCCGGACGCCAAGAAAACGCGCTTTGTCGAGGCGCTTGGATTGACGCCCTATGATGCGGATGTGCTAACGGCGGACCGCGATGCCGCGCTCTATTTTGAGGCGGCAGCTGAAGGCAGGGACGCCAAGATTGTCGCAAACTGGGTGACGGGCGAAGTATTTGGCCGCTTGAATAAAGACGACGTGCCGATCAATGTGGCGCCCGTACCTGCGAGCGAACTCGGCGCGCTGATTGATATGATCAAGGGCGGAAAGATATCCGGTCGCCAGGCGAAAGAAGCCTTTGAGGCAATGTGGGCGGATGGAAAATCTGCTGACGCTGTCGTTGACGAGCTAGGTCTATCTCAGATTTCGGATGATAGCGCGATTGAGGCGCTTGTTGATCAGGTGATGCAGGCGAATGTCGATAAGGTCGAAGAATACCGGGGCGGCAAACCGAAGCTTATCGGTTTCTTCGTCGGGCAAGTCATGAAAGCAAGCCAGGGCAAAGCGAACCCAGCATCCGTCAATGCGATGCTCAAAGCCAAGCTGGACGGTTAGTCCAATAACGAGAAGGCTGTTTAAGCCATCCGTTGTGCGCGGGCGCGGTGCATACGCGCCGTTGCTGAGGCCGGGGCAGGCGGTACAAGCGGCACGAGCGTCAGGCCAAGGATGGAGGCGATCTCGGTTCGCGCTTCGCCGAGGCTCTTTGCTTCGCGGGCGTCGTCCCGGTCAAAGACTTCCATGGATTGCAGCTTGATCTCAATCAGATCAAGGACAGTCTCTAGGGCGTCTCGGCTCAGGTTGGTCATGTGAACGCGCTTCGGTCGGGCCATGGTCACTACCTTCTATATAAGGCGACAGCGTTAACTGTAGTTTTGGACTGTCAACCTTAATGGCGCGTAAATGGCCTAATGCCTTTTTAGCTGTGCGTTTGTATTGGACATTAGCGTTTTCGATGATAGAAACGCGCAGAGTCTTGGGGCGACGAATTATTTTGATGCAGGAGCGACTATGATAAAACGCTTTATTGGCGTAACGGCGGCTGCCATGATGGCGTTG
Source organism: Alphaproteobacteria bacterium (assembly GCA_038102935.1). GTDB lineage: Bacteria > Pseudomonadota > Alphaproteobacteria > Bin95 > Bin95 > VMCJ01. The sequence goes on along the minus strand of JAYNYG010000051.1, from coordinate 3,669 downwards.
CCGGCGATTGCGCAGGCAGGCCCGCGTGAGGGTGTTTATATCGGCGCTGGCGGTGGTCTGAACTACCATCAAGACTCGGATATCGAAGGCAACCGGCTAAGCGGTGAGGCTGAGTTTGATCTTGGCGGCGCGGCAATGGGCGTTATCGGCTATGCATTCGGCGGCCCGCGTGTTGAGTATGAACTCTCCTACCGCATCAACGGCACCGATGAAGCCTCTGTCGCAAATGGCGGTATTGGTCCAATTATCACGAGCCCTGACGGCGGTTTTCACACCGTCGCATCGATGTTTAACTTCTACTATGACATCGATATCGGATCCTCCATCACGCCTTATATCGGCGCAGGTCTCGGTGGCGCATACGCTGAGTACACGACGATTGGCGATCAGATCGTGTTTGCCTATCAGGGCATTCTCGGCGCCAGCCTTGATTTAGGCGGCAATCTCGAAGGTTTTGCCGACTACCGATACTTCGGCACAACGAAGGTTGAAGGCTCGCTTGGTCGCGCCGCCGATATCGAAAACCGGAATCATACGCTGATGGTCGGTCTTCGCTATCACTTCGGCCCTGTCTATGAGAGCTCTGAGCCGGTGGCTTACACGCCGCCGCCTGCAGCGCCGGCTCCGCGTCCAATCGCGCGCCCTGTGGCGCCGCCTCCGCCTGCATATCGTCCGCCTGTCCGCACACCGCTGCCGCCACTCGTGGCCGCTGCGCCTGCAGTGCGCGCCCCGGCTGAGCGCCGCTTCCTGGTCTTCTTTGACTTTGACAGCGCTTCCGTGCGGTCTGATGGCCAGCGGGTTATTCGTGAGTCCGCTTCGGCGTCTCGCCAAGTCGCCGTTACCCGCATTGACGTGACGGGCCACGCCGATCGCTCCGGCAATTCGCGCTACAATGATCGCCTGTCTCGCCGTCGCGCCAACGCTGTGAAGCGTGGCTTGATCTCTAATGGCGTTCCAGAGAAGGACATCATCATCTACGCCCGTGGTGAACGTGAACCGCTGGTCCCGACCCGTGATGGGGTGCGTGAGCCGCAGAACCGGCGCGTGGAGATTGTGCTCAACTAAGAGCGCTCCTTCCGGCTTAGAATAAGAAAACCCCCGCTGGATTGTCTCCGGCGGGGGTTTTTCGTTGTGATATTGCTTCAGACACGCCTCAGGGACAAGGATCATCCTGCTGCAGCCGTCGGGCTGCAGGTTGCCTAGATGCGAAGGATCCCAGCGCGCCGCTCGGCAGCATGGCCGTTTGGTGATGGAGCGCTGCGACGAATGAGCAATAATGGCTAGCCCAGCCAGATTTGCGATTAGAGGCCTGGTTCGCCAACCGTGTGACGAATGCATCCAGCGCGCGCTGTCCGTCAGCGTGGCCGTAGCGATCTGTGAAGTATTGCGTAAGGATCGTGCCGTATTCACGCAGCGTCGGCTCGTGGCGTTGCACGAAGGCTGCATATTGCTGGCGCTGATCACAAGCCAACGCGCCGACTGTCAATTCAGACTGCAAAATACGGACTGCGACAGCCTCAGAATGGACGCGTCCAGTGCAATTGGCTGCCTGTGCCGCCGTAAATGGCGTCACGGCCAGCATCGCGCCTAGTGACAGCCCAAGTGATAGTTTTCGTATCATGCGGTCCCTCATAGCGCCGCTCCCTCTAGGTATAGCCACGCTATATATGCGAAATAACTCCCTAACATAAGGATACCGGCAAAACGATTTACCAGGCCGGCAAACAAGATCATCGCTAGTAGGCCAGCGCCAGCAAAGGTGGCGACCGCAATATCTGTTGTGTAGTCGCCTGGTGCTATCAAAAGCGGAGCGGCGAGCGCAGAAATGCCGAGCACGCCGAATACATTGAACACACATGACCCGAGAACATTGCCAACCGCCATATCCGCATGCCCACGTCTTGCGGCGATGATAACTGTTGCAAGCTCAGGCAAAGATGTGCCGACAGCGACCATCGACACAGCAATGACCCTATCTGAGACACCAAGGCCCTGTGCTAACGCTACGGCGGCGTTGACCATCATGTCTGCGCCAATCAACAGCGCCACAAGTCCGAATACGCCTACTAAAATGGCGCGCCATAGGGGGCCGCTCGACAGAACGCCAAGCTCATCGAGTTCTGAATCGTCTGCGCCCGTGCGCTTTACGTCGATGAAGGTCCAGACGATGTATGCGATAAGAACCGCCACCATGATGCCGCCGGCGACGCGCGTGTACCCGCCGAGCATACAGGCCGAAGCCAAACAGATCGTCGCGACGGCCATCATCGCTGTATCCCGGCGGATCGCTTTGCCCTTGCAGGCTAAGGCGCTGATGACCGCCCCAGCGCCCAGAACCAACAAGATGTTGGCGATATTGCTGCCGATGACGTTGCCGACGGCGATATCCGCAAATCCATGGAACGCTGCGTCTACTGAAACAAACATTTCTGGTGATGAGGTGGCGAACCCGACAATCACGACGCCAACAAATAGATTAGACAGTCCCGCACGTTGCGATACAGCAACTGCGCCACGCACCATAGCCTCTGCGCCGCCCAAAAGCAGGACCGCTCCGAAAATTAGCGCCAGAACCGTCATCAAGAATAAAACCTTCGCCGCGGCGGCATTGCGAACTCAGAGAAACATGTGGACCTCAGCTGGCTGCAAATCAATGGCTTTTAATGATTGACAGAACCGCCCGCCCTCCCTATCAGTGCGCTTCGCTTAATGTGGGCGCTGCGTAGGACAGGTGGGTGAGTGGCTTAAACCAGTGGATTGCTAATCCGCCGTACGGATAATTCTGTACCGAGGGTTCGAATCCCTCCTTGTCCGCCACGCTTTCTAAGTTTAATTCATTAAATCATATAGTTACCGACGCAGTAAATTTAGCGTCCCACACAACGTCCCACAATGCGGGTCGCTTGGGCAGTCAGCTTTGCCGCCAAATTGGTACGATGGAATTATTTTTGCGCCTAAGGTTTTCTAAGATTCTCGAATCGCTCGCACGGCAGGGCAGGGCGGCGCAATTAGGCCAGACCGCCGCGCCCGCTGACTGATACGCATTGTTAGCAATGGACGCCGCCAGCCTGATACCAACCTGTTAGCAGGTTATCGCGCCAATCCGCATTGCTGGCCTATTTGTTCCGATTTGAAAGCATATTCAGCATCCGCCCTCGCGCGCGCGTACTGTTCCGAGAATGCCTATAGCGGCTTTACGCGGTCGCTCATACGATGGCGCCAAGAATGCCAGCACTCATACGCCCGTGACGCTTGGGCCGCGTTATTCCCTTCGCTTAGAGGATTTGCGCGACGGCCTGGCTATCCGGGTTCATTGCCTGCCGTGCGGCCATATCGGCACTGTCGCGGCGGAAGCGTTGCGGGCGAAGCATCCGGCCTATGAGCGTTTAAAGTTAATCGCTTACAGGTTCCGCTGTTCCAACTGCGGCGCGCCTGGAGCTAAGGGCGTTCATATGTGGAGTATCGTCAATTTGGTCGAACCAACCGCATTGCCAAGAGTCTAAGCGTCATCTGGTCCGCCCCATGAACAGGATGCAGACGAAGTCGGCGATGGCGTGGCGGCGGGAAATTGATTGCGGCGCCAGTTTAATTTGGCCTGTAAACCCGAAGCCCTGTCCCGTAAGGATTATTAGGACTGTCTTCTCTCCTATGCCCAACCAGGGACAGTAT
>JAYNYG010000105.1:0-5425 GCA_038102935.1 Alphaproteobacteria bacterium | reverse complement strand
CGGCGCGCGGCGCCAATGGCTGGTGTGCGCCAAAAGCGGTCATTGCCACGGAACCATCGTCAATCTGGGTTCAGCCGTAGCTTGCTCTGCACGTTCAGGCGCGCCCAAAGGCTGTTCTTCTTTGAACGGCGACAAAGGCGGTCAACTGTGGAGAAGACGGATGCAGCTGTTCATCAGGTACTATTCGCGCATAGTTGAGAAGGCGCCTAATTTTTAATCGAACCGCCTGCTATTGATGCAGTAGTCGCAATAATTTCCAGCCGCTTGCTGTCAGGATTGCAGGAAAATGGCGGCTGCATTCGCTTGGCATATGTCTTGCTTAACGATCTATGAAAACCGGTTTGCAGGAGCGCCTTTTTTGTCGAGTTTGGAGTTGGCGGCGGTAACAAAAGCGTATGGCGATGTCATTGCTGTAGATCGCATTAATCATACCTTCGATAGCGGCGGTTATTGCTGCCTACTCGGCCCGTCCGGATGCGGTAAGTCTTCAACTCTGCGGATGATCGCCGGCCATGAGGATGTCACAGACGGCGATATTCTGTTGGCGGATCGGGATATTACACATCTGTCGCCTGCGGAACGTGGCACTGCGATGATGTTCCAGAGTTACGCGCTTTTCCCGCATCTGTCAGTCATCGACAACGTCGCCTTCAGCCTGAAGATGAGCGGCGTTGATAAGGCGGAGCGGCGAAAGCGGGCGATGGTTTTGCTGGAACTGGTCGATATGCAGTCCTACAGCGACCGTGTGCCGGATCAGCTTTCCGGCGGCCAGCAACAACGGGTCGCTCTCGCCAGGGCGCTTATCACGGAACCTGAATTGTTGCTGCTGGATGAGCCGCTGTCGGCGTTAGACCCTTTTTTGCGTATCCGTATGCGGCTGGAGCTCAAGAAACTGCAGCGTGAGCTTGGCATTTCATTCATCCACGTCACCCATAGCCAGGAAGAGGCGCTGGCCCTCGCAGACGAAATCGTAGTGATGAACAATGCGGTGATTGAGCAGTCTGGCCCGCCGCAGGATGTATTCAATAAGCCGCGCTCAAAGTTTGTGGCGCAGTTCATTGGCGGTCACAACATTCTGCAAGGTCCAAGCGGCGCTGTCGCTGTCCGCACAGATCGAATGCATGTCGCCAATGAGGGGACGGGTAGCCAAAAATCCGCCCAAGTCCTGGACGTCGAGTATCTTGGAACGACCGTCAATCTAACACTTAGCAGCGCTGCCGCGGATGACTTGATCGCGTCCATGCCGGACAGCCGCTTCTTCCAAAACCCCATAGAGATCGGCGACACGGTTTTCGTCGATTGGGACCCGAATGACGCCCATCACCTGGCTGCTTGATCTGGCGGGCGCATCTGAACTTCGAACAATAACAAGACGCGAAAAACAAGGAGATCTCTTATGAGTAAAGCAAAGAAGATGACTGGGATTAGCCGGCGGTCTGTGTTGAAGGGCACAGCTGCTCTTGGCGCGGCGACTGCCGTAACGGGCTTCCCGACGGTCTGGGCGCAAAACATCAAAAATGTCACGCTCCGCCAGTTCGGCACGGGCGTTTCCAACCTGAATGACGTCGCGACCCAGGTCAAAAAAGACCTTGGCTTCACGCTCGAAATGACGGCGCTAGATACCGATAGCGTCACCCAGCGCGCGGCCACGCAGCCGAAAAGCTTTGATATCGCTGATATCGAGTATTTCATCTGTAAGAAGGTCTGGGCGGCAGGCAATTTGCAGCCCATGGACACCAATAAGATCAAAAATTACGACAAAATCGCTGGCACCTTCCGGTCTGGCAAACTCACGCCGACCTCGACAATCGCTCAAGGCACCGCGCCGCACACTGTCGGGTTTGTCGACGGCCCGAACAGCCGCACCTTCAGCGCGCCTGAATCTGGTTGGATGACGCTGATCCCAACCATCTACAACGCTGATACCCTGGGCATCCGGCCTGACCTGATCAAGCGTCCGATTTCCTCCTGGGCTGAACTATTGAACCCGGAATTCAAGGGTAAGGCGTCAATCCTGGATATTTCGTCCATCGGCATTATGGACGCGGCTATGGTGTGCGAAGCGATGGGTGAGATTACCTATGGCGACAAGGGCAACATGACTAAGGAGGAGATCGACAAAACGATGGCGATCTTCACCGCCGCCAAGAAGGATGGCCAGTTCCGCGCGTTCTGGAAGTCTTTCGATGAAAGCGTGAACTTGATGGCGTCCGGCGAAGTGGTGATCCAGTCCATGTGGTCGCCAGCAATCGCCGCCGTGAAGAGCAAGGGCATCCCTTGCGTCTATCAGCCCTTGAAAGAGGGCTATCGGTCCTGGGGCGGCGGGCTTGGCCTGTCGGCGAGCCTTTCCGGCATCGAGCTAGAGGCGGCTTATGAGTACATCAACTGGTATCTCTCCGGGTGGGTTGGCGGTTATCTGATGCGCCAGGGCTATTATTCAGCCGTGCCAGAAACCTCAAAAGCATTCATGAGCGCTGATGAATGGGGCTATTGGTATGAAGGCAAACCGGCCCAAGGCGAAATCAAAAGTCCGCAAGGCAATGTGATGGAGAAAGCCGGCGCCGTTCGCGATGGCGGCTCTTTCCTTGAGCGCATGGGCAGTGTCGTGTGCTGGAACTCTGTCATGGACGAGAACAAGCATATGGTCCGCAAATGGAATGAATTCATCGCTGCTTAAATAGCATCTATGCCGCGTTAGACGGTATCTGGGCCCGGCGCTGTAAACGCGCTGGGCCCATTCTTGCGAGAAACAGTATTGCGAAACCTCAAACGGAAACAGTCGCGTTTAGATTTGTCGAACTGGCTTCTGGTGAGCCCGTTGACGCTGGTGCTCGGGCTATTTTTGATCCTGCCGATTATCACGATCATCATCGTTAGTTTTTGGAACTACAACGAATATGCGTTTTATCCGGATTTTACCTTCGACAATTATGTTTACCTGCTGACATCCCAAGTCACCGTCGATACCTATCTGAAGACCTTCAAATTTGTCGTATTGACCTGGATATTCTGCGTTACGATTGGTTTCACGGTCGCGTATTTCCTGGCCTTTCATGTCAGAAGCTTGCCAATGCAGATCACACTTTTCCTGATCTGCACTGTGCCCTTCTGGACGTCCAATATTATCCGCATGATCTCCTGGATCCCATTCCTTGGGAGGAACGGCATTGCCAATTCAACGCTGATCAGCGCGGGCGTGATTGATGAGCCGCTTGAATGGCTCTTGTTCTCAGATTTCGCCGTGGTCCTGGCTTTTGTGCATCTTTATGCGCTGTTCATGGTCGTGCCGATTTTCAACACGATGATGCGGATCGACAGAACCTTGATTGAAGCCGCACGGGACGCGGGCGCTTCCGGTTGGCAGATCACGACGAACGTTATCATCCCTTTGACGAAGCCTGGCATCATGATCGGCTCCATCTTTGTTGTGACATTGGTGATGGGCGACTTCATCACCGTGCGCTTTATGTCTGGCGGTCAAAGCGCTTCGGTTGGGCGTGTCATCTCTAATGAAATCGCGCTGCTGCAATATCCTGCCGCTGCCGCGAGCGCCGTCGTACTGCTGATCACAGTTCTGATCATGATTGGGATCATGATGCGGTTCGTCGATATCAGAAAAGAGCTCTGAGATGCAGAAACGGTCACTCGCATTCTATTTCTTAGCAGCTTTCTTCGCGGCTTTTGTACTGTTTCTCTACGGCCCCATCGTGACGATTGGCATTTTGTCCTTCCAAGGCCCCCAGGGCGGCCTGACATTCCCGATGAACGGGACCTCGCTGCACTGGTTTTTCGACCTGTTTGAACAGCAAGCCGTCGGCGATATTTGGGGGTCGTTCAGGCGATCATTCGCCCTTGGGCTGATGGTCATGATCACGACGGTCATTGTCTCAGTTATGGGTGGACTGGCTTTTAGGCAGCGATTTAGGGGCTCTACCTTCCTTTTTTATCTGGTCATCGCCAGTTTGATCATTCCCTCAATTCTGATCTCCCTTGGCGTCGGCCTTATCTTCAATATCCTGGATTTGGATGTGAATTGGGCGTCCTCCGGCTTCGGGTCTCAGCTAACATGGACCCTGCCGTTTGGCTTGTTGATCATGTTCGCCGTATTCAACAGGTTCGATAAATCCTATGAGGAAGCCGCTCGTGATCTGGGGGCGACTTGGCGGCAGACGATTTTTCATGTGGTCCTGCCGATTATCGCGCCGAGCCTAATCGGCGTCGCCTTGTTTGGCTTTACGCTCTCCTATGATGAATTTGCCCGCACGCTTTTGACATCCGGTTCTTACAACACGTTGCCCCTGGAAATTTTCGGGATGACGACAAATGTCACATCGCCTGTGCTGTATGCGCTCGGCACGATGACGACTGTCTTCTCTTTCATCATTATTGGCGGCTTCGCGTTACTGGCCTTCGGCATTCGCCGCCGCCGCGCCGGAAGAGGCAGCGACGCCGGTGACGGAATGGTTTGATTGCTATGAAAATTCTAATCGTCAATCCGAACACGACCGCTGCTATGACTCGGTCTATCGGGGAAGCGGCGCAATCCATTGCTGGCAGCGGCACGGTCATCGATGCAACCAATCCAGAATCTGGCCCGCCAAGCATCCAAGGGCCTGAGGACGGGGAGGCTGCGTTGCCGGGCCTTTTCGCCGTCTTTGAGGACAGGCTTTGCGACGGGCATGACTACGATGCGGCAATCGTCGCTTGCTTCGACGACACGGGCCTTGGAGCCTTGAAGGCGCAAGCGGGCATTCCTGTACTCGGCATCGGCGAGGCGGCATTTCATGCTGCGATGATGGTCGCAGACCGTTTCTCCGTCGTGACGACCTTGGCGATTTCCGTGCCGGTCATTGAGGGCAACATTGCGGCTTACGGCTTTGCGGCGCGTTGCGCGCGTGTGCGCGCGTCTGGGGTGCCAGTTCTCGCCCTTGAGGACGAGGCCTTTGACGCCGCCGCGCCTATCCGCGCCGAAGTGCTGAAAGCACTTCAGGAAGATCAATGCGGCGCTGTCGTCCTGGGCTGTGCAGGCATGGCCCACTTGGCGGAGGAGTTCGGCGACGTTCATGGCTTGCCGGTGATTGACGGGGTCACCGCCGCTGTGCGGATGTGCGAAACCCTGATCCAGCTGCGCCTCCGTCCCATGCGTGGGGAAATTGGATCATGAATTCTTTGGCGACCACCAAGGCGCGTGGAGTGAGCCGTTGAACCGATATCCTCGCGACATGGTCGAATATGGCGCCACGCCGCAAGGGTTCAACGCTGGCGATCAGTTCTTCAACTACCTGAAGGACACCTTTGACAGACTCTGTGCGGCAGGCGAAGCGGGCGATTTCATGTGGCTGCGCGCGTTTTGCCCGCAAGCTTGCTACGCGGCTGGCGCAAAGCCATGTCCGGCGTCAGGGCACATGGGACAGACTGAGGGTAT
>JAYNYG010000050.1:13723-26740 GCA_038102935.1 Alphaproteobacteria bacterium | reverse complement strand
CCTGATAGTTTACGGACGATGCTCTCGCTGACCGGAGGCGCGGCGTCAGGATGGAAGCTGAATAGGGGTCCCCGATATGGATCAGCAATGGTGGGGCTTTTCGGCCTCTGATGCGGCGCCCACCGAAGGATGTCTTACCTCAGCTGTTGCGATCCAGAACCCCAGCCCTCGAATTTTCGGCAGTTATCTTTCCCGCTACGCTGGGGTGTTCGCCGTCAGGAAGGTGCGGAGGTGGCGGACGGCTACAGTCACGCGGTCCTGGGGTTCTTTCCAGGGGAAGAAGGTCATCTGGGCATTCGGCGCCAGCATGACTGTTTCTTCCGCCGTGGCGTAGGGGTGGGAATCCGTGTCGTCCGGCATGACGAGGACAGGCGTTGTGCAGCTACGCACGAAATCGCGCGTCACGCTGAAGACGAAGTCGGGGTCGCCATACATCTTCGACAGGAAGGCGTCACACATATTCATCGTGATATCGGGCCGTTTCTCGCACAGCGCCGGTGCCCATTTGGTCATGTTGTTCCGGTAGAAATTGTCTGGAATTTCGGGGCGGAACCCGCTGGGCGTGGCTGGGACGGCGGCGATCACCCGCTCGGGCGCGCGTTCCAGCATCTTCCAAATGAAGGGGCCGCCAATGCAGAAGCCGATAACTAGGAATTTGTCGTAGCCAAGATGATCCATTAGCCCTAGCAGGTCATCGATGTAGGAATCCCAGGGCCGGTCGACCTCCACCGGGCCGGTGGACTGGCCGCCATTGGCGTTGCGCAGGTCCGTGGTTATGCAGTGGAATTGGTCATTGAGAGTATTCATCGGGTTGAACGGCGTGCGTTCTGAAAGATAGGCGATATTCGCGTTCAGCCCGCCGCCGGGAATAACCAGTAGCGGAAAGCCGGAGCCGGCTTCCTCATAGTAGATTTTGACGGAACCGTTTTCATAAAAAGCCATGGTGGATATCCAAAATGGTGTGTGAGATCACTATTGGCGCCATGTCGCGTATCGCCATAGTGAACCGGGCCGATCCATCCTATTGCGTCCAAAGCGTCGTGTCAGGATAGAATTGTGACCAGGCGAACCAAAACGCCTGGTGGCTGCCAAGGCCGGACCCGTCCACATCGACGGCCCTTATGCCGCCGGCGTCTAATTGAAGCCGAATATTTTCGTAAGTAATTTCAGTGCCTTGCTTCAGCGCCAAAAATGCTGTGCGGCGCTGAAACGCCACCGGTCTGCCTGATGCTGTGACGATGCTAATAATGTCTTCATGCACCGGCAGGCGCGGATCAACATCGCCCACTGGGAAGATTGGACCATTCGCATCCCGGCCATTCCGAAAATCAGGGTTACGGCCAAGAGCCAACGCCTCGACGAGAACGGTGGTCTCGGGATGCGCCTTTTTCCAGGCGCCCCAACTGGTGGTGACGACAGCGGCTTGCTTGAGCACTACGTTTTTATCGGCCAACGGTCCGGTAAGAGCTTTCCCCAGAAACGTATCGAAAACGGAGTATGTGTTGACGTCATACATAACCTTGTTTGACCGGATCGGCAGGCCGGAGGTGCGTAGAACCGGGCGCTGAATGCCGTCGGGCAGGCCATCTGTAAAATACGCCTGAGCAGACCCGCAAAGGGTGCAGTAGGGGATCCCAAGATCGCGACCGCCAAGCGTATCGTTCACCATCTCGCGGACTTCCATGATTTGGCGCGGATAGGCCCGGTGCTCGCCGTTGACGGAGACGCCGAAGACCACGTCTTCGTCTTTCAGCCAAGTCGTATCTTCAGCGCCGGCGACGCCTGGATTGTCGGCGGCGGGGATGCAATTGCACAACTCGTCGGTTGCGTCATAGGCGCGGTCGTCGATCTGTACGCCGCCCCAAGACACAAGCCGCCAATCCACATCGCCTTCGGTGAATATCCTTTCCATACCCGGCAGTATGGTCGTGAAAATCGCCCGTTTATCCTCCAGATATCCGGGGTAGGCTGGGATGTCCCATGCGATCAGATGGTCTGTTATTTCGCCCCAACGTTCAGGCGTTCTGAGTTCGATTTGCAACAGCTTGGCGGCGGCATTCGCCAGTTCGGTATCGAAGGGCAGCTGCCATGAAAAGCGCATCAGATCGGCGATGAGCCAGGCCAATCGTGGGTCCTCGGAATTGGCGATGAGCTGCAAAGCGATGGACTGGTTCGCGCCCCAGCTCGCCTGCGCGACGCTTTCGGCAAACGCCACATGTAGGGCGGTCTGTAAGACCTCCGGCACCGGACCTTCCGGCACGGGCGGAGGATGGCCATATTCTGCGACAACATAATCTGGAAGCGGCGGCGTTTCTTTGGCTTGCACGTCGCCGGATTGGGCGAGAGACATTGCGATCAGTGATGCGGCGAATAAGGCGCGGACAGGCAAGCTGAACTTAAATCTCATAGAAGACCCTTTCGCATTGACCCACGCTCAGTCGTGAAACAGCGCACAATATTGCGGCAGTCTCATACTTAGCCCGCCGAGAAACTAATCACGTTCCATCAGCATCATGTGAACAGATTTTCAGAGCTCTTGCTGGCAAGCCGCATAAGTATAAAGCGCCTTTAGGAATCAGCGTATTTCTCAATTATATCGCGCCAGTTGAGGGCATCCTCAGGGCTGGAGATCACGGTGTTCAGGCCCGCCATCGATGTCACGGGGACCAATAGCCGGTCTACGCCAGCAGCGGCGAGTTCCGGGATGGTGTCTAAATCATCGGGGAGGCCTGTTGTGATCTCGATGGCGTCAGGGTCGCGGCCATGCTCTTCAGCTGTCCGCCGGACCAAATCTATCATTTCTGGCGTTGCAGTTCGGGCCGGGAAGAACCCGTCGCCCAGGCGGCCGGCGCGCCGAGCAGCAGCCTTCGAGTGTCCGCCGACAATAATGGGAACTGAGCCATTCTTGGGCTGCGGGCGGCAGATTGCGCCGTCAAAGTTTATAAACTCGCCATGGAAGGTGGGCGATTCAGCGGCCCATAGTTCACGCATGACGGCCACATATTCATCTGTCCTGCGGCCACGGTCTTCAAAGGGCACGCCAATCGCCTCAAATTCTTCGCGGAGCCAGCCAACGCCAATGCCCAACAGCACACGACCGCCGGACATATGATCCAGCGTCGCGATCTGTTTCGCCGTGATGACCGGGCTATGTTGCGGGAGGATCAGGATGCCGGTTGCAAGCTTGATCTTCGTTGTGCAGGCCGCCGCATAGGCCATCCAGATCAATGGGTCGGGCAGGGGGATATCATTTTTGCCGTTCGCCATCTTGCCGTCGGCGGAATAGGGATATGAGGATTCATAGCCTGTCGGGACGACGGTATGCTCGACAGTCCATGCGGATTCAAAACCTGCTTCTTCACCGGCCTCCAGGAGTTGAACGGCATTGGCCGGGTCAACATATCGACCGGTATTGCAATAGCGCAGTCCAAATTTCATAACGCCGCTCCCATTGATTTCCTGATATATTCCCCCACGCCTGATGCGGGATCAACGTGTTTGGAGAAGGTGCGTCTGTGGCCGGCCGGATATCAATGTGGAAGCAATGCGCTATTGCGGCGGTGATCATCGCTGCCGGCGTGGGCGTGTGGACGCAATTTGGCCCGATTTCAGCCGTCACAGGGCTAGCGATTGAGCAACCTGACCGCAAAAAGAAGAAACGCTCCCGCAGCGCGCCAGTGATCGTCGCAAAGGTGGAAACGGCGGCGGACAATTTGACGGTGGAGGTGGTTGGCACGGGCCGAGCCAAGCGGTCTGTCGTGCTGCGGTCAGAGACGGATGGCAAAATTGCGAAACTGGCGCTGTCGCCAGGCAAGCGGTTTGCTGAAGGCGACCTGCTGGTTCAGCTTGCCTCCAGGGAGGCGGCGCTTGCGGTCAGTCTGGCGAAAGCGCGGTTGGCGGAAGCTGTGCGCAGTCGCGATAGATTTGCGAAGCTGCAGCGCCGCGGCAACGTCGCCGCTGCCCGGCTTGATGAAGCGCGCACGGCGGCAGAGGTCGCGCGTTTGGAATTGGGCCAAGCCCGTCAAAGGCTGACAACGCGCGCGATCCGGGCGCCGTTTGATGGCGTCGCCGGCCTGACAGAGGTTGAGGTCGGCGCCTGGGTCGATACGGGTGTCGCCATCGCCCGCTACGATGATCGGAGCGCCATCGTCGTCGAATTCGATTTACCAGAAGCCCTGATTGAGCGCGTAAACTTGGGTATGCCGCTCACCGTCACGACGCCCTCTGCTGTTGGCCGACGCTTCACCGGATCGGTTGTCGCTATTGATAATCGTGTTGACGCCACAAGCCGCAGTATCCGGGTACGCGCCGAGGCGCCGAACCCGGAGGACCAATTGCGGCCCGGCGCCTCCTTCATCGTACGCCTGGATTTTCCCGGGAAAACCTATGCGCGCACGCCAGAATTAGCGGTGCAATATTCCAACAATGCCCTGCATGTCTGGCGTATTTCAGGGAACAAGGCCGAGAAGACGCCAGTCCGCATGATCCGGCGGCTTGAGGGCGCTGTGTTGGTCGATGGCGATCTAAAGGAAGGCGATCTGGTCGTTATCGAGGGCACACAGCGACTGCGGCCCGGCGTGGCAGTACAGGTGCTTGGAGACGCCCGGTGAGTCACCCGAAATGAACAATCCCGGCATGAACGGCCCAGGTTCCGGCGGCCTGCCAGGCCTGAGTGTTCGCCGGCCCTTCCTGGCGGGTGTAATGAACTTGCTCGTCATCATCGCGGGCGTCGCCGCCCTGCTTGGGATTGAAGTTCGCGAGTTGCCGGATATTGATCGGCCAATCGTTACGGTGCGCGCCAATTATCCGGGCGCTTCGCCAACAACGGTGGATGCGGAGGTCACGTCGCTGGTGGAGGGCGCCGTCGCCCGCGTGGCTGGCGTCGCCGCCGTGCGCTCCTCATCCGAAGAGGGCAATTTTCGGATGCGCGCCGAGTTCCGCCCGGACCGCGAATTGACGGACGCCGCCAATGACGTCCGCGAGGCCGTCAGCCGCGTGTCGCCGCAATTGCCTGACGGCGTCGAAGATTTGTTTGTCGTCAAGGCAGAGCAAGATGCGCGGCCGATCATGAATATCGCCGTGTGGAGCGAGACGGATTCAATCGACGTTCTGACCAGGCGCGCCGATGACGAGATCATCCCCGAGCTGACAGCCGTTGACGGTGTGGCGGATGTGGTCGTGTTCGGCGCCCGTGAGCGCGTTCTCCGCGTGGAAGTCTCGCCCGCGCGGTTGGCGGCGTATGGGATATCCGTCGGTGAAGTGGCGGATGTGCTGTCTGCTGCGCAATTCGATGTGCCGGTGGGCAGCTTCGCCGCAGGCCAGATTGAAGTCCTCGTCCGTGCGGACGCCACGGTCGCAGACCCTAAACGGATCGAAGGCCTGATGATCCGGGACCCCGTGCGCTTGGGAGACCTGGCAAGCGTCTATTTCGGCCTGGCGACGCCGGAAAGCTTGGCGCGGCTTGATGGCCGCATGGTGCTGAACCTCGGGATTATCAGGCAGGCGCAGTCCAATACCGTTGGCATTTCCAGCGATGTTCAGAAAGTGCTGAAGCAGTTGGAGCTGCGGTTTCCGGACTTAAAATTTGAATTGACGGCGGACGACGCGCTGTTCATCCGCGGCGCCATCAAAGAGGTGCTGACATCCCTGGCCTTCGCGCTTGTGATCGTCATCGGCGTGATCTGGCTGTTCATGGGGCGATTGAGTGCGGCATTGGTTCCGGCGACGGCGATCCCGATCGCGTTGATGGGGTCTGTCGCAGCGATCTGGCTGATCGGATATTCCATCAATCTGGTGACATTGCTGGCGCTGGTGTTGGCGACAGGATTGGTCGTTGATGACGCGATTGTCGTTACCGAAAACATTGAGCGCCGCCGGGCGGATGGCATTGGCGCGCGTGCGGCGTCAGTAATTGGCGCACGGCAAGTTTTCTTCGCGGTGATCGCGACCACGGTGACGTTGATCGCCGTCTTTGTGCCCATATCTTTCCTGCCGTCTGACGCAGGGCGTTTATTTGCTGAATTCGGGTTCGTGCTGGCGATAACGGTCTCAATTTCATCTTTCGTGGCGCTGTCCGTCTGTCCCATGCTGGCCGCAAGGCTTCCAAAGTTAGGCAGCGGCGGCGGTGTTGCGGCGGCGGCTGGCGCAAGGCTTCGGCGAGGCTATAGCGCGATATTGAAGCCTTTGCTGGCGGCGCCTGTACTAACGCTCGTCGGCGCCGTGGTGTTGGCGGCGGGCGCGTCTCTGGTCTATGGCCAGCTTGGCGAGGAACTGACGCCGCCAGAAGATCGCGGCACAGTCGTAGTGCGGCTCCAAGGCCCAGACGGCGCTGGTCTCGACTTCACGGACAGACAGGTCGAAGCCGTCGAGCAGATGTTTAACCCAGCGCTGGATTCTGGGGATGCGGAGGGGATTTATTCTGTCACCGGCTGGTATGATTTGAACCGTGGCTATATCGGCGCCCGCCTCAAACACTGGGATGAACGCACGGTCGGCCAGCGCGAGATTGAGGGCGGCATCAGGCCGAAACTGGCAATGCTTGCGGGCGCCCAGGCCAGGGTGAGTTCTGGGAACAGCCTTGGCCTGCGACGTGGCTCTGATGGCGGCATATCGATGGCGTTGACGGGGCCAAGCTATCCGCTGATCGCAGAGGCGGCGGATGCATTTGCGCTCGAGTTGGGCAATCTGCCCGGTCTTTCCGGTATCCGCGTCCAGTATCAAGCGACCCAACCGCAGCTTTCAATAACGATTGATCGCGCGCGGGCAGCTGATCTCGGAGTCTCGATGGAAAGCTTGTCCACGACTTTGCGCGCGCTGATTGACGAGGACGAGATTACCGAGATCACAATTGATGATCAGGCCGTGCCAATCATCCTCCAATCCGCCGCAGGTGCGGTGCGAGACCCGAACGACCTATTGAACTTGTACGTCCGTGCAGAATCGGGCCGATTGGCGCCGTTGTCCCAGCTCGTCACTTTCTCAGAAGCAGGTGTGGCGGCAGAGCTTGATCGCCATGGTCAGCGCCGCGCCGTCGAGATAGACGCGTCTGTCGCCCCAGACCTGGCGCTCAGGGGCGCGGTTGATCAAGTGCGCGCGCTGGCGGCTGAAACGCTGCCGCCGGGCGTTGGCCTTCTGTTGTTGGGGGAAGCCGCAGCGCTCGACGAAACATCAAATGCCTTGGCTATTACCTATGTCATCGCATTGGTCGTGGTGTTTCTGGTGCTCGTGGCGCAGTTTGAAAGCTTGACAAGCGCCGCTGTCGTCATGGTGACGGTTCCTTTCGGCGTATGCGCTGCGATCTATGCGCTTTGGCTGACGGATACGACGATCAATATTTACAGCCAGATCGGCGTCATCATGCTGATCGGCATCATGGCGAAGAACGGCATTTTGCTCGTCGAGTTTGCGGATCAGCTTCGGGATAAGGGCTTTCCCGCTGGGGAAGCTGCACTCCAAGCCGCCACTGAACGCCTGCGCCCCATCGCGATGACATTGGCCTCCACCGTGCTTGCTGGCCTGCCGCTGATTATTGGCGGCGGCCCAGGGGCGGAAGCCAGGGCCGCCATCGGCTGGGTTGTGTTTGGCGGGCTGGGGATCGCCGCCGTATTCACATTGTTTTTGACGCCCGCAGCCTATGCCCTGATCGCTGGCCTAACCCGCAGCCGCGGAACAGCGGGCGCCGCGCTTGAGGCTGAGTTGGCGGAGGCGGCTGAGGGCGCACGCGCGAATTAGAGCATGCGCCGCGCCGAAGATTCGCGCCTCAGCCCTGTCGCCACTGCATCTGCGCAAACATTCGGGCGCCGGTGAGGCCGAGGTCTGGTCGGTGAAGCAGGTATATGTTGATGGTGCGTCGTGTGGCTGAAAAATGGCCGCCATTCGCCAGTGCTTCTGTGAATGCAGTGTCAAACAGGGATGGGTTCTGTTGGGCAATGCCGCCTGCAATCAGTACGCCGCCGCTTGCGCCGAACAGCAGGCCAAGGTCGCCTGCGAATTCGGCCAACTGCGTCTTGAAGATTTCGATTGTTTTCAAGGCGATAGCGTCACCGCCGGATTGCGCGGCGCTGAAGATCGTATCCGGTTCTTTAGCGTGGGAGCTTTGGCCCTCAACAGTGGCGACGGCCTGATAGAGCAAGGGCAATCCTGCGCCGCTCAAGATCGCCTCGGCTTCTGCCTTTAGGGGGTGGCCGAAGAAGGCTTCGGGCCAGAGTGCGAATAGGGCTTCGAAGACGGCGATTTCGAAGGCTGTGTTTGGGCCAATGCCGATATGGCCGCCTTCGCCAGTGACGCAGTGATAATCCTTGCCATCAAACACCAAAGCGCTGACGCCGAGGCCTGTGCCTGGTCCGATCACAACACGTGTGCCTGGCGGCGGGTAGGGCGCGCCGGCGATTACGGACAAGTCTTTCGGGGCGAGGTCCAACGTCGCCCAGGCCGCTGCAGCGAAATCGTTGATGACATAGGCGTGCTCAGCGCCGGTCGCCTCCTGCAAGGCGGCGCCGCTGATGCAATGGCCGCCATTCGTTAGTCTGACGGCGTTATCTTGGACTGGTCCGGCAGCAGCCGCGACGACGATGGTTGGGCATTTTGGCAAAGTCGAAGCGAAGGCTTTAGCAAGCGCATGCAGATCATCGTGGTCTGCCGTTTTGTATGTCGCGGCAGCCACGCACTGTTCGCCTTGGAAGGCTGCGAAGCGCGCATTTGTACCACCGATATCTGCAACAATGAACAAAGGCAGGGGCATCTGTGGGCGCCTTACCCGCCGGAGCGTTTCAGAAAGAGCGTCGTGTTCCCAGGAAGATCAAGGCAGATAGAGTGCTGTTGGCCGCTACACGGGATGGCCTCGCTGGAGCAGGATTTAGCGCCATGGCCGGACCCGCCATAGGTCTCGGCATTGCTGTTCAGAACGACATCCCACACGCCCTCATTCAGCACGCCAAGGCGATAGGCATCGCGCGGCGTCGGCGTGAAATTGTTGATGACGATAACAGGGTCAGCGCCGCCCTCACCCTGACGAACCCAGGCATAGACTGACAATTCAGACTGATCGACTTCTAGCCAGTAAAAGCCTGCGGGATCGCAATCCGTTTGGTGCAGCGTCGGCGTATTGCAGTAGAGCCTGTTCAAGTCCCGCACCCAGGTTTGCATGCCCTTGTGCCAGGCGTGATCCAGCAGATGCCAATCCAGGGATTGGTCGTGATTCCATTCCTGGCCTTGCGTGAATTCCTGCCCCATGAACAGCAGCTTCTTGCCCGGATGGCCCCACATGAAGCCGTAATATGCGCGCAGACACGCAAATTTGTCGAAGCCGTCGCCGGGCATTTTCGCCAGCATGGAGCCTTTGCCATGCACCACTTCATCATGGCTGATCGGCAGCATGAAGTTCTCGGAGAAAGCGTAAGTCAGGCCGAATGTCATCTGGTGATGATGGTGGGAGCGATGCACCGGATCGCGCTGGATATAGTCCAGCGTGTCGTTCATCCACCCCATGTTCCATTTGAAGCCAAAGCCGAGACCGCCTTGGTCAACTGGCTTGCTCACACCTGGAAATGACGTGCTTTCCTCCGCCACCATCATCACGCCAGCGTTGGCGTTGTAGGCCAGTTCGTTCGTGCGTTTCAGGAATGCGATGGCCTCCAAGTTCTCGCGGCCGCCATGGATATTCGGGACCCATTCGCCGTCTTTCCTGGAATAATCCCGGTAGAGCATGGAGGCGACGGCATCGACGCGGAGCCCGTCGATATGAAATTCTTCGATCCAGTAGAGCGCATTGGCTGAGAGGAAGTTCTGCACTTCCCGGCGGCCATAATTGTAGATCAGGGTGTTCCAGTCTTGGTGGAAGCCTTCTTTTGGATCAGCGTGCTCATAAAGCGCCGTGCCATCGAATTTACCCAAGCCATGGGCGTCAGTTGGGAAGTGGCCAGGGACCCAATCCAGCAACACGCCCAACCCGGCGATATGGCAAGCGTTTACAAAATTACGGAATTCATCGGGTGTGCCATAGCGGATGGTTGGCGCAAAGAGGCCAACGGGCTGATAGCCCCATGATCCATCGAAGGGGTGTTCGGAGATCGGCATCAGCTCAATATGGGTGAAGCCCATATCGGTGACGTAATCCACCAATTCGGTCGCCGCTTCCAAGTAGCTGATTGGCCGATTGCCGTCGTCGGTCTTGCGCTTCCAGGAACCTAGGCTGACTTCATAGATTGAGACAGGCTGGTCGGTGCGATTTCGGCTGGCGCGGGCGGCCATCCAATCGCCGTCGCTCCATTCAAACTTGCTGAGATCACGGACGACAGAGGCTGTTGCCGGCGGGTGCTCCGCGCCAAATCCCATGGGATCAGCTTTCAGCGGCAGAAGGGCGCCCGCAGCATTGCAAATTTCGTATTTGTAGAGGCAGCCTTCGGCTAGGCCCGGAATGAAAATCTCCCAAACCCCAGTGGAGCCACGCGGGCGCATGACATGACGGCGCCCGTCCCATTCATTGAACGCGCCGACAACTGAGACCCGAGATGCTGACGGCGCCCATACGGCAAAATGAACGCCCTCTTCGCCCTCATGGGTTATCAGATGCGCGCCCAGCCTGCGCCAGAGTTCAAGATGCGCGCCCTCGGCGATCAGGTGTTCGTCAAGCTCGCCAAGGACAGGGCCGAATGGATGGGTGGCTTTGGCCGTCACTTCCCGTCCCCCGAAAGCGATTCCACGCCCCAGATGTCATCGGCATAGCTCTGGATCGTTCTGTCGGAGGAAAACCAGCCGGAGCGGGCGGTGTTCAGAACCGCCATCCTGGCCCAAGCGTCTTTGTCTGCGAAACCCTTGTCGACGTCTCGCTGTGCGGCCCAATAAGCGTCGAAATCGGCGGCGACCATGAAGTAATCATCGCGTGAAAGCTTCTCCAGAACGGGCCAGTGGCGGGTCGGTTCGTCCGGGGAATAGAAGCCGTTGCGGATTTGATCGATCACCTCAGTGAGGATCGGGCTTTGGTCGATGTAATTCTGCGTAACATAGCCCTCCCGAGCAGCCTCGACCTCACCCGCTGTCATGCCGAAGATATAGATATTGTCTTCGCCGACATGGTCGCGGATTTCGACATTGGCGCCATCCAAAGTGCCGATGGTGACCGCGCCGTTCATGGCGAATTTCATATTGCCGGTGCCGGATGCTTCCTTACCCGCCGCGGAAATTTGTTCAGAAAGGTCCGCAGCCGGGATCAGGATTTCAGCCATGGAGACATTGTAATTGGCTGGATAGATGACCTTAAGCCGGTCGCCAATCACTGGGTCCGAATTGATGGACGCGCCGATATCGTTGATGAGTCGAATGATGTTCTTGGCGTCCAGATAGGCGGGCGCCGCTTTGCCGCCGAAGAATTTGACGCGCGGCGTCCAATTGGCGTCTGGATCGCGGCGGATCATGTTCGCCAGCGCCGCTGCTTCCAGTGCGTTCATAAGCTGGCGCTTATATTCGTGGATGCGTTTGATTTGCACATCGAACATGGCGTTTGGGGAGATATTGACGCCCATCTTCTCCCCGACCCAATCGGCCAGATGTTGCTTGTTGGCCTGTTTCACCGCCATGAACCGGTCACGGAATGCGGCATCTTCGGCAAATGGCGCAAGCCGCTCTAGCTGTTCGAGGTCGCAAACCCAATCTTGACCAATCGTTTCATCAAGCAATGTGCGGAGGCCAGGATTGCAGCCATGCAGCCAGCGGCGCGGCGTGACGCCATTGGTCTGGTTCAGAATGCGCTCGGGATAAACTTCATGCAGATCCTTGAACACGGTCTGTTTCATTAGGTCTGTGTGCAGGGCTGAGACGCCGTTTACACGGTTCGCGCAAGTGAACGCCAACGTTCCCATGTTGACGAAGCCGTGTTGGACGATCCGCGGCGCGGCGCCGCCAGCCGCTTGGTTTGCATCCCGCGCCAGCCGGTCGTCGATACGTTCGATGAGCTGCATATGCCGGGGCAAGGCTTCGCCCATCAGGCTGGTTTCCCAGGATTCTAAAGCTTCCGGCAGCAGCGTGTGATTAGTGTAATTCAGCGTGCCTTGGGCGATGTCAAAGGCTTCATCGAACGGGATTTCGTGATCGTCATGGAGAATGCGGATGAGTTCCGGGCCGGCAATGGCCGGATGTGTGTCGTTCATCTGGATGGCGACTTTGTTCGGCAAGGCGCGGAGGTCGCCATTATGGGCGAGGAAACGGCGCACCAAATCCTGCAGCGACGCCGCCGTGAAGAAATACTCCTGCTTCAAGCGAAGCTCTCTACCAATTTCGGTGCTGTCGTCGGGATAGAGCACGCGGCTGATAGTTTCGGCCAGCACTTCCGGTGCAGCCGCCTCCATGTATTCGCCGCGATTAAACGGCTCCAGATCAAAGATTTTCTTAGGCTTGGCGGACCATAGACGGAGCGTATTGGTCCATTTTGCCCGCCATCCGGGCACCGGCGTATCATAGGCCTGCGCCATAACAATATCGGCTGGGGTCCATTCAGCACGCCCGCCATTTTCGGAGACATGACCGCCAAAGCCGATGTCATAAAGGCATTCCGGGCGCTCGAATTCCCAATTGTGCTGGTGACGCAGCCAGTCTTCCGCCATCTCGACTTGGCGACCGTCCTCGAATGACTGCTTGAACAGGCCGTGGGCGTAGCGAATGCCATAGCCATATGCCGGGATGCCGAGGCATGAGAGCGAGTCCAGGAAACAGGCCGCGAGCCGCCCCAACCCACCATTGCCGAGTCCGGCTCGTCATGCATGACAAGCGCATAGTCCACGCCATGGCGCGCCAGGGCGTCGCGGGCCTGATCCTCGAGTCCCAGGTTGTTGACCGCGTCTTCCAGAATTCGACCAAGCAGGAATTCCATCGAGAGATAGTAGACGCGCTTTTTGTCTTGTGCGTAGGTCCGGCGCGTCGCTTCTAACCAGGGCTCGATCAGCTCATCGCGAATGGCGCGGGACAGGGCTAGGCGCCAGTCGGAAACGAAGGCTGCTTCGGGCGTTTTGCCGACGGTGTGCGCCA
>JAYNYG010000050.1:0-13623 GCA_038102935.1 Alphaproteobacteria bacterium | reverse complement strand
TGTGCGCCAAACTTTGGCGCACAAATATCAGGTGATGATGTTGGCTTGGTTTCTGCCGGTGTGTTGCGTGATCTCTGCGATGGATTCAGCAGCGGCGATCACATCGCTCAGGGCATCCTGCGTATCGGCGTCATGGTCGCCGCTGGGGTCAGAATATCGTTCCAGATAGACGCGCAATGTGGCGCCCTTCGTGCCGGTGCCCGAAAGCCGCATAACGACGCGGGAACCGCCTTCGAACAGGATACGCACGCCCTGTTTTTCTGTGAGCGAGCCGTCGACAGGATCGAGATAAGCGAAATCGTCAGCCGCTTCGATCTGCATGCCGCCAGCGGTCGAACCGGGCAGAGTCGGCAGCTTTTCTCTGAGCGCTGCCATCAGCGCCTCCGCGGCGTCCGATGGGATTTCTTCATAGTCGTGGCGTGAATAGAAATTGCGGCCAAAATCCCGCCAATGGTCGCTGCGGAGTTGGCGAATTTCGCGACCGTCCTTCGCCAGAATATTCAGCCAAAGCAACACAGCCCAAAGTCCGTCTTTCTCGCGTACATGGTTCGAGCCGGTGCCAGCGCTTTCCTCGCCGCACAGCGTCGCTTTGCCTTCGTCCAGCAGATTGCCGAAGAACTTCCAGCCCGTCGGCGTTTCAAAGCAGGGAATGCCAAGGCGCTCAGCCACGATATCGACGGCGCGGCTGGTTGGCATGGATCGTGCGACGCCTGCCAGGCCGCCCGCATAGGCCGGCGCCAGACGCGCATAGGCGGTCAGCAATGCCAAGCTGTCGGAAGGCGAGACAAACCCGCCATCGCCTTTGCCGATAATCATATTCCGGTCGCCGTCGCCATCGGATGCAGCGCCAAAATCGGGCGCGTCCGGCCCAGTCATAATGCCGACAAGTTCGCTCGCCCAAACGGGGTTGGGGTCCGGATGGCCGCCGCCGAAATCCTGGCTTGGCAGACCGTTGATGACGGAGCCGCGTGGCGCGCCTAAGGCGTCTTCCAATATCCGCTTGGCGTAGGGGCCGGTGACGGCATGCATGGCGTCAAAACACATACGAAACCCGCCGGAAAACAGGGCGCGGATCGCATCGAAATCGAAAAGCGCCTGCATCAGGTCTTGATAGTCCGCGACAGGATCAATCACAGATATCTGCATACCACCCAAGGCGTATTCGCCGATCTTGTTGATATCGACTGCAGTGTTCTCAGCGATTTTGTATTCGGTGATCTCCAGTGAACGGGCATAGATCGCATCCGTCACTTTTTCAGGCGCCGGGCCGCCGTTCGGCATGTTGAACTTGATGCCGAAGTCGCCCGTAGCGCCGCCAGGGTTATGGCTGGCCGATAGGATGATGCCGCCGTCCGTGCCGTATTTGCGGATCAGGTTGGATACGGCTGGCGTCGAAAGAATGCCGCCCGCGCCGATGATCAACCGGGTTGCGCCGTTCGCGGCCGCCATGCGGATGATCGTGTTGATCGCCTCAGCGTTGAAGAACCGGCCATCGCCGCCCACAACATAGGTCTTGCCGAATGCGCCCCCGATCCCGTCGAAAATGCACTGGACGAAGTTTTCCAGATATCCGGGTTCACGGAAAATTGCGGTTTTCTTGCGAAGGCCGGATGTGCCCGGCTTCTGGCCATCAATTGGCGATGTTTGAACCGTTTGGAACGGCATTATCCGTCTCCGTTTCGTCGAGGGTTTGCACGACCGTGGCTGTACATGACGTCGCTAAGCTTGGTGAATTCTGCGGACGCGGCGACATTCGATAGTGCGAATGGCGATTTCTGACGCCAGTTCGGATATTCGTCTACCGTGCCAGGCACATTTTGTTGGCCCGGCCGGTGCGCAATATCGTCCATTTGCACTGCAACGATTTCAGACTGCGCTTCCGCCAATCGCCCGAGAATTGCGTCCACCGGCTCAGCGCCGC
This sequence comes from Alphaproteobacteria bacterium, assembly GCA_038102935.1. Lineage (GTDB taxonomy): Bacteria > Pseudomonadota > Alphaproteobacteria > Bin95 > Bin95 > VMCJ01. The sequence goes on along the minus strand of JAYNYG010000050.1, from coordinate 11,702 downwards.
CAAGCGTGGACCGTGCGTTGTCTCTGTCGCGGGCGATATCGGCGCAGGCTGCTTCGTCAAGGGCGCCAAGTTTGAGCCGGAATTTGGCGTCTTCCGCTGCGAAAAACCCTGTGATGGTCGGCGTGTCATGGGTGGCGAAGGTGGAGATCGCTTTGGGGCGTGCGTGCTGCATGTCCTCGAACCCGCCATCGTGGCTCCGCATATATTGCATGACGTCCAAACCATAGATGCCAGACGCCGCCAGCTTCTCCCGGAGCCCATCCGGCACGAGGCCTAAATCCTCGCCAATAACAATCACGCCGCTCTGCGCGCTTTCGATGGCGACGACAGCAAGCAAAGCGTCGAACGGATAACTGACATAGGCGCCGCTGCTGGCGCCGTCCGGTATCCAGAAGCTACGCATCAGGCCCAGAATATGATCAATGCGAATCATCCCGGCATGGCGCATGACGCTCCGCAGCAATCGCGCGAAGCCAGCGTAACCCTGGGCGCGGCAAAGCGCTGGCGAGAGCGGCGCCAGGCCCCAACACTGCCCGCTTGGCGCCAGCGCATCGGGCGGCGCGCCAAGGGATGCGCCAGACGCAAGCGCAGAGCCATCGACCCAGGTTTCAGCGCCGCCAGCGCGTGGGCCAACGGCGAGGTCGAGATACAGGCCGACCCGCATGCCTGCATCAGTCGCCCGCTTCTGCGCGCGTTCCACGCCTTGGTCCGCCCGCCATTGCGACCACTTGTAGAAATCTATGGCGTAACGGTTCTCGGCTGAGAAAGATGCAAGGGCGATAGTGTCCTTGGTCTTGTAGGTCGCAGGCCAATCGGGCCAATCCGCGCCGAACCTGTCGGCGAGAGCTTCGAACAGCGCATAGGCCTCCAAGCCAGCGCCCCCAGCATCAGCAAATTGCTTGAAACCGGCTGCATCGCCATAAGCGTTGAACGCCTCGAATTCTGTCGTGAGCGATTTATGGCGCATTGCCAAAGCCGCTGGATAGTCCACCAGATCAGGGCGCCCGCCGGAGGGTGTGTCTGTTCCGGCGATATGCCAGGCGTTCAGAAATTCCCGATGGCTTGGCGAATACGGGCTGATAACGTCATCGGGCCGCGTATGGCCCATCGCATGCACTGGATTGACGCCAATGAAATCAGCGCCATGGGCGGCAAGGGCAGCCGCATAATCCGCTAGCAGATCATAAGTCCCAATCGGCGCGGCGTTCTGGTTGGTCAGGCCATAGAGCGGCGCCGTGACGCCCCAAATTTTATCGGCGCCAGTCCGGTCGGTGACTGAGACTGCCTCAGCCGGTCGCGCCAATATCCAGGTGACCCAATCCCGTGATCCCGTCTTCAGAATGAGCCGGTGAATGCCGAGCGGCAGTGCGGGAAGCTGCAGCCGCTCAGATGCCGCGCCGTTGGCCAGGACTGCCGCGCCGCCTTCGGCTTCAACGGCCCATTCAACGGGATGCCGGAGATCAATTTCAGCCGCTTGCCCGGCTAGCACAATCACCTCGGTTGCCACAGGACGCTGGGCGTCTTCGTCTTGTAAGAATTGCAGAAGATCACGCGCCTCGGTTTCCGTCGCAGCATCAAAACCCATTGCATGCAAAATTGCAGCACGGGTTTCGTTGGAGGCGTGAACCTCCACGCCGGCGAAGTCTGCGAGCGTTCCAATCCAATCGGTCATGGCGCTGCCGCGTTGCTGGTGAAAAGCACCACAGAATGCGGCGCGATCTTCTGATGGCTTTGGCTTGGATGTGCGGCGCTGGCTGCTTTCGGCGCTGCTGTATCAAGCGCTCTATCCCAATGGCCTTTCGGGGTTTCCGGCAGGATGAGTGTGCGAGGCTCTTCGCCGCCATTCACCACAATCAGCACCGTATCGTCTGAATGCGCATCCTTCTCCGCTGCGCCCCTGATCTGAAGGCAGAAGCCATCAAGCATCGGGTCCCGCCAGTTCAGCGCGCCGCCCTGAATGTCTGTCCAGATGACGTCCGGATGACCATCAGCACGTATGTCCCCATGTAGGTAATCGCCTTGCCGGAGTATTGGGCATTCGCGGCGCAATGCGATTAGGCGCTGCGTGAAGCCAAGTAAGTCTTGGTCAGCGCTTGCCCAATCGAGCCAGCTGATCTCGTTGTCTTGGCAATAGGTATTGTTATTGCCCCGCTGGCTGCGCCCGAATTCATCGCCAGCCAGCAGCATGGGCGCGCCTTGGGAGAGGAACACGGTCGCCAGCATGTTGCGCATGCGCTGGGCGCGTTTGCTGACGATCTTTGGGTTGTCCGTATCGCCTTCAATCCCGCAATTGTCCGAGATGTTATGGCTGTGCCCATCGGCGCCGTTCTCGCCGTTCGCTTCATTGTGCTTTTCGGCATAGCGGGTCACATCGGCCAGCGTAAATCCATCATGGGCGCTGACGAAATTGACGGAGCTGAAGGTCTTGCGGCCAGGACGGTCAAAGATTGGCGCTGTCCCGAGGAAACTGCTGGCAAGGTCCTGGGCCGCATGGGCGTCGCCCCGCCAGAATCGGCGAGCATTGTCACGGAATGTGTCATTCCACTCGCCCCATTCTGGCGGAAATCCGCCAAGCCGGTAGCCGCCAGGGCCGATGTCCCAAGGTTCGGCGATCAGTTTGGCTTCACAGAGCACCGGGTCTTGGCGGAGCGCGTCAAGGAAGCCGCCTTCAGGGTCAAAGCCATGGGCCTCGCGCCCGAGCGTTGTCGCAAGGTCAAAGCGGAAACCATCAACGCCCATGACTGTCACCCAATACCGAAGCGAGTCCATGACGAGCCGCGTGCAGAATGGATGCGCGATATTCATCGTGTTGCCGCACCCGGTGTCGTTCACATAGTGCTGGGGATGGCCTGCCTGAAGCTGGTAATAAGCAGCGTTGTCCAGCCCCCGGAACGAGATGGTCGGGCCACGTTGGTCGCCTTCGGCGGTATGATTGTAAACAACGTCCAGAATGACTTCGATGCCGACGGCATGCAGCCGGTCGACGGCATGGCGAAACCCATCCGCGCCCATAGGCCCGAAATAGCGAGGCTCAAGCGCGAAGAAACCGAACGTATTGTAGCCCCAATAATTGGTGAGCCCGCGTTCAATCAGAAAACCGTCGTTTAGGAACGCATGCACAGGCAGGAGCTCCAGCGCTGTGACCCCCAAGTCCTTCAGGTGATTGATAACGGAATCGGAACCGAGCGCTTCATAGGTGCCGCGAATGTCTTCTGGAATGGCGGGGTGAAGCTGTGTCAGCCCCTTGACATGCGCCTCATAGATAACAGTTTCAGACCACGAACGCCGGGGCGGCGGTGCGCCTTGCCAAGGCGTTTCGATCTCCGGGACGATGGATTTTGGCGCATATGGCGCGCTGTCGACTGGGCTGGGCTGTCCGTCTGGCAGCGCTTCGAGCAATGCGTCCGAAACTGACCATTCGCCTTGGAACGACCTGGCGTAAGGGTCTGCCAGCAGCTTGTTCGGGTTAAAGCGATGGCCATGGTCTGGATCAAACGGCCCGTGAGCGCGAAATCCATAGAGCGCGCCGGGTTGCAAGCCAGGCAAATAGCCGTGCCAGACTGGGCCGGTACGTTCCGGCAGCGCTATGGCGGTCGTCTCGTGTCCGGTCTTGGCGTCAAACAGGCATAGCACCATCTCTGTCGCGTTCTCAGAGAACACCGCGAAATTGACGCCCGCGCCATCTGAAACTGTGCCCAGCGGATGATGCCGCCCGGGTTGAATGCTGTGGTGATCGGCTTGTTGCATCGTCGGTTAGGGCTTGGCGAGCGCGTGATAAAGGTCTGCGACCCGCGGGGTTGAATAATCCCAGCCGACGGGATGCTTCATGGCGTTCCGCACCACCTTCAGCCAGGCCTTCTTGTCGCTGTAGAGGGTCATTGCCCGGTCCAGCGCGCCCTCTAACCTATCCGTTGTTACAGGCGCAAACTGGAAACCGGTGGCGCATCCTTGGGCGAGCGCGGCCTCGTTTGCGTCGATAACCGTATCCGCCAACCCGCCCGTCCGAGCGACGATGGGCAAGGTTCCGTAGCGCATGGCGCAGAGCTGCGTTAAGCCGCAAGGCTCGAAGCGCGAAGGCACCAATGTTGCGTCGGCGCCAGCTTGTATCAGGCGCGCTAGGTCTTCGTTGAAGCCGAATTCGACCCCAGCGACGTCTGGGTAACGCTTGGCGAGATCGGCAAAGCCCTGCTCCAACGCAGGGTCGCCGGAGCCGAGCATGACAAACCGGGCGCCTTTATCCAGCGCCGCCGGAAGCGCTTGCAGCGCTACATCCAGGCCCTTCTGGTCCGACAGACGGCTGATGACAGAAAATAGCGGCGCCGTCACATCGTCGGACAGCCCGAACCGCGCCAGCAATGCGCGCTTGTTCTCAACCTTTTGGGTGAGGGTGCGGCTTGTATAGGTCTTCGCCAAAGCGGGGTCAGTCGCAGGGTCCCAGCTTTCCGTGTCGATGCCGTTTAGGATGCCGGAGAAAATGTGCTTGCGGGATTGGAGCACGCCTTCCAGGCCCATTCCGAATTCAGGCGTCAACAATTCCCGGGCGTAGGTTGGGCTGACGGTGGTGATCCGGTCCGCCAGCATCAGCCCGCCTTTGAGAAAACTGATTTGCCCAAAATATTCGAACCCATCTGGCGTGAAGCCGCCGCTGTCGAGGTTGAGGTCGCTTATCAGGCGCGCCGGGAAATTTCCTTGGAACGCGATGTCGTGGATTGTCATGACGCATGGCGTCGCGGGGCCATCGAGTTGATCGGCGTAAACGGGCGTCAGGCCTGCCTGCCAATCATGGGCATGGACCACATCTGGCTTCCATCCGCCGACACCGTTGCGGCCGATTTCTGCGCCAAGCCAGCTCAGCAGGCCAAAGCGCATATGATTGTCCGCCCAATCCGCGCCTGCTTCGTTTAGGTAAATCTGTCCTGGCCGGTCATAGAGATGCGGCGCGTCGATCAGAAGGAGATCGACGCCTGCTTGCGCGGTCGCCAGAACTCTTACCGGCCCGCCAAATTTCGTCCCGGCGTCAAGGGCCACATCCGCGCCCTCGGCTAAATGCGCGAGCTGTCGATATAGCGGCAGCAGCACACGGCATTCGACGCCATTGCCGCCCAACGCCTTCGCGAGGGCGCCGACGACATCCGCCAGCCCGCCTGTTTTGACGAACGGCGCGCATTCAGAGGCGACTGCGAGCAGTTTGATGGTCATTTTTCGAGGCGATCAATCATGTCCTGGGTGATGAGGCAAACGCCGTTATCCGTGCGGCGGAACCGCTTCGCGTCGGCTTCGGCATCCTCTCCAACGATTAGTTCCGGCGGTATTTTTACCGAGCGATCGATGACGACATTCTTAAGCCGCGCGCCTCGCCCGATTTCCACATAGGGCATTGCGACAACGCCAGTGAGCTCGGAATACGATTTGGCGCGAACGCCTGTATAAAACAGACACCGGTCCAGCCGGGAGCCAGAAATAATGCAACCGCCAGACACCATTGATGATACGGCCATGCCGCGCCGGTCTTCCTCATCGTGGATGAATTTGGCGGGTGGGGTCAGCTCGGCATAGGTCCAGATCGGCCAGGTTTGGTCATAGATACCAGCTCTGGCTCGAAGTCAGTCAGGTCGATATTGGCCTGCCAGAACGCGTCAATCGTGCCGACATCACGCCAATATGGCTTCTGTTCGTTAGAACTGGTGACGCAAGAACGGCTGAACGGGTGCGCAAAGGCTTTGCCCTTCGCAACCAGCGCCGGGATGATGTTCTTACCGAAATCATGGTCGGATGTTTCGGAGGCTGCGTCCGCCCGCAGTACTTCGATCAGGAATTCCGTCTTGAAGACATAGATGCCCATGCTCGCAAGCGCTTGGTCCGGATCGCCGGGCATGGCGGGTGGATCTGCCGGCTTCTCGACGAATTCCAGAATGCGGTCGTCATCGTTGACGGCCATCACGCCAAACCCGCTGGCCTCGGCGCGGGGAACCTCAATGGAGCCGACAGTAACGTCAGCGCCAGTTTCTACATGCTGCCGCAGCATGAATGTATAATCCTGCTTGTAGATGTGATCGCCCGCCAGGATCAGGAGGTATTTCGGCGCGTAACCTTCGATGATATCGATGTTTTGGGTCACGGCATCCGCCGTCCCCAGATACCAATGCCCTTCGTCCACGCGCTGTGAGGCTGGCAGAATATCCAAGGACTCGTTCCGTTCCGCCTGAAAGAAGCTTCAACCGCGTTGCAAGTGACGGATCAGGCTATGCGCCTTGTATTGGGTCGCGACGCCGATGCGCCGAATGCCGGAATTAACGGCATTGGAGAGCGCGAAATCGATGATCCGTGACTTGCCGCCAAAATAAACTGCCGGTTTGGCGCGGATGTCGGTCAACTCTTTCAGCCGCCCGCCACGTCCGCCTGCCAGAACAAACGCCATGGTCTCGCGCGCCAATTGGTTGGTGGAAATATTCATCGGTATTTTCTCCAATTTTCCAAGCGTGCGCCGCTCAGGGAAGGCTATGTGCAGATCGAGTCGTATAGGTATTTGATCCTAGCGGCATAGGCGCGTTGCGGCTGTATAAATCAGATATGGGCGCTATCTGTCAATTAATAAATCACATTGATTTAATTATTGACAGATAGCCGCACATCCCGGATGTTGGCGCGGTGCGATGATCTAATCGTCTGGCCAAGGATGCTATGAAGAACCGGTCTATCAATAGTGATGGCGGCATGGATCTTGTTGCGAAAGCAACGGATCGGGGCTCCAATCAAAGCGGCATGCGCGCTTACAATGAGCGCCTGGTGCTGTCGCTTGTCCGGCAGTCGGGCCAGCTCGCGAAGTCAGAGATTACGCAGTTGACCGGGCTTTCTGCCCAAACCGTGTCAGTGATCATGCGTGCGCTCGAAGCGGATGGGCTATTGGAAAAAGGCGCACCCGTGCGCGGTAAAGTCGGGCAGCCATCTGTGCCGATGAGCCTGCGGAAAGACGGCGCTTTCTTTCTCGGCCTCAACGTTGGTCGTCGCAGCCTTGACCTTGTCATGACCGATTTCCTGGGCCGCGTAGTTCATCGCACACAAGAACAGTACAGCCATCCAACGCCAGACCGCGTTGTCAGAATGGCCAATGAGGCGATCGCGACGTTGTTGGATAAGTTGCCGAAAACGCGCCAGGCGCGTGTGGCCGGGCTTGGCGTCGCCCTGCCGTTCCAGCTTTGGGATTGGCCGGAGCTTCTGGGCTTGGCGCCGGATGACATGGGCGAATGGCGTGACCGGGATATTGGTGAAGAAATCAGTGCTGAGTGGCCATTCCCGGTGTTCGTCTGCAATGACGCTTCAGCAGCCTGCGGCGCCGAGCTGGTATTCGGCGACCAGGATAAGCCGAGAGACTTTCTGTATTTCTACGTCGGCCATTTTATCGGCGGCGGGTTGGTGCTGGACAACGCGCTCTATACAGGGCCAACCGGCAACGCTGCAGCGCTTGGATCAACGCCCATTACCAAAGCGGATGGCAGGCTCGCCCAACTGGTTGATGTCGCGTCCCTTATAACCCTCGAAGCGGACCTGGCCGCCAGCGGCTCAGACACCGCTCAGATTTGGGACGCGCCGGCGGACATCGTAGAGCGGTGGCTGGGCATTGCGGCGGACGGGATTGCGAAAACCATCCTCTCCTCCACCTGCGTAATAGATTATGAGTGCGTGTTGATTGATGGCCGGTTGCCGTCCTCTGCCCGCATGGATTTGGTGCAGCGTATACGTCGTCGCTTGGCTGAAATGCCGCTCGCCGGGGTCGAGACGCCGGAAGTCCGCGAAGGTTCAATTGGCGAGGACGCTAGATCATTAGGCGCCGCTAGCCTGCCGCTTTCCGAGCGGTTTCTGGTTGACCGCAACGCATTCCTGAAAGGCTGAACCATGATTCTGTGTTGCGGCGAAGCGCTAATCGACATGATCCCCTCGGACACTGCCGGGGGAGAATTGGGATATGTCCCTCATCCAGGCGGCGCCATCTTTAACACTGCCATCGCTTTGGGCCGGCTCGGCGTTTCGGCAGGCATGTTGACGGGCCTCTCGACAGACCTTTTTGGCCAGCAATTGTCAGATGCGCTTGAAGCCAGCCATGTTGATATTTCGCCGATCGTACAGTCCGACCGCCCAACGACGCTCGCCTTTGTCCGCCTGACTGATGGCCATGCGACCTACAGCTTTTATAATGAAAATTCCGCCGGTCGCATGCTGGCCTATGGCGATATGCCAATGCTTCCAAGCGAGGCGTCCGCCCTGTATTTCGGCGGTATTAGCCTCGCCTGTGAACCTGGGGCGGACGCCTATGCCGAACTTTTGCAGAGGCAGGGCGCCGACCGGGCCGTCATGATCGACCCCAATATTCGGCCAAACTTCATTCAGGACGCGGATCACTACCGGGCGCGGCTCAGCCAGATGATTGCGCGCGCCGATATTGTGAAAGTATCTGATGAGGATCTGAACTGGTTCCTACCGGACCCGGCGTCGCTCCAAGACAAGGTCCAGGTCCTGATTGCTATGGGGCCGTCCGTCATTGTTTTAACGCAGGGAAGTGAGGGCGCCACGGGGGTCTTGGCAGGCGGCGGCGAAGTTCATGTGCCTGCGGCCTCCGTGCAGATTGTGGATACCGTCGGTGCGGGCGATACCTTCAACGCCGGGTTCCTGGCGAGGCTCTCTGAACTTGGCGAACTCCGCAAAACGAATTTGCGAAACCTTTCAGAAGCGTCTCTCAGGCTAGCTTTAGAGCATGGCGCCCGTGTCGCCGCCATTACGGTCACGCGGGCTGGGGCCAATCCGCCTTGGGCAGACGAGCTGGGAACGGAATCATGACGACTCTATGGAAAAGCCTGGAAGCCAACCGCAAAGCCGCCAAGCGCCGCAGCATCCGCGACCTGTTTTATCGCTTTAATCGGTTCGACCGTTTCTCAGCCGAAGCAGACGGCATGCTGCTCGATGTATCCAAAACAAGCATTGACGAAGAGGCGATGGCGCTCCTGGTCCAACTGGCTGAGGATGTTGGCGTTGCAGAAAAGCGCGACGCCATGTTCGCTGGCGAAAAGATCAATACGACTGAAGGCCGAGCCGTCCTGCACACCGCATTGCGTGCAACCGAGACAACCCCGTTAGTGGTCGATGGCGCGGATATCCGCCCAGATATCGCCGACACGCTGGAGCGCATGGAGCGGTTTGCGGAGGGCGTTCGCTCTGGCGCGATCACCGCGTCCGGCGGGGCCGCGTTCACAGATGTCGTCAACATCGGTATCGGCGGGTCAGACCTCGGTCCGGTGATGGCGACGCTAGCGCTGAAGCCCTATCATGACGGCCCGCGCTGCCATTACGTCTCCAACGTAGATGGCGCGCATATCCGGGACGTGTTGGGCGCGCTGGATCCACAAACAACGCTCATCATCATCGAATCGAAAACCTTCACGACCATCGAGACCATGACCAACGCCAAGACAGCGCTAGCGTGGCTGCGTGATGGTGTTGGGGACGCGGTCGGCGCGCATCTGGCGGCGGTATCTACCGCTTTTGGCCAGACAGCCGCCATGGGCATTGCGCCCGAGCGGGTATTCGGTTTCGGCGATTGGGTCGGCGGGCGGTATTCAGTTTGGGGGCCAGTGGGGCTGCCGGTCATGCTGGCTATCGGGCCAGAAAACTTCCGGGCGTTCCTCAAAGGCGGGGAAGCGATGGACCAGCATTTCTGCGCTGCGCCATTTAGCGAGAACTTGCCGGTCATGATGGCGCTCGTCGGCATTTGGCACCGGAATATTTGCGGATATCCCTCCCGTGTCGTGCTGCCTTATGACCAGCGCTTGGCCCGCTTGCCCGCATATCTGCAGCAGCTTGATATGGAGAGTAATGGGAAGCGCATCGGCATGGATGGGGAGCTGCTGGACCGAAGTTCTGGGCCCATTGTATGGGGGGAGCCCGGCACCAATGGCCAACACGCATTCCTACAACTCCTGCATCAGGGGACAGAACCGGTTCCGGCAGAATTCCTGATCGCGGCTGAAGGCCATGAGCCTGACTTGAAGCCCCATCACGACCTGCTCATTGCCAACTGTCTCGCGCAGTCCGAAGCGCTGATGCTTGGCCGATCATTCGAAGAGGCCATGGAAATCGCCGCCGGTCAGGGATTTGAGGGCGAAGAACAGCGTATCCAGGCGGCCCACCGGACGTTCCCTGGCGACAGGCCGTCCATAACCATCGCCTACAAGAAGTTAGACCCATTCACCTTGGGCCAGATCTTGGCGCTTTATGAACACCGGGTCTTCGTCGAAGGCGCCATATGGGGCGTCAATTCCTTCGATCAATGGGGCGTCGAGCTTGGCAAAGAAATGGCCATCGGGCTCCTGCCAGTCTTGAGCGGTGGCGCGCCCAATGACAAGTTTGGCTCAACGGGCGGCCTGCTCAGGAAACTGATGGGTCGAGCTTGACCGATATGCGGTAAGCAAACTAGGGTGAGGAAAATTTACGCGCGTTATATTTTGAGGCGTCTAGGTAAAGAATGGCAAGGTCCAAAATTCGCAACATGGATGAGTTCGCGCGCATCTGCGGCGTCTCTAGGCCAACTTTATCCAAGTATTTCAATGATCCGGGCAGTGTCAGGGCGTCCACCCGTGTCAAAATTGAAAAGTCGCTAAAGCAGCACGATTACCATCCCAATGTGTTCGCCGTGAATCAAAACCGGCGGACGACTAAGAATGTCGGCGTGATCGTCCCGAACCTTGCAGATCCGTTCTTCTCGGAAATCGGTCGTGAGATGGAGCTGGCCTGCATCAAGGCGGGTTATAGCCCGATCATGATGAGCTCCCACGGTAATCCATCCATGGAGCGGGATAACTTGCAGACGCTCCGTCTGTTGAAACCGGCTGGCGTATTGCTGGCGCCGTTCGGGCGCATGTCAGACGTGGACTACATTCGCGAGTTTGAACAGGAATTTCCCGTGGTCCTGTTCGATGCGAATATCGAAGACGCCGGGCGGGCGTATATCGGCACCGATCACTATAAGAACGTTGATTTGATGGTGGATTATCTCTGCCGCAGCGGCGCGCCGCCATGCTTCTTTGAGATGAAATCCCCGACAAACCCAAACGCGAACAAGCGCCGCAACGCCTATCTGGACAGCATGGAGCGCCGGGGCAAAACCCCGTATGTCCACCAGGCGGAGGGCGAAGGCTGGGACTTTGAGGCAATTGGCAGCGCCGAAGGCGGACAGATGCTGGCGGCGAGTGTGTTCCAGACCGACACGATACTTTGCAGCAATGATCGCCTGGCCATCGGCATGCTGTCTGCCGCCTACAATCTCGGCATCCGTGTGGGCCATGGCGACGATTGCGTACTGCGCATAGCTGGGCATGATGACCATCCCTTCGCCCGGTTCACCGGCCCCCGCCTGACGACAATCGCGCAAGATTATCACGCAATCGCCGACCGGGCCGTAGAGACGCTGCTTGGTATTTTGGACGCTGGCGACAGTGCGGTTTCGCGGAAAGAAACCCACTTTCCGGGTTATTTGGTCATGCGGGAGTCTGCTTAAGCGCCTGATTATAAACAAAGGCCAAATTAAATTTTACGCGTGTAAAAAATATATTGACCTATAAACAAATTGAACGCTAACCTCCGAATCATCCAATAAGAATGGAGCAGCCCCCCTGAAGTGGTCCACCCCTAGGGATAGTATTTATCCCGTCAGA
>JAYNYG010000049.1:0-26882 GCA_038102935.1 Alphaproteobacteria bacterium | reverse complement strand
TATATCAATAACTAATTGTTATATATAATTAACATTACCCACAAGTCATTGATATTATATATAGTTTGGATCTCTCTACCCGCTCCAAGTTTTACTGCCTATTCCTCGCCAACCACCTGATGCACCTCGATCACCGTGCCGACGGGGTCGTAGAAGAAGATTTGGCGCCAGCCTTTTACGGCGCGGTCGCCGAAATCGCTGTAGGAGACGCCAGCGGCTTCTAAGCGTTTGATAAATGTGTCGATATCGTCCGTGCGGAAGGCGATATGGCCGTTTTCTACCGGGTTTACGGGCAGGCCTGTCCGGAAATTCACCAGCAGGTCTTTCTCCGCCAGGTGCATCTGAATATCGCCGTCCGTCATGAACGAGACATCGCCCGGGTAGCCTTCGTCGAGCTTGCGCTTGCTGCTCATCGTCGGCTCGTCTTCAAGGTCCAGGATATCGCGGTAGAAGGCGTCGAGGCCCGGCACGTCGTGGGAGACGATGTTGATGTGGTGCAGCTTGATCTTCATGGAATACAGCCCTTGTTGCGCGTGGTCGCCATAAACAAACCACACCAAGCCCGCGCCGCCAATATACGCGCAGCCAAACCGCCTTCTAAATATCCAAATTCTCCGCGAAACGCGCGTTCTCTTGGATGAAAGCGAGGCGGGTTTCGGGTTTTTTGCCCATCAGGCGATCTACGAGGTCTGAGGAATCACGGCGGCCTTCTAGGCCGTGCACCTGCTCTCCGCCTGCATCCGTCAACGTCACCTGCAGCAGCGTGCGCTTGCCGAGCGCCATTGTCGTGTCGCGCAATTGCGTCGGCGGCATCTCGCCGAGGCCTTTGAAGCGGCTGATATCGACTTTGCGTTTGCCCTTGAACGCGCTTTCCAGCAGCGCCTCGCGGTGCGCGTCATCCTTGGCGTAATGGGTCTCGCCGCCAGCAGAAAGGCGGAATAGCGGCGGTTGCGCCAGGAAGAGCGCGCCACGCTCAATCAACTGCGGCATTTCCTGGAAGAAGAACGTCATCAAAAGTGCGGCGATATGGGCGCCGTCCACGTCCGCATCCGTCATAATGATGATGCGTTCATAGCGGAGCTTGTCGTGGTCATAGGTTTTGCCAGACCCGCAACCGAGCGCTAGCAAGATGTCCTGCACTTCCTGGTTGGCGCGCATCTTTTCCGCCGTGGCGTTGGCGACGTTCAGGATTTTGCCTCTGAGCGGCAGGATCGCTTGGGTTTTCCGGTCCCGCGCCTGTTTGGCAGACCCGCCAGCGCTATCGCCCTCGACCAGAAAAAGTTCGCAGCCTTCTGGCCCCGGCAACGAGCAATCCGACAATTTGCCGGGCAGCCGTAGCTTGCGGGAGGTGGCAGTCTTACGTTTAACGTCACGCTCAGCCCGGCGGCGGAGACGATCATCGGCGCGCTCAATCACATGTTCCAGAAGCGCATCGGCGTTCGCGGGCGCAGACGTTAGCCAGCTTTCAAAGCGGTCTTTAACCGCGGCCTCAACGGCGCGCTGGGCTTCCGGCGTTTCAAGGCGTTCTTTGGTTTGGCCCTGAAATTGCGGGTCCTTGATGAAGCAAGAGAGCATCAGCCCAGAGGCCCCAACCACATCATCACCTGTGATCTGCGCCGCTTTCTTAACGCTCTTAAACTCGCCGTAGCTTTTCAGGCCGCGCAGCAATGCCGTGCGGAAACCGTTTTCATGGCTGCCGCCAAGCGGCGTGGGGATGGTGTTGCAATAGGAATGCGTGAAACCGTCATCCCCATCCACCGGCCAGGAAAGCGCCCACTCGACGCGCCCGGCATCCGCCAACTTCGCCTCTCCCGCAAACGGCATATCCGTCGCGACCGGTCGATCGCCTAAGCTGGCGGACAGGAAATCCTGCAAGCCGCCGGGGAACTGCAGCTCTGCTTCGGCAGGCGTCTCATCACCCTCTTTCAGCAGGGCAAGATCACATTTCCAGCGGATTTTGACGCCCTTATAGAGATACGCCTTCGAGCGCGCCATTCTATAGAGCCGCGCCGGGCTAAATTTTAACCGGTCCCCGAATATCTCTGGGTCTGGGCGGAAGCGGATCAGCGTGCCGCGCCGGTTGGGGGCGGCGCCCGCTTTCTCCAGCTTGGATGTCGGGTCGCCCTTAGAATAGGTCTGCCGCCATAGCTGTTTATCGCGCGCGACTTCCACCGTTAGCGCCTCGGACAGCGCATTGACGACAGACATGCCGACGCCGTGCAGACCGCCAGAGGTCGCGTAATTTTTGCCGGAGAATTTGCCGCCGGAATGCAGCGTTGTCAGGATGACCTCGAGCGCTGAAAGCTTAGGGTTCTTAGGGTGCGGATCAATTGGAATGCCGCGGCCATTATCCCGCGTCTGGAAAAAACCGTCTGCCGTCAGCTCCACATGGATCAAATCGGCGTGGCCTTCAACGGCCTCATCCATGGAGTTATCAAGGATTTCGGCGGCCAGGTGATGATAGGCGCGCTCATCCGCACCGCCGACATACATGCCAGGGCGGCGACGCACAGCCTCCAACCCTTCAAGCACTTCGATGTCTGCAGCGGTGTAGTCGTTGGAGGCAGCCGATTCGGCAAAAAGATCGCTCATAAGGGCGGTATAAAATGGACCGAAACGGATCGCAAACGGGATAAGTTCGAGGACCGCGAATTCGACCCCGAAATTCCCGTTGCAGGCTATTCAGCGCAGATGATAGATTCGACTTATGCAAGACTTGGAACAAAACAAAGCAAACGCGCAAGCGTTCTACGATATGATGTTCAATCAATGCCGCCCAAGGGATGCAGTTGAGCAGTATGTCGGCGCTGAATATATTCAGCACAACCCTGAAGTTGCAGACGGCAAAGAAGCCTTTGTCGACTATTTCGAGCGTATGGCCGAAGGTTTCCCAGGCAAGAAAGTGACGTTCCGGCGCGTCTTCGCCGAGGGCGACCACGTCATCCTGCATTGCCACCAAGAGTGGCCCGGCGATGAGGACTATGCGGGAATTGATATCTTCCGTTTTGACGCCAATGGCAAAATCGTTGAGCATTGGGATGTGCTGCAGGTCATCCCGGAAATGGCCCATAACGGCAATACGATGTTCTGATGCGCATGTTCGCGTCGGAGACGTTTGATTATGATGAGGATTACCGCTCTCGCTGCTTTGCTTGGCGTCGGAGCAGCCCCATTTGCCGCAAGCGCTGGCGAGGCGGACGTACTTAACGCCACCGCACAGAAGCAGGCTGACGGCAGTTACCGAATTGCAGCCACAGTCCGCCACGATGATACGGGCTGGGAGCATTACGCCGATGCGTTTGAGGTCAGCCTGCCCGACGGGACTGTGCTTGGAACCCGGGTGCTCTATCACCCCCATGAAACGGAGCAGCCGTTCACCCGCTCGCTTTCAGGCGTTCAGGTCCCCGCTGGCGCCACGGTATTGATCGTTCGCGCGCATGACAAAGCACATGGGTTTGGCGGCAAGGCGTTTCGGCTGACGTTGCGCTGACATTGGCTCGCCAGGCATAGCTTCGCCTGATACGGTTCTCTGCGATTTCACACGACCACAAAGGGGCCGCCTAAAATGGCAGACTTCAAATATCTCCACACCATGATCCGGGTGCTAGACCTAGATAAATCCATGGACTTCTATACCCGCCTGCTCGGCATGGACGAGCTCCGCCGGAAAGACTTCCCGACCGGGAAATTCACGCTGGCGTTCGTTGGTTATGGCGACGAGCTCAACAACACCGTTGTTGAGCTCACCCATAACTGGGATCAGAAAGAACCGTATGACCTGGGCGACGCCTTCGGCCATTTAGCGCTTGGCGTCAAAGACATCTACGCGACCTGCGAGGCGCTCGAGAAAGAAGGTGTCAGCATCCCGCGCCCGCCCGGCCCAATGAAGCATGGCGGAAGCGTCATCGCGTTCATCGAAGATCCGGATGGCTACAAGATCGAGCTGATCGAAAAGAAAGATATGTAGCTGAAGCAGCCATCACTTTGCTGCGAATGCATCTAGGCCGAGGTCGGCGCGGAATTCTGCGCTGATCTCGGCTTTTGCGTCTTCAAGCGGGATGCCGGTCGCATCCGCAATCTTCACGACGGCCTGGAAGATCGCGATTGTCGCGGCCGCGTCTACAAGCGCTTCTGCGCCCAACTCGTCGCGCACGGCATCCCGTTTCGCGCTCAAATCCGCGCTTCCGGCGACAGCGGCTTCGGCATAGTCGAGCAGTAAACGGGCATGCGGAACACCGCTCTCGGCCTCGGCATCGATTGCAAAGCGGTCATTGTACGTCTCTCCAGCATGTTGGCCGCTCCCACGGAGCAGCACGAGATGGCTAGCGGTTCAATACAAACATCGGTTCAGCGCGGAGACCCTTGCTGCCAACAACTCAATCTGTGCATGGGTAATCGCCCGCGGCTCCTCCTCAAATTTTCTGAGAAGCGCGTCCGGTAGATACATCGCATCGTCCAGATCAAAGAAACCATTTACGGCTTCTGGCACGAGGCTAAGGGCGCGGTGGATATTGGCGGCGGAGCGATTGCGATACATTGCTTGCACCGGATCAGGATCACTTGCCGAAACATCTTCTGGCGCGACCGTCGGGACCCAGGCGCCCGCAAGCTTCGCAGCACTTGGCCGCACGCCGTTTGGCGCGCCCGGCAATGGCGCGGGCAACGGCCAGAGCGGCATGCCCATCGCCGCATGGAAACTATCAACCGCCGTGACCTCAGCGATAACGCCGACTGTTTCCACATAGCGCTCGACAGTGAGAACGGCGGGTACGACGCGGGCGAACCACGTAGGCGTCAGCCGGTCTGCATCCGTTCGGATACGGTGGATCAGGTCAATCCAGGCATCATCCAGATGGCTGACAGAATAATGCGGCGGCACGAGCTGTTCTGGGGACAACGCCGCCTTTCGCTTAGCGCAAGCGGCGCAGCTGAGCGCCGCCCGCGCTTCAGCAGCGACGGCGCATTTCTCCTCTGCCGTCAGCCAAGCGCCGGGGCTCGCAAGCCGCAGCCATGCACGTGCATGCGCAGATTCAAGGTCTTCGCGAATTTCAGCCATACTCATCCGATCCAGCATTGTATTCGTAGAGATGCTACCACAGCCGCCCGCCAATTGCTCTCGGTCGAAGCGAGGCCTAAGTTCGACCCAGGCGCATTATGCGCCGCCACCCTATTTCCGCAGGATGCAGGCGCTCCGCCCAATGCAATCATCAAAAGCCGCAGGTCTGGTTGAAGGGGCGACCGTCATCGGCATCGGCCTGATGCTGGCGGCAATCGCGAACTTCACAGCGTTGAATGGCGCCGTTAAGTGGCTGACAGCGACCCATGACCCACTGCAGGTCGCCTGGGCCAGGCATCTTGGCGCTTTGGTCTTCATGCTGATCGTATTCTTACCCAAGCACGGGATCAGGTTGCTGCGCCCACAAATGCCATCGGCGCAGATTGCGAGGGGGATTTATCTGCTGGGCTCGACAATCCTGTACTTTATGGGCCTTTCCCGGCTGGACTTAGCGACGGGCGCAGCAATTCAATTGACCGGGCCGCTACTGGTCACGGCGCTGTCTGCACCGCTTCTAGCCGAGCGAATTGGCTGGCGGCGCTGGCTTGCTGTCATGGTTGGGTTTGCCGGCGCGCTGATCGTGCTACGACCAGGAATTAATATGCAGTGGGCCGCGCTGTTTTTTGTGGCCAGCGCCCTTTGCTCCACGTTCTATCAAATCACCACGCGCCACCTATCCAGCTACGATTCCCCCGCCACCGCTGCGACCATCGCCGCCCTCGTCGGCACAGTTGCGATGACACCTATCGCCCCGTTCGTGTGGACAAAGCCGGAAGGTTGGTTGCAAATTGCGCTTTTCGTCAGCTTGGGCGTATTCGCCGGGTTCGGCCATTTTCTGCTCACATCAGCCTATCGCTACGCGCAGGCCTCGACCTTAGCGCCCTTCAATTATACGCATCTCATTGGCGCGACGATTATCGGCTACATTCTGTTCGGCGACTTTCCGGATAGGTGGACCTGGGTCGGCGCTGGAATCATTATTTCTGCTGGGCTGTATGTCGCGCATCGTGAGCGGCTTCAAGCAAAAGCCGCCAAATTGGCGATTTCCCACCCGGTCGAATCCCGCTAGGGTCCTATGATGAATATGATGGCGACCGCCCGGGAACGATCTGATGCAACGCGTGTCTTTATTGACGTCGAAGCGCCGTATCAACTGACTGAGCCGGAATTACAAACGGCGCCCCTCGTCGTCGCCTCACCGCATTCTGGCAGCCGCTATCCAAGCGACCTTATCGACGCCAGCAAGCTGGATGCAGATGCGCTGCGTCGGTCTGAGGACGCACATGTCGACGCCTTGTTTGAAAACGCTGCTGACCATGGCGCCCCGCTGCTCGCGGCGCTCTTTCCCCGCGCCTATGTCGATGTGAACCGGGAGCCTTATGAGTTAGACCCAACGATGTTCGATGAGGCCTTGCCCCCTTATGCCTCTACGCGCAGTCCTCGCGTTGCCGCGGGATTAGGGTCTATTCCCAAGATTGTCGCTGCGGGGATGGATATTTACCATCGCCGCCTTTCCTTCGCAGAGGCCGCCGCGCGGCTGGATGCTTGCTATAAGCCCTATCACAAAGAACTCAATCGCCTGATCCAAAAAACGCGCAAGCGCTTCGGCGCCTGCCTGCTTCTAGACGCGCATTCAATGCCGTCTGCCGGCCTAGCTTGCCGGGATGATCCGCATTTCGGACCTATCGACATCGTGCTTGGCGACAATCACGGTCGCGCGGCCTCTCCGGACCTGACCGATGCAGCCTATCGATATCTCAGCGATCTCGGCTATGCGGTGGCGATCAATGATCCCTATGCAGGCGGCCATGTCACGAAAGCCTACGGCGCGCCAAAAGCCGGTGTCCATGTTCTGCAAATTGAAGTAAACCGCGCGCTCTATATGGATGAGATGACGTTTGAGCGCACACGCTATTTCGCAACGATGCAGGCGCATATTGACGGCTTGTTTCAGACACTTAGCGCCACGATGGGCTAAGCAGACCGCCAGGCGGGGTGATCCTCCCGCTTCTTTCCCAGTTGGTTCTTTCGCACTTCCAGCACAAAAAAGAGGCCGCGCCGAAGCGCGGCCCAAGTTCAGGGAGGCAACGTCCAAGATGGACGCATAGGATAGATCCTATACCCTGAACATATATGCTGCGCTGCGAAAAAAACAAGGCGTAGAAAGTCGATTTTTTCTGACGATTTTGTGATTTATTTCCGCAACGCAGCATTAGGCGCTAACGGAAAACGCTGCCTACTCGCGCGGCGCGTGCTTTGCCAGAATGCGCTGCAAGGTCCGGCGATGCATCCGGAGGCGCCGTGCGGTCTCCGAAACGTTCCGGTCACATTGTTCATACACGCGCTGGATATGCTCCCAGCGCACGCGGTCGGCAGACATTGGCATTTCAGGCGGCGGCGGCGTTTCATCCGGAGCGGCCAGCAATGCAGCCTCAATTTGGTCAGCATCCGCAGGCTTCGGCAGATAGTCGATTGCGCCAGCTTTTACGGCAGCGACGGCGGTTGCGATGTTGCCATATCCTGTGAGGATAATCGCGCGGATGTCGGGCCGTTCGGCCTGTAGCGCCGCCACGACATCTAGCCCGCTTCCATCGCCCAAGCGCAGATCAACAACAGCGTAGGCTGGCTTCAAGCGCGCAGATTGAATGCCTTGCGCTGCAGATTCAGCCGTGTGGACATCATATCCGCGCCGTTCCATCGCGCGCGCCAAGCGTTTGAGGAACGGCAGGTCGTCTTCAACAATCAACAATGATTTGCCGGCGTCCGCGCCGCCGCTACCTTCAATCGACATCACTCATATACTCCGTACATTTAAAGCGTCTCATCCTGGCGAACTGCCAGCAGATCGCGCTTCCAGACAGCTTGAACTTCAGCGCCGCCGTTTATTCCGTTCGCGAATGTAAGGCTAGCGCCGGTATTCTCCAACAGGGTTCGCGCAATAAATAAGCCTAAACCCATGTGTCCACCCTGATTCGCCCTGGTAGATATATAAGGCTCGCCGATGCGGTACAATACATCGAGCGGGAAACCCGGCCCATCGTCGCTCATATGCGCACGGATTTCTTGCTGATCCCATTCGATAACGGTTTTCACTTCAGTTTCGGCAAATTGGAGCGCATTCGACAAGATATTGGCAAGTCCATGCACCAGTTCGGGTGTTTTTTGCACCCTCGGCTCAGGTCCTGCATCATCGGCTAGAGGGCGCTGCAGAACGGTGAAGGCGATTTCGGGCCGACGGTGACGGGTCGCGGCGCCGCCGACAACTGCAGTCATAGGGATTGGATAGAATTCAGCACCTGAATCCCCGCTTGGCCGCGCAGCCAATTCCGCCAGAATGTCTCGGCAGCGCTCGGCCTGGGATACAAGCAACTCGGCATCCTCCGCCGCCTCGCTGCCTTCCGGAAGATCACGCATCAGTTCTTTGGAGACGAGCGCGATTGTCGCCAGCGGCGTTCCAAGCTCATGCGCCGCCGCCGCCGCCAATGCGCCAAGGGCAGAGACCTGCTGCTCGCGCTCCAACGTGGTGCGCACCTCCCCGAGCGCCTGCTGCATCCGCCTATGCTCACTGGCGACCCTGGCGACGTAACCTGCAACGAAGACTATGCCAACCAATGTCGCAACCCATGCAGCAAGCGAGTAAATCAACGAAAGCTCTGGCGCTGGGCCTGGCACCGGCAGATTTGCAACGGCGAGAATACTGATCGCGACTACCGCAAAGATCCCAAGCGCCAATGTGCGTTGGGCTGTCAAAATAGACGCAGAAACCGTAACCGGCGCCAACAAAAGAATGGAAAATGGGTTGTGCAAGCCGCCTGTTAGTCCGAGCAGCAGTGCAAGTTGGGCCGTGTCAAAGGCCAACGAAACCAATACAAACCGCTGTGATAGCTGACGTCTGCCGCCAAACCGCACCGATAGAAATAGGTTCAACATGGCGGAGGCGACAATTGCAGCGAGGCAAATCGCCAGCGCCGCTGTCAGCTCAAACAATACGGCGACGACCAGCACAGTGGCGGTCTGGCCGATGATCGCAACCCATCGGATCGTGATCAGCGTTGCGCCCCGCACATGGCGCGGTCCGGCGCCTGGCACGTTTTCGTGGATATCAAGCTTCAAAGCATCTAGCAGGCCGGTCATGGACAATCCTCCCCCTCCAGGATAGCTAAACGAAATATGAGCAATGCGGAAACAAATATCCCAGTCGAAGCTATCGGACTTGGTAAAAAGTTTGGCGAGGTCGTTGCTGTTGAGGCCATAGATTTCTCGGTCGAGCGTGGTCGCGTCATCGGCCTGCTCGGCGGTAATGGCGCTGGCAAGACAACCACCATGTCCATGCTGATGGGCTTGTTGACGCCAACGTCCGGCTCCGCGCGCATATTCGGCAAAGACGCAAGCCAGAGGGATGCCGGCGCCCTCGCCCGCATCAATTTCTCATCGCCCTATGTGGAGATGCCGGGCCGCTTAACAGTGGCGGAGAATTTGGAAGTTTATGCGCGCCTCTTCGGATTGCGGCGCCCGAAGGACAGGATTGCGAAGCTCGCCCGTGATCTGGACCTCGAAAGCTTCCTGCATCGGGCGACGCGCACGCTTTCTGCGGGGCAAAAATCCCGCTCGGCCTTGGCGAAATCGCTCATCAACGCGCCAGAACTTCTGCTGCTCGATGAGCCAACGGCCAGTCTAGACCCAGACACGGCGGATTGGGTGCGGCGGTATCTTGAAACCTATCAGGCGGAAACCGGCGCCGCGATCCTGCTGGCGTCGCATAACATGCCGGAAGTCGAACGGCTCTGTGACGATGTTCTGATGATGCGCGCAGGGAAGATCGTAGATCGCGGCGCGCCCAAAGATCTGATCGCCCGCCATGGTCGCCAGAATATGGAGGAGGTGTTCCTGGACATCGCCCGTGGCGGCAGCGCGGCGCCTGCCGGAGATGTTGCATGACAGAAATCGACATCGCGTTGACAGCCAGAGGACGCATTACGGCGCTCATGCTTCGCCACTACTATCTCTACAGAGGCTCCTGGCCACGGATCATCGAGCTCGCCTATTGGCCGCTGATGCAGATATTTCTATGGGGCTTCATTTCTCAATTTTTCCAGCAGCACTCAACCTTGATCGCTCAGGCGGGCGGCCTCTTGCTCGCGGGCGTGATGCTTTGGGATGTGATGTTCAGGGGGCAGCTTGGCGTATCCGTGTCCTTTCTGGAGGAGCTTTGGGCCAGAAACCTCGGGCAGATGTTTGTGTCCCCGCTCCGCCCCATAGAACTGGCGGCGGCGCTTATGAGCGTTAGCCTAATGCGGACGCTGATTGGGCTGATCCCGTCAGCAATCGTGGCCTGGCTGCTCTATGAGTTTGCGATCACATCCATCGGTCCCGGATTGATCGTGTTCTTCTTCATGCTGCTGGCGTTCAGTTGGGCGGTTGGTCTCGCCGTATGTGGTCTTTTGCTGCGGTATGGGCTTGGGGCGGAGAGCCTAGCCTGGGTAACGGTATTTGCGCTCGCGCCGATATCCGCCGTCTATTATCCCATTTCGATTCTGCCAGAATGGCTGCAATGGGTCGCTCTTGCGACGCCCTCTGCCCATGTGTTTGAGGGCATGCGCGCGGTGATGTTGGAAAATCGCTTTGATTGGGGGCATTGCCTCTGGGCGCTTGGCCTGAATGTCGTGGCGCTCTCCTTAGCTGTTTGGACGTTTGTAAGCGCCTTTAACGCCGCGCGCCGCGATGGTCGACTGCTGCAGTCTGGCGAATAGGACAGCGCATAGAAAAGGCCGGGCGCTTTTCGGCGCCCGGCCCAATTCCCACAGAGTACGGCGAACCGTTTCCGTCAGATATTAATCGTCCCGGAACTGGCGCTCGATCCGCTCATAGCGTTCCTGCGCTTCAATGCTAAGTGTCGCGATTGGCCGTGCATCCAAGCGGCGAACGCCGATCGGCTGCGTGGTTTCTTCGCAATACCCGTAAGAACCGTCTTCGATCCTGCGCATCGCGTCTTCGATCTTCGAGATCAGCTTGCGAGCGCGGTCACGTGTGCGGAGTTCCAATGAACGGTCAGCTTCAACAGAGGCGCGGTCGGTAACATCCGCCGCTGCGCCCGTGGTTTCCCGGAGCACACTGATTGTGCCCGTCGATTCCTTTAAAAGCCGACCCTTCCAAGACAATAATCTTTGACGAAAATACTCTGTTTGCAATGGGTTCATAAACTCTTCTTTATCATTTGGTTTATAGTCGTTTGGTAGCGTTATCGCCATCTTGATTCCCCCTGAGCCATTTTAGGCAGGGGCAGTATATGAATACTTTGTCGCAGGTCAACGCGCCGGAATCTGCGCGATTTTCGGCGTTACAGATATTAACTTTCTGTTAGCATTCGTGTGAATTTTTGTCAGATCAGATCAAATTACGCTTCGCTAATTCAACCGCCGCCCTAAGTTCAATTTCTGCAACAATTTCGTCCAGTAAAGGGTCGTTTGTATTATATTTTTTACCATCCATATCGCCTGCTAGCTTCTGTAGAGCAGCGTCCGAGATATCGCCGTCCAAAAGCGCAAGGCGAAGGCCATCCAGGCGTTGCAAGAGCGCTTCAGCCCGATCGTAAGCTTGCGCCCGCCCGTCCAATGCGTCGCCGACGGACTGCGCTGCTAAGAGCGCACCCACACCCTGTGGCGCGCTTGCGACAGTCGTCGAAGCCGTCGGGCCGGCGCCGTCGAGATGCGCGTCAAATCCGGCGCCGCTCGCCGATTTGGCGCGGCCCGATTTGCCGTTGCGAACGCCGCCGACCGTATGTCCGTTTGCGATCTTCATATAATGCCGCCGAATTCTATCTGGAGTGACGTAAGACCCTGAATGTCGCCGCCATAGGGATAAATTTGCGTTAACGCCCTAGCCAACAACCGCATAAGGCCCGGCAATAATTGCCACTTCACGATAAGCGACATCAGCTTCTGCGTATTTTTTCATTTATATTCAAATACTTATATTGAATTCTCTTTCTGGCACGGCATTCGCATAGGCAAGGGCACACAATGTGAGTCCGCCCATATGCCGCTAACCATCCGTCATTCTGCCCGCCTGCTGCTCACCGCAGCCGTTGCGAGCCTTCTGCTTGCAGCAGGTGCGGGATCGGCTGATGCACGCTCCCGCATTAAAGACATCGCTGACTTCGAAGGCGTGCGTGACAACATGCTGGTCGGCTACGGCTTGGTCGTCGGCTTAAAAGGCACCGGCGACAAGCTAGGGTCTTCGGTCTTCACCAAAGAAAGCTTGATCGGCATGCTCGCCCGCCTTGGTGTGAACACACGCGGCGCCGGCGTCAGCACAAAGAATGTCGCCGCAGTTATGGTGACAGGCACCCTGCCCCCATTTGCACGGCAAGGCAGCCGGGTTGATATCTCGGTCAGCGCGCTCGGCGATTCTACCAGCCTGCTCGGCGGCACACTCCTGGTAACGCCGATGATTGGCGCTGATGGCGAAGTCTACGCTGTTGGACAGGGCCAGCTCGCTGTTGGCGGGTTCGAAGCCCAGGGCCAAGGCGAGACCATCACCAAAGGCGTTCCAACAAGCGGCCGCATCGCCAGCGGCGCGATCATCGAGCGCGAAGTGCCGTTTGACTTCGCCGCCATGCAGAGTTTCCGCTTGGCGCTCCGCAACCCTGATTTCACCACCGCCCGCCGTATCGCCGCCGCAGTCAACAAGAAACTCGGCCCGAACGCCGCAACGCCGCTTGATCCAGGCACCGTGCAGGTTGATCTGGCTCATGCCAATGGCCGCAACATTGTCGCCGCAATCGGTGATATCGAGCAGATCGAGGTCACGCCAGACCTTCCCGCTCGCGTCGTCATTGATGAACAGACCGGCGTGATCGCCATGGGCGAGCGTGTGCGGATCAGCACCGTCGCTATCGCCCAGGGCAACCTGACCATCCGCGTGACCGAAACCCCGCAGGTCTCCCAGCCGAACCCGCTGACCAACACTGGCGACACAGTCGTCGTCCCGCGCACAACCGTTGAGGTCGACGAAGGCGACGCCCGCCAGCTTGGCGTTCTGAACGATGGCGTCAGCCTGCAAGACCTCGTGAACGGCCTGAACTCTCTTGGCGTCGGGCCGCGCGACATGATTTCGATCCTTCAAGCCATTAAAGCCGCCGGCGCCCTCCACGCCGAAATCGAGGTGATGTAATGAGCGACGCAAGCCAAATCTTTGGCCTTTCCGGCGCTGCGAGCCTTTCTGTCGCAAATGCGCAGCAGAAGCCGCTGCAGGCGCCTATTGCCGGTAATGGCAAGCAGGCCGACGCACGGGAAGCCGCACAATCCTTCGAAGCCCAATTTCTCGGCCAGATGTTCCAACTGGTGACGGACGCCATGCCCGTCGATCCCGTTTTCGGCGGCGGCCAAGGCGAAAAGATGTTTCGCAGCATGCTGACGGAACAATGGGCTGACAGCGCCTCGCAGAACGGCGCAACCGGCCTTTCAGACATGATCATGCGTGAACTTATCCAGCAGCAGGGAGGGCAGTTCTAATGTCCAAACGACCCGCGTCCGGCCTCGTCAGTGAAATCGTCATCGTTACCGGCCAACTTATCGCCCTGATGGAGCAGGAAGTGCACAGCCTAAAAGCAGGCGACGTGCAGGCCCTGACCAAGACCCGCCCCGAAAAAGGCCGCCTCATGCGCGGCTATGAGGCGAAGCTGCATGCGCTAAAGGCGTCCCCAACGCTCTATGCCGCGGTCGAACCAGCGTTGAAAGGGCATCTGGAGTCAGCGACGCACAAGCTCCAGACGGCCATTGATCACAACGTCACGCAGCTCCGCGCCGCCGCTGAAGCGAACCGCCGCCTAGCGGATGCACTGGCAAAATCTGCTGTGCAATCCGCCGCGAAGCCTGGTTACGGGCCGCGCAGCTCAATGACGCCTGTTGTTGCTTCCCGCGCTGCGTCGGAACCGCTTTCGATCAGCCGGGCGCTCTAGGCCTAGTCAAAGCCGCTCGCCTCCAACCCGCAGGAATTAGACCAAGCCATGTCCCTCTCAACCGCCCTCAGCGCCGCCGTTACCGGCCTTAACGTCAATCAGCGCGGGCTGGAAATTGCGTCGCATAACATCGGCAACGCCCATACTGAGGGCTACAGCCGGCGGATCATGCACCAAGAGACGATCAGCACGGCGAACTTCGTCTCCGGCGGCGTTACGGTCGGCGCGGTCGAACGCGCCGCGGACGAGTTCTTGGTTGATCAGGTCCGCACAGAAAGCGCGAGCCTCGGTAAGGCGCAGACCCGGGAACAGTACTTCCGAAACCTGCAGGATATGTTCGGCTCGATCAGCAGCAACAGCTCTGTCGGACAGCAACTGGCGGACTTATCGGCCCGGATGGAAACGCTTGCCGTCGAGCCCGAAAGCCCGACCAGCGCGCTTTCTCTCATTGATACCGCGATCACGCTGGCGCGGGACATGAACGATATGTCCAAGCGCGTTCTTGACCTTAGACATGATGCGGATGTCGAGATTGACCAAGTCGTCGATCAGGTGAACCTCGATCTGGAATGCGTCGCCAAGCTCAACCGGGATATCCAGAACGCCGCCAATACAGCGCTCGACTCTGGCGATCTAAAGGATTCCCGTGACCAGGCGCTGAAACGGATCGGCGAGGCAATCAATATCAGAACGTTTGAGCGGGACACGGGCGAAGTCGTCGTGTTCACAGGCGATTCACGAATTCTGGTCGATATCGATCCCGTCACCATCGAATACACCTCTTCCTCGACCGCCCAGCTTGGCACGCCTTTCGACACCATCAGCATTGGCGGCGCCTCCATTCAGGCAGATATCCGGGATGGCAAGCTGAAAGGCCTCCTGGAAGTCCGTGACAAAGTTCTTCCGAACCTGCATAGCGAACTGGATACGCTCGCGGTGAAAACCCGCGATGTCGTCAACCAAGCGCATAACCGCGGCATGGGCCTACCAGCCTCCAACAGTCTCGCTGGCATACGGACGTTCACTGACACAGCCACCGAAACGGTGACGCTGGACGTTGATATCCGCATTGCGACGACGAGCTCGAACGGCCTTATCCAGAGCCATTTCGACCTGCCAGCCGGCGCCTACACCCTCGACGCCATGACGACAGCATTGAATGATGGGTTCACAGCGGCAGGTTTGCCGGGCGGCCCAGTCGCCACGGCAACCGTCACGACGTCCGGATTGACAATCACGGCGGCAAACGCTGCGCATGGCGTTGGCATCGCGGACTTGAATGGCGGCGATGACGCAACGGTCTCCTACGATGACGGATCGGGCGCTGTCGATTTTGCCGGGTTCTCCAATTTCTTTGGCTTGAATGATCTGTTCGCGACAGACGGATTGCTCGAAGGCGGCGCGGCCCAGAACGCCTCGTCGCTGATCGAAGTCCGCAGCGATGTTGTTGCGAACCCTGCTCTGGTCTCACGTGGCCGTTTGTCCACGGACCCGACCGTACCGGTCGCAGGGCAAACGCGCGGGATATCCATTGGCGACGGCTCTATCGCATCCCAAATGGCGGCTGCGCTCAGCGAAAATCAAAGCTTTGACGCTGTCGGTGGGCTGCCGCCGATCAATAAGCCGTTGCACGAATACGCCGCCGAAATCATCGGCTTGAACAGCCAGCTTGCTGCAGACGCATCCGAAAAGGCTGCGTTTGAAGAAGCGCTGATCGAGCAGTTCGAGACCCGTCAGGCAGATTTTTCCGGTGTCAGCATCGACGAAGAACTCGCCAACATCTTGACCCTGCAAAACGCCTTCAGCGCATCCGCACGCGTGGTGACGACGGTCGACGAGATGCTGGACGTAATCCTTGGCCTGAAGCGATAGGAGGGCATGAAGCATGAGCCGCGTCGCCGATACCGCTAGCCATTCCACACTGCTGAACAACCTGAACCGCTCGATTGTGCGGGCGCGGGATATTCAGGTGCAAGTGTCGACGGGCAAAGTTGGCCTGGAATACTCATCCATTGGCCGCGATTCGAAGCGCCTTGTATCGCTGGAAGCCGAACGGTCCCGCGCCGACCATTTCATCGACAGCAATCGCATCGTCGATTTGCGCCTCCAGAAGATGGAGAGCGTCGTGGCGCAAGTTACAGAACTTGCGACAGACGCCCGGACCTTCCTGGTGAACGCTGGGCATTTCGAGAATGCTCAAAAACTTGACGTGCAGGGCCGGATGGAAGGCTTTCTGCAAACCGTAGCCGGATTGCTGAACGCTGAGCAGAATGGCCGCACACTCTTTGCTGGCGGCGCAACGGATACGCTTCCCGTCGATCTGGATCAGCTTCCAGCAGATGGCGAATTCCTCGATACCGCCGATACGCTCTACTACGACGGCGACTCGCAGATACTGAACCATCGGGCGAGCGATACGCTTTCCGTCGATTACGGCGCCACAGCCGCTGACCCAGCATTCGAAAACCTGATCCGTGCGCTCAAAATCGCCGAGACGGTTGACCCATCGGATCCCGAAGGGACACGCCAGCGGCTCGACCGTGCGATGGAACTCGTCAACAGCTCCCTCGATGGCTTGCCCGATGTCCGTGGCCGGATTGGCAGCTGGCGCTCGATTCTGGAGCAAGAATCCACGCGGATGCAGGACTTCACGCTCGCACTCGACCAGAGCGTCGGCGACATCGAAAACATCGACTTCGCTGAGGCGATCTCAAGGCTTGGCGAGGAGCAAGCGCAGCTTCAGGCGTCCATGGCTGCGCTTTCCCGTCTCCGCCAAGTCTCACTGACGAACTTCCTATGATCGGCCGCAAAGCCATAGCGGCCAATTCCATTAACCGATCCGCAGCACCAACCGCATTATTTTTGGAGCTTCAGCAATGAACGCGATGCCAATGACCGTCACAGCCGATGCAGATTTGCCCGATCCTGGCGTCATCCAGGCCCGCGCACAGAGCGATCCGGGGCCAGCCAATGGCCGCCGTATCATTCCGTGCCGGTTCGGCAATGTCGAAATCGGCGACGACAACATCATCCTGTTCCCACGTGGCCTGTTGGGCTTCGAAGGGCGGAGCGAATATGCAGTCCTGAACCTGCCGACGGATAAGTCGGACCAGTTCAAGTTCCTGCAGTCACTTGCTGATCCCGCACTTGGGTTCATCGTGACAGAGGTTTCGGTCGTTGCGGATGTGATCGACCCAAACGACCTCCTCGAAGCTTATAAGCAATGCGATGCGGAGCCGAGCGATGCGCTCACGTTGCTGATCGTGTCTGTCCGGCGCGGCGACGCAGGGATTGAGATGTCCGCCAATCTGCGGGCGCCGATCATCATCAATGTCAGCGGGCGAACGGGTCGGCAGCATGTGATGTCAAACGGTCGCTATCCAATCCGGCACCCACTTTAAACACCAATTTAACCATACCTGGCCGACGCTCCTGCCCCAGTAGATCATTGGCGGTAGAGAACAGGCATGTCCAAACGGAAAAAGCAACGCGGTCGGAACACACAGCCCGCCCCCCTGCCACGCAACGGCCAGAGCCCCCGCCGCCAGCGCGCCCAAGACCCTGCAGCCGCCAAAATCCTGGAAGCGGCGACGCTGATTGAAGCCGAGCGCTTCGATGACGCCGTAGAAATCCTGAACCCGATTGTAGACGCTGCGCCCAAACGCGCCGACGCCTTGCATCTCCTGGGCCTCGCTATGGTGCGCCAGGGATATATTCAGCGTGGCATGGCGCATATGTCCCGCGGGATTGCGTTTGCGCCAGAAGCGGCGTGGATGCGCGTCAACCGCGCCGCAATCCGCCAAGGCGAAGGCAAGCATGATGAGGCCATCGCAGACCTTGAAGCCGCCGTCAAAATTGACCCCAAAGTCTCCGCCGCCTGGACAAACCTAACCGCAAGTTGCTCCATCATCGGCGACCTAGACCGCGCGGCAGAGGCCGCCGCCCGCGCTGTAGAACTCGCGCCGAACAGCGCATCCGCGCTCCATGCATATGGCAACACGCTCACCCGGCAATCAAAATTCGCTGAAGCCGCCGATGCCTATGGCCGCGCGATCAAAAACAATCCGAAAATGCTGAACGCCCGCGTCAGCCGCTTGCAAACCCTCATCAAGCTGGACCGCATGGATGAGGTCCAAGCTGAAATGGACGCCATCGCTGCCCAAATGGGCGGACATATTGAGCGGACACATGCGGACAAAGCGAATGAGGAACATATTGGCCAAGCGATGGCCCAAGGCGTTGGCGACGCTGTGAACCCGGACGCCGTGCTCGCTATGGCGTTCGATGCGATTGGGCTGCATGACCAGGCGATTGAGCCGGCGCTCCGCGCGACAGAAACTGCGCCGGATGATCCTTATGGTTGGTCGGCGTTGGGCGTCACCTACTTCCGCTTAGACCGTGCGGAAGAAGCGATTGCGCCTTTGCAGCGCGCGCTGGATATTTGCCCAAAATGGGCAGAAATCAGGGGTACGCTTGGCAATGCGCTGATGGCGCTCGGGCGGCATCCTGAATCCGTCATTCAGCTTGAACGCGGCATCACTGATGCGCCGCAGATGGCATCGCTCTGGGCGAGCTTAGGCGCCGCAAAACGTGAGCTGCGCGAGGTTGAGGCCGCCGAAGCCGCTTTCGCAAAAGCGGATGCGCTGGCGCCAGATACTGGCAAATATGGCCTCAGCCTGGCGCTCACGCAAATCCGCCAGAAGAAGCTTGATGAGGGCTGGCGCAATTATGATCGGCGCTGGAATACGCTCGCGTTTAAGGATCAAACACGCCCGCACACCCATGTCCGCTGGGATGGATCAGACCTTCGCGGCAAGAAGATTCTGGTATATGCCGAGCAAGGCGTTGGCGACGAAACTATGTTTGCCGGATATCTGCAGGCGCTGGTCGATCAAGGCGCCGCCGTGTTCCTGGAGGTCACCAACCGTCTCGCGGCGTTGATGCAGCGTTCACTGCCCGGCGTGCAGGTTGGCATCAGCCAGAACCCGCCATTGTCCGCATTTGGCGCGCCGGACTTCGATTGGCAAATCCCCGCTGGCGCCCTCGCATCCTTTTTGACGCCGGCGTTTGAGGATTTCCGCCCGCGCGGCGCCTATCTCAAAGCCAGCCCAGAGCAGGTCGCACAGCTTCGACAGCGCTATCAGGCCTCCGTTGATGGCGGACCTCAGCCACTGATCGTTGGGATTTCCTGGCGGAGCGGCAATCCGACCGGCGGCAAGCGCCGCAGCGCATCACTGGATCAATGGGCGCCGATCCTGCAAACGCCTGGCGTGCGGTTCGTCAATCTGCAATATGGCGAATGCGCCGAGGAAATCGCGGAAGCCCGCGCCAAGTTCGGCGCTGACATCATTGAAGACGCCTCCATCGATTCAAGCGGCATGCTGGATATGTTCGCCGCACAGGTCCGCGCGATGGACCTCGTTGTCTCCATCGACAATTCCAGCGTGCATTTCGCAGGCGCGCTCGGCGTCCCGACATTCATGATGCTGAACTATGAGCCCGATTGGCGCTGGTTTGGCGGCGACGAGGGCAATCCTTGGTATGAATCTGTAGCGCATGTCCGCCAGCAGGATTTCGACGATTGGGCGCCGGTGCTGGAGGCCGCTGCAGAAGTCGTTCGGGCGGCTGCTACGACAGGCGCGCTGCCCGCCGCGACGCATCCGCTGCGTCCAGCAATGGTCAACACCGGCGCCAAGCCGAAAGCTCTGCTCGCGAACGATACGACCGCTTGGTATCATTGGGGCTGCACAGCGACGAGCCTTGCGATCCGCGATCAAATCCGCGCCAAAGGCTACGATCTGGCAGCGACGCCGATCCGTTCCATCTACATGGCCCGCCCTGCCCCCGCCTCATTGCAGGATTTAGACGATCCAGCTTTCTTCGATGCCTTCACCGCCGCCAATCCACATCTGATACGCCAGGCTGTCGATGCGGACCTGATCGTCGTAAACGGCGAAGGCACATTGCATGG
Organism: Alphaproteobacteria bacterium; assembly: GCA_038102935.1. Classification (GTDB taxonomy): domain Bacteria; phylum Pseudomonadota; class Alphaproteobacteria; order Bin95; family Bin95; genus VMCJ01. Next base: position 6,896 of record JAYNYG010000049.1, on the reverse strand, counting down.
CGTTACGGATAATGTGCGTGGGCTTCTGTATTTCGCCTATGCCGCTGCCCGGAAGCTCGGCAAACGCGTTCAGATCATCAACCATTCCTGTTATCCGGAAGACACGGCGACGCTAACGGACCCTGTCGCCAACGGCCTCTACAAGCGGGTGTATGAAACGCTGGAATACGCCGCGTTCCGCGAGCACATCAGTTTTGGCCTGATGCGCCAGATTGGCGTAGAAGGCGCTCTGGCGTTCGATAGCCTCCCGCTCACAGCAAAAGCCATGGCGGACGCGCTGCCGAAATTGCGCGAGCGCCGGGTGGTTATCGCGGGCGGCGCCAGCGCAGACGACCGCGCCGCCGCAGCCTTTGCAGAATATGCCCGCTGGGTTGCCAGCCAGGGCTGGAACGTCGCCGTGTTGACGGGCGCACGGGCGTTTCCGTCAGGCGATGAAGCGGCCTTCACGCGCGCGCTCACCCGCTATGGCCTGCCAGCGGGCGCCGAGATCATCCAAGCCGACAGCTTGCAACAATGGCTGGGTGAAATCGCCCGCGCAGGGATCGTCACCACCGGGCGCTTCCATCACTCGATCGCCGCCTTCGCGACAGGCGCGCCATTGGTGGCCGCATCCTCAAACACAGCCAAGACCAACGCCATCATGCAGTTGTTAGAGAAGCCGGAACCGCTGCCAATCCGCGCGCCAGACCTGGCCGCCCGCTTGATCGACGCACACCAGGCGGCGCTGGATAATCAAGAGCATCCATCAGAGCATGACGCACGACTAGAAGCCGTCCTGACGCTGGCGCAGGAAAATTACGCGGCTCTTTAATCCTGGTCTTCCATCCCGTCACGGAATCGTTTCCAGTTTTTCTGGTAGGAATCCGCGTTGCGCATCATGTTCTGCGCCTCTTCAGGCGTGAATGTGCGCACGACCTTGCCGGGCGCGCCCATCACCAGTGAGTTGTCTGGGATTTCCTTGCCCTCTGTGATCAGCGCCTTCGCGCCGATCAGGCAGCATTTACCGATCTTGGCGCCGTTCAGCACGACTGCGCCAATGCCAATCAAAGACCCATCGCCGATGGTGCAGCCATGCAGCATCACCAAATGGCCGATTGTTACATTCTTGCCGATATCCAATGGATATCCAGGGTCTGTATGCAGCACAGACCCATCTTGGACATTGGAGCCTTCGCCGACGGTGATCAAGTCATTATCGCCGCGAATGACAGCGCCCCACCACACACTGGAATCCTTCTCCAGCTTTACGTTGCCCATGACCGCAGCCGTGGGCGCAACCCAGCTTTCCGGGTGTGCATCAACCTTTTGACCATCAAGCGAGTATTTCATGCCGCAAACTTCCTTCGTAGGGCTGGGAACTGATGCCGCTTAAACTAAAGCCATGTAGGGCGATGCGGAATACCCATTGCTGATGTGCGCTGCGACTGTAGTCTCAGGCAAAATGAAGGAATAGCCATGTTTCATAAAGGCCAACGCGCACTGCAGGACCGCTATGGCGGCCGCAAAGTCGCGGACCGTATCGCGGAACACCGCCGCCATGACGCATTCACGGATGAAGACCGGGAAATTATCGAAACGGCGCCTGTGTTCTTCCTCGCGACATCGTTCGAAGAGTCTGTCGATTGCTCGATGAAGGGCGGGGCGCCTGGTTTCGTCCGCGTTACGGGACCCTCGACGCTGGCGTTCCCGGACTATGACGGCAACCGGATGTACCGAAGCCTCGGGAACATCCTCAAAAACCCCAATGTCGGCCTGCTATTCGTGCGCTTTGACGGCGTCAGCACCCGCCTCCGCGTCAACGGCGTTGCTGAGATTGATGACAGCCCCGAAGCAATCGAAGCCCTCCCCGGCGCCAAACGCCTGATCTGCGTCACCGCCCGCGATATCTTCCCGAACTGCCCCCGCTACGTGCCCGCGATGGATGGCGCCCAAACCTCAATCTACGCCCCTAGAGAGGGCTATGCCCCGCCAGAACCAGAGTGGAAAAGCCGGGATTACATCAAGGACGTGTTGGACAAGGACTAATCTCGTGGCTCAACCACGAGCGTCGCGCCGTCGATGGCGGTGACGCGCATCATGGCGCCGTCAGGGATATCCTCTGTCGCGCCAGGGGCGGAGCGGGCGAGCCAATCTGTATCGCCGACGCGGAGGCGGCCGCGACCGCCCGTCATAGCGCCGGAGAGCGGAAACGCCTGGCCGATGAAGCGCTCGCCGCGCCGGTTGAGGGATGTATGATCTTCCGCCTCGGACATGCGGCCATAAACGCGGCGACCAATGAATATCAGCGCGACGCCGAGGGCAGCAAACAGCACCAACTGCAAGCGCCAATCCAAGCTTGGCACAGCCAAAAGCACAACACCGACTGTCGCAGCGGCGACACCCAGGAAGATCAAGAATACGCCAGGGACAACGATTTCCAGCGCCACGAACGCTGCGGCCAACGCCAGCCAATGCCAGTATACGACCGCTTCAAACAGACCCGCCGACATCGCCTAGTCTCCGTCACTGCGGTTCGAAACATAGCTCGATGGCACCGACCCGCCGCCAGGAATAGGGTGCCGCGTGGGCGATGGGGGCGGCGCTGATGGCCCAGCCCCACCACTTGCGCCGCCGCCGCCAGAGCCGCCGCCAAGCGCATCGCGGGCGATTTCGGCAATGCCAGCGATGGAGCCGATAACGCCGCTCGCTTCCAGCGGCATCATCACCAGCTTCTGGTTTGGCGCGCTGGCGACGGCCTGCAAGGCCTCTACATAGCGTTGGGCGATGAAGTAGTTGATCGCCTGCGAGTTCCCGCCCTGGATCGCTTCGGAGACCACGCGGGTCGCCGTCGCTTCAGCTTCGGCTTCACGCTCGCGAGCCTCAGCATCCCGGAATGCGGCTTCGCGGCGACCTTCGGCTTCGAGGATCTGCGCCTGCTTTTCACCCTCTGCCCGCAGCACTTCTGATTGGCGCATACCCTCGGCCTCAAGCACCTGGGCGCGCTTATCGCGTTCGGCTTTCATCTGCCGGTTCATGGCGGCGACAAGGTCAGCCGGCGGCGAGATATCTTTCACTTCAACGCGGGTGATTTTGACGCCCCAGGCATTGGTCGCCTCATCCAGCACGACAAGCAGCTGGCTGTTGATCCGGTCACGCTGGGAAAGCAGCTCGTCCAAGTCCATGGAACCCATAACGGTACGTAGATTGGTCATGGTGATGTTGACGATTGCAAGCGTTAGCTGACGCACTTCATAGGCTGCAGCGACGGGATCCATGACCTGATAAAACACAACGCCATCCACCTGCACGCTGGCGTTATCACGCGTGATGACTTCCTGCGTTGGAATATCAAGAACCTGCTCCATCACATTCAAACGCCTGCCAATTTTATCGAAAAATGGCACGATGATGTGGAGCCCTGGCCGCAGCGTACGCGTATACCGCCCAAACCGCTCGACCGTATATTCATGGCCCTGAGAGACGACGACGACGCCTTTGAATATGACCAGCAGCGCCAGTACGACCAGAATGATCGCGACAAGACCAGCGGGATCAATCGCGGTGAGTATGTCCATCTATCGTCTCCCCATCGGGTACATTCTAAACAGCAACCTGGCGGCTGAATTTTGGCGCTAGGCGCAACAGTTCTTTAGTATATGGGTGCTGCGGGTCGCTGAATAAAGTCTCGCTGTCGGCGACTTCGCAGAGCTTGCCATAGCGCATCACGGCGATCCGGTCGCACATCTGGCGGATGACGGCGAGGTCGTGGCTGATGAAAAGCATCGTCAGCCCAAGCTCTTCCTGCAGGTCTTTCAGGAGGTTCAGCAGCGACGCCTGGATGGAGACATCGAGCGCCGATGTCGGCTCATCGCAGATTAGCATCCGGGGCCGCATCACCAGCGCTCTTGCGATGCAGATGCGCTGGCGCTGCCCGCCCGAGAACTGGTGCGGGTATTTATCGCCCGCCGCCCTATCCAAGCCAACGCGCACCAGCAGCTCATCCGCAACCGCGTTCGCTTCGTTCCGCTCCGCCAGGCTATGATAAACCATTGGCTCAGAGATGATCTGGCGCACACGCATGCGCGGGTTCAGGCTGGAGAACGGATCCTGGAAGATGATCTGCATATCTGTGCAGTTCGCCCGCAGCTTTGCATCTGTCGTCAGCGCCGAAATATCCACGCCCTTATAGCGGATTTTGCCCTGATAAGGCGGCTCCAGGCCGACAACGGTTTTCGCGACGGTTGATTTGCCGGACCCGCTTTCACCAACGAGCCCAAACGTCTCGCCCCGCCGAACCTCTAGCGTTACATCGTCTACGGCGTTAAAATATGTGTGCCAGCGCGCCAGCAGGCCGCGAGATTTGATAAAGCGGACGGTGAGGTTCTCAACCTCAACCATCGGCGGCGCTTCCGCCGCCGCTTCCTCAGACGCCGCCGCACGGAGCCAGGCGACTTCCTTGCTCATCGCCTCAATCGCAGATTCGCCGCCCGCCGTCGCATCGACCAGCTGGAAACGGTCAAGTTTTACGTCCGTGCGGGGAACGGCCGAAATCAGGCTCTGCGTGTAGGGATGCGCTGGGGCGTCAATGATTTTGCGGGTTTCATCGATCTCGACGATATGCCCCCGCAGCATCACGGCCACCCTGTCCGTCACTTCATTGATCACGGCCATATCATGGGTGATCAGGATCACGCCAAGGTTCCTATCCCGGCAGAGGCCTCGGATCAGATCCAGGATTTCGGACTGGATGGAAACATCAAGCGCGGTCGTCGGCTCATCCGCGACCAGCAGCTCAGGCTCGCCCGCGAGCGCAATGGCGATCACGACACGCTGGCGCATGCCGCCAGAAAATTGATGCGGATATTGCGCTAGGCGGCGTCCTGGCTCCGGAATGCCGACTTGGGTCAGCAATTCTAAGGCGCGGGCGTCAACCGCATCACCAGTGAGTTTGGTGTGCTTGCGGATTGTCTCGCGGATTTGCGTGCCGATGGTCAGCACGGGATTCAGCGCCGTTAGCGGGTCCTGGAAGATCATCGCGATCCGCCGCCCGCGCGCCGCCGTCATCTCTTGATCGGTCAAGGACGCCAAATCCAGGCCAGATAGCTGGATCTTGCCGGAGCGGATGAAGCCCGGATAATCGATCAGCCGCATGATCGCCGCGCCGACAGTCGATTTGCCGGCGCCGGATTCGCCAACCACGCCCAATATTTCGCCAGCGGAGACGTTAAAAGAGACGTCCTCAATCGCTGTGAACACGCCGCGCCGGGTGGGATAATCTACGGTAAGACCTTCGACTTCGAGCAGATAGGTCATAGTCACGCCTCAAGGCCAAGGAAACTTGAATGCAAACAATCCCACAGCGTCGCCCGTTTGGCGAGCCATTTGGTGAAACTGAACGCCTGATCCTCCGGCCATGGCGCAATGCTGACCGTAAGCCCTTCGCCGCCATGAGCGCGGACCCAGAGGTCATGCGCTATTTCCCATCAACACTGGACGAGGCTGCAAGCAATGTGTTGGTCGATACGCTGGAAGCGCGCTGGGCGGAAAATGGCTTTGCTTTCGCTGCCGTTGAACGCAAATCGGACAGCGCGTTTCTGGGTTTCACCGGCTTATCGAAAGTTCCGTATGAAACGCCATTCACGCCAGCCATAGAAATCGGCTGGCGCCTTGCGCGCCATGCTTGGGGCCAAGGTTATGCCACGGAGGCGGCGCAGCAGGCGCTCCAATGGGGCTTTGGAGCGCTTGGCTTGTCCGAGGTGGTTTCATTCACAGCCGTACAAAATACGCCAAGTCGCAAAGTCATGGAACGAATTGGCATGATGCGCGACGAAGCGGGGGATTTCGATCACCCGTTACTGGATGAAACTTCCCCGCTCCGCCGCCATGTCCTGTACCGAATTCAGAATCCAACGAATTCAGAACCCGGGCCTTAGCCTTCCATTGGCTGAGGCGCCGGTTTGATGACGCCAAGAAATGCGCCTTCTTTGCTGAGCGTCAGCCCAATCCGCCCAACGCCAGTCACATCAAACGGCTCTTTGATGACAACGCCGCCGTTTGCTGCGGCGGCCGCGCAGGCTGCGTCAGGGTCTTCGACCTCGACATAGCCAATCCACTGGACGGGCGCATCTTTGAACTCAAAGTCCCTATCCATCTCGAAGATGCCGCCTGCCGGCTCTCCGCCCGCCATGATGAGCGTGTAGGACATGCCGTCGACCTCCATCTCATCATAGGACCAGCCGCATACGGCGCTGTAAAACGCCTTTGCGCCAGCGAGATCGCGGGTCATCAATTCATTCCAGTGAAATTTGCCGGGTTGTGCGTCCATAATCCATTCCTCCCTATTTGAATAATGTGAACATACCAGAAACAAAAGTTCATGCAAATTATTTCGACGGGGTTCTGCTCCCTGTCCGTTTAGGGATCAGAACTTGGACGCGCCCTGTTTCATCTAATCGGACCCCACTTGTTCCAACTGAAGGACCTATTCCAATGAAAACCCGCACAATCATCATCGTCGCTGCGATTCTCAGCTTGCCCGTTGCTGGCATCGCTGTCGCCAAGGCTGGGAAATCCCATCACGCGCAAGAGCGCTTCGCCGCAATCGATACGAACGGCGATGGCAAGATCACCCGTGAAGAAGACCAAGCGCATGCTGATTCCCGCTTCGCAAAGGCCGACACAAACGGAGACGGCGCAGTAACGGCAGCGGAAATGAAAGCTGCAATGCTCGCAAAAATGAGCACCCGCCTAGACCGACGAATTGCAAAGCACATGGACCGCGCTGATACGGACAAAGACGGCGTTATTTCCAATGCTGAAGCCCGCGCAGCTGGCGACGCTCGCTTTGAACGCATGGACAAGAATGATGACGGCGTCATCGAGATGTCTGAAGTGAAGCGCAAGCACGGCCAATACCG
>JAYNYG010000048.1:0-27088 GCA_038102935.1 Alphaproteobacteria bacterium | reverse complement strand
GGTTATTGAGTGTCGAAAAACGGCCAAATCTAACCTTTTGGCTGACCCAAATCACAATCCTCGTTTCCACTGTTCTCGGCGTCTATCTGGCGTCCGTCGCTGGTTTCCAAATCGCGGTCAATTTTGATCGCTATCAGGCAGCCAGCGACGTGCTGAACATTGAGCAATCCCTACATGCTGAGGTTTCGGACAACACTGCGCGGGTCGAAGCCTGGGTCGCGGCTTACAAGAAGGCGCCGATGACGTGGCATGACAAGAAACTGGTCCCGCGTGAGCGTCACCAACTGGACCTGACGATTTGGCAAACAATGCGCTATTCACCGCGCACTTTTGAGGTAAAGGGCAATGTTTTAACGGGGGTGCGGCGCTACTACAGCGAATTGGATGTCGCCATGGAGACTTTGTTTCAACAGCGCCAACCCAACGGTTTCGCCCGCGCCGCTATGAAAGATCTAGCTGAAGCGACGGCAGCCGCAAAATCCAATGTGCTGCCATTGATTGACGCGCAAATCAAAGTCCAAGAGGGACGCCTTCAGGAGCTTTTGGACTAGCCGACAAGCACTGACCATCAGAGGCCTCAGGACCCGTTAGAATCCAAAGCCACGGCTCTATCCGGCTGGCTTCGCCACGTAAAACTGCCGCCCGTACCAGCGCCAGCGGCCGCCACCAGCAGACAAGGTGCAGTTAACGCGGTGGCGGCCTGGCTTCAAGCGCCTGGGCAGTCGCGCTTCAACGCGACGTGCGCCGAGCTTTTGCAGCTTCAGTTTACCAAGGCCGCTGGCATAACACGCGAGGCCGTTTAGGTTCCCCGCAGCGTCGCCAGCTGTGAAACCAAATGCTGGGGGATTGGTTGTATCGTCCAATGTCAGCTTCCGCGGCGTCACATCTCGTGCATCCATCGGCAAAGCGGAGATCAGAGTGCGGAACCGGTCAATCGCCCCGTATTTCTCGTTAAGCGAGAAGCGCGGCAGATAGAACATATCCTCAGACGCGTGCGCCACGCTCGAATGCTGGCCAAACGCTGCCGCGTGCCCTGCAGCCTTCACGGCGTCCCTAACCGCCAATGTCGCCTCGCCATAGGGATATGCAAAAAGCTCCGGGACGAAGCCTAACTCTTCCTTGAAACGCTGGTTGCTGAACGCAATTTCGCGCTTGGCGTCGGCCAGGGATAGGTCCGCCAGATGAGCGTGGCTGATTGTGTGGGCGCCGATATCAAAACCGTCATCCAACGCTTTGCGGATATCATCCCAGCTCATATATCCGCGCAGGTTTGCGTCCACAGGCTCAGTTGAAACGAACAACGTGGCGGTAAACCCAGCCGCTTTCAATTTCGGCAGCCCCCGCTTCATGACCGAGGCATAGGCATCGTCGATCGTGATGGCGACGGTTTTGTCTGGCAACGTTTCCCCGGCTTTGATGGCGGCGACGATCTTCTTCAAAGGCCAGACAGTGAATTTGCCACGCTTCAAATGAGCAATGTGGGACTCAAGCTGCCGCACAGAGACATTGGTTGATGGATAGCGGCTTTCGCCAAAACGGTGATACATCACGACCACAGCATGGTCCGCCGCCGATGCCTGGGGCGCAGCGCTAACTGTACAGCCGATGAAAGCCAATGCGGCCATGAATAGATGTTTGATCATGGCGGCAGAAATGCGCATAAGTTCGCGCTGTTGACAAGGATTTAGACGATTGCTGCTTCCCTCCCGCATGATTGACATAACGCTTGACCTGCGCGCGATGGCGACCCGTGATGCAAGCGCCGTCGCAGACCTGTTTCAGCGCGCCTATACAGATGGCGGCGCTGGCGGCTGGAAGGCGCGGGATATCCAGCGAATTCTAACGGAGGGCGGCGCCGGATTCATCGCCTTCGCGCCCGGATTGGATACACCGGCTGGCGCTATTCTCGCGATGCAGGCTGGCGGCGACATGGATATAATTAATATCGCAGTATCTGATAGGTATCGGCGGCGTAGCCTTGGCCAAAACCTATTGAAACTTCTTTCCAGTCAGGCTGCCGCAAACGGGTTTGAACGTGTTCTCCTTGAAGTCGCAGATGATAATTTGGCGGCGAAAGCATTCTACAAGGCAATGGACTTCACAATAATCGGCGGACGGCCAGGATACTATCCAAGAGATGGATATCGGGTAGAAGCCATAATCATGGCGAGAACACTGACCAGTCCAGTTTAGACCTTTTCTATAGTAATGCTCGCTAAGCCACCTTCCTCAAGTATAGGCTCTGCGACCAGATGCCCCAACTCCTTGGCCGATCGAGGAACATTTTTCAGCGGCTCTTCGCCCTTTAACTGCACACAAAGCGTCTCGCCTACACGCATCTTATCCAGCATTAATCGTGTCTTAACGAAAGTCATAGGGCAACGATCCCCTGTTATATCAAGCAAGTAGTGTGCTGATTTATTCTCTAAACTAGACATACAACGCTCTCCTCAAAGCCAAAATATATGTTGCGCGTCTGCTTCGCCAAGTCTATAAACCCGCTCACGTTTTTCATGTAAATGCATATTTGGAGAAACTCCGGCATGTCCGAAACAGAAGCCCCTATGGCCCGCGAACTACTTGAGCATACCACAGAAATTGTAGCCTCTCACGTGGCGAACAACCCGGTTCCTGTAAGTGACCTCCCAGAACTTATTCGCCAAGTCTACACGACGCTAGCATCTGTCGGCGCCGATAGTGCGCCACAAGCAGAAAAGCCTCAGCCCGCTGTTCCGATCAAGAAATCGATCACGCCAGATTATTTAATCTGCTTGGAAGATGGCAAGAAACTCAAGATGCTGAAGCGCCATCTCAAGACTGCATACGATATGTCTCCAGAAGATTATCGCGAAAAATGGGGCCTTCCGCACGATTACCCGATGGTCGCGCCAAATTATGCAGCACAGCGCAGCTCCTTGGCGAAAAAGATTGGTCTCGGGACGCGCGCCCGCCGCCGCTGAGCCAGTTTTTAGCTTCCCGCGCCTCAGCACTCACTGGGGCGCCGACAATAAGAAAGCCTCGCCTTTGTGCGAGGCTTTTTTTATGTCTGCCGCCAAGATTGCCGCCGAATGATATCCCCAGAACGCGCATGATAAATCCTTGAGTCCGCCGCTGAATATGCCCACATGATTGATCAATGCGTCGCATCCTGCCCTATCGTGCGAGGAACAGACACGTGATAAGGTCGAGCAAGAACAGCGCAAATCGAGCGCGTGGAGGGATGCCCGTTCAAAGGCTGTCCAGCGCCCAGGCTTTCGATGAAGCGATAGAGGTAGAACAGCCCATGCGGATTGCGCTGAAGCGCGCCTTACAGAAGCGACGCCCCTGGAAACGGGTGCGGCCGCCGCGCAGACGATCTGGCGCCCGCAGGCCCTTTCCGTTCGTGCGCGCTTTGCGTCGCGGCCCGGCGCCAGCACGGATTGGCGAGCTTCGCCTTGTCGCTGGCAAACTTGAGGTTCGTCTCGCCCGCACCGATGCCGAACTCACGGCGGCGCAGCGGCTGCGCTACGAAGTCTTCTATGAGGAGCTTTCAGCGAAGCCCTCTGCAGAGGTCGCCGCAGCCCGGCTTGATTTCGACCGTTATGATCAATTCTGTGACCACCTCATTGTGTTAGATCATAGCGGCCCGGTCGCGAACCGCGTCGTCGGCGTGTACCGCCTGCTCCGCCGTGATGTGGCCGCCAAAGCCGGTCAATTTTACACCCAGGACGAGTTCCGCATTCGCAAGCTTTTGCGCGGTGGCCGACAGGTGCTGGAACTAGGCCGCTCTTGCGTCCACCCAGATTTCCGCAGCGCTGGCGTGATGAATTTGATGTGGCGCGCTTTGGCCCATTATATCGCCATGCATGATGTAAAAATCATGTTCGGCTGCGCCTCGTTCCTTGGCGCGGACCCTAAAAAGCATGCACTGGCCCTCAGCTATCTGCATAAGATGCATCTGGCGCCGCCGCAGCTTCGCCCCAAAGCCATCCGCAAGCGCTATGTCCGCATGGATCTCCTGCCGCACAGCCAGATTGATGAAAAGGCGGCGCAAGACGCCTTGCCGCCGCTGCTCCGCGGATATCTTCGCCTCGGCGCTATGATCGGCGACGGCGCTGTGATCGACGAACAGTTTGATACGGTTGACGTCTGTGTCGTGGTCCGTACGGACCAATTGGCCGCCGATTATGCCAAACGCTACCAGCGCCTGCGCGAGCGCACCGGCGCCGGTGATCCAGTTGGAGCTCCGCTCGGCGTATGATGCCGCTGTTGCGCATACTGGCCCTCGTTGGCTGGGCATCCGTGGTCGCGCCCATGCAAGCATTGGCGTTATTGCTGAAGCTAAAAGCGGCGGACAGGATCCCGTGCCTCTTCCATTGGGGCATTATAAAAATCTTCGGCATCCAGATCGAAACGGCTGGAGAGATGAGCGAAGTGCACCCAACGCTCTTTGTCTCCAACCACATATCTTACTTAGATATTTTCGTGTTCGGCGCCGTGATTGAAGGATCATTTGTAGCGAAGTCCGATATCGCAAGCTGGCCAGTTGCCGGATGGCTCGCCAGGCTTCAACGCACGATTTTTGTCGAACGCGAGCAGCGCACTAAAATCGGCGCGCAGCGCACCCGCGTCCAGGAGCGCTTTGAGAGCGGCGGCAATGTCATTCTGTTTCCGGAAGGCACCAGCTACGACGGAGCGCGCGTTCTGAACTTCAAGAGCGCCCTATTCTCCGTCGCCCAGAACGAGGTGAACGGCCGAGCCGTCACGGTGCAGCCGATGTCCCTCGCGTATACGGAGATGGACGGCCTGCCGCTTACACGCGCGCAACGCCCGATGGTCGCCTGGTATGGCGATATGGCTTTGTTGCCGCATATCTGGACCTTCCTGAAAGCCCGGCGGACTAAGGTCGAAATTCAATTTCATGCGCCCGTCAGCATGGATGATTTCGCCAATCGCCGCGCGATGGCGGCGGCATGTCAGGCTGTAGTTTCGGCTGGCGTCAGGTCCATGAATTCAGGCCGCACTGCAGCCGGGCCAGCGCTTCCGGCGCCGGACCCGGCATTAGCGGTCGAGCAAACGCCGAAACAAGCCGTTGGAACTTGACACAGCGCTCGCGAATTCTACTGTCCGCCTGAACTCTTAAAGGTGGCAATCCCCTTGGCGCGCAAGCTTTTCATCAAGACCTATGGCTGCCAGATGAACGTGTACGATTCCGCCCGGATGGCGGATGTGCTCGCGACCATTGGCTTCGAGAATACCGACACGCCCGAAAGCGCAGATTTGGTTGTTTTGAACACTTGCCATATCCGCGAAAAGGCTGCGGAAAAAGTCTACTCAGAAATCGGTCGCTTGCGCCTGATGCGTGAAGCGAAGAAAGAGGCGGGCGACGGCGACATGCTGATCGCAGTCGCCGGGTGTGTGGCGCAAGCGGAGGGGGATGAAGTCCGCCGCCGGGCGCCTGCCGTAGATGTCGTGGTCGGCCCCCAAGCCTACCACCGCCTTGGCGGCATGGTCCGCCGCATTCTGGCGGACCGGGGCGAGCCGATCATCGATACAGAATTCCCAGCTGAAACAAAGTTCGATGCGCTGCCCGAACAATCGGCGCCGCAGGGCGCTTCGGCGTTCCTGACGGTGCAAGAAGGCTGCGATAAGTTCTGCACCTTCTGCGTTGTGCCCTATACGCGCGGCGCGGAGTACTCACGGCCTGTAAGCGATATTCGTGACGAGGCGATCAAGCTCGTCGGCCAAGGCGCGCAAGAGATCATGCTGCTTGGCCAGAACGTCAACGCCTATCACGGGCTGGGCGCTGATGGCCAAACCTGGACACTGGCTGAACTCATTCGCGAACTTGGAGAGATTGAAGGGCTGGAGCGCATCCGCTTCACCACCTCGCATCCGCGCGATATGGATGATGACCTGATCGCCGCCCATGGCGACACGGCCAAGCTGATGCCCTATCTGCACCTGCCCGTGCAATCCGGATCAGATCGTATTCTGAAACGGATGAACCGGGGCCATGGCCGGGACGCCTATTTCAAGATCGTCGAACGTCTCCGCGCCGCCCGGCCCGATCTCGCGCTCTCCTCAGACTTTATCGTCGGCTTTCCCGGTGAAACGGACCAGGACTTCGAAGACACCCTCGACCTCGTGCGCCAGGTCAACTTTGCTCAAGCCTATTCCTTCAAATATAGCGAGCGTCCCGGCACGCCCGCCGCCGAACATGCGGACCAGGTGCCAGAAGACGTTAAGAGTGAGCGCTTGCAACGGCTACAAGCTTTGCTGAATGAGCAACAGCTCGCTTTCAATGAAGCTATGGCTGGCCGTGTTGTGCCAGTACTGTTTGACCGGCGCGGCAAGCATCCCGGCCAGCTGGTTGGCCGGTCGCCCTGGCTGCAGGCGACCCATGTCACCCTCGACCCGGCGCACGCAGATGCGCTCTTTGGGCAGATGGCGGATGTCCAGATTTCCAGGGGCGCGCCCAACGGCCTTGTCGGCGCACTCGTTGAAACATCCGAAGTTGAACCAACCAAGGAGAGCGCGGCTTGAACGCCAAAAGCAGCGAAGACGCCCGTGCGGAAGTGACCTTCCAGGACGAGGCGCCGCTACCGGTCCTGTTCGGCGCCTATGACCGCCACTTGGCGCGATTGGAGCGGGAGCTTGGCGTCAGTCTGGCATCGAGAGGCGGGCAGGTCGCGATCACTGGCCCTTCAGACGCTGTCGCTGCCGCCGAGACCGCGATTAACCAGCTTTACGCTGAGGCCAAATCTAGCGGCGCATTGGATGATAGCCGCGTCGCCGCCGTCGCCCGCGCCTCCCGCCTTGGCCCGGAAGAAGGCGAAGGCCAACCCATCGATACCTATAAACGCCCGATCCGCCCGCGCGCCGGCGCGCAATCGCGCTATGTGGATACTCTGCGGAAGTCTAAGCTGACATTCTCCGTCGGCCCCGCTGGCACAGGCAAGACCTTTCTGGCCGTCGCCGTCGCCGTGGAGATGATGAAGCGCCATCAAGTCGAGCGCATCATTCTTTCCAGGCCTGCAGTAGAAGCTGGCGAGCGGCTTGGGTTTCTGCCAGGCGATCTGAATGAAAAAGTTGATCCATACCTTCGCCCATTAAAAGACGCCCTCGCCCTCATGATGCCCGGCGATATGATCCAACGGAAGCTGGCGAATGAGGAGATTGAGGCCGCGCCCTTGGCTTTTATGCGCGGCCGCACGCTCTCCAACGCCTTCATTATTCTGGATGAAGCACAGAACACGACGCCCATGCAGATGAAGATGGCGCTGACCCGGATCGGCGAGGGCAGCCACATGGTCGTCAACGGCGATCCGAGCCAAACGGACCTACCGCGCGGCCAGCGCTCTGGCCTGAATGACGCGCTGGAGGTGCTGAAAAATGTGCCAGATGTCGCCGTCACGCGCTTCAATGCGGGCGACGTCGTGCGTGAAGAATTGGTCGCCAAGATCGTCGCCGCCTATGACGCCCAAGCCAAAGCGCCCAGCAGTAATGACTGAAGCGCCTTCAGACGACCCAGATAGTCCGCAGGACATAATCCTGGCAAACGATGCATGGCGGGTAGCGCCCTTTATGGCGGATGAGGCGGAAAGCACAGTCGCCGAAGCGCTTGTGACAGCGCTCCAAGAAGCCAAACTGCCTGCTGATGCTGGGCTGACGATCCTTCTGGCTGATGACGAGGCGCTGCAACGCCTGAACGCCGATCATCGCGGTAAAGACACGGCGACCAATGTGCTTTCATTTCCAGCCGCAGAACCCGGCGAGGCGCCGATTGATGGCCACTACGGCGATATTGCCATTGCGCTGGAAACTGTGCTTGCCGAAGCCCGCGAGGCCGAAATATCGCCAGCGGCGCATCTGGCGCATATGGTTGTTCATGGCGTGTTACATTTGGCCGGGTTTGACCATATTGATGATGCGGAAGCTGAGATCATGGAGGCGATGGAAGTGCAGGCGCTCAAGCGGATTGGCGTGCGCGATCCTTATGCGGATAGTGAGTTAACGGGATGAGCGGCGAGACTGAAAACGGCGGCAATCGCCAGAGCCTGTGGGGCCGCTTGATCCGCCGGAGCGGCGAAACGGACCTCCGCACAACGCTCGCCGAATTGGTCGAGCGCGAGAACACTGATACGCCAACGATCTCTGACGCCGAGCGCCAGATCATTGAGAACGCGCTTAGCCTGAATGAATTGAGCGTCGCGGATGTGATGGCGCCACGCGCCGATATCGATGGCGTCGACGTTGCGGATGGTGTTCACGGCGCAGTTCAAAAAGCACGTGAGACCTATCACTCCCGCCTGCCCGTCTTCCGTGGTGGGTTGGACGACACCATCGGCATGATCCACACAAAAGACCTAATGGTCGCCATGACAGGCGAGCCGCCAGCGACGGAACTAGAGCCACTGCTAAGAGACGTGCTTTTCGTCGTGCCGTCCATGCGGGTCATTGATTTGTTGCTGCAAATGCAGGTCAGCCGCACGCATATGGCCATCGTTGTTGATGAGTATGGCGGCGTAGACGGCCTCGTGACAGTTGAAGATGTCGTTGAAGAAATCATCGGCGAGATGCGGGATGAACATGACGATGAAGCAACGCCAGAACTCGTTGATGAATCCGGCGGCACCATTGTCGCCGATGCTCGAGCAAGTCTGGAAGAGTTTGAAGAACGCGTCGGCTTTGTGCTGACAGAAGACGAGCGCGAAGAGATCGATACGGTCGGCGGGCTTGCTGTCACTTTAATCGGGCGCGTGCCGACACGCGGCGAGATTATCGGCCATCCTTCCGGCCTGGAATTCGAGGTACTCGAAGGCGATCCGCGCCGCGTGCGGAGCCTGCGCATCCGCAATTTGCCGGAAAATGCGGGCGATGATGCCGAGGCTGCCGCCGAGTATATCGACAACACCGATACCAAGGCCTAAGCGGTGCAGGTGCTGCTGCGTGCGCCGGCATGGGTCCGGGATTGCCTTCTCGCGTTAATCGCCGGCCAAGCGGCGGCTTTGTCCTTCCCGCCATCGCCAAACCCCTATGGCATCCTGATCGGCCTCGCTGCCGTTACGTTCTATTTGGATGCACGCTCTCCCGCCCGCGTTTTCGCCATCGGCTGGGTGTTCGGCATTTCGTGGCATTTCGGCGCGCTGAACTGGATTTCAGAGGCGTTTCTGGTTCCGATGCCGCAAATGGGCGCGACGTCACTGCTGCCGGTGCTCGCCCTCGCAGGCGCATTTGCGCTCTACATCGCGCTGGCGTTCTATCTCTGGCGGCGATACTGGCCAGGCGCAGCGTCAGCGTCAGTGCCCGCTCGACTTGGTCTCGCAGGCATCCTCAGCGTATCCGAATATGCGTATGGCCACCTGTTCACCGGCTTCGCTTGGGATTTGACGGCGCTTGCGTTCGTTGAGACCAGCCTCATCAACATTGGCGCGATTTTTGGCGCCTATGGCGTTGGGTTGCTGGCGCTCGCGGCAGCGCTTGCCGTATCGGGCGCTGCCCGCATCTGGATGCTGGAACGCCGCGCGCCGAAGATCGACGCTGGGCTAACGGCAGGCGCTGGGGTATTCCTCGCAGCGGGGTTTCTTTATGCGCAGGCGCCATCCGAACCCGCCGCGCCAGCGCCGGACGCGATTACAATCCGCATGGTGCAAGGCAACACGCCGCAACGCATCAAATGGCGGCCGGAAAACCGTGCCGTCATCTTCAATCGCCACGTTGCTCTCTCTGTCAAAGAAGGCGCGCCGAAGCCTGATCTGATCGTATGGCCAGAAACAGCCACACCCTTCAATCTGGCTGAAAGCCAGGAGGCGCTGAAGATTATTGGCGAGCTAGCCAAGGATGGCGGTTTCGTAATCTCCGGCACGCCAATTCGCACGCCGAAGCCAGGCGGCGGTTATGCCTATGCCAATGGCGCGCTTGCAATCGACAGCAATGGCGCAATCGTCGCCCGCTACGACAAGACCCATCTCGTTCCGTTCGGCGAATTCATGCCGCTTGAGGCTTATCTGCCGCTTGACCGCCTGGTGCCCGGGCGTGGCTCATTCACCGCTGGCCCTGGCCCTGTAAGCATGCGACTTGGCGAGTTGCCAAGCTTCAGCCCATTGATTTGCTATGAGGTGATTTTCCCGGGCGCTGTGACCGCTTCGGAGCGGCCGGCCTTCCTCCTGAACATCACCAATGACGCTTGGTACGGCCAATCGGCTGGTCCGCATCAGCACCTCGCCATTGCGCGGATGCGGGCGATTGAAGAAGGCTTACCGCTGATCCGAGTTGCGAACACTGGCATCAGCGCCGCCTATGATGCGAACGGCGTCGAGATCGCCCGCATTCCTTTGGAGCAAGCCGCCTCGATTGACGTTCAACTGCCGCCCGCCAATCCGCCAACGCTGTATGCGCAATTTGGCGACGCGCTTTATGGCGCGCTCCTTGCCCTCACCTTAGGCCTATCACTCTTATTTCGCCGCCGGGAGCAACCCGCATGACCCTTGATCTCGCCCGCCTGCGCGCTGAAACGCCGGGTGTTCAGAATGTCGACCATTTTAATAACGCAGGCTCAGCGCTGCCGCCCGACGCCGTTGTGCAGGCGCAGATCGATCATATCCAACTGGAAGCCAGTATCGGCGGATATGAGGCCGCGAACCAGGAAAGCGCGCGGGTGGATGCTGTATATGCATCCGTCGCAAAGCTGATCAACGCCGCCCCTCAAGAAATCGCCATCGTCGAGAATGCGACGGTCGCCTGGGACATGGCGTTCTATTCCCTGCAGTTCAAACCCGGCGACCGCATTCTGACGGCAGAGGCTGAATATGCCGCCAACTATGTAGCTTATTTGCAGGCCGCAAAGCGCACCGGCGCAATTGTCGAAGTCATCCCCTCCGCCCCGAGTGGCGAAACATCGCCGGAAGCGCTGGCTGCGATGATGGATGACCGGGTCAAGCTCGTCTCCATCACCCATATCCCGACCAATGGCGGCCTCGTGAACCCCGCGGCGGAGATCGGCCGGATCGCGAAGCAGCATGGCGCGCTCTATCTGCTGGACGCCTGCCAATCCGTCGGCCAAATGCCCATCGATGTCGCTGAAATCCAATGCGATATGCTTTCAGCGACCGGCCGCAAATATTTGCGCGGGCCTCGCGGTGTGGGGTTCCTCTATGTGCGGGAAAGCCTGATTCCGTCGATGGAGCCGCCAATCGTCGATCACTTCGCAGCCAATTGGACCAGCCCGGATAGCTACGAGCTTCGGAGTGACGCACGGCGGTTTGAGAATTGGGAGAACAACTACGCCGCCAAGCTAGGCCTTGGCGCAGCGGTGGATTACGCGCTTGGCATCGGCATGGACGCGATCTGGGAGCGAGTGCAAATGCTGGCGGATGATCTTCGCCGCCGCCTCAACGAAACGAACGGCATTACCGTGCACGATATTGGCGCTGAGCAAGGCGGCATCGTCACATTCTCCAGCGCCCACGAAGATAGCGCTCAGATCAAACAACGCTTGGCGGCCGAGGGGATCAATATCAGCGTGTCCAAGCCAGACAGCACATTGCTGGACGCCCGTCGCCGCAACCTGCCGCCAATCTGCCGAGCTTCAGTGCACTACTACAATGACGCGGCGGAGATTGACCGGCTGATGACTGCTTTGCGGGGATAAGAACTCTACGGCTAAGCGTCCTGCCGTTCAAAATCCACGGGGTCAGCCGCCGATAAGCCCTGGAGGATGCGGCGGAGGACGTCTAGCGCCATTTCAACACCGCCGTTGCGGACCCGGTCTGGGCCTCCGACGATGCAGGCGCTGCGGACGATTGTATCCAGACTGCTCCGGGCCACAGCGATATGGACCCAACCTTCGCCAGCATTGCCTTCTTCAGCGGGTGCTATCAAGACCGCCAAGCCGGTGCTGGCGTTAGAGGTATCCGCAACGGCTTCTGCGTAGGCTTTCGTCGTGCTGGCCGTAGCTGCGTCATACGCCTCGCCAAGGCCAAGCGCTCGGCCAAGGGCGCGAACAGTTCCGCCGACGCCGCCGCGTTTGAACACGGCGCCCGCTGGGTCCATCGCAACCATCCGACCTGCAACGGCGCCATTCGTGCCGTATTCCGCCACTGCCAGCGTGCCGCCGCTGATGGCCTTTATGATCGCGCTTTCCTGGGTATCGGTATCCTCAGAGAGGATATAAGCGCCCATCCGGTCCCGGATCGCGGCTTCGATAGGCGCCATACGCGCCTCAAGCTCATCCATGGATTGGCCGCGCCCGAAAAGTTTGGTTTCAAGCTGCGGGTAATGCGCCTGGAAGCCTAGCTTGACCTCCCCTCCTTTAGCCAAATCCTCAACGCCTTTCAGCATATCGTCGACCCGGCTTTCGCCCATGCCAAAGGAATGGAAGCGCTTTAAGCGGACAACCGCTTTCTGGCCGCTCTGTTCCAGCAAGCGCGGGATCAGCTGATGCTCCAACATGTGCCGAATTTCGCGCGGGACGCCTGGCGTGAAGTAAAATTTGGCCTTGCCGATCATCAACGCGAAGCCGCAAGCGGTGCCGACGGGGTTATCGATGAGATCGGCGCCCTCCGGCAGCATGGCCTGCTTCTTGTTATTTGGCGGCATGACGCGACCACGCGCGGCGTAGAAGCTTTCAATATGCTTGAGCCAACCTTCGTCCAGCTTCAGCCCGACGCCTGCCGCTTCGGCAGCGACCTCCTGGCTGAGATCATCCACCGTCGGCCCAAGCCCGCCGTTGACGATCACGGCGTCCGCCCGTGCGCCGGCAAGCTTAAACGCTTCAACCAAACTATCCCGGTCATCGCCAACCGTTGTTCCCCACACGACATCCAAGCCGACCTCTTGAAGGCGACGCGCCATATGGCTGTAGTTGGTGTTGATAGTCTTACCGCTCAAAACTTCGTCGCCGGTACAGACGATTTCAATGCGCATCTAAAAACTTCCCTCAGGGCCAATAAGCATTCCAGGCATTGCTTATACGAAGCCCAGCCGTCGCTGACAAAGCAGAGGTGCGCCCATGAAATCGCCGTGGCATAATCTCGTCCCCATCCTCTCAGTCCGGAATTGCGGAAACCTAGCGATGTATTGGCGATTCATAATAGGCGCAGCCGCTTTGGCGCTAACATCCAGCCAGGCTATTGCTGCAGATAGCAAGGATATGGCGCGTGTTCTCGCAGGCCAGGATTGTGTCAAATGTGACCTGAAGCACGGGGATTTCAGCGGCGTAGACTTAGCTGGCCGGAACTTAGGCGGCTCATTCATGGACGGCGCAAAGTTTGCCGGCGCCAATTTAGCAGGCGCAAACCTCTCTGGCGCGAAATTGGTCGCGACGGACTTCACGAACGCCAATGCCGCAGGCGCGCAATTCGTCATCGCTAACCTGGACGATTCCATCTTTACCGGCGCCTCACTTGAAGCCGCAGATTTCACCAGCGCCCGCATGGATGAAGTAAAAATGGAAGGTGTGCGGGCGGACGGCGCCATTTTCAGCAAAGCAAAAATGCGCGCGGCAGACTTCACTGGCGCCCGCCTGCTCGGCGCCGAGTTCAATGGAACAAAGGCCCCTGCAGCAATTTTTGACAAAGCGCTGATGGATGGCGCGAACCTGCGCTACGCCAAAATGTTCGGCGCCTTCTTCCGGGGCGCGAACTTGCCGGGCGCTGACTTCTCAGAGGCTGGGCTTTGGCGCGTAGACTTCACTGGCGCCAACTTAGACGGCGTAAAATTCATCAACGCCTATATGAAGATCGCGAAGCTGCCGGGAAAATTAAAAGGCATAGACTTCTGCGGCACGACAATGCCGGACGGGAAATCGAACTTTAACGCTTGCTAACTCCTAACTCTATCTCTGTTTAGAGCGGTAGATCGTCTAGCGGTGATCCAGGCATCTCCGCTCTGGCATGGACCAACGCCGCAGAATTCAAGCTGCTTTCTCCCCTCTTGCACTCCGGGCACTGTCATCCCCTGATTGCCTAATTTGCACTCAGAGCGCTGAGAGTCTAATTTTGCGACGTTGCTCATGATCCAAGAGGAGGAACCGAGCCAGTGAAGCAATTTATGGCTCGGTACCCGCACGCCTGTTTGGTTGCTTTAATCTCTATTACTTTACTTGGCTATATCGGCGGCGTTCGTTACTACGCTGAAGAAGCCAGAAAACAGGCAGCCTACGATAAGGCTAGGACTTTTCTTGAGTCCATTATTAGCCTCCACCAATACTATTCCAAATAACTGGTGCCGCGCATCGAAGCAAGCGGTGGCGCGTTCGATATGAACATTCAGGAAGCCCCAGACCGGTTCCCGTTCCCAGCGACTGTATCCATTGAATTTGGAAATGCGCTCCAATCTGTAAATCTGGAGCTCAATACAAATCTATACAGTGAGTCGCCCTTTCCCGTCCGAGTGGGGTGAAAGCTTGATGTTTTCGAAAAAGAGTCATTGGTTTTTCTTGAAAAGGACCCTAGCCAGGATTTCGCTCGGTTTGAGCTCCAAGACGGAGTTGAAATGATCAGGTACGCCCGGGCGATGGCAATGCGGCAGGACTGCGTCGAATGTCACAACCGCCCAGAGTTCCTGTTTCAAGGGCGATGGAAGGTTGGAGACTTCAGGGGCGCCAGACAGGTTTCCGTGCCAGTTTTGGATGTTGCGCCGATTATTGATGCCGCGACCATTACAGCAGTCGTGATCGCCATCCTGGTATCTGTTTTGGGTGGGTTTTTCGTCCTCCCCGTCGTCGACAATCTTCAGAAGTCGATGATTAGGGAGAAGAGCTTGGCAGAATCGCTGCATCAACAAAATGCTTCGCTAGAAAACGCTAATCGCGCAAAAAGCCAGATGATCGCAGGCCTCAGCCATGACTTAAGGACACCTCTAAACGCCGTCATTGGCCTCTCGGGATTGATGAAAAACAGCCGCCCGATAGAAACTGAACACACAGAGCGCGAAACTTACCCTGCAATCATTCATGACAGCGGGCAGCACCTCTTAGCGCTTATAGAACAAATCCTGGAGATATCTTCACTAGAAGGTAAGTCCTGGGAACCCCAGGAAACGCACATTGATCTCGAGAGTCTACTTCACTCGATTTGCCCAGTGTTCGACTTAACCTTGGCGTCAGCAAATATGACACTGGATTGCCAACAAG
The DNA here is from genome assembly GCA_038102935.1 of Alphaproteobacteria bacterium. GTDB lineage: Bacteria > Pseudomonadota > Alphaproteobacteria > Bin95 > Bin95 > VMCJ01. The sequence continues at coordinate 11,973 of JAYNYG010000048.1, read as the reverse complement.
ATGGTCCATTACCGATCTTGTTTGCTGACGAGAGAGCTATTCGGCGATTGGTCACGAATTTGGTCGACAATGCGATACGATACAGCGGTGGCAATTCAATCAAAATCCTCGGCTCAACCAGCGCCAGCGGCGGCGTCGTAATATCCGTTGTTGATGATGGGGTGGGAATGGATTTAGACCAAATTCACGAGATGAAGCAGTATGGCGAGACTTCAAGCTCACCGTCTGACAGCCCTCAAGGTAATCTCGGACTGGGTCTGTGGCTGGTTGATTTACTAATGAAGGCCCATGGCGGCGCCGCAGAATATTGCCATTCCACCGGCGGCGGCCTTACAGTCACGCTAAGCTTTCCGCCGGAACGATCATTGGAAGCAGGTTAACACGATGTAGGCCGCATGGCTTTTCACTGAACTAATACGGCCCTGGCTCCAATTCCGATCCATCGAAGAAACGATTAGAGCGAAAACGCGCCAATTCGTGACCAGGCGATTGGCCTTGCACCACATCGGCTGTCAGCTTCCCGATTGCGGGGCCAATGCCGAAGCCGTGGCCAGAAAGGCCTGTCGCCATGAAGAGCCCCGGCATCCTGTGATCTTCGCCGAGCACGGGGACGGCATCTGGCGTCACATCGATCATCCCGGCCCAGGCTTCCGCGACAGCTAAATCCTTCAATCCTGGAAACCGTTGGCCGAGCCGTTCCTGCACGCGCTGCACAACAATCGGCGATGGTTCCGGGTTCAGCACGCGCATCGCCTCAAACGGGCTTTGCTCGTCACCGGACCAGCGTCGGGGCGATCCCCATGCGCCCGGGTAGCCCTTCGGCGCCATTGGCTTGATGCGGACATCCTTGGCGGAAAGCTTCATGAGTTTCAGGTATTTGCGAAAATATTTGAATGATTTCCGGCTGAGAAAATGCTCAGCCAAATCGGCGCTGGTGACAGAATACCCGCCATCCGCCCGCCGCCTAAGCGCGAGGCCAGGACCAGATACATTTGGTCCGTCATAGGCGCCATCGGGAGCGCGCTCTGTCCGCATCACGGTCGAGCGCACGGCAAGCTGCGGCAGATCGATACCGGCATTCCCAGCAAAATGCGTAGACCATGCGCCGCCTGCCAACACCACACGGTCGGCCGCGATAACGCCATGCTCAGTCACGACGCCTGACACCCGCCCGCCGGACGTGTCGAGGGTGCGCACGGCGCAATTCTCAACGATGCAGGCGCCAACGCGTTCCGCCGCTCGGGCAAGCGCTGGGACGGCGACGAAAGGCTCCGCCCGCCCATCGCTTGGGGTGATCATACCGCCAGCCCATTGGCCGCCGCCGGGCGGGCCAGCTACATCGGGGTAGCGGGACTGGACCTCTTCCGCCGTCAGCAGCGCCGTATCGAGCTGCGCCTGCTTCGCCGTGTCGTACCAGCCCTCATATTTCGCCAATGCCGCCGGGCTATCCGCGAGATAGAGGCAACCGGATTGCGTGAAGGCGAGATCCGCTTCCCCCGTTTCAGCTGCAAGGCCCTGCCAGAGACGGTTCGCCTCCATCATGATCGGAAGCTCCGCCCAATCGCGGCCCTGTTGGCGCACCCAACCCCAGTTGCGGCTGGATTGCTCTGCAGCGATCCGGCCTTTCTCACACAACACCACCTTTACGCCGCGCTTGGCCAGATAATATGCAGTTGAGACGCCAGCGACACCGCCACCGATCACGACAACATCTGCCTTATCGGGATGCGGCCCCGGAAACTGAACCGGAGATGCCTCACTAATGAGCGAGGGCTGGGCCTTTGGGTAGGCGTTCATTCAAGCTTGCTCCCGTCTGATTCGGCGCAGGCTAGCACTCTACACACCGCCGCCAGATTTCTCAGGATCACGCATGAGTTTCTTGATGAGGTCGAGCGGGTCCTGCTGTTCGGTCTGCAAGCCCGCGTCGGCGCGTTGCATCACTAAGGTGAGGGCAGGATCATTGAACTTACCGTCCTGATCCAAACCTTCCGCCTTTTGAAATGCGAGCATTGCGTTGCACGCATCCACCGTCAGCTTTGGTCCTTTCGAACCTGGGTCATGGCCGAGACTGCGGTGCGCCTCTTTCGTCAGTGCAAACGCTTCATCGATCTTGGCGATGGCGTCATTGAGCTCACTCCATCTTTTATCGCTTTTGGCCGCGACACGGTAGTCGCGCACCATGTCCTCTAGCTTGCCTTCCTTACCGTAAATGGAGCCGCGAATAGCATAAGACGCCGCCATCTTCGGGCTGAGCTTTATCGCTTTGTTGATTGCGAGCAGCCCGCCATTAAGATCATCCTCGGCAAGCTCCAGCAGCGCTTCCATACGATATAAGTCTGGATGATCAGGCGTGATTTCACGGCCTGCAGCGATCACCGCCCGTGCATCCCGGTACTGTCGCTCGGTAATGTGCATGTGCGTCTGCAGTGCAAACAGGCTGACAGGGGGCTTTTCGCCTTTCGCAGCGTAGATGCGCCGCGCCGTCACCATATCGGCGACGCCGCCAGAGATATCCTCCAATACACCACGCACGAAGCCTCGGGCGCTGTAGGTTTTGGGGTTATCAGCGTCATCCAGATCGATGGCTTTATCCAAATCCGGCAACGACATCTCATATCGTTTGGAACGCGCCAAAGCTAATCCGCGCGCGCGGTATGCCTCCTCAGACTCCGGGCGGAGTTCAACGGCCCTCCAGCACTGCGAAAGCGCTTTACGAATATCCGCGTCCTCTTTGATCCTGGATATCTGACAGATGCGCAAATTCGCGATGTAGAGCTGATCGCTAGTTGCGATGGCGGAGGTCGAGAGCGCCTGGCACCGCATCATCCCCACCAGATTGACCGCCAGGCCCTTCTGCTCGCCAAACGCCTTGCAAGATTTTGCGTATTCTTCTGCTTGTGCCGGGGTCTTGGCTTCGGATACGCGGAACTTGCGCGCTCGGAGCCCCTGGGCGGTTGATTGCGCGATGGCCCGCAGGCGGCAAGCGCCAGGGACATCACCGCCAAAATCACTATGCCGCTACGCATACGCATCCATATTCTCCCGCCTTCTCACCTCCCCCTGTTATCATCCCTCATACCGGCATTCACTGTCTATGATCATGAATTGCGCTAACTTGGCAGCGCTGGCGCAGCGCCAATGTGATCAGCAGCCTGTTCATAGCCATGGCCGAGCGATAGCAACGTGCGTTCCTGGAATGGCCGCGCGATCAACTGGCAGGAAAGCGGCAAGCCCTTCGACGACAGACCAAGCGGCGTCGCGAGACCTGGCAGGCCCAGATAGTTGAAAGGCCGGGTGGCGCGGGTGATGCCAGCGACCATCTCCAAGATAGCGCCCGGCTGCGCCTCATCCGTTTCGGCGATGCTGGGAACGGGCATCGTAATAGATGGCAGCAATAATGCGTCAGCCTCCGCAAACGCTTGGGCGCAAAAGGCCCGGACCACTTGTCCGCGCGCGGCTTGCGCTTCCAAGTAAACGGTCGCTGGAATAGCGAACCCGGCCTCTGTCCGGCTATAGACGTGGGTGGCGTAATCATCGGGCCGCTCGCGCATCCAGCGACCATGCAGCGCCGCCGCTTCGCTCTTGGATATAGCGTCAGCCGCGCTATAAAGCGGCGCGCAATCTGGGATTGTCGCCTCAATGATTTCACAGCCAAGGCTCTCAAATGTCTTCAGCGCCGCCATATGCGCCGCATGGGTTTCGGCATCGACTGCCCCAAACGGTTCACCCGGGACATGGGCGAGCTTCAAGCCCTTCAGCGGTTGATCAATAAGCCTCCGCCAATCTGGGATCGCGCGGCGGCTGGTGGTTGGGTCCTTTGGATCATAGCCCGCGATCGCCGCATAGATTAGCGCCGCGTCCACCGCTGACCTGGTCAGCGGGCCGACCGTATCCAGCGACCAAGCGCGTGGCATGGCGCCGTAGCGGCTAACGGCGCCATATGTTGGCTTGAGGCCAAACAACCCGCACATGATCGCAGGCAACCGGATTGATCCACCAGTGTCGGACCCGAGCGCGCCATATACAACGCCCGCAGCGACCGATGCGCCGGAACCAGAGGATGATCCGCCCGTAATATGATCCGGATTCCAGGGGTTCCTGGCATGGCCATAATGCGCATTGTGCCCGGTTGGGCCCGCAGCGAACTCGGACATATTGAGGCGGCCCGTCTCAATTGCGCCGGCGGCGTTCAGCCGCTCTATGACAGTCGCCGTATCTTCGCCTTCAAGGTCACCCAGAATAGCGGACCCGCCAGACGAACGTTCGCCTGCGCGCATAAACATATCCTTATGCGCCAGCGGCGCGCCGAGCAGCGGGCGTGTGTCGCCATTGGCCCTGGCGCTGTCCGCCGCGCGTGCTGCATCCATCGCGGCGTCGCCGTCTATGCGGATGAAGGCGTTGATATGTGGTTGCCAGGCTTCCATCCGGCGCAGCATATCTTCCGTGGCCTCGACGGAAGATATACGCCCAGCCTCCATATCCGCCATAAGTTCGGCCAGGCTTTGCAGGCGATTAGGGCGGCTCATGCGTCCTCTCCATCGCCCGGTTCAGCACAATCTTCCAAGGCCTTCAGGAAATGCGAAGGCTCATCATAGAAGCCGAACTGCGGGGTGATCGCAGACGCGACGCCGCTGCGAATACGCTCCGCCTCGGCCTGTACTTCCGCGGCGCGTTCCGCCGTCATTTTCAGGCCGCCATAAACATCCAGCTTTTCCGCCATGATCGATCTCCTGCGTCTCACCTTGGCGGAGTCTACGCGGAGCGTCGCTGGTATGCGATGCTACAATTTCAGAAACCCGGAGCACGCAAAGATGACCACAGATGCCGAGGCCGCATTCGCCGACTTACTTGTAGAACTGCGCTTAGGCGGCAAGCCACAATCCGGCCTGGACGCAATTCTAGCGCCGCCGGACGCAGCGTCTGCTTACCGCGTAGCGGCAGGTGTTCGGGAACGTTTGGGCTGGAGTGTGGCCGGATGGAAGATCGCCGCAAACAAGCCAGAAATGCAGGCGGCGCTTCGGGCGGAGGAACCAATTTTTGGCCCTGTATTTGAGCAATTCATTCATGAAAGCCCGGCAGCGTTAGATCACAGCAAACTCCAACACCCTGTTGTTGAGTGTGAATATGTCGTGCGCTTCAAAGAGTCCTTAGCGCCACGAGGAACGCCTTATAGCCAATCAGAAGTGTCTGACGCGATTGAGGATATTCACATTGGCATCGAGGTCGCGGAATGCCGTTTTATCCATGATGACGCCTTTCCGGCACTCCCAGCCATCTTGGCGGACGGCAGCGGCAGTGGTCATTTGGTCGTCGGCCCGGCCGTTCCCAACTGGCGGGAGGCCAACATCGCCGGAGCGCAGATCACGCTAACCGTCGATGGCGATGCCCGCCGGAATGGCAATGCCGGAGACGCCATCGACCATCCACTCATTCCAGCAACATGGCTCGCCAATCGACTGAACCAGGATGACATGGCCATCCAAGCAGGCGATTTGGTGAGCAGCGGCACCTGCAGCCACATGCTGCTCGCGAAGCCGGGGAATGTTTGTATTGGGGCATTCACCGGCTTCGGCGCGGTTACGGTTGAATTTGGCCGCTGACGCTTGCCCTGCCCATGACGCGATCTGACCAGGCGCGGACGCGTTTCAAGTCTGCCGGGATTTCGTAGCTGATGAAGCTTGCGATCATCAGAGCCGCTGCGCCTGTGATGTCCGCCACGCTAAAAGCATCGCCCGCGATGACGGGCCGGCCATCCGAAATCTCGTTATCCAGCCAAGCCCAACGCTTCGGGATAAGCCGCATTTGGGTTTCGGCATAGGCCGGAACCTGCTCGATTTTATCTGCAAAGAACTCGAACGTGTGGACGCCGACAGCGCCGAACGGGCCCATGATCAACTGCTCCATTCGCCGCGTCCACATCTCGACATAGGCCTGCTCTTCAGCCGATTCTCCGAAAAGCGCGGGCTCTGGATGCAGCAGTTCCAAGTACCGGCAGATCGCGATGCTTTCTGTCAGATACCGGCCATCATCCAACTCCAACACCGGCGTTTCACCAAGCGAATTCTTCGCCAGAAACTCTGGAGTGCGGGATTGGCCCTGCATGAGCTCTAAATGCTCGACCGGTAGTTCAATCCCCTTCTCCGCCATAAAAATACGGACCCGGCGCAGGTTGGGGGCCATCGCGTCATACAGCTTCATTTGATCATCTCCATTTGTGAACTTACTGGTTGACTATTATCCAAGCCAACCATATAATCAACCAATAGTTTTACTATTATGGATCCGAAGATGCCGGACCTAGATCAGACCTTCGCCGCACTGGGCGACGCCACCCGCCGCGCCATTGTCGCGCGCTTGGCGGAGGGCGAGGCGCCGCTGGCGGAAGTGGCCGCGCCCTTTCAAATGTCCCTGACGGCGGTCTCAAAACATGTACGCGTGCTGAGCGACGCCGGGCTCGTATCGGTCGCTAAGCGCGGCCGCACCCGCTATTGCCGGATCGAAGCCGCGCCCATGCGGCAAGCGGTTGAATGGCTCAATGACTATAAACGTTTCTGGGATGACCAGCTCGAAGCGCTGGGTGAATTCCTGCAAGACGAAAAGGATGAAAGCTGATGTCCGATACACACCTGAAAACTACACCGCAAGACAGTGAAATCATCGCGAAGAATGCCTTTCCTGTCCCCATTGACCGCGTCTGGCGGGCCTGGACAGACCCGGAGCGGCTTATGAAATGGTTTGGCCAAAAGGCAGGCTCCCTACAGAAGGCCGATGTTGATCTGAGAGCAGGCGGCGATTGGCGCTTCATGTTCAATTCGCCGGGCGAGCCGCTAATGGCCTTAGAGGGCGTTTATGAGGAGATTGAGGCGCCATCCCGCCTCGTTTTTAGTTGGCGTCATGTCAGCGAAGACGCCGCTGGCGCCCAAACAGCGACGCCATATTCTAAGGTCGCGGTCACGCTGAAAGGGACGGAAAGCGGAACGCATGTGCAAATCCGCCACTCCTATATCCAAACGCTTGAAGGTCGGACTGGCGTATCAACCGGTTGGGACGCGTCGCTTTCCAGCCTTGGCGCGATGCTTGAAGCGGAGGCGCTTGCCCCCGCCTGATCGCCCGCGATAGTTTGGCGGCCATGCAAACAACGATCCTCGACGACTATTTCGACACCATCCGCACCCTGCCCTGCTTCGCCAAGCTGGGCGGTCATGACGTCACGATCTGGAATGATCATATCCAGGATGATGACGCTTTAGCCGCCCGGCTGGCTGATACGGAAGCGCTGGTGCTGATCCGTGAACGCACGAAAATCTCTGGCGCTTTGCTAGATAAGCTGCCGAAGCTGAAACTCATCAGCCAACGCAGTGTGTGGCCGCATGTGGATGTCGAAGGCTGTACCCGGAATGGCGTGTTGCTCTGCTCAGATATGCATGCGGACGCCCCATCCTTCGCGACGGCGGAGCTTGCTTGGGGGCTGATCCTCGCATCATTCCGCCAAATCCCAGACCAGCAAGCCTCGCTGAAAGCGGGTTCGTGGCAGATGGGCGTGGGGCGTTCGCTGAGAGGACGCACGCTGGGTCTCTATGGCTATGGCCGGATCGCCAAAGCGCTGGCGGACTATGCGAACGTGTTTGGTATGAATGTTCTGTGGTGGGCGTCAGACGCCGGGCGCGAGCGGGCGCGAGTGGACGGCGTGAATGTTGCGGAGAGCCGGGAGGCGTTCTTCAGCACGCCCGATATCATAAGCTTGCATATCCGCCTGAAGCCCGACACGACAGGCGTTGTTACGTTAGAGGATTTGGCCGCGATGCGGAGCGATGCCTTGCTGATAAACACGTCCCGCGCGCAGTTGATCCAGCCCGGCGCATTATTGGCTGCATTAAACGCAGGTCGCCCTGGGTCTGCAGCGATTGACGTCTACGAAAATGAACCTGGCGGCCCAGATGAAAACCCCATCATCGCCCACCCGAACGTGCTCGCCACGCCGCATATCGGCTATGTGACGCAGGACGAATACAATCTGCAATTCACAGACATTTTTGATCAGATCAGAGCGTTCACTGCGGGCAAGCCGATCAACATGATTAACCCTGAAGCCTGGAAAGCCTGGAAAGCCTGAGCCTCAGTCGCTCAAGCCTTCTTGTCCGCAAGCAGGTCACTGCCTTGGTCTGGCAATGCTGCGGCGCCGGCATGTTCCTCGACCTCCGCGCGTTCATTCCTGAGATCGCCTTCAGACTCTGTCGCTGCCGCATCTGATTCTGGCGGCAGCGTGGGCTCTGGCGTGCTTTGTGCTGCCTCACTATCGATCATTTTCACGGGAACGCTATCGGGGAAGATGATTTCACGGGCATCGTCCGGCATGGAGATATCGGCCTCCATCAAGGCTTTCTTGATCAACCGCAAGACTGCGGACCTTACCTTCAACTGAGAGAAATTCTCGCCATCGAACCAGTAATAGATTTTGAGATTGACGGTCGAACTGCCAAGCTCATCCACCAACACCAACGGCGCAGGATCGTCGATGATGGCGATATGTTTCTCCAGTACGCCGATGATGATGTCCTGCGCCTCTGCCGCCTGCGCGTCATACCCAATCCCAACGGTAAGCACCTCGCGCCGGGCGGGTGCGGTGCTGTAGTTGGTGATCACGTTCTTAAACACCGTCGCATTGGGAATCTGCACGTGATTGCCTTCGGGCGAAAGCAGCAGCGTGCTTCTAGTATTCATGCTCTGCACAAAACCATCATATTCGGCGACATGCACATAATCGCCAGCGCGGAATGGCCTCCGGATGCTGAGCAGCAGGCTCGCCAGGAAATTCTCCGCGATATCCCGAAAGGCGAAGCCAATGACGATGCCGAGGACACCGGCGCCGCCCACAAGCGATACAGCAAGGCGCGTCAATCCAGCTGCTTCAAGCACGATATAAAGCCCAAGGAAAAACACCGGCAGCGACACTGCTCGCGCCAGAATATCTCTGAGAAATGGCGAGGGTGTGGAGTTCCGCAAAAGATGCCGGGCTAGCCGGGCGATCAATGAAGCCGCCATCCATGCCAGCGGCAATACGATCAGCGCAAGTAGAATGAGCGGCAGCGCCATTACGATGGATCGCGCCATCGCGGTGATTTGTTCGAAGGCCGGCTCAAAGCTCCATTCGACCTCCTTCTCAACACTGATCCGGTTGACGACAGCCACCACGTCTTGGGTCTTTGACGCCATCTCGCGCGCCCAGGCGCGATGCTCAGCGCTCCCTGCAACACCATCTAAGAACACAACGCCATCATCGACCGACACCCGCGCGTTCAAATACCAGCCAGTCGCCTGCAAGAATTCCAGGATGCGCGTCGCAATCTCATCGTCCCGCGCTACGGGCGCAACAGCGACAGCCTGTGCTGGCGCTGTGACTTCCTCTTGGACAGCTGGCGCTTCTTGAGCCCTCGTCGCCAATGGCGCCCACAGCAGGGCTGCAAGCAACCAAATCACAGCCATTTGCATTCGTTTCACGTGCATTGATCCTTCAAACCAATCCGCCAGCCGCCATCCCTATACAATGATCGGACGGCCCGGTATGCAAAACCACGCAGGCGCGCCTTTGTTCCATCCTGGGAATGGCGCTGATCAGGACACGCTCCCGCCCATGGAAATCACTGTCGAACCGCTCGAGATCGTCCGCGAGCAATTGAATGGGTTGGCTGAGGGCGCAATTGCGTTGCTGCCAAACTTCATCGCAGCACTCGTGATTTTGCTGATCACAGGCGCTGTCGCTTTCCTGATCAGCCGCGTCGTCGAGCGGTTGATGCGTCGGTCGCGCGCCCGCCCCTCGCTGATCGATGCAATCGTAAAACTGGCGCGGATTGCGCTCTGGCTCTTAGGCCTGCTGGTCGCCGCGACAATCATTGCGCCGAACCTGACGCCAACGCGGCTTTTGGCTGGCCTTGGCCTCGGCTCCATTGCGATTGGTCTAGCGTTCAAAGACATTTTTGAGAACTTCCTGGCCGGGTTCCTGATCCTGATGCGCAAACCGATGCGCATTGGCGATGATATCGAATGCGAGGGTTTGACGGGACAAGTCGAGCATATTTCCATCCGGGACACCTTCTTGCGCAAACGCTCCGGCGAGCTGATCCTGGTGCCGAACAGCTTCATCTTCAAAAACCCGGTGAAAATTCTGACAGACCGGGAATTGCGCCGCATTTCCATCATCGTCGGCGTCGCCTATGGCGAGGATGTGGACAAGGCCAGGGACGTCATCATGGAAGCGATGCTCAGCGTCGAGAAACGGGATCAGATGCGCGGCGTCGATGTGTTCGCGCGGGAATTCAATTCCTCATCCATCGATTTCCTGGTGCGCTGGTGGGCCTCAAGCACGCCGAAGGATGAGCACCAATCCCGCGATGAAGCCGTCGCCGCAATCAAGGGCGCGTTGGATGCGGCAGGCATCGAAATTCCGTTCCCATACCGCACGTTGACGTTCAAGAAACCGCTGACGATCCGGAATAGCGAGCCGGGCGGAGAGCCGTCCCAGTGACGACCGCAGCCGCCAAACCGCCGCGCGCCGCTATCTTGCTCCTGGCGGCGGGCGAAACGCTGATCTGGGCGGCTTTGTTCTATGTGTTCGCGACGCTGTTGTTGGAGTGGGAGCAAAGCCTCGGCTGGGCGAAGACGGACCTGGCGCTCGGGTTTACCATCGCCATAGCCATGGCGGCGATCGCGTCCCCAATCGCTGGCCGCCTCATTGATAACGGCTATGGCCGGTTTGTGCTGAGCGGCGGCGCGCTTTTTGGCGGCGCATCCCTAGCGGCGATCTCTACTGCAGGCAGTCCCCTGATGTTCTGGATATTCTGGGCGGGGATCGGCGTCGCCCAAGGGTTTTGCCTCTATGAGCCTTGCTTCTCTGTCGTGACCCGAGCCGCTGGCGACCGCGCGCGCCCGGCCATCACCAGGATAACACTGGTCGCGGGCTTCGCCTCCCCCGTCGCTTTCCTGCCCGGCGCAGCGATCACAGACGCCTATGATTGGCAAACGACCATCATCACCTTCGCTCTTGTCGGCGCAGCACTTGCGGCCCCCATGCTGTATTTTGGCGCAAAGCTGCTTGAGGATGCGAACCCCGTCGTCCGCTCCGCCAATGCCAAAACCGAGAACCGGGATGCCTTGCAGCTCGCCCTAAGGCGCCCGCAGTTTTGGTTGCTCGCCATCGCTTTCCCAATGATGGCGCTGAACCACGGCATCCTGCTGAACCACATCATGCCGCTGCTAGCGGAACGCCAGATTCCGCGTGATACGGCCATCCTGATCGCCTCGACCATCGGGCCAATGCAGGTGGCGGGGCGGATTGTGTTGATGATAATCGAAAGCCGTATTTCCTCCGCCATGGCCGCAGCCATCGCCTTCGGCGGCGTCACAATCGCCTCACTGATCTTGATGGCGGCGGGCGCCTCACCCGCGTTGACCTTCGCCTTCGCTATGCTGCAAGGCGCAACCTACGGCCTGACGAGCATCCTGAAGCCTGCCATGACGGCGGAATATCTTGGCCGAACGGGCTTCGGCGCGATTTCCGGCTGGCTGGCGCTGCCCTATCTCGCCGGATTCGCCATCGCCCCCTATCTGGGCGCGTTGATCTGGACGGCGGGCGGCTATGACCTCGTGATCCCAGTGACAGCCTGCTTCGGCGCTGCTGGAGCGCTCTGCGTTTTCGGGCTCGCGACGGCTGGCCGCCGGAGATAAATGCTCGACGCAGCTAAATCCGGTCAGTCCCGCCCAGAACGAATGCGCCATAGACAGACGGAGGGAAACCTTCGTGGCGCAATGTATTGCGTGCGGCGACCCAGGCTTTGCCGATTTCGCCATTGCGGGCTTTTCGGTGAAACACTTCCATAAACATTCGCGTCGGCTTGTCATGGACAGGCCAGAGGCTATTCATCACTGTCCATCATCAAATCATTTGGGATCAGATTGGGATCGTTTTAACGGAGGATT
>JAYNYG010000011.1:49086-88382 GCA_038102935.1 Alphaproteobacteria bacterium | reverse complement strand
TGACGGGATAAATACTATCCCTAGGGGTGGACCACTTCAGGGGGGCTGCTCCAGCGTTATCCATCGGGATTTAAAGCCTGGAAATGTGTTGCTCTCCCAGAAGGCTGATCCATTAGCGCCGGAGAAAAGCATTGGCGTCGGCGATGTTCGCATCGCGGATTTCGGCCTATGCCTACATCCTCACTTGCGCCTCACACGTGATCGCGGGTGGCTCGGCACCGAAGCCTATATGAGCCCGGAACAGCGCCGTAGCACGGCGCGCGCAGATCAGCGGACAGATATCTTCGCTGTCGGCGTCATGTTCCACAGAATGTATACCGGCGCGCTACCGAAAGCGCGGCGCGCATTCCCGGACGACGCGCCTGACGGCCTTGATGGCTGGCTCGCATCCATGCTGGCGAATGATCCGGATGACCGGCCAGAAACCGCTGCAGATGCCGAAGCCGCATTGGCCGCGGCGCTGAAGTCCTAGTTGAGGCTCAGCCTTTTGCCGCCTGAATTGCCCGCCACACTTTCTCAGGCGTGGCCGGCATATCAATGTGCCTGATGCCGTAGCCTGAAAGCGCATCTACCAACGCATTCATCACGGATGGCATTGCGCCCGCACACCCGGCCTCCCCGCAGCCTTTTACGCCAAGCGGGTTCGTTGTGGCGGGTGAAGGCAAATGATCCGATGAGACATTGCCTAAATCAGGCATGTCGCTGGCCCGCGGCAATGCATAATCCATAAATGATCCTGCCAGTGGCTGGCCTTCAGAATCATAGACAACGTCTTCCATCAGCGCCTGGCCTATTCCCTGCGCCACACCGCCATGGGCCTGCCCCTCAACCAGCATCGGGTTCACAACGACTCCGAAGTCATTGACCATCACATAGCTCTCGACAGTGACGACGCCTGTATCTGGATCAACCTCAACCTCGGCGATATGACAGCCGTTTGGATAGGTGAATGGCGGCGTATTCGAGATATGCTCGACAGAGAGCGAAGCGGGGGCGCCTTCGGGCATATCCACGCCCTCCCGCAACATCGCCGCCAACTCCATCACGCCTACCGACCGGTCCGTACCGACGATGCCAAACTGACCGCCATTGGCGTTGATCGTAAATTCGATATCCGCTTCCGCCGCCTCAAGCACGTGTGCGGCGACGATGCGGCCTTTGTCTTTGACCAGTTCCGCCGCTTCAAAGATCGCAGTGCCGCTGTTCATGAGCGACTTCGATCCGCCTGTGCCGCCGCCTTGGATCAGCTCATCGGAATCACCCTGCAGCAGCTTGATCTTCTCAAACGGCACGCCGAGCCTGGCAGACAACACTTGCGCATAGGCCGTCGCGTGGCCCTGGCCGTAATCCATGGTGCCGGTGATCAGCGTGACGCTGCCGTCATCCTCAAACCGGATGCCGCCCATTTCCTTACCGGGCGGGCCTGTGACTTCTAGGTACTGCCCGAAGCCGATACCGCGCAGCTTGCCAGCTTTAGCGCTTTCAGCCCTCCGCGCCTCATATCCGACCCAATCAGCCGCTTCCAGCGCCTTATCCAGGATCGCTGGGAAGTCGCCGCTGTCATAAACGGTGTTTGCAGGTGTTTTGTAGGGCAGCATGTCGGGCTGGATATGATTGCGCTTCCGCATCTCAATCCGGTCAATCCCCATCTCATGCGCGGCTTGGTCAAGCAGACGTTCGATATAGTAATTGCTCTCTGGTCGGCCTGCGCCACGATAAGGCCCAACGGGCGTCGTATTCGTGAAAACGCATTGTGATAAAATATGTTGCAGCGGTGTTTTGTAGACGCTGATCGTGTTCTTGACGACATTCCCGGTCGGCTGATTAACACCGCCATTGGACAGATTGGCGCCGATATTTCCATAGCCCGAAACCTTAAGCGCCAGGATATTTCCCTCGGCGTCAAACGCCATCGCCTGTTCCATTTCGTGGTTGCGGCCATGGCTGTCAGAAAGAAAGCTCTCTGAGCGCTTATCCGTCCACTTAACCGGCAAGCCCAGGATGCGCGCCGCATGCATGATGCAGACATATTCAGGATAGCAGGCAGACTTCATGCCAAAACTGCCGCCGACGCTGCCAACCAGCACCCGGATTTGATCAGCAGTCGCGTTTAACGGCTTCATCAGACTGTTGCGCATAGGGAAAGCGCCTTGGCAGCCAATCCGAAGGGTCCAGCGGTCCCCAGCAGCATCGTAGTCGGCCAGGGCCGAGCGCGGCTCCATCGGCGCAACGGCGATGCGGCTATTGCGGATGTTCATCGACGTAACATGAGCCGCGTTCGCGAAAGCGTCAGAGACAGCTTCGGCGTCGCCAAACTCAAAATCCAGGATTACGTTCCCCGGCACGCCGTCATGCACTAACGGTGCGTTGTCTTTTACCGCCACACGAGCCGTCGTCACTGCAGGCAAAGCCTCAATATCGACAAATACAGCCTCTGCCGCGTCCTCAGCCTGCACGCGGGTTTCGGCGATGACGCAGGCGACGGGATCGCCTACGAACCGAACTTTATCGACTGGAAGCGGCGGCTGCTCCGGCTTCCGCATATCTGAGCCATCGCGGTTCTTCATCGACATTCCGGATGGCATCAATCCAAGCCCTGCATCGATCAAATCTTGGCCCGTCAGGACGGAAAGAACACCCGGCATCGCCTTCACATCGGCTGTCTCTATCCCACGAATAATCCCGTGCGCGACCTGGCTGCGCACCATGACGGCATAGACCTGGCCCGGCAGCACGTTGTCATCGGCATAGTTGCCAAGGCCCTGCACAAGCGTCGGGTCTTCCTTCCGTGACACAGGTTGGCCAAGGCCATATTTCTCGTCAACGAACAGCGTTGGATCGACATAAACGTTCATGGAATTCGTCCTTGGGTCAAAGGGATGTGCGAAGGGCCTCAGTGGCCGGTTCATCCACGACGCCATCCGCATCAACAATCACATGATACTGGCTTTTCGCCGCTTCAACCGAGACATAGCCATTAGCGACATCGCGGGCGATCCGTGCCGGATCACGCTTGGCAGACGCGCCAAGGCCGCCGCCGCCCGGCATCTCCATCTTTAACCGCTCGCCAGCTGGCACCGTTTGCCGCCCCTTGGCTTTGAAAGGCTGGTTTTCTGATATGCCGAGGGCGCCTGTCATACCTGGCGCGCCGCCGTTACGGCCGCGTGCGGGATGGGTCACCCGGTCGAACATACTGGAGATCGCGAAAGGCGCGCCATCTGCATGCTCGACTTCCATGATCTGACCAACGCCGCCGCGATGCTCGCCCGCCCCGCCAGAATCCGTCCGATATTCCTTCCGCCAGAATACGAGCGGCGCCACGACTTCATTGATCTCCACCGGCGTATTACGCACGCCAGACGGGAACGCCGTTGCGTCCAAGCCATCCTTCGTTGGCCGCGCGCCTGTGCCGCCGGTGTGGAATGTGTTCATCGCAAACGGTTTCGCATCGCCATAATCGCCGTCGACAAGGCCATGACCGCCCATCAGCACTGGGTTCCAAAGGCAAGATGTGCCTTCCGCCGGCACCCGATCTGGGATGATCTGGTTCAGACAACCGAACACGACATCCGGCAACATCTGGCCGATCACATGGCGGGCCGTCACGGCACATGGCCTTGGCGCATTCAGGACGCAGCCTTCAGGCGCGGTGATCTGTACTGCTGCGAGCGAGCCTGCATTGTTCGGAATTTCATTGCCGACAGCGCAACGCACGCCAAAGCTTGCATAAGCTTCCGTATAAGTCACCGGCACGTTGATGCCATAGGAGGATACTGGCGACGTGCCTTCGAAACTCACGCTGATCGTATCGTCAGAAATCGTCATTTCACCAACCAGATCAAGCGGTCCTTCATAGCCGTCGATGCGCATTTCATTCTTGTAGACGCCGTTTGGCAGCTTAGCGATCTCCGCCGCCATGCCTTTCCGCGAGGCATCAATGATGTGGTCTGCGAGGCCGTCGACACTTTCCAGCCCAAACTCATCCATCATCGAAACCAGCCGCTTCGAGCCGACATCATTGCAGGCGACGAGCGAATAGAGATCGCCTTCAACCTCAACCGGATTTCGAACGTTATGGGCGATGATATCCAGCACCATCCGGTTCATTTCACCGCCAAGCGCCAACGGCATGATCGGGATGTTGATGCCTTCCTCATACACTTGCCGCCCATCTGGCCCAAAGCCGCGCCCGCCCACATCAACGACATGCGTGGTGCAGGCGAAAAGCGCCACAATCTCACCATTCCGCCACGTCGGCGTGACTACAGTGAAGTCGTTCAGATGGCCCGTGCCAAGCCAAGGATCATTGGTAAGATACACATCGCCCTGTCCCATGGTTTCCAGCGGGAACTTCGCGATGAAATGGCGGACAGATGCGGCCATGGCGTTCACATGGCCGGGCGTGCCGGTCACGGCCTGCGCCAGCATCCGGCCTTTTGTGTCATAGACTCCGGCTGAGATATCGCCAGCCTCGCGGGCAGACGTTGAGAAAGCCGTTCTGACTAGCGTTTGCGCCTGCTCTTCAACAACAGAGAGCAGCCGGTTCCACTGGATTTGCAGGCCGATCTGGTCAAGCGCGTTTGCTGCATTCGCCATCAGGCGTCTCCCTGCTTACGGGTCAGAATAATATAGCCGCGACCATCGACTGCGGCGTCGAATGAAGAGGTGACGACAGTGGTTGTTTGCGGCTCGACGATGAGCGCGGGGCCAGGAATTCGGTCACCGGCCACAAGGTCGCCGCGCTGTAAGACGCCGGCGTCCATGAAATCTTGATTTGCAGGATCAAACACAGGGCGGGTTGCAGCCGGGATTTTTAAATCCCCGGCACTAGATGCTGCAGGAGCGCTTGCAGTGCTGGAAGCGCCCGTCGAAACCGTCAGCGTCCAGCTTAGAATTTCAGGCTCCATATTCGGCACTGTCTGACCATAGAGGCTACGATAGGCCTCATCGAATGCAGTGCGCAGTTGCGGCGCGTCAGCATCCGTCAGCGGGCGATTTGGCAACGGCACAGTGATCTCATGTCCCTGCCCCACATACCGCATAAACGCGACGCGCGATTCTTCTAGGTCAGCGCCTGCAGCGCCGGATTCAACCACAGCTCTGGCCTCTTTACTCATCGCGTCAAGCAATGCGTTGGCGCCATCCGCATCAAAGCCATCGAGCCGCATATAGCGGCTGCGAACAACCTCATATGATATCGGCGCGCGCAGGAAGCCAACGGCAGAACCTACACCCGCGCCGCTCGGCACAATGACTTGATCCAGCCCCAGCTTTTCGGCCAAGCGGGCCGCATGCAATGGCGCAGCGCCGCCAAAGGCAATCATCGCGCGCTCTGAGATATCTTTGCCCCACTCGATGGCGTGAACCCTGGCTGCGTTCGCCATATTTTCGTCAACGATTTCGGCGACAGCGTAGGCGGCCAAAGGCGCTGCGAGGCCCATCGCCGAGCCGACCTTGGCTTCAACGGCCGTCCCTGCTGTTTCTGGCGCTAGCTTGACATTGCCGCCAGCGAACAGCGCAGGGTCGATCTTGCCGAGAGTGACGTCTGCGTCCGTCACGGTCGGTTCTGTACCACCCAGATCATAACAAACCGGGCCAGGGTCAGATCCCGCACTCTCCGGCCCAACCGCGATGCGGCCCATGGCGTCGATTGAAGCGATGGACCCGCCGCCAGCGCCGATTTCCACCATTTCGATCGCCGGAATGCGAACAGGCAGTCCACTGCCTTTGAGGTTTCGATAGGCGCGTGCGACTTCAAATGTACGGGTTGAAAGCGGTGCTCCATCGTCGATCAGACAAAGCTTCGCCGTAGTGCCGCCCATATCGAATGAGACAACGCTATTTAGGTCCAATTCCTTCGCAACTTCAGCTGCGAGGATGGCGCCGCCAGCAGGGCCGGATTCAACCAGTCGGATCGGATACCGCCGCGCATTCTCAAGCGTGGTCAATCCACCGCCAGAGGTCATCAACAGAAATGGGCAAGCAAAGCCCTGCGCGCGCAGTCGCTCATCAAGTTCGCGCAAATATCCGGCCATCTTTGGCTGAACATAAGCGTTGGCGCAGGTTGTTGATTGGCGTTCGTACTCACGGATTTCAGGGCAAACATCGCTTGAAAGCGAAATTAGCAAATCTGGATAGGCCTTGCGAATGATCTCCTGAACACGAAGCTCATGCGCTGGATTGGCATAGGCATGCAGAAGACCAACCGCGACCGCTTCAATATCGTGTTTCTCGATTAGCGGCAGTAGCGCCTCAACGGATGCATCATCCAGCGGCAACAAGGCCTCGCCATGCACGTTCAGGCGTTCTCGCACGGGCCAACGCAGTTGCCTGGGCGCCAGCGGCGCCGGCCGGTCAATATTGATATCGTATTGCTCAAACCGGTTCTCGAGCGCCATTTCAACCGCGTCACGATGGCCTTCAGTCGTGATCAACGCGATTTTGGCGCCCTTGCGTTCAATGATCGCGTTGGTCGCGAGCGTCGTTCCATGGATCAGCAGCGACACATCCGCAGCCGCAACGCCTGCCTCATCCAGCGCCCGGTTCACGCCATCAATGACGCCGTTTTCGGGCGCTGCGGGCGTTGTCAGAACTTTAGCTGTGGTTTGCTTGCCATCGTGCTCCAACACGACATCTGTGAAGGTGCCGCCGATATCGACGGCGAGACGGGGGCCGGAAGCTTGGTCGGTCATAGAATGGATATTCCAAATGCCAGTGATAGATCACGCGGTGAAGATTTGTTAAGCTGCATCTTACGCTGTCCGGGCAGAGCAAGGCGAGTCCAAGCGTTTCAATTCCGCCGCCGGAGCACGCACATTCCATGTTGTTCTTCAACCGCCCAGCCCATGTGCTGCACGACGATCAATCGCGCGTATTCGATACAGCAGGCCGCGTTTGGCGGCGTGTGCCGGAAAGTGCGGAAGGCGGCAAAGAAATCAGCCTGTTTGACGCCGTTCGATGGCTGCAACGGGAAAGCGGCAAGCCTGCCCGCGCGCCCGTCGCCATTGCAGGCCCACGCGACGCCTCACCGGCGGAATTTGCGGATGCCGAAGCCCTCGGGCACGGCGTTGCCGAACTTGGCTTGTCGGTCATCTGCGGCGGACTCGAAGGCGTGATGACCGCTGCCGCCAAGGGCGCGCATGATGCAGGCGGAACCGTTATCGGCCTTCTACCAGAGGCGGACTGGCGCGCGGCTAATCCTTACATCACCGTATCACTCGCCAGCGGTGTTGGTCTCGCGCGAAACGTGCTGATAGCAGAGGCCGGGCTTTGCCTCGTCGCCATCGGCGGCGGCTATGGCACGATGTCTGAAATGGCCTATGCCAAGCAGTTTGAGCGTCCTGTAATCGCGCTGCAATCAGCGCCTGAAATGCCTGGCGTCAGCCGGTTGGGCTCCGTAGACGAAGCCCTCACCGCAGTCGCCCGAGTCGCCTTGAATTTAGATGGGACGGAAAAGGCTTGGCGCTGAGGCCTCATACTAGTTTCAGCGTTTCCGATCGCGAGCCTGCTTCCGCTACTCGGCCAATAACCGCCGCGCTCTCATATCCAGCAGCCTTCAATTGGTCGACAATTTCTGCCGCACGATCCGCCGCAACGGTCGCCGCAAGGCCGCCTGAAGTTTGTGGATCGAACAGGAGTCTCGTGCGGGCCCCATCGACCGGGTCGGACATTCGTTCTGCAAATGCGGCGTTCGCAGGCGCCATCGTGCTTTCCACACCCGCTTCTACCAACGCTTCCGCACCGCTGATCACAGGCATCGCAGATATATCAAGTGCGAATGAAACGCCGCCCGCATCCGCCATCTCAATCAGATGCCCAGCAAGGCCGAAACCCGTCACGTCCGTCATCGCTGAAGCGCCGCCATCGGCCAGAATTTGAGCCGCCCTCGCGGAGGATTGCCGCATTTGCAGCAATGCCGCCTCAACGTCAGACGCATCCGCCACGCCACGCATATCGCCGGCCATGACCACTCCGACGCCCAGCGGCTTCGTGAGGACCAGCGCCTCTCCGGGCCGCGCGCCGTCTTTCCGCTTCAAGCTATCGAGCGATGCGAAACCATTGACCGACAGTCCAAGCGAGAGTTCCGCGCCCTCGCCGGTATGCCCGCCAATAAGCACTGCGCCAGCATCATCCAGCGCATTGGCAACGCCTGAGAGCAATTGAAGCAGATCACGCTCGGTCGCAGCCTCGCCGGCATGCGGCAGGATCGCCGTCACCAATGCGCTATGTGGCGCAGCGCCCATGGCATAGAGATCACTCAATGCATGGACGGTTGCGATTTCACCGAAAAGATAGGGATCCTCCACAATCGTGCGGAATTGATCGACGGTCTGCACCAATGCTTGGCCGGGGGGAGGCATCAGCACAGCTGCATCGTCGCCAGCGCCCATGTCGACGCCGTCTGCAGTTTTAAGGTTCAAGCGCTCAAGAACGCGTTTCAGCACGGGACTCGCGACTTTGGCGCCGCAGCCGCCACACCGCATGATCTCTAACGCGCCATCCGCCTGCTTCGCTGGTTTTGGCGGCGGCATCAGCGGCAACTCCTGGTAACGCTGCATCCAACGCCGATCAATCCAGTCTTTCCAGGTCCAAGCCCATTTCCCGCTTGCCGCAAATCCGCCGTATGACACAACGGCGCCGCCGTCGCCTGTAGACATCAGCGCTAGCGTTTTAGACTGTGGCTGCCAGGGCTTCAGCGACTTTCCGAGCGCTGCCAGACGCAAATTTTCCGCGATGGCCGGCCCTTGGCGAACAGCGTAAACGCCGGATTTCGGCAGCGGGTTAGGCTGGAAATGCGCGCAGTCGCCTGTCGCAAATACCTCTGGGTGACTTGGGCTCTGCAGATACTCATTGACCGTGATGAAGCCTGCCTCATCCGTCCGCAGTCCAGATTTCACAGGCCAATAAGGTGCGGAAGCGCCTGTCGCCAGGATCGTCACTGTAGCCGGGATGCGCCGCCCATCCTCCAATCGAACTGCATCCGCCGAAACTTCCTCCGCGCCAGCCCCAAGAGCCGTCATAATGCCTGCATCATCGAGCGCCTGTTTCATGCGTTTGGCGACTGCTGGACTATGCCCAGGCAGCAGACGTGCGCTCTTTCCAACCAGCGTAACGGCTAGGTCAATACCGTTCTTTTGGAACCGTCGCCGCATGGCAAGCGCTGTTTCAACACCACCAGCGCCGGCGCCAATTACCGCGAGCGCATCGCCAGATTTAAGCGTTCCTTCCAATCCCTCTAAGCGCGCCAGAAAGGCATCGAGCGGCTTGATCGGCAGCGCGAATTCAGCAGCCCCCGCGATATTGGCCTTCGGTGGGGTCGAGCCGATATCAAATGAAACAAAGTCGTAGGCCAACGGCGGCCTGCCATCGAACAGCACCTCCTGGCGGACTGGATCAAGCCCCGTCGCCGCCGCCCGGATCAACTGCGCGCCGGACCACCGGGCGAGCTTGCCAAGGTCAATATGGCACTCCGCGTGGCTATACACATCCCGCAGCAACCCCGGCAGCATGCCAGAATATGGCGTCATGATATCCCGCGCGACGAGCGTAACGCGCACGCCAGGCTCCGGCTTCATGCCGAACATCTTCAAAACAGCGACATGGGCATGGCCACCGCCGATTAGGACGATATCACGTTCAATGGGGGCGCTTGGCTGCATTCAATACTCGACTCAGGACAGACGGCGGATTGGTAGCTGGGAAGATCAAAGCCGCCTAGCCCCGGTAACGGAGTTATGAAGACCCAGACATTGGAAAGCTCAACGGCGCCAGCTCGCTGATCGTTCGGCCAGCCCAATCCCGTTTGGATGTCAGGGCGGCGGCACGTTTCTGCGCCTCCTGGAGCGCTTCCGTGGCCGCTGCAAGATCAATCGTCTGGCATTCGCCGTCGCGCACAATCGCATCGCCGTTCACGAACACATCTTTGATTGGCCGCTCGCCGGCGACAAAGATCAGGCTGCGCAGTGGATCATAAAGCGGCTTCATTGAGCGGTCGCTGACATCCACCAGCACTAGGTCTGCTTTGGCGCCCTCGCTCAAACGCCCAATGTCATCCCGTCGAAGCGCCTTCGCGCCGCCAATCGTCGCCGCTTCGAACACATCACTCGCAAAGGTATCATCCAGGCGGCCAGCAGCGGCGCGGGCGAGATAGACAGCATTCCGCATTTCTTCAATGAAATTATGGGGATAGGTATCTGTTCCGATACCAAGATTTATAGCATTCCGCTTGTACTCGCCAAAGCTACGCAGGTTGATGCCGCGCTTACCAAACACTGTCGGGCAATGGGCGACGGTGGCGCCTT
This sequence comes from Alphaproteobacteria bacterium, assembly GCA_038102935.1. Taxonomy (GTDB): domain Bacteria; phylum Pseudomonadota; class Alphaproteobacteria; order Bin95; family Bin95; genus VMCJ01. The sequence continues at coordinate 78,081 of JAYNYG010000011.1, read as the reverse complement.
TATCCGCCAGCAAGCCAAGGTCTTTCCGCGTTGGCCAATGCACCCAGGGGTGATGATCTAGGAAGATGCCGTGGCCGATGATGGACCGCTCGTCCAGCGCGCCAACCTCATCCAGCCACTGAACGGGCGTCATACCATGGCGGCGCTGCATTTCCTGAAACTCTGTCATGCTTTGCGCGCAGTGGATCTGGAACGGCAGATTGCGCTCACTTGCGTGATCGTGGGCGTCTCTCAGCAGGTCGGCGCCGCATGTGTCGATCTGCGAGGGCGTCACCATTCCAGAGAGACGCCCAGATGGATGCTGACGTGCGCTTTCAATGAGGCGCATCGCAGCGTCAAAGGATTTCCTGCCCGCCGCGTGATCCCATTCATATTCCAGCGAATGTCCATCCTTCGTTAGCCAGCGCGCATCCCGGAACATGGGCGCTATGCATGCACGCAGACCGCTATCCGCCAGAATGTCCAACCAACCTTCGAAAGGCACGGAAAGATCAACGACCGTCGTGACGCCGGACAGCATCAACTCCGCCATCGCGACTTGTACAGCGGCGCGCATGCCTTCTGGATCATTGCCGATTGTCGTCAGGAACTCATAAAGCGAGGAATGCCAGAACCCAGGGCTCAGCGTTTCATCCGTCATGCCTTTACGCAGAGGCTCACTGGTGGGGTGCGTGTGGATGTTGACCATCCCCGGCAACGCTAGTCGCTCTGAACCGTCTATCTCCAGCGTGACTGGGCCTGAATAAGCTTTGCCGGTGAACAGAATGCCGCTCTCATCAAACGCGATATCGACGCCGCGCGCGTATTCGTGGCGCCCTTGAGCGCTGTTCCAAAGCACCGCCCAATCAGTATTCCGGATTACCGTCGCCATCTCGCACTCCCCTGCTTAGACCTGAGAGCATAGCGAGAAATGTAAGCGCGCCCTAGACGGACGTAACTACACGCGGCCCCAGGGCAGCATTCGGCGAAGCGTAGCGTCTTTATCGAGAAATTGGTGCTTCAAGGCCGCGCCTATGTGGATGACGGCAACGGCCATCAAAAGCTTGCCAAGGAAATCATGGATGATCTTCAACAAGGTCAACGCATCCTCATCCGCGCCAATCAGGCTGGGGACTAGAATGCCCGTGCCAAACATATCAATCGGCGTCCCTGTCGCTGAGGTCATGAGCCAACCGGATAGCGGCATTGAGAGCATCAATCCGTAGAGCGCCCAATGCGCGGCGTTCGCCAGCTTTACATGGTCCGCCGGCATGCTGGGCAAATGGTCCGGCTTTACATCAATCGCGCGCCACCCTAGGCGCAACAGCGCAAGCACTAAGATCGTCATGCCGAAAGATTTATGCCAGCCGTAGAGTTTGAACTTCTCCGGACTAAACGACAGTTCGTGCATATATAGCCCGAGCGCCAACATACCGATGATCATGAGCGCCATCGCCCAATGGAACAGCTTGGCGACAGCCCCAAATTTCGCGGATGTGCTTCTCAGTGGCATAGCTAAGGAAGGCGCCTATTCTGGCGAAGCTTCAAAGCCGATACGTATCTTCACAACGCTGCCGACAAAAGGCCGCCAAGCTGCAAGCCCCCATTTGGCGCGTTCCAATTCCGCCACAGCGGTAATGCCGATAATCGGTTTGCCGCTAAACGGGCTCTTTGCAACGCCATTAATCTTAGCGTCGAACGCTACAGTGTGGGTATAGCCGTGCATCGTAAGATCACCTTCGATGATGCCAGTTGTTTCACTGGTTTTTCGAATACTGGTGCTTTCAAAAGTCATCTTCGGGAAATTTCGCACGTCAAAGAATTGCTCGCCAAGCAACGCCTCGTTCATTAGGCCATCATCAGTCTCTACGCTTTCCAGCGGGATATCGACTTCGACCTTAGAATTCTCAACATTCTGAGTGTCATAGTCCAATTTCATGCGAAACTTCTTGAACCGACCTGGATACGGAAAAATACCTAAATGGGTGACTTCGAAGTGAACGAATGAATGCGATTTATCAACTTTGTAAGGCTCTGCGCTCACCTGGCTTACGGCGAAGAAAACCGAGAGCACAAGAAGCGCTGGAACAAGCGCGCGCCGGAACGCTACTCGCATTCTGAAATCTCCAACCTGCTTAATCATCTGTTAGGCAAACGTGTTAGCACCTTTTGCGGGCGTCGTCGCGTCAGGCAGATGAAAACTATGTAACCGGTTTTACACTCTGGTCGATCTAATTTTCAGGCAGATGGCAAATCCATATCTGTCTCATTGAGGTGCGCAATCTCTGCCACTGTCACCGGGCTGATCGGCATACGCAACCGCATCAATTCGACTTCGGCCCGCGACCTACCTTGAACTTCAGCCGCCAAAGCCGCGATCGTGTAGGCGCACATTCGGCCCTGGCACGGCCCCATCCCTGTTCGCAAAAACGCCTTCAATTGATTTGGCCCTTGCGCTCCAAGCGCCAATGCCTCCCGAACTTCGCTAGCCCGGATCGACTCGCAACGGCAGACCAATGCGCGATCGTCAATTTCAGAGAACGCGCGCGCTGGCGGGTAGAGCGCATCAAGCAAAGGCCGCATCGCTTGCGCCCGCCGCAATCGCCCTTGGTTAATGCCTGGAACATTTGCCGAAGCGCGCAATGACGCTGCCGCAGCCGCTCCGGCATTCGCCCCTGTCACTGTCGCAGCAGACCAGCCGAGGATGCCAGCATTATCGCCAGCGATGTAGCACCACTCGTTGCCGGAGAGCCGCCCATTCGGGTCTATTTCAGGCGCCCAAGCCGCAGCGGCGGCGTTGTAACGGTGCGTCGTCCGCATGGCGCGTGTGAGCTGGGCGTTTGGGATCACCCCGTCATGGACCAAAAGCGTCGCCGCCTTCGTCTCGCCTTCGCCGCCATCCGCGGTTCGCCAGCGAACATCCGACAGCTGCGTCTCTCCGACAGCCTCAATCTTAGCAACATTGAGGATGGTTTGACCGACGCCCGAACTGAGCGCCCGCTGCCATTTCAAGCCTTTGGCTAGATCACCGAATGCAGATATCGCGTTAATCGCCTGTTTGCCCACGCGCCATTTCAAGTTTGGATCATCCAGGCGCAGCAGAACATCGGGCACAGCACCGGCAGCTCGGAATTGAGCGGCCAGCAACAGCAACAAAGGTCCCTGCCCCGCCAGCACAAACGGGCGCTCCGGCAGGAGCACGCCGGTCTTTAGTGCGATTTGAGCCGCTCCAGCCGTCATCACGCCGGGCAAGGTCCAGCCCGGAAAAGGCATCGGACGCTCATACGCGCCGAGCGCAATGATCAGGCGCTTGGCATGAATGCGCGCCGCCTTGTTATCTCGAACGTAAAGGATGTCGCCGCCATCACTGGCCTCCGGCTGTTCAACGCCGATGATCCGGGAGAGCGGTCGGTAGTCCACGCTAGAGGCCCGGAACGCCGCCACAGCCTCCACCCCAGCCGCATAATCTTCACCGAATAATGCGAGATCGCCGCGCGCTGCAACGGCCTCAACATTCCGCCAAATTTGACCGCCCGGCGCGGCTTGATCGTCCAACAAAACGACCTGCAGCCCTGCGCTCGACGCTGCGACGGCAGCCGCCATGCCAGCCGGACCTGCGCCAAGAATGGCGACATCAACGCTTTCAGCCGTCATTACCGACCCCTTGAGACGCGACACTCAGCGAAGGGCGTTCGCCCTGCAATTCCACAACCATGCCCTCCTGCACGGGCACAAGGCAGGCTTGACGATTGGGCAAGCCATCGATGGTCATGAGGCACTCAAAGCATACGCCCATTAAGCAATAGGGCGCACGCGGATCGCCTTTGACGGGTGCGTTGCGGGTTATCGTAATGCCTGCTGCGAGCGCCGCTGTCGCAACACTCTCACCGCGCAGAGCGACCACAGGCGCCCCGGCGATGCTTATCCGAATAGCGGCGTCGCCTATTGGCTCAGACCGGCGGCGCAGCATGTTCTGTTCCTTCGAAGCGTTTGACAGAAAAATCCTGGAATCCGACTGGCGTCTGTGCCCGCAAAATCCAATCCGGCATGTAGCGCGCGTGGACGCCTGCCAATGTCACGCCAGAATGATTGGTGGCCATGAAGACGCCAGGCCATGTTTCAGACTCGTCGTATATCGGGCAACCATCCGGCGGCATGATCCGAAGCGCGCCCCAGGAGCGGACGATGTTGACGTTCGCCAGGTCCGGCAGAATGCGCGCTGCACGCGCCGCGATGGCGCCGACGACATCGCCCGCCGTCCCGTCATCAAAACCAACTTCCTCATGGGACACGCCGAGCAGGATCGAACCTTCATCCGTCTGGCGGATGCTGCCCAATGGCAGCGGCAAGATTTCTTGCATCCGCTCTGTCACCAGTATCTGACCGCGCTGTGGCCTTATAGGACAATGCAGACCTACTTTAGCCGAAAGCTCTGGAACGCCATGGCCGCAGGCGATGACGATCCTGTCTGCGCCAAAGCGCTCGCCTTCCGCTGTTTCAACGGTGTAACCCTGGCCTGATCTAACGATATCGACGACGCGTTGATGAGGCGCATACCGGCCGCCTGTATTCTGAAACCCCGCATGCAATGCGCGCAGAAGCTTCAGCGGGTTCACATGGCCATCATGGGGGCAGAATGAAGCCGCGCGCACATCTGGCCCGAATCGGACCCCTGGCACGAGCGCTTCGATTTCCTGCCGGTCTATCATCCACGAATCGTATTGACCGTTGCCTGCCTGCGCTTTCATCTCGGTGATAATGTCTTCGGCGGCGCGAACCTCAGCGTCCGACGTGCAAAGCGTTAGGCCGCCGCGCCGTTCATAGCCAGTAGAGACACCAGTTTCCTCACGGAGTTCATCGGCGAGTTCTACCCATATTTCGGAGGATTCGCGGGACCAGTCCTGATAGCGCTGCAGGCCGCGGCCCTTTGTCTGCACCCAGACCAAGCCAAAATTACCCCGAGCAGTTCTTAGCGCATCATCGCCTTCATCGAGCATAAGGGTCTCAGCGCCATCACGCGCCAATCCATAGGCAATGGCGCCGCCCACCATCCCGCCGCCGATCACAATGACATCTGCAGTATCCATAAGGGCGCATTTTAAATGACTGGGATCGCTTGCGAAAGCAGGTATGCGGAACCTAAGATTTTCATGACTTTGGGAAATCAAATCGGAATAGAGCAATGCAAGTCGGATTCATTGGCCTCGGCACCATGGGCGCGAGCTTCGCCACGAACATTCAGAAAGCGGGATATGATCTGATCGTCCATGACATCGCTCGCCAAGCGGCGCAGAGCCATATAGACGCCGGCGCGACCTGGGCGGATAGCCCCCGCGCGCTTGCGGAGCAATGTGATGTGGTGCTGACATCTCTCCCCGGTCCGCCGGAAGTCCGCGACGTCGCGACAGATGCTGAAACCGGTTTGCTTGCAGGCTTGAAGCCTGGTTCCGTTTTCTTTGACCTCTCCACGAACTCCCCAGCGGTCGTCCGCGAAATCCATGCTGAGTTTGCAACGAAGGGCGTGCGCATGCTTGATGCGCCGGTCTCCGGCGGACCAAAGGGCGCGGCGTCCGGCAAGTTGGCGATCTGGGTTGGCGGTGACGAAGACGTTTTCAATGCCAATCGCGCACCGCTCGATGCGATGGGCGATGCTGTTCGCTATATCGGTCCAATCGGCGCCGGGTCGGTCGCAAAACTGGTTCACAATAGCGCTGGATACGCGATCCAATCCGCAATTGGAGAAATCTTTGCTGTTGGCGTGAAGGCGGGCGTTGATCCCTTGGCCCTCTTCGAAGCGATCCGCATGGGCGCGCGCGGTCGCACCCGCACCTTCGACAGCCTGGCGGACCACTACATGATCAACAGCTATGACCCTGCAGATTTCGCGCTGAAGCTGGCGCATAAGGATGTCAGCCTCGCCGCTGAAATGGCGCGGGATGTCGGCGTTCCTGCCCGGATGATTGACTTGACGCGATCCGAAATGACGGAAGCGCTCAATCGCGGCTGGGGGCATCGGGACAGTCGATCCTTCATGCTGCTCCAACAGGAACGCGCCGACATTCTGATTGATGAGGATGCGGACGCCGTCGACGCTGTTCTGAATTCCGACAAGAAGTAGCGCCCTGGCGCGCGATGGCGGGTTTGGCGTATCGTTCGCTATCAAGCACACACGAAGCATGGATAGCCCAATGGCGCTCGATTCTCCTATTTGGCCAGCCCAACTGGATCACATCCGCCTGGACGCGCCGGACCCCGGCATGCTGGCTGATTTTTACTGCGATGTAATCGGTTATGAGGCGATTGATCTAGCTGATGGGGCAATGCTGCTGCAGGGCCAGGGCCGCCGGATGATCATTGGCCCCGGCGAGGCTGGCGGGCGCCCTTACCACAGCTACCGCCTGCAAAGCGCGCAGCAATTGGCTAATGTGAAAGCCTTCCTTATATCCCAGGGCGTTGAATGCTTGCCCAACCCATCACCCGCTTTTGGCGACGAAGCCGTCGCCGTGCGCGATCCGGATGGGTGGATCAGCGTTTTCGGGCTTGGGCGTGAAGACTTGCCCTCTCTCCGCGCCGCCAACAATCGGACGCCAATGTCCTTGAGCGGTCGCTTGCAGCATGTCGTCGTCGCAACGCCAAACTTAGCGGCAATGATGAATTTCTATGAGAAAACGCTTGGCATGGCCGCGTCTGACTATGTTCTGAAAGACGGAGCGGACCGGGCCAGCAAGCATGTCGCCTTCTATCGAACGGACCCGGAGCATCACAGCTTCGCTTGTTTTGGCGCGTCATCCGTGCGCGGCGACCATCATTGCTACGAAACATCCGGTTGGATGGATATCCGTGACTGGGCCGACCACATGGGCAATATGGATGTCCCAATCTGGTGGGGCCCTGGGCGCCATGGCGCTGGCAACAACCTGTTTTTCATGATCGAAGACCCGCTTGGCGATAAAGTCGAGATCTCCGCTGAAATCGAGCACATGCCCCGCGATATGGCCCCACGCTGGTGGCCGGCGGACGGCAAGGCTGTCAATCTTTGGGGCCAAGGCTGGGTCCGCGACTAATTCTGACGCGAAGGAGCAACGCCATGGATGGCGCGCAAATCAACCTTACCATCAATGCAGATATCAGGACTATCGACGATCTGCCGCCTGCGGTCGAAGGCCGTGCGGCTTGGCGCAGCGCTGACTTCGCTGATGGGAGCTGGATCGAGCATCTTTCTGACGCTGACAATGCAGAAATCAAAGCTGCAGCGGAGGCCGCCCTTAAAATCGCTGGCGGCGACATCGCCAAGATCACGCGGGAGGACTTCCCATTGCCGACGCTCGGCGCCCGCATCGCTGCTGTCAGTGATGAAATTCAAAACGGGCGCGGGTTTGCACTCCTGCGCGGCATTCCCGTTGAAGATTGGGGAACAGAACTTTCGGCGGCTGCTTTCTATGGCGTCGGCGCCCATATCGGCAAAGCGCGCTCCCAAAACGCCAAGGGACATATCCTCGGCCATGTGCGTGACCTCGGGCGCGACCCGAAAGATCCAACAGCGCGGATTTATCAAACCACGGCGCGGCAGACTTTCCATACAGATTCAACTGACATCGTTGGCCTCGTCTGTCTGAAAACCGCTAAATCTGGCGGCGAGTCGATGCTGGTCAGCGCCATGTCGATCTACAACGAGATACGCGCAAAGGCGCCAGACCTCGCTTTGGAACTCTTTCAGCCGAACGCCGTAGACCGGCGCGGCGAAGTTCCTGTCGGCATGAAAGAATTCTACATGCTGCCGCCGCTCACCTGGCACCAAAACCGGCTGACCGTTCACTATCAGCGACAGTATATCGACAGCGCCATGCGCTTCAACGATGCGCCCCGTCTGACGGAAAAGCGCATCGCCGCGCTCGATATGTTCGACAGCCTCGCAAACGACCCAACTCTAAAATTGGATATGGAGTTCAAGCCGGGCGATATCCAATTAGCGCATAATCACACATTGATGCATGACCGGCTCGATTTCGAGGATTGGCCAGAACTGGATAAACGCCGCCATCTCCTGCGGCTCTGGCTCTGCACGCCAAATTCCCGACCACTGCCAGAAGCTTTCGCCCAACGCTTCGGTTCAGTCACTGTTGGTGACCGTGGCGGCGTTATCACCGCTTCAACCGTCGCCCTGAACGCGCCATTGGAAGCTGTCTGAGATTATGAACCAAGGCAATCTTGATACGACGCGCTTGATTGAACGTCGGCGGCTCATGCTGCGTATCCGGGCATTTGAAGAAGCTGCGATCAGAGCGGCAGACCAGAAGTTGGTGCTGGGCGCTATTCATCCTTCTGTCGGGCAGGAGGCCGTGGCGGCAGGTGTTTGTGCGCCACTCCGCAAGGATGACCTGCTGCTCTCCACCCATCGCGGCCATGGCCACACACTGGCGAAAGGCGCTGATGCTCGCGCCATGATGCGGGAGCTTTTTGGGCGTGAGGGCGGCAATTGCGGCGGCAAGGGCGGGTCCATGCATATCGCTGACTTTGACGTTGGCATGCTTGGCGCCAATGGCGTTGTCGGCGCGAACATCAACATCGCGGCTGGCGCCGCGCACGCGATTAAGCTGCGTGGCGGCGACCAAATCACCGTCTGCATCTTTGGCGACGGTGCGGTGAACCGGGGCCCGTTCCTTGAAGGCTTGAACTGGGCGGCGGCTTTCAAACTACCCGTCTTGTTCGTCTGCGAAGACAACGGCTACGCCTCCACCACCAAATCATCAGTCGTGACCGGCGGCGGCGACCTTGCCGCCCGAGCAGAGGCGCTTGGCGTGCCGACAGCGAGCGTTGACGGCAATGACGTGATGGCCGTTGAAGAAACGGCACACCGGCTCGGTGAAGCAATCCGCGCTGGCGGCGGCCCGCGTTTCCTGCACGCCCGTACATATCGCTTGCTCGGCCACACCAGCGTTGATCCTGCGAAATATCGGCCAGAAGGCGAAGCGGATGGCAAATGGGATGATGATCCGATCCAGCGCGCAACGGAGCTGCTAACAGGCGCTGGCATCCCTGAAGCCGATCTCGCGGCTGACGCAACGGCCGCTGAGACCGAAATGCAGGCGGCATTTGACGAGGCTGCCGCAGCAGATTGGCCAGCCGTCCGCACCGCTTATGATGATGTTCAAGACGTAGGCGCGATCGCTGCGCCGCAAGGGCTTTAATTATGGGCGCACTGACATACCGCGAAGCCGGCCGCCAGGCCGTGATCGCAGAAATGACGCTGGACCAGTCCGTATGGTGCCTCGGCGAAGATTTGGGCCGGGGCGGCGTATTCGGCCAATATGCCGGTTTAGAGGCGCAATTTGGCGCTGATCGGATATGTTCAGCGCCAATCTCTGAGGCCGCAATCATGGGCGCCGCCGTTGGCGCGGCTATGGCGGGCGCGCGGCCTATCGTAGAAATGCGCTTCGCTGATTTCGCACTCTGCGCCGTTGATGAGCTGGTGAACCAAGCCGCCAAGGCACGCTATATGTTCGGCGGGCAAAGCAAGGTGCCGCTGACGGTGCGCGAGCCCATGGGCATGTGGCGCTCGTCAGCTGCCCAGCACTCCCAATCGCTGGAGGCGTGGTACGCGCATATTCCAGGTCTCGTAGTCGCCGCCCCTGCGACAGCGCAGGACAACTACACCCTCCTCCGCTCATCCATCCGCATCGATGATCCTGTTGTGTATATGGAACACAAGCATCTTTGGGACTTCGAAGGCGACGTCGACCAAGGTGCGGCTGATTTCGAATATGGCCCGGAACAGTTCGGCAAAGCGCACGTGGCGCTGGAAGGCGATGCCTGCACCATCGTCGCATGGTCCGCGCAAGTGCATGTGGCGCTGGAAGCGGCGAAGTCTTTAGCGGCTGAAGGCGTTCATGCGGAAGTTATTAATCTGCGCACGCTCTGGCCTTGGGATAAGGCGGCGGTCGCGTGTTCTGTTGCGAAGACGGGCCGATTGGTCGTGACGCATGAGGCCGTCGGCGTTGGCGGGTTCGGCGGAGAGATTGTGGCGACAATCGCGGAAAAGCATTTCGATAAGCTGCAACGTCCGCCGGTCCGGCTAACCGCGCCGCGCATCCCTATCTCCTATGCGCCGGAACTTGAAAACCAGGTCCGGGTTTCAGCAGAGCAGATCGCAGCAGGCGTTCGGGCGTTGGCTTGATCAGGCGAGGCCTAGATTTTCCCTAAGCGTCGGGCCGGCATAGTCTTTGTGATAGAGTTCGCGCCGCTGCAGTTCTGGCACGACTTGCGCCACGAAATCCTCGTAAGCGCCAGGCATATGCGTGGCCGCTAGGACGAAGCCATCACAGCCCTTGCCGGTGAACCATTCCTCCATGCCATCAGCGACCTGTTTGGCCGTGCCGACGAACATCGCCATTTCTTTCAGCGTGCCGCGTGCCGAATGCTCAACGAAGTCGCGCACCGTCGGGTTTTCTTTTCCAGATAGCCGGATCACACGGTCACGGATAGCCTGCAACCCGCTGATCGCCTGCAGCTCATCAGAGGTAAACGCCTCATCCATCCCTTTGGCCGCAAAATCGTAATTCAGCGCCTCAGAGAGGAGCGCCAATGTGTCGATTGGCTGATGCAGTTCAGCGATCATTGCGGCTTTGTCCTCAGCCTCAGCCTGGCTTTCACCGACGATGGCATAGGCGGCTGGCGTTAGCCGAAAGCCGTTCGGGTCCCTGCCCGTGCGCTCAGCCAGCGCCTGTGTTTCGCCATATACGCGCTGTGCGTATTCGAGGTTCGGGAAGATTGCGAAGATCAGATCCGCCCATTTGACCGCAAATTGCTGTCCGCGCCCGCTCTGCCCAGCCTGGATGATCACTGGGCGGCCCTGCGGCGTTGGCGGCACCGTGAACGGACCCCGGCTCTTAAAGAATGGCCCTTCGTGGCCCAGCGGTTTCACCTTTGAGGGATCGGCGAAAACGCCGTTCGCCTTATCAAGGATAATTGCGTCTTCAGCCCAAGTGTCCCAATGGCCGTGAACGACTTCTAAGAACTCTTCCGCACGCTCATAGCGTTGATCATGTCCGAGCAGCGCATCTTGGCCGAAGTTAGCGGCCTCGGAATCATTCAACGAAGTCACGACATTCCAGGCGGCTCGCCCTCCCGTCATATGGTCGAGCGTTGAGAACTGCCGGGCTGCATGGAACGGTTCGTAATAGGTTGTCGACATCGTGGCGCCGAGGCCAATGCGGGCCGTGACGGCGCCCATTGTCGCCAGGATCGGAATTGGGTCCAGCTTTACGACGCGAACACCGTTATGAATAGACTCATCCGCACTGTCGCCGAAACGGTCTGGCATCGCGAGGCGGTCATCGAAGAACGCCATGTGAAATTTGCCGGCTTCGAGCGTCTTCGCAATGCGTTGATAATATTCAGGCGTCAGGAAATCCGTGGCCGAGTCTGGATGCCGCCAGGACGCTGGGTAGTTCGAACAGTTCTGCGCCTGCAGGAAACCCACAAGCGCCATCTGGCGTTTGGCCATGGTCGTCACATCCTAAATTTGGGAAACGCTCAAGCGGCTTCTTTAGCCGCCTCGAAGTTCAGCTCACACAGCACACCGTTTGGATCACGCACAAACAACTGCCAAAGCCGCCCGCCTGGAACAACACGATCCTCAAAATGAAAGCCTTTGGCCTTGAGATGATCTTTGTATGTCTCGAAGCCTTCGGCCGCAAAGGCGACATGGTCTATGCAGCCGCTTTCTTGCAGCGCCGTTTCATCCATATCGCTGACGTCAATGAGATGCATCACGGCTTCATCGCCAGAATAGAGCCAAGCGCCGGGGAACTTGAAGTTTGGGCGGTCGCCATCTTTCAGGCCAATCGCCTCTTCCCAGAACTTGACCGTAGCGGCGAGGTCGCCAGTCCGAATGTTGATGTGCTGCAGAATGCCGATGCCCATAAAACATACTCCCCAAATTCATGCCGAAGGATTGATTCGGCATGATTCAACGCTGAACCGGCCCCTGGGGCAAGGGCCGGGTCTAAGACGGTCCGGTCAGGGGTATCTATGCGGAAACTTGGTCTGGCGCGTCTTCGGTTTCAGCCGCGAACACGACCTGGTTCCGGCCTGATGTCTTGGCTTGATACAGCGCAGCATCCGCCCGGGCCAAAAGAGTTTCCATCGTGTCATTCGGCGTCGCGGTCGCCACGCCGAATGACGATGTCATCTTAAGGTTCAAGTCACCGTCAATGTCAAAAGTCTCATCCGCGATAGAGGCCCGGAGCCGCTCTGCAATCCGGCTGGCGATGCCCTCATCCGCATCAGGCGCCACGACTGCGAATTCCTCACCGCCAAGACGGGCGATCAGATCTGTCGCGCGGGTGCAAACACCGAGCCGCACAACGAAATCTTTCAGGACTGCGTCGCCCGCAGGGTGGCCGTGGGCGTCATTAACGGCTTTGAACCGATCAATGTCTGACAAGATGAGCGACACAGGCTGGTTGTGTTCGGCGCCATGGCGGAGCAGCCGGGCAAAATGGTCATTGAAATAGCGGCGGTTAAAGGCGCCGGTTAGTGGATCACGCGTCGCCATATCGCGGTTCTGGCGGTGTTGATCGCGCAACCGCTCATGGAAGCGGTGCCGCTTGATCTGCAACCGGATACGGGCGACCAGTTCGGCATGGTCTACCGGTCGGAACGCATAGTCACTGGCGCCCAACTCCATGCCTTTATACAGGCTGTCAGTTTCCCAGGAGTCGCCGATCAGCAGAATGGGTACATGGCGCGTTTCCGGACGGGCGCGGAGTTGTGAGCACATACGCAGACCATCAACTTGCCCAGCGACTTCCAGGACAATGAGTTCAGCGTCACCTGAAGCGATGATTTGAGCAGCTTCATCCTGGTCAGCAACAGGAATGAGGCGGCTTTTACAAATCCGGGCAGAGTCCTCAAGCGCTTCGATATCACTCGCAGGCAAATCAATAGCGACCCATGTGCCCTCATCGCCTGAAACTTCGGCAATGGAGTCTTTTATGCCAAGCTCCCCTTCAGTCGCCTCACGCAGCTTCAACTCATCAAGGATACGCTTGAGGCGGGTCAGCGCCCGCACACGCGTTAGCAGCGCTACGTCGTTAACAGGCTTTGATAGGAACTCGTCAGCGCCTGCCTCAAGGCCGCGCACACGGTCTTCGATGGAATCTAAGGCAGTGACCATGACCACCGGAACATGACCGAACGACGGGTCTTCCTTAATTTTCTCGCAAACTTCGAATCCGGTCATGCCCGGCATCATCACATCGAGCAGAACCACATCTGGCTGCTCTGTCGCCATCATCTCGAGCGCTTCGGCGCCGCTGCCTGCGCAGCGCACCTCATAATATTCGGCCGTCAACCGCGCCGCCAAAAGGCGCTGGTTGATGGGTATGTCGTCTACAACTAGGACGCGGCCGGTCATAAGCAGGCTCCAGGCGGTTAACCGATGTGGTGGGTAACCGTCTCCAAGAATGTCGAGACAGAAATGTGTTTCGAGATATAGCCTTCGCAACCCCCACGCCGAATGCGTTCCTCATCGCCTTTCATGGCGAATGCGGTTACGGCGATGATGGGGATATCGCACAAGGCTTCGTCATCCTTCATCCATTTCGTCACCTCCAACCCCGACACTTCCGGGAGTTGGATATCCATAAGAATCAAATCCGGGCGGTCATCCCGCGCGATCGAGATCGCTTGGCGCCCATCGTTCGTTTTCAGGGTTCTGTAGCCGCTGCTTTCCAAGACGTCATTGAAAAGCTTCATATTCAACGGGTTATCCTCGACGATCAGTATCGTTTTTGGAGGCGCCATCGCCACAACTGCCTGAACTGACATGTTATACTCCCAACCTGTTAAGGAGACGCTAGCGCCGAATGGTTAACGGAACGTAACCATTCAGTTTGCTGAAATGAGGCATCTGCAGCGACCCCTCAATTATCAGCATTACTCTTGCGCCCAAACCGCCTTTCAGCCATAAGAGCGCCTCGCCTGACCGGCCCCATCGTCTAGCGGTCTAGGACGTCGGCCTCTCACGCCGAAAACACGGGTTCGAGTCCCGTTGGGGTCACCAAGGGGGTTTGCAAGGCAAACGACCGTAGAGCAGCCACCCCATCATTAGCCCGGCAGGCTTTTGCGCCAGCAAACGCCGAGAGGGCGCACACCTGTGCAGGCCCAGTCCTCAGTCGTCAAATGACGGCGTACCGCGTTCATCGCCGAGCCGGATAACTGCTTCCAGCACCACTTTGCCATCTGCGCCATTGCTCGCCTCAGCCCGCATCATTGCCTGCACATCTTCGGAAAGCCCATCCAGGAAAGCGTCAGGAACATCGGAATCTGGCGCATAAATCCGCGTCGAGACATGCTTCATAAGCCCGGACGCGAAGACATTCACCGCGAAATGCTGCGCCTGCAAACTATTGCCGCCAGAGGGCGATGCCCCCGGAATGACGGTCTGGAAGGCAAAATTGCCATCAATATCTGTCAGGCAGCGCCCAAACCCACGGACCTCGGGGTCTGCCGCTGGGTCATGGCCTGGATACCGGCCTTCAGCATCCGCTTGCCATATCTCGATGAGCCCCTCACGGACTGGTCCGCCGTTCTTATCCAAGAGCCGCCCCTTGAGCACAGCATGTTGACCGGCAGCCTTAGCTGAGGCGATGACCGGGTCGTCATCACGCATGAACTCATAGGAGAAGAATGGGCCGAGCGTCTGCGAAGCCGTTGGAATACGCGCCATCGCCTAATTCTCCACCGGCGTTGCCGCGCGGCCACGCAACACCATGTCAAAGCGGAAACCGAGCGCTTCTTCGTGCAAGCCGACGCTCGGGTCAGGCTGCAAGATAAGCCGATCACGGGCTTTCGCATCAGGCACGCCTTGCAGGATCGCATCGAGATCATTCAGTGGGTCGCCAGGGAAGTACACCTGGGTCACGATGCGGGAAACGAAGCTGTGGCCATAGGCGGAGATGTGAATATGCGGCGGGCGCCACCAGCCATCTGTGTTCGGTACGGGATAGGCGCCGGGGCGAATGGTCAGAAACACGACTTCGCCATTCTCGTCCGCGAGGCCCCTGCCCCACGAACGGAAATTGCCGTCAATGGGCGCTACACGCTGATCGACAGGGTGTTGATACTTGCCAGATGCATTCGCCTGCCAAAGCTCGATCAGCGCGCCTGGCTGCGGGCGGTCATCCTCATCAACGACACGGATCACGAGGCGCATAAGCTGCCCAATCGCCAGCCCCTCCGTACCGGCGACGAGATTTTGCTCGACGGGCGGCGGCGCCTGAAACGCAGGGCCAGTGTGCTCGGTCAACGTCCGAAGCGGCGGCATCTGGGCGCCGGGTGCGAGCGTGTCCGTCCGGCGATATCCGGCTGTCTTGTATTTTGGCTGCGAGCCTTCGGGTAGCGGATTATAAATTCGATCTGACGCCATGGTCATATCTCCCTACGCCGCAGCGCTCCAACGATTAACCAAGCGCTCAAAGAATTGGCCGCCTTTGGCCAGTTGCTCCAGCGCCAGGAATTCATCCGGCCTATGGGCCTGCGCGATATCGCCTGGTCCGCAGACGACGGTTGGGATGTCGCCCATGGTTTGGAACAGCCCAGCCTCCGTGCCGTAAGCGACCTTTCCATGATCATTCCGCTCCGCACAGCTTTTGGCGAGGCGAACAACTTCATGACCAGGATCAATCTCCAAGCCCGGAATGACGGACTTTTCAACCAACTCAAACCCGCATTCTGATGAAATAGCCTTCATCTCAGGTTCAAGCTCGGTGCGGATGTAGTTGGTGAAGCGTTCCATAATCTCAGCCGGGTCATCTGCTGGGATATACCGGAATTCGAAGTCAAACGCGCACTGGTTCGGCACGATGTTGACTGCAGATCCACCATGGATCACGCCCGTGTGGACGGTCGTGTGCGGCATATCAAACATTTCATCCCGCGCGCCGGACTTGATCTTCTCGCGCATAATGGACTTCAAGAACGTGATTGCCTCAGCCGCGTATTCGACGGCATTCACGCCCTCTGGCGCCAAGCTGGAATGGCGTTCCAGGCCTGTCACATTGGCACGGTAACTCCATTTGCCTTTATGGGCGGTCACCGGCTGCATGCTTGTCGGTTCGCCGACGATGCACATGGCGGGGTTCATGGTCTTTTTGTTCAGCTCTTCGATTAGCCCCCGAACGCCGAGGCAGCCGACTTCTTCATCGTAGGAGATCGCGTAGTGAATGGGCGACGAAAGGTTTGCTGCCTGGAACGCGGGCGCTGACGCCAGGGCCAGCGCGACGAAGCCCTTCATATCGCATGATCCACGCCCGAACAGCTTGCCGTCGCGCTCGACCAGATCAAACGGATCATCCGTCCAAGCCTGCCCCTCGACCGGCACAACGTCCACATGGCCCGAAAGAATGAGCCCGCCGTCTGTTTCTGGGCCGATAGTGGCGAACAGGTTCGCTTTCTGGCCGTCCTCATTGTAAACGCGTTCGGTCGCGACGCCTAAATCTGCGAAATACCGCTCAATATATTCAATCAGCTCAAGGTTCGAGAGATGGCTGATCGTGTTGAAACCAACCATGTCTTTCAGCAAAGTCTTCGCACGGGCGCTTATCGAGGCGGCATTTTCTGTCATTAGGCGTCCAATCCAAATACGCGTCGGGCATTGCCGCCCAGAATGCCAGCTTTGTCAGCGGCAGAGAGATTTGCGCCTTCTACGACGCGCGTCGGCTGAAAATCGCCAATCGGGAACGGCCAATCGGAGCCGAGCATGATCCTATCCGCGCCCACCTTAGCGACGAGATAATCCAGTGCCGCAGGTTCGAACACGATAGTGTCGAAATACAGCCGTTGAAACTCGGCGGATGGATCGGCGCAAATATCTTGGTGCAGATCATAGTGGCGCATCAATCTGCCAAGTGCGAACGGCAGCGCCGCCCCGCCTGTAGCCGCGACGACCTTGGCGCCCGGGTTCTTGGACAACACGCCGCCATAAAGCAGCCGCGCAATGCCAGTAGAAAGGTCATTCACCCGCGCAATCGCATTCACCATGTCATAGCCGGTGACACGCTTATCAATCGTGTCATATTCCGGGTGAATAAAGACCGCAGCCTCTAAATCAGACGCAGCCGCCCAGAACGGCGCCAATTGCGCATCATCCAGCCCAGCCGCCAAACCCATTCCGACGCCAATGGGCTGTGTTCCGATCATCACGCCCTTGAAGCCATCCTTCATCGCAGCTTCAAGCACGCGCGCAGCGCGCTCACCATCTTGGAGCGGCACTGTGCAAAGCGGGAACAGCGCATCGTCTTTGCTGGCGGACTCCATCAGCACTTCATTGGTGAACCGCGCCCAGGCTTCCCCTTCTTCAGCGGGCAGTTCATAGCCGAACGCATCCAGCCAACCACCGACGACTTGCGCGTCCAGCTTTTCGCGCTCCATCCATTCGTGCCGCTTATCAGTTTCCCGCAGGCGTGGCATGACCGGCCGGGTTGGGTCGCGCTGCATGAAGGATAGGCGGTACTTGCCGTCCTGTGCCAACAGTTCAACAGATGGAAACTTGTCGATGACTTTGCCGAGTCGCTCGAACATCAGCTCCGGCGCGTAGTGGGCGTGGCAATCGATAATCATCGCGTTCAGGCTCCAAAGGTCAGGGTATCGAATTGTTCAGCCAACAGCTTATTCCTGTGTTTGCTGTATGGATTGGATTGCTTGCTCAACAGCCTCGAACGCCAGTAAGACGGAGCCGTGTCGAGATTTGTATTCATGGGCTGGCGCCAGCATTTGAAGCTCTTCCCAAAGGCCATCGGGAAGCGCGGCGCCGTCTTTCATCATGTTTCGCATGGCTTCAGCAATAGCCAGAAGGGTCTCAGCATCTTCGCCAATAACCCGCCGCGCCATGATCGACGATGCGGCCTGGCCCAAAGTGCAGGCGCGGACGATATGGCCGTAATCCGCCACTTTTCCATCCGCTAGCTTTAGGTCAACTGTGATCCGGCTGCCGCAGAGCGGGCTGCGACGTTCAATAGTGGCGTCCGGCGCATCCAGGCGATGCTGTAGTGGGATATCGTTCGCGAAGGCCATAAGCTTGTCGTTATAAAGCGCGCGCATGGCGCTTTCGCTGGCGCCGCCGCTCATGCCGCCCTCCCCGCGATCTCCTGGATGCGGCCTAGCATGGCGTGGAGGCCGTTGGATCGTGTTGGGCTCAAATGTTCGGCCAAGCCGATCTTCTCAACGAACCAAGGCTCAACACCCAGAATCTCGCTTGGGGTTCGCCGGTTATAAACCCGCATGACCAACGCGATCAGGCCAGCGATGATGGCCGCATCTGTGGCAGCGCGGAATGTTAGCAACTGCCCTTCCTCGCCAGAGGTCAGCCAGACACGGGATTGGCACCCGCGGATCAAGGCACCATCGGGTCGCGCGTCTTCAGGCAATTGATCAAGCTCACGGCCAAGATCGATGATGTAGCGGTAGCGATCCATCCAATCGTCGAACAGGTCAAATTCGTCCACGATTTCCTGTTGCGCAGCGTTAATCGCGCTCAGGTCAGCGTCGGCATTGGCGGCGGTTAGCGGGGCAGTCATGCAAAAGCCTCAAGTTTCGGAGCGTCACAGCTTGGAAATACGCCCTTCGGACAGTATGTATAGCCCCAACTGATCCGACAACATATCGCATAAGGCTTTTACGAGCATGTCAGACGCTTTATTCGCCGCCCGCCGCTCCATCGAGCAAGTGGAAGAAGGCAATGAACTCGCCCCTAAATTTGACGACAACGGCCTAATTCCGGTCGTAACGACGGATTTCACATCCGGCGAAGTCTTGATGCACGGTTACATGAACCAGGAAGCATTCAAGCGCACCCTGGAAATTGGCGAGGCGCATTATTATTCGCGCAGCCGCCAGCAGCTTTGGCACAAAGGCGCCACAAGCGGCCTTGTGCAAACCGTCAAAGAGTTCCGGATCGATGACGACCAGGACTGCGTGTGGCTGCGTGTGGACGTAAATGGCGGCGCCAGCTGCCACGTAGGGTATCGGTCCTGCTTCTACCGCTCAGCGCCAGTTGGCTCCAGCGGCCCCGTCGCCCTCAAGTTTGAGGAAACGGAGAAAGTGTTTGATCCGGTTGAAGTTTATGGCGACGCGCCGAACCCGACAAAGCTCTAAAAGCGGAGCGGAATGTCCGCCTTAGATGAAAGTTCAAGGCGCGGCAGACAATCTAATGGCGCCCCGTCTTCACCAATGCAAGTCGCAACGTCGTTCACCAAAATAGCGCCTAGCTGGGAACAATCAGTATTCGGCATATTAAAGGGGCGGACGGCGGTCTTGCCTGGAATCAGCGGTCCGTGCTCGGTGAAAAGTCGATTGTGAATGATGTCCTTCTTGTCAAAAAACACGAGATCCAGCTTAAAGGACTTGATGGCGGTCTGGTCTGGATTGCGCGCCACGAGATAAACGCGGCACAAATTCCCGGCTTGCTCCAATCGATTTAGCTCGACAGGAAATTTCACAGCTTCCTGGGCGAAAGCGGGAGCGGCGGCAAAACCACCCAAGACTATGGCGCAGCTCGCAGCGAAAGTACGGGCGATCCAACGGCGAAACGACATGCGCAATCTCCTGTTAACCATGTTTCTGGCGGAAGATACGCCAGCCTGCGCCCACCGCCAACAAATCTCTTGCAGGCTTGGTATTAATACCGAGCGCCGCATATCTGTTCCGTTCACCTGAGGATACGCGCCTAGAGGATGCGGCAGTAATTTGGCAGAATGAAGGCGTGATCGTCCCTGCATTGCAGTTTACGCTCAGGCTTCGAATCACCGCTTAGGGCTAACCCCGATGCCAGACGCGCCGACCACCCCAAACGCGCCAGACGCAGCCGCTGCTTTGGCCCGGCTGATGGAAGTCATGCGGCGACTGCGTGACCCGGTTGATGGGTGCCCCTGGGACCTGGTTCAAGATCACAGCACGATTGCGCCCTACACCATTGAGGAAGCCTATGAGGTTGCTGACGCGATTGAGCGCAATAATCCAGCTGACCTATGTGACGAGCTTGGCGACCTTCTACTTCAGGTGATCTTTCAAGCACAAATCGCTGATGAAGCTGGCGATTTCCAGTTTTCAGATATAGCCGATGCGATAACGGAAAAGATGCTTCGACGCCACCCGCACATATTTGGCGATCCCAACTCAGATGCTGCACACGCCGGGCCTGCCGGCTGGGAAGCGATCAAAGCAGCCGAACGAGCGGCGAGGCCAACCGGCGCCAAGGGACCAGATAGCGCGTTGGATGGCGTCGCAACCACCCTCCCCGCCATCGCGCGCGCATTCAAGCTGCAGCGGCGCGCAGGACGGATCGGGTTTGATTTCCCTGATTGGCGCGACGCTCTCGCCAAGACCCATGAGGAAATGCTGGAAGTGGTCAAAGCGCAGGGCGATAAAGCTGCGATGGAGGAAGAAGTCGGCGACCTTCTTTTCGCCGCCGTCAACCTCGCCCGCAAGCTGGATGTTGAGCCCGAGCAAGCGCTCAAATCAGCCAATGCCAAGTTCGAAACGCGGTTTCGCCGGATGGAAACAGCAATTATTGCAGACGGCGCCGATCCATCGGCGCTATCATTGCAGGATCAGGAAGCCGAATGGATCAAAGCAAAGCGCGCGCTGAAGTCTACTTCTGCAGCAGGTGAATAAGCGCTGACGTATCCCAACGCCCGCCACCTTCCTGCTGCACATTCTTATAGAGCTGATCGACCATTGCTGTTGCGGGCAGACGCGCGCCATTGCGTTCCGCTTCTGCGATGCAAATGCGCAAGTCCTTCCGCATCCAATCTACGGCGAAACCGAAATCAAACTTGCTATCGACCATGGTCGAACCGCGATTTTCCATTTGCCAAGATTGCGCGGCGCCTTTCGAAATCACCTCCAGCACAGTCTCCATATCGAGCCCGGCCTTAGCGCCAAAATTCAAGCCTTCGGAAAGCGCTTGTAGCAAACCAGCGATGCATATCTGGTTGACCATCTTACAAAGCTGCCCGCTGCCGGCTTCGCCAACCAGCGTGACGGCGCGGCCATAGCTATCCATAAGCGGCTTTGCTTTATCGAATGGCTCTTCATCGCCGCCGCACATGACAGTCAGCGCGCCGTTTTCAGCGCCCGCTTGCCCGCCAGACACCGGGCCATCCAAGAATGCAAATCCGGCAGTTTCAGCTGCCTCATATAGTTCGCGCGCCAATTCAGCAGATGCGGTCGTGTGGTCCACATAGACTGCGCCGACTTTCATTGCGCCGAATGCGCCATGATCGCCCATTGCAACGGCACGGACATCTGGATCATCACCGACGCAGGCGAACACGAAGTCTGCGCCGCGCGCAGCATCGGCAGGCGTCCGGGCGCTTTCGCCGCCATGCTGTTTGACCCAAGCCTCAGCCTTTTCCGGGCTGCGGTTATATACGGTCACATCATGGCCAGCGGCGGCCAGATGCCCCGCCATCGGATAGCCCATGACGCCCAGGCCCAAAAATGCTGCTTTCGCCATCTCGTCTTCCCCTATTGAATTCTACGCCTAAGCTTCAGCCTGCTTCCGGCGTTGTGATGATGTCGCGGATTTTGTTCCAAATATCTTCGTCCGGCGCAAGCAACCCGGCGATATCGGCGTTTGATGGTTTGTAGGCTGCGCCCGTGATCAGCTTGCCGACGCCGCCTGCCTCGCTGTGCATTAGAAACCCGGCTGCATGGTCCCAAGGAAAAAGCTTAGAGTACCCGCCGAAATGCGAGAGACCCGCGAGCCTGGACATATGCTCATGCCCGACACAGCGCGCATTAAAAATCGCACCCATCTTGCCCCGGCCACGCGCCCATGTCGCCTGAAAACCTGTAGATCGGCGAAAGCTCCGGCCATAGATTGAGCCGTTCAAGAGCCTGCTTTCATCAGGTGTGTGGACACTCAGCCGATTGCCCGCGAACCACGCGCCGCCCCCGAGCGATCCAACAAATGTGCGATCACTGTAGGGATCATGAATCCATCCCGCCAGCACTTCGTCCTTGCGCACAAGCGCTAGGATGACGGCGGAAAGTGGATAGCCCGCAGCAAAGTTGCCAGTGCCGTCAATTGGATCAATCACCCAGGAAAGATGATCTTCCGCCAGGCTAGCAATGGACGCCCGGCCCTCGCCAACCGCCTCCTCACCTACAACCTGCGCATCGGGAAGGAAATCCATCAGGGCCGCGCCTAGCCGCCGTTCGACCGCGAGATCAGCCGTTGTAACAAAATCGCCCGCCGATTTTTCCGAGACTTCGGCTCGGGAAAGAATACCGAGTTTGCCTTTGACCTCTTCTGCGGCGATTTCAGCAATCACGGTCGTTACGGCGTCGAAATCAATATCTGGCGTCATCATGCTGCGCCTGCTTCTTGAACGATTGCGACATCCGACCAACGCTTCATAAACCGGTCGACCTCGCTCTGCGGCAGTGAGGCCTCAACGATCATTGTTTCATCCATAACATCGGCATCGATCTGAAAACTGACACGGTGCAGCCAGGCGAGCGCCTCACCCTCTGCACATGGCAAGCGTAAAACGATGCGCACGGACCCAGCAGAAAGCGCCGCATCTACGGCGGCCAAGAGCGCAGGCAGCCCCTCTCCCGTCTCGGCTGAAACCATCAACGCATCAGGGTTCTGCAGCAACCTTTGGCGCTCATCTGTGCTTGCCGCGTCAGCCTTGTTGTAGACATCCAAAATGGTGCGCGATTCAGCGTCCACATCCAAATCTGCAAGCACCGCGCGCACATCCGCCGCCTGCTCAAAGCGCTCCTCGTTGGCGAGGTCATGAACATGCAAAATTACGTCAGCAGCGGATACTTCTTCCAGTGTCGCCCGGAACGCTTCAACCAACTCTGTCGGCAATTCGGCGATAAAACCAACCGTGTCGGAGAAGATTGCGGTTCGGCCAGACGGCATATCAACGCCGCGCATCGTCGGATCAAGCGTTGCAAACAACTGATCTGCTGAGAGAACGCCCGCGCCCGTTAACTTATTAAACAGCGTGGACTTGCCTACGTTTGTGTATCCAACAAGCGCCACGGTCGGCGTGTCATTCCGCTTCCGGCCGCTACGATGCTGCGCGCGTGTACGGCGGACATCGTCCAGCTGGCGTTTGATCCGCCCGATCTGATCGTCGATAGACCGCCGATCCAGCTCAATCTGCCGTTCGCCAGGACCGCCCATAAAACCAGCGCCGCCGCGCTGCCGCTCCAGATGCGTCCACGACCGAACCAGTCGGGTGCGCTGATAGCTAAGCGCTGCCAGGCTAACTTGCAGAACGCCTTCTCGCGTCCGCGCACGGGCGCCAAACACTTCAAGGATCAGTCCCGTGCGATCAAGAACCTTGATGCCCACTTCGCGCTCAAGGTTACGCTGCTGCACTGGGGATAGCTGGCCGTCGATGATCAGCAGGTCAGCATGCAGGTGCTTGGCTTCTTCTGAGGCCTCCTCGATTACGCCCGCGCCAAATAGCGTTGAAGCTTTAGGCTTGGTCACACGCACTTCCCGCGCATAGACGACATCAAGCCCGATGCCACCCGCGAGGCTAATCGCTTCGTCAAGAGACGCCGCGGTATCTGGTTTTGGGGCTTGGCGCGGGAGCTCCGGCCTTAGAATGATCGCGTGTGTGGGGCGCTCATCCTTATCCGTATCACCCAACTTTATTCGGCCTCAGCATCCGGCTCGCCCGTCGCATCCTGCAGGTTTACGGGGCTGGAGGGCATCACAGTCGAAATCGCGTGTTTATAGACGAGCTGCGAATGTCCGTCACGACGGAGCAACATGCAAAAATTATCGAAAGACGTGATCACGCCCTGCAATTTCACACCGTTGATCAAGAACACAGTGACCGGAAGCTTCTGCTTACGGACATAGTTCAGGAATACGTCTTGGAGGTTTTGAGACTTCGCGCCGCTCATGCTGGCTATCCATATGCAATGGGTTTTTTGACGAGGAAAGCCACATGCCCCTCGCCGCAACCGCTTATTGTTAATCTTCTAATGTGCACCCGGCGCCCTCGTTCTACAAGGGCCTGTGCGAACTTGACTTAATCGGCGGCGCTCAGCGTATGGTCATTATATAGGTCAAACATACGGTGCGTGATAGGCCCGACAGCGCCATCGCCAATGGTTTCACCATCGACTGAAGTAATCGGCTTCACAAAGGATGTAGCGCTGGTGACAAACATTTCACGCGCCCCCAACATCACATCCCGATCAAAGCGCGCCTCATGCACCTGGATTTGCGCTTGTTCTGCCAAGGACTTAACAGCTGCGCGTGTGACCCCGCCCAATATCTCCGGCCCAAGCGGGTGGGTGTGCAAAGCGCCTGCGTCATCGACAATCCAGACATTGGATGATCCGCCTTCACGCACGACGCCATCATCAGCAATGAACACGGCTTCAGCAGCGCCCGCGTCTTTGGCTTTCTGCTTTGCCAAGATATTCGCCAAAAGGCCGACAGATTTGATGTCGCAGCGCGCCCATCGCTCATCACGCACAGTGATCGCGCTCTGCCCGGTGGGCTTGTACCCCTGAGCTGGCCAAGACCTTGATCGCGCAGAGCACACCAGCGCCGCCTTGACGGGTGCAGGGAAAAAATGATCGCGGGCCGCTACGCCCCGCGTCGCCTGAACATAGACAAACCCCTCACGAATATGGTTTCGCTGGATCAGCTCCCGCAGGATAATTCGCAGCGAGGCCTCCGCCATCGGCTTGGAGATATCCAATTCCCGTAAAGACCGCTCAAGCCGGGCCAGATGCGGCGCAGCATCCACCATCTTGCCAGCGCGGACTAGAACCACCTCATAGACGCCATCCGAAAACTGATAGCCCCGGTCTTCAAAATGGATCATAGCCTCACTATGCGGTCTGTATGCACCGTTTACGTAGACAACCCGGCCCATGCTGGCCCCCTATTCTCGGCCTAGAAAAACTCGAGCCGCACTTCGAACAACCGCTCGACACGGCGGACAACCGATTCCTCGGTAAAGATGACGACCCTATCGCCCTCAGATATGCGGGTGTCCGGCTTCGGCATCAATACGGCGTCATTATGCATAATCGCGCCGACGATTGCGCCTTCCGGCAATGGCAGGTCCCCGACGGTCTTATTAACGATTGCGCTCGTCGCCAGAGCATCGACCTCCAGCACCTCGCCGAAACCGTCGCCAATTGAATGCACCTCACGCACCCGCCCGCGCCGAACATGCCGGAGGATCGTGCTAATGGTGATCTCACGCGGATTGACCACAACGTCGATATCAAGCGGATTGACCAGGGTTGAGAATGACGCCCGGTTAATGAGCGAGATTGTACGGCCAGCCCCGGCGCGCTTCGCCATCAGCGAGGCCAGAATGTTCGTCTGGTCATTATTCGTGACAGCGATCACAGCGTCCGCATCGTGGACGCCTGCTTCCTCCAAAATCTCTGGCTCCAAAGCATCGCCATTGATAACGATGGAACCCGGCATGTATTGGGCGGCCGCCTCCGCCTGCACCTTGTCCATTTCAATCACGCGCACGCTGACAGAGCCGCTGTCCAGAGCGTCGGCCATCATCAAGCCAATATTGCCGCCGCCAATCACAACCACCCGGCGCGCTTGCTGCTCCTGGTGCCCGAACGCCGCCATGGCCCGGTCCATATGTTCAGCTGCGACGATAAAATAGACGCGGTCCATCGGGAATATCTGATCATCCGGGTCTGGGATGAAATGCCGGTCGTCACGATGCACTCCGATTACCGTGATCTGCAAATCCGGGAATAATGCTGTCAATTGCCGGAGCGGCGTGTTGATAACCGGGCAATTGTCGCTAATGCGAACGCCGATCAATCGCGCTTTCGCATCCATCAATGGGATCAGCTCGAATGCGCCCGGGGCCGTAACGCGGCGCACAACGGCGCGGGCGACCTCGGCTTCGGGCGAAATAATTACGTCAATCGGCATGTGATCGCGGGAAAACATCGCGCGCCAATTGTCGGACATATAGCCCTTGGTGCGGATGCGCGCGATCTTTTTTGGCACGTTGAACAGCGAATGGGCGACCTGGCAGGCAACCATGTTCACTTCGTCAGAGGCCGTGGCCGCGATCAGCATATCGGCTTCGTCAGCGCCCGCCTGCTCAAGAATGTCCGGATCGGAGGCGTGGCCCGTGATCGCTTGTACATCCAACGAGTCGCCAAGCTGCTGCGCCAATGCTGCCGACTGATCGACCACAACGACGTCAATATTTTCTAGCGCCAACTGGCGGGCGATGCTGACGCCAACCTGCCCGGCGCCACAAACGACTACTCTCATGCGTCGTCCTCACCTGCTTCGCCGCCGGCGCCAATATTCAGCGCGCGCATTTTTCGGTGTAGCGCTGAACGCTCCATGCCGACACTCTTCGCGGTCTTGGAGACATTGCCGCCAAATCGAGCAATTTGCGCGGATAGGTAATTCCGTTCGAACACTTCGCGCGCTTCCTTAAGCGGCAACTCCATTACTTCCGTGCGTCGTTCAGCCATAAGCGAAGCCGGGTCTTCCTTCAAAATATCCGGCGGCAATGCCTGCATGCCGATTTCATCGTCAGCAGCGCCGGGCGCCATGATGAGGAGCCACTCGACGACATTTCGCAATTGTCTGACATTGCCCGGCCAGGCATGCGCCTGCAGCGCCGCCAAAGCTGTTGGCGACAACACCCGTCGCGGTTGGCCGGATGCGACGGCGCGGTCAATGAAATACTCAATCAGCACTGGAATATCATCGACCCGATCTGCCAGAGCAGGCGCCTCAACGGGCACAACGTTCAAGCGGAAATACAAGTCTTCCCGGAAACTGCCCGCCCGGACAGCGGCCTGCAGGTCCCGCGAGGTGGACACAAGCACCCGAACATCCACTGAAACCTGGTTTGCCGAGCCAACGGGCGTGAATGTTTGCTCTTGGATCACTCGCAGCATCTTCGCCTGAGTTTCCAGCGGCATGTCCGCTACTTCATCCAGCAGGACAGATCCGCCATCTGCATTCTGCAACAGGCCGGGCGTCACATTCCCGCCTGCAACTTCTTCGCCGAATAGCGCCGCCTCCATTGTATCCGGACGAATGCTCGCGCAATTGACTGCGATGAACGGCGCTGCAGCGCGCTCGGATTCTGAATGAATGTTACGGGCGATAACTTCCTTGCCTGCTCCACTCGGCCCCGTGATGAGAACCCGGCTGTTCACCTTGGCTAGACGGCTGATCTGCCCCCGAAGCGCTGCGACCTGTGACGAGCCGCCAATCAACGCCCAATCTCGCTGCGACTGAGCCTTCAGTTTTGCGTTCTCTTGCCGAAGCTGGGCCGCTTCCAATGCACGTGTGACGGAAATAATCATCCGATCAGCGTTAAATGGCTTCTCGATGAAGTCGTAGGCGCCGTCCTGGATCGCGTTGACAGCAGTTTCGATATCGGAGTGGCCGCTCATCATCAAAACAACCGTATCCGGGCGCTCTTTCTGAATAGCCAAGAGCACTTCAAGCCCGTCCAGAACGCTGCCCTCAAGCCACACATCGAGCACCACCACTTGCGGCGCTTGATCGATGACCTGCCGCAACGCTTCGACCGATCCGCCAGCAGCAGCGACAGTCCAGCCTTCATCCTCCAGCAGACCACAGAGGGTCAGCCGGATATCAGCCTCATCGTCGACAACCAGTACATCGACCGGCATATAGGAGCTCTCCTAAGGCGGGCCTTAAATGCGCCGCATACAGATATTTGTATCAGACTATGCGCCGACGACAGCATTATCGCTATGGCTGAGCAATCTGATCTCAACCAGCGCGCCACCGCCCGGCTTGTTGGAAAGGCGTAGCTCTCCGCCATGTTCCTCGACAATCCGCTGAACGATTGCAAGACCGAGGCCAGAACCATTCGGCTTGGTCGTCACATATGGCTCGGCGACGCTATGGATCAAGTCATCCGGGAAACCCGTGCCGGTGTCCTCAACGCGCAGGATGACCTGATGGTCTTCGGTCAGAACAGTTAGGCTTACCTCACCGACCGCGCCGCCTTCCTCCGCCTGCTTTTCTTGCACGGCATGGACTGCGTTGATCAGGATGTTGTTGAGCGCGCGCGTGATCTGACCTGGATCACAATCAATTTCGCTCGGGCTTTCCTCCAGTGAATGCTTGAAGGTCACATCCTTGTATTCCATCTCCAGCAGAAAGATGACCTCGCCAGCCAAATCACCGAGACTGGCGGTTTGCATTTTCGGCGTGGGCAATCGTGCGAATTCAGAAAATTCATCGACCATGCCTCGGAGCGCGCCGACCTGTCGGATAATCGTGTCACAGCAAAGCGCGAAGGTCTCCGGATCCAGCTCAATCGTTTTGCCATAGCGCCGTTTGAGGCGCTCGGCAGCGAGCTGAATCGGCGTAAGCGGGTTCTTGATTTCGTGGGCGACACGACGGGCGACCCCGGACCATGCCGCCTGGCGCTTCGCCGCCACCAAGTCAGTAATGTCTGTGAAAGTGATAACTTGACCACCCACCTCGGCTTCTGCGCCAGCAGACGCGCGCGCCAACAACACACGCTGGCGGCCATCACGGATGATGCGCACTTCTGTTTCGACGACGCCGAAATCAGCGCCAGCGTCGCCCAAAGCAGTCTCAAACTCGGGCGCTATGACATTTAGCTCTTCGCCGACAATGCTCTCTCCGCTCGCTAGAGTGGCTTCCGCGTAGGTGTTCGCGGCTCGGATCACGCCGTCAGGATCAACGCCAACAACGCCGGAGGTTACGCCGCTCAAAACGGCTGCAATAAATTTCCGACGCTCATCCATCTCTTCATTGGCGTCAACCAGCCGGTCACGCTGCGCTTCAAGCTGCTCCGTCATCCTGTTGAATCCAGCAAGCAAACTACCGATTTCGTCCCGGCGGCCTCGGACGACAACCCTCGCGGAAAGGTCACCGGCCCGAACTCGGTCTGCCGTTTGGATCAATGTCGAAATCGGTTCCGCCAAGGCGCCGGCGAACATGAG